>NZ_SIJB01000022.1 GCF_009910845.1 Chengkuizengella marina | reverse complement strand
TAGTTCCATATGATTTTAGAACAATCAAATGTACTTACTGGGAATCCTAACATTTATGGGCTTTGAACAGTGTCGACAGTGATTAACATATTTTTAAAACCAAGGCACTGGACTGTTTTATTGAGCAAGTTAAAAAGCCTTGGTTTTTTATATTTGAAAAGTGGATATATTAAAATGAATGAATTAAAATATCAAGATTTCTATGACATAGTTGGAAAGGAAAATGGTTGGGATTTTAGTAAATTGAAGTGCACCTCAGAAGGAGTCAAATGGAATTTTTACATGAAGTAATGAAAAAGTGCAAAAGTTCAGAAATATTACTTGATATTGGTACAGGTGGGGGAGAAAGTGTATTGAAAATTTCCTCTTCAGTATATTTCGTAGTTGGAATAGATATATCTAGTGGAATGATGGATGTGATTTTAAATAAAAAAGATGAATCGTTTAAAACAAAGTTAAACCGTTTAAAATAAAGTTGCACCGAAATATTATATTGAATACAATTTTGAGTAAAACTCATGAATTAAAATGTGATTCATGAGTTTTACTTTTTGACTCTCATATTAGACAATCGGGCCAGATTGTGGAAGTATTTATACTACAATAGGGTTCCTCTTTTAATACGAATGGTTGAAGAAGTTACCATATAGTATATATAGTATATACAAGAGAAGTAACATTGAATTAAAAGACTGATTAAAAAAGGGAGATAAAGATGATTGAAGTAAAAGTATATATACCTAAACATCCTAAGATGTATCGTCGAACGGTCGAAAAACTTGGTATAGGTCCTTCATATAAAAACCTCGAAGATTATCCTGATATTTTTTACTATGACCTCGAAAAACTAGAAAAAGGGGAAAAGTACTTAGATAAAGACCTTACAAAATTCTTCATAGGGTCTGCCATGTACATAAGGTATAACAACAAGATTTTAATAGGGTTAGGTGTAAATGGACTTGGATTTCTAGAAGATGTAATGTATGCAATTGCTGACTTTTTTCATAGTGGTTATGAACCTATTGATAAGATACTGGGGATTGACTACCTAAGAATCAGCATAAAGAAGAAAGGTGAAGATGCTGAGATTCTTGTGTACGAAGAGGGCACTAATAGACATATCTACAATGGTTCTGCACCAAAAGGAGTTTTATTTCAAGGAGTATTGGATGCAGCATCTGCATACTATAATAGCCTGCATAAACTAAATATACTTAACAATGATGAGCGTAAAGAAATGATCGATAACATTAACAAATTCAGAAAGTTAATAAAATAAATTTCCCTTGTTAATGAAAAGGTTCTATATCTTTCACAGTATGGCGCACTTCTCTAATAGAGAAGCGTTTTTTTATGATTTGGGCCAGATTGTTAGTATCGAAGAGGGGGAATTATGCTAAAATTAGGTTAAGAATTGAAGGACTGTACTTAAACTAAAAAGAACGAAAAATAAGTAAGAAATGGGGTGACTTCTATTAAAGAGGTTCTGAATAAATTTATGCTGGAACCGTGGTGGGTAATATCTAATCACATGGAAGAAAGTTTAAATAAAGAACTAATTAAAGAGCTTTCACCTAATCACTGCCTTTACGGAAAAAAGACGGTTGCCGTGGCTAAAAGACAAGATAATGATGATGTTGTTTACTGGATATATGAATTAAATAAATATGTAGTAGTACATCTAACTTATTCTAGAGAAAATTCAAGCGAATATCCAAAGACACAATTATTTACTTTAAATGAACTAAAAAAGTACTGTGAAAATGTATCAAACTATTATTAAGCTAATTGGGATAATTTAAGGATTAATGAAAACTTAACTAAATAAAACTCAGTATTAAGTTTAATATCAACTGAATGTTATAAACAGGTGGTGTTGGTATGTGTGAAAAATGTTACATTCTGAAGAAAATTTTTAAAGTAGCAGATAGTAATCCACACTTAAACTATTTTCCTACAATTAAGTTTATTGAGGAATTGGTTTTACAAGAAAGGATAGAAGTTTACGCTGGAGATTGTCCTTTAAACGATATAGAACAACTATTAAATGAGGAAAAGCATTATACCGTTTGTCACTATCTTAGATGCAAGGATTGTTTTCATTACTTTTTTATTGGTGCATGCATAAGAGGAACTCCTATCTATAAAACAATGGTTAATTTTAAAAAAGAAGAGCTAGAGAATATGCTTTGGGGTCAACATGGAACTTTTTTTGAGACGAGATAATTTCAAACTCATTTATATTGATTTTATTCAACAATCTGGCGCATTTCTCTAATTAGAGATGCGTCTTCTTTATGATTTGGGTCATATTGTGAAACAACAAGTTTTTTTATTGAATCATAGAAGTGAAAGTTTTAAATGCTAATAGAATTATTCCCTATATGGTACATTTTCTAAAACTAGGCAACATAAAACCTTTCAGTTTCTTAATATTTACAGCAACCTAAAAGTTGCATATAATTGATACATGAATTGGGATAAAGACACTATTTTCAAAGCACTTGGCGACTCTACTCGGCGGCTTATTTTAGACGAACTTTCCGAACGCAAAGAGCTGACTTTGTATGAACTGACGGCACGTCTCATTATGAAGCACGACCTTTCCATTTCAAGACAGGCGATCGCTAAACATCTTACTACATTGGAAAATGCAGGGCTGGTAAAATCAAAACGAAAGGGAAAATATCGAGTAATTATGTTTAACAACGAACCACTTAAGAACTTACTGAAAGGATGGATAGAATAATTTTATAATATAGGAACAGGAATTTCTGACAGCTTACTACAAGATTGTTAGCACATCAAAATAACGAGGGAGGCAACAACAGTATGAAAATCGTTGTTACCAGTATATTTGTACAAGATCAAGACAAGGCACTGGAGTTTTATACAGAAAAGCTAGGGTTTGTAAAAAAGGAGGACGTTCCCGTCGGAGAATTTAGGTGGTTAACTCTTGTTTCTCCCGATGATTTAGACGGAACCGAGATTTTACTCGAACCAAATGACAATCCTGCCGCCAAAGAGTATCAAAAGAAAATATTTACCGATGGCATCCCAGCAACAATGTTTGGCGTTGAAGATATTTATAAAGAGTATAAAGGGTTAATAGCAAAAGGCGTGAGGTTTACTATGGAGCCGACAGAAATGGGCGAAGTCACAATAGCTGTCTTCGACGATACATGCGGCAACCTTATTCAGATAATGCAGAAGTAAAATAGTATTAAACGACTTTATAGAAGTTTTAAGTTCGGTGAAGTGTTTGTTGTTTATTATTTGATCTGGCAGGTCTTTGGACACATGGAGTGGGCTGGATACAATTTGAACCCGATGTCGGTAAACGTAAAAAGTTTATGCATGATTATTTTGAAGTGGTTCTCGAGGGATACAGAGCCGAAACCAAGATGGATGATTTGATGTTAGATAAGTTACCCTTATTTATTAAGGTAAGCATTATGGAAAATATTCTTGATGCATTCGAGGTGATGGTATTTTAACTGTGAGCGGTATTCGTAAAGATGATTAGGTTATTTAACAATCTGGAGCTAATTTATAATAAGGGATGCGTCTTTATTTGTTGAATAAGAGATTGTAAAGAAATTTGAAGAAATTGAAAACCAATAAATATGGTATTGTGGATTGAAGAGAATTAATTATCTAGTGATTGTATGAAACATTAACTTAGGCATTTTGATGAGGCAAAATAGAGGTAAAAAAGTTCCATATATGCTTTTTAATAAGGAACAATATAACTCTCAACATCTTGAAACGAACTTAGGAATTTCAACTAAATTTGTTGATGAACTATTTTTTTATTACTTTATTACTTTAAGCTTTTGTAAGCAAACTATTTGATAAATTCACTGATATTAGAATGGTGTTGAAAAATAAAATGAGGTCTTGGAGATATAAAACCACAAGCGATTATTTTGATTACTTGGATTTTCATGATTGTCTAGTCGAACAAGTGAAAGTAGAAAAGGACCTAGTTATTATAGATTTAGAAACTATTAACATTTCTGAAAAACATCCAATTAATCCACATGATGTAGCAAAATCAACAGACAGATGTAAGCTTACTTTTATCAATGTTACAAAAAGTGAAGCGATTCTCTTTGAAGAAAATATGAAGGTAAACATCTTAATTACTGATTTAGAAGAAGTGGAAATATTACAGTTTAATAAGAAACAGGTTAAAGACTATTTCATTTTTGATATATTAGGTATTAATGGAGGAACACATGAATTTTGTAGTTTAAAACTTCATGCTAAGAGTTTTATATTGCAATGGAATGATTTCAAAGAAAATGCTTGGTATGTTGGATAGTACAATTAATTGGAAGTCTTCGAAAATATGGCGCTTTTCCTAAGAATAGTATTCATATAGAGCAAAAAAAGTTTCATATAGAGTTTTAAACTACAAAAATCAATTTTTTAAAGATATCATCCTCTTTTGGGATGGTACTTTCATCTTTAATCGAGGATTAGGAATTCATTCAAGATATTTCTAAGTCACATTACCAACATAAATCTATTCTATTCATTATTTAATATATATTTGATGGAATATAGTGGTATAATGAAAGCAATACAATATTTGGCATAGGGCGGTAGGTTGATCCCTCATTTATAATGTTAGGGGGTGAGGCCATGACGATATTTGAGTCAATTTATTTGATGATCAGCTTTGCGTTACTTGTAGTAGCGATACTGTCATTTCATCATAAAAAATAGACCGCCCTCTCGCTAAAGGTTGCTGGTCTATTTTTTGACTAATACCCTACCGTCTAAAGCGGATATTGTATGAAACCGTATGATGTTAGTAGCATCTGCGGTTTCTTTATTATTATATGAAACTGTTAAATATATTATACACTTAAAAAGTGAGTAATACCACTTAAAAAGTGAGTTTTTTGACTTAATAAAATTCGAGGTTAACTCTGAAAGCATAGTTTCTCTAAGAGAAAGCGCATTTCTTTAACAAGAGATGCGTCTTCTTAATGATTTGGAATTGAAAATTGAGTGAAAATATTATTAACTGCCACAGAGACACCAAGGCTCATAACCGGAGAGTTTGCTGTCAAAGTTGTTGTACTCCCATTGGTGCAAACAACCGATCGCCAACTCGTGATGAATTCATCACGACCAGTTGCTTTATTAACCCAGCTCTTATCGTCTTCATGAGATTTATATTCAATTACTCATCCTTGAAAGTAACGATATTGTCATTATAACTGTAATAATCTGTACCAGTAATATTATCTTCACCAAAATCCAATTCCCAATCTAATGTAGCAGTAACTTTAGACCAGCTCGTGCCGGCATCTGTTCCTTTAACGCAAGATAATTTTGGCCAAAGTCATCAGAATAAGCCCAAGGTCCATTATATTCTGTAGTATAATTTGGGACTACTTCATTATTTTGAATCTTAATCTCATCAGTTACTTCAAAACTTACAGATGAACCATCTGAGTAAGTATATTTTAAAGCCTTTGAACCCTTCTCCTTTTCCTTCATTTTTTCTTGATATTTTTTTAGATCTTTCATTCCATGTTGCTGCAACCTATTTACAGTGATTATCTCCCTTAATACTGCTGCTTCATCAAGATCTAAAAGTCTACTTTTATATTCCGATGGATTAAGTTTTACATATTTATCACTTACTGGTTCAACGTTTTCGAAATTCAATTTTCCTTTATTTTTTTTCAATCTATCAGAGAATAATGCAATAAATCTCGCTTCTTCCTCTGATTTCCCCATTTTTATTGAGTTTTTGTAACTTTTTTCAATTTTCTTCTCACTAGATTTTTCTGAAGCAAGTACCTCAGGGGAAAATAACCCAGAAGTCGTTGTAAGTGTAAATGCTAGTGCAAGAACGGAAATTTTTTTAAAAATTTTCATTAGTATCCTCCAACAATTTAATTTTTTATATGAAAGCCGGCCGGCATTTCAAACAGAGCAATCCTTTTTTCATAGATATCGTTTTCATTCTTAACGCTGTAAACTGGAAAAATCTTGTCACAAGGTATAATTTAGCATAATTTCACTTTTTAAAACAGCAAAAAAACACTTATTTGGTATGATTTTGTTCATTTTAAAAAAGATTAAATATACTGAATTTTAAAAAAAATCAATCTGATGGTGGATGATCCCCATTTATCTTTATCTAAATTTTTAATAGTTAAAAAAGTTACCATAATGTGCTATCTATCCCACTTCTTTAGGTGTGGGATGGATAGCACAAGGTTATAAGTGTCCGAATTAACGCCCATAGAGATAGTAGGTAACGAGGTCTGAGAAGTGGGCAAACTCTAGCAGAGATGCTAGAAACACGCGACTTTAGTCGTGTGATCTTCACGAAAAATGGTTATTTTTGACTATACAAATTTAAAAAAATGCCAAAAGACCTGAAAAATAATGTATATAGGAGTGTTCCTTCATCATTTATATTGTTTTATGATGATTAAGGTATTTATTTAAAAGGGGATGAAAGACAATATGAAGAAAAATTTTTTTTCAATAATAGCAGTTGTATTACTTATACTTACAATCATTGTAAGTGGATGTGGACAGAAGCCAGGACCTAAAGAATTGTTGAATGGTGCATATGAGAAATCATTTGAAATGGAATCCTATTCATTTGATGGAAACTTAAATTTTAGTTTGAACGTACCAAAAGAAGTGATTGAATCTGAACTAGAGACGGCTATGATTGCAGGCATGCTCCAAAATATTAATATGAATATTTCTGGAGTGTATCAACATAACCCAGTGAAAATTGAAATGATCTTGGATTTAGAAATACCTGGAGACATGAGTTTTAATGTGAATCTACCTGTGGTTATTGAAGAAGAAAGAGCTTTGGTTAAAGTACCCAATATTCCTTTTATACCTTTACCTGAAGAAGTAAAAGGTAAATTCATGGAATTTAATTATAATGAGTTAGCAGAAATGTCTGACGAGGAAGAATTTAATTTCGAAGTTCTGCAGAAACAAAATGAGCTTATAAAGGAAATGTCTAGAGTTATATTTAATCATTATGATGAGGAAGAATATTTCACATTACTGGAAGAATCTCAGTTTCCAGATGGAGCAGATGTAACTGAAGTTGTTGAAATTAAAATCACCGATGAAAATTTTGAGAAAGTGGTTTTAACTTTTGTTGATAATGTTTTTCCTGAACTAGTGGATTTACTATCTAGTCCCAAATGGGCTGAATATAAACATATGGAGCCAGGAGAGCCAGAAAAACTTAAAGAGGATTTGGTAAATAAAAGAAGTGATATCGTTTCATTTTTGCAAGATAAAAAGAATACTTTTAAAGTAAATGATCTTACAATTCAGAATGGTATTAACAAGGATAACTATATTTCCTATCAATCTGCGAAACTTGATGCTGATATTATAATTGAGGGGATTGTTGGAAATTTATTAATTGATCTTTCTTTATCAACGAATAATATTAATGAAGATCCAAACTTCACGATTGAGGTTCCCATGGAGAATATAATCAATGTAATAGAGTATGAAGAAATAATGAATTCAATATATGGAGATTTTGAATGATAATAAATGGAAAAATATGTATGATACTATACGTATAATCTATTCATTGATTAATATATTTATAACTTTATATGGAACAAAGTGGTATAATAGAAATAATACAGTAGTTGGAAGGGCGGTAGGCTGATCCCTCATTTTCTATAGATAGGGGGTGATGCCCAATGACAGTTTATCAAGCGATTTCTTTAATGCTAACCTTCGGGTTATTAATTATAGCTTTGTTATCTGTTAAGAATAAGAAATAGACCGCCCCCCTCCAAGGTTGCGGTCCATTTGTTGTAAAAACCAAAGCTTACCGTTCTTTAACGGCTATTGTATTAAACCATAGAAGCCGTTGGTGTGTCGAGCACCTTCGGTTTCTTTATTAGTATATGAATCTCTTAACTATATTATACATTAAAAGTTCCCTGTAAGAAACAGTTTTAATGAAAAGCAAAGAAAAAGTAATTATAGTTTAGGTCATATCTTCTTAGAATTTCAAGTGTGGATATTTGAACAAGATTTAGTCGGAATATTGAGTCATGTTCATCTGAAAGTTCAGGATGTGGTCCTTCTCTATGAAGCCTTTTCCAAAATGTTTCAAAGTATCCTTGATCATTATCCCGCATTTAATGTTTATAGAGCCTTAAGAGGAGTTGTTTTATATGGCATATCCAGTCTATTTATATAAGGAGTTTGAAAATGAGGAATTTGTAATATATAGATTTTTTATCAAGATTAAAGATGAGAATCCTGGAAAAATAAAATTAAACAAAAACACTAAAATGGTTGAGGAATTGAAGAGTATATCTAATGTTCCTAAGGGTCCTTCTCAATGGGTATTCAACCGTGCTGGATTGCGAATTTCTCAATGCTATAGAGAAGGTACATTTCCAGATAAAACAGAAATAATTCATTAAATATAGGTATGATCTTTGTCTTAACAACAAACCAGTACAATAGCTTGAGATCAGTGAGGTAATCTATGCTTTTTCTTTGTTCAACAATCTGGCGCATTTGTTGAACAACAAGTAAAAGGATGATACATATTAGTCATGTATAATATGTATCATCCTTTATTTTTTATGTTTAAAACCACATTAAGGGTCGTAATCAAGTGAATTATACCAACTAACAACGATAAGCATTCTGATACAAGTCATTTGGGACACTAGAAAACCTGATTTTGCATAATAATAATGTTATTTCATTTCATTAGGTTATACTCTATTGAATTCAAATCAAATTTCTTTGATATAATGGGGTTTCTGTTTTTAACGGTGTAAAAATTGCCTTGAGAAAAACCATCGAATAATAATGATTCTATTCGCCAGTGACTAAATCCAATGTCAGTAAAATTTTCCCTAAATATGGAATTAAAATTCAAATAAATTAAATAAGGTTCTGGTCAAAAATTTTGTTTGACTTACATTAATAGTTTAATTTACAATAATTATGTAATTATTATAAATTATGGTATTACTCTGTTGATTATTCCTTTCATCCTTGGAAAAGATCATAGGATAGGAAAGCATCTTTTCATGGAAAAGAAGTGAGATCAACACGAGAGAGTGCAACATTTCAGGAGGGAGGTGACAAATGAAAAAAATAATCACAGTATTCTTTGTAGGTATGATCTTTATTTTAATTTCAAGTTCCATGATATCCTTAGCGAAAAATGAGGAAGGGAAGCAGGATGAAGCAAAGGACTCTCCTCGATTTAAAGAGGTTATCCTTGTAGGAGAAGAAAAGTTAGCAGAGGCAAGGCAGTTATCTTTAGACATTCAACAAGCAGCTGTTGATGCAGAAACAGACGAAATCAGTCTTGGGAACTTACTTGGTTTTACTCAAGAGAGAGCCGATCTAGTCTATGCGGGGGCCTTGAATGTAGACGTTGAAAAAAGAATAACTACGACCCAAGCGTTTGAAGAGACCGCGGCTACGATCCTACCTGCTCTAGGGATCACACAGAATGTAGACTTGTATCAAGCAGCCATCTCAGAAGCATTTATTCAGTTACAAGATCAAGTAGGCAACCGTTGGTTTACTATCCTCTCCAATGGCCCGAACCAGCACACAACGTATACGTACAATATGCTCTTTTTAGTGGAAAAGGGAAGTTTACTAATGGCTTTACCTTTGATTTTAACGGTCGATCTAGATGCATCCAAGGAAAAAGTGTTGCAGTTACGGGGACATGAGATATTTGATTTTAAGATAGGGTTACAAGGTTTAGAGATAATGAAAATGTAAATTAATGGATCGTGATTTAAAACTAAGGAGGAACATTGTGATGAAAAAATTATTTATTTGTACTATGGCAATCGCATTATTATTCTCTAATACTTCTATGATATCCCTTGCTTCGGAGAATCAAGGACCTGAACCTAAACAAGATGTCCAAACTATTCAGAATGTTGAATCAACCCAGTCTATCATGCCTATGATTATCTTAAAAGAAAATGGAACAATTGAATTTAGAGAAGCTTGGCACTTACCTGATGACTTGCTTTTTGATGCTTTTTATATGGCAGATAAGTTTACAGATGCCGTTAATAGAGAGACTTTAGAGCTAGAGTTTGGTCCAGCCCTTGATATCGTACAGCAAGATTCTACCATGGGACTTCTAGGTACCCTGAATACAACGATCAATCAAGAAAATGCCGATGTGGAAGTCATGTCAGGGAAATTAATAGAATTAATGGCGAATGCTCTATCCGTTAAATTAACCGATGAGCAGTTGGAAGCCTACAAACAAACTATGAAGTCTACTTTTTTAAACTTAAGTTCAGTGGATACGGGATATATGCAATGGAAAGAATCAACTGCATCGAACGTAAGTTATCTATATAATCTATTCTTCGCGGTAGAGAAAGGTGGAAAGTTACTAGGAATGCCCGTAGGCCTCACGATATCCGCTAATGCTTCTAAGATAGAATTCTTAAGTGGAGTTGCTTTCACCAGCTTCAATTATAGTATCAATGTGAAAGCAATTAAAGTCATGAAGTTTATGTAATCCCTTTTGAGAAGGGACATTTCAAGTGTTTTAACTAAATGTAAGAGTTTATCATAGAAAAGTAAAGAGAAAAATCAATCCTAAAAATCCTCTTCATCAAGTTGATTTTTCTCTTTCTTTCTCTAATGTTCAAGTACTATCCTTTCTATGGGTTCCATAATTGGTTTTTGATAGAGACATAGAGCCGCTATTTCGTTCTATTGGAAAATTTAGAATTATCGATATGAATGATAATCTTATGAACCAAACACTGCAATAGAATTACAAATTGGAGATTATAATAGAGATTGAATTTGTAACAGTTAATCCAAAACTTGTAAAAATAATACATTTATATTTTGAACGTACCTTCTGATAGAATTAAAGTAAAGCATGATAATGACAATACATCATTACATTAGGTGATTTTTATCTGATTGCTGGGACTAGATACTTATATAATAATGAAAATAGCATTCGCATGTATAAACAAAATCAGACTTGGTTACATAATGCTTAATTCCACGATCTGGCGCATTTCTATAATAAGGGATGCGTCTTTATTTATGAATGAAACCAGATTCTTTTTATGTAAAATCAAATCCCATTGAACTAGATATCTTTGATAAGATTGAGGGAAGTAATTATTTATTTGGAGGCCACTAGTATGTATGATTATCTAAGTATTCTCCAGGATATATAAAGATGATTAGAATTAAAAGTGTTTCTCCTTCCTATAAAATACTTGTTTTATCTAGTCAATTCTGATAGACAATAAAATATTTATATTACCTTAATTTTAATGGTACTATATAAATAGTTAAACCAAAAAGTCTTGAGAGGTGCGTTATATTTTGAAAACTAGATTTCATTTTAATTATCTTACTTATTACTGGTTGTGCTAATGACGAATCCATAGCAACTCTAAATGATATAAAAAGCATAAAAATTGAATTAATAGATAAAATTGAATTAGAGGACGGGATAAGTTACTCTATTAAACTAATTAATGAAAGCAAATTTAACTTAAAGCAAAACAACGTTTATCTTTCTTATCCAATTAGAACAACTGGCGGTTCTAAAGGAAATGAGTTTAAAGTAGAAGCTTTAGGAAACAAATCAAACATAAAATCTAATGAAGAAATCATTTTAAGTCTTTTCACCCCACTTGAAGGAATGAGTGATCCAGATATAATGATCGATGAACCTTATATTGAAATTAATGGATATTTTGAAGAGGTTGATGATAAAAATCTTTTTACTTCCATCTTCCCTTTAAAAGAGGAATAATTTAGATATATTTACTTCGTTAAAATCCTGATTTTATCCATTGTTCTATTTCTAACTTTTTTATTAAAATTGAAAATATGCTAGTATATGCATTGTGTACCAATGAGAGTCTTAGAAATGGGGCTCTTTTTTATCATATGTTTATCATAAAATTTATAAATCGCTGGCTCATTAATAGTTCTATCAATTTCTTGTAACTAACTTAGCTAATATTCATTTGGATAAACTATATAATAAGTCTATAATGAATATTATAGAAATAATATTAGGAGCGATAGAATGAGCAACACAAAAGAAAAAATTATGAAAGCAAGCATTAGATTATTTGCAGAGAATGGTTATCAAATAACAACGGTAAAAATGATTGCTACAAAAGTAGGTATCAATGAGTTAACCATATATCGTCATTTTGGCTCTAAAGAAAAAATTCTTGAAACAGCATTAAATAATGTTGTGACCATTCAGTCACATCTTACAAATTATTTTAAAAGTGCTGTTGTTTATGATTTTGAGAAAGACCTGCTTAATCTCACAAAAATGTTAATCAATATAGATGAGGATAACTATCACTTTATGAAGTTTTTTATGCGAACAGATACAAGCAAACTTATACCTAATAGAGGGGAATTACAAGATTTATTCTATGAGTATTTATTGCAAATGCAAAAAATGGGGAAAATTGTTTCTTTTGATATTGATTCATTGGCTTTACAGTTTTTTTCAAGTTTGCAAGGCGCATTTTTTTTAGAAGAATATAAAGAAGATGGGTTATTTAAAATCCCACCGAAGGATAAATACCTTGAAACAATGGTAAAAGTATTTGTGAGAGGATTAGAAGTTAAAAATTAGATTTTTAAATTTACAAAAAATACTAACTAGAATCAGTTCCATTCATTAAACTAGTTTTGAAAATATTTTGATCACAGTAAAAGAGTCTAGTACAAACTAGACTCTTTATTGTTTATTTATAAGTTTAAATTATGGATCTTCTAAATAAACAAAGCTTCACTATTTGAGTCAATTATAAATTATTAGTTAATCCCAACAGCATCCAAAGCTTGTTGTATTCCAATGAACCAGCATAATAGTAAGCATCAACTGTGCTTGTGTCATATGAGGTATTAATGCCCCCAATAGAATTATATCTAATGAGGGTAAAAAGCTTGGTTTCATAGAACGTTATTATTTATATCAGAAAGGTTGTTTTATGTTTAACAATGGGGTTCCTTTCTTTTTACTGCACAAAGAAAGATAATGAGTATGGATACAGTAAAAGCAAGCAAGGCAAGAAATAATTCTGGTAGTATAACACAAAAAATTAATGTTTCTTTAATTACATCAGCTGCTTCAGGTTGTCGTGCGATTCCTTCTACTGCCATTCCACCCGCTGTTCCAATTCCGATCCCTATACCGATCAATGCTAACATAGCGATTCCTGCTCCTATAGCACAACAACAAAATTTAGATAATGACATTTTTTCACCTCCTGTATTTGCTGGAAAATGCTAAACAAATTACACTTGTATTTATCAGAAACTCATGTTTAAAAACATTGGTTCAGATATTATATTGTTTTTTGAACATTTTTGATCATATTTTTTAGAAAAAAACGTCAAAAACATTGATTTATTGATTATTTAAATTAAAATCAGATATTGTTAATTTACTGTAAGTATGCTTTCGTTAAGGGAGTAGTCCAACTGAGCCTTTTGATCTGTAGAGGCTAACCCATTTGTCGAACTGAACTACGTGCTATCGAAAGTTCTTCACATATCGCTTTCATACTCTTAACGCAAATAATTCTCTGCTAAAACCTTCAATTCATATTCAACTTTAGATTTTCTACCCATAATAAAACTCCCCTTATGATATACAGTTATATTTTTTAAACTGTTTACCGTAAGGGGATCATATCAGCTTACTGGGCGTTTATTAGCCAGATAGATTTAATTCATTCATGGAGGTTTCAAAACTAAACTATCTCTTCAAAATCGCAATTAAAAAAGGAGGGTTATTTTTTTGATTTAAAAATTGATAACTCAGAACTTGATAATATTGCTGAGGTAAGTTTTGTACCCATGTAAGTACAGCGTCTGCTTCTTTTTTTCCTCCTGGATGACCAGAGTAAACCACTATAGTAATGATTCCGTCTTTTTCCAAAAATAAAAGAGAATGTTGCAGTGCACGTATTGTTGTTTCTTGCTGCGTAATTTTTTTATGATCTCCACCAGGCAAATAACCTAGGTTAAACATGATGGCAGACACTTTTTCATGCATAGAAGGGGGTAATACTTCCAACATTTTATCGTGACTGTTTTTAATTAGATGGACATGTTCTAAAGAGATACCAGCATCAGAGAATCGTTTTACTGTATTTTCAATCGCTGTAATTTGCACATCAAAACCACAAACTACTCCGTTATCACCAACTAATTTTTTAAGAAATAAGGTATCATTTCCGTTTCCAACCGTAGCATCAATAACGATATCCCCTTGTTTTACTCGTTCCTGAATTAATTTATGTGTTTGTCCTAATATCGATAAAAAGCCCACAATGGTTCCTCCATTTTCACAAAGTAACAATTTATATATAGAGAGAGATTTTTAATCTATCATTGCTTAAGTTTAACTTTTCCAAAACTTCCCTTGCCACGTATTTCGATTTTTTAATTCTGCATCAATGGCATTGAGAACCTCCCATTTTTTTAAGCTCCACATTGGTCCAATTAATAAGTCACGAGGAGCATCTCCTGTTAGTCGATGAACAATCATTTCTGGAGGGAGAATTTCCAAAGTATCAACGATTAGTTTGATATATTCATCCTTATCAAGAAAACGTAGCAAGCCAGCTTCCCATTGTTTGACCATTGGTGTTTTTTTCATTAGGTGCAGAAGGTGAATCTTAATTCCTTGCACATCCATGTTTGCAACAGCTTTTCCTGTATCCAGCATCATTTCGTGTGTTTCTTGAGGGAGACCATAAATAATGTGAGCACAAACCCGAATGTTGTGTTTCCTTAATTTTTCAACCGCCTCTAAATAACATTGAGTATCATGAGCACGATTAATCAGATTGGATGTGCTTTCATGTACAGTTTGCAATCCCATTTCCACCCAAAGATAAGTTCTCTCGTTTAATTCTGCCAAGTATTCAATAACATCATCTGGTAGGCAATCGGGTCGAGTGGCAATAGAAAGTCCAACAACTCCTGGCTGTTCTAAAATGACCTCATAATACTCACGAAGCTCTTCTACGGGGGCATAGGTGTTTGTGTAAGCTTGAAAATAACCGATGTATTTGGCATTAGGCCATTTTTGATGTTGTTTATCTCGAATTGTATTAAATTGAGTTACTAGATCATCTCTTCGACTTCCTGCAAAGTCACCTGATCCTCGAGCACTGCAAAAAGTACAACCTCCAGTTGCAATTTTTCCATCTCTATTCGGACAAGTAAATCCAGCATCTAACATGACTTTAAATACTTTTTCATTAAAGGTATTTCTCATCTCAACATTCCATGTATGAAAACGTTTCTCTCCCCAAAGGAGGGGAGAATTTTGTTCTGTTAATTTCATATTTATAATTTATCTCCTTTACTTCATTCCATATTTGATGCTTCTGGGATGAAGTTAAATTAATGCTTAAATATATTTTATATTGTGAATGAATTAATTTCATAATGGTAAAAATTAGAATATAACAAAAGTACATTATTGCTTTTTTATATTACGAGGTCCCCGAAGTATTATTAGTATATTGTAACGAAAAAAATAGCTTTTGCAAAATGCAAAAAATAGGTGAAAATGAAATTGAAAAAAAGTTAAAAATAATCTAAATTCCCACTTGATAAACCTTACATAGTGTGTTAAATTAAAATTGTAAGGATCCTTTAATATCAAGTGTTTAAGCTAAATTGAATTCGGATTGTAAACGCTTTTATTTGTTTTGCTTTTAGTGTTAAAAACTAAAAGAAAATCTTTGTGAGGTGATCCAAATGAATGAAGTAAAAGTTCCTAAAGGGAACGAGAAAATTACAGTTGAATTAACGTTGAAAGAAGCGATAGCTTTAACTGGCATACGTTTTAATCAACAACCAGAATTAAAAACCGTTGCAAAGAAGAAATTAATGCGAACGATTGAAGAAAGTAAAAAATCAAATTTACACTAATATTCCAAAGCTCCTAAGGGGGCTTTTTTTACTGTATAAACTGGGATTCAAAGCTGTTCTTCACTTTTTGCAGTAATGACTGATTTGATAGCTTCTTCAATTTCTTTATAACCAGTACACCGACAAATATTTGATTCAAGCCACTCTTCGATGATTTCATCTTTAGCATTTGGATGTTTTTGAATTAAAGCATTGCAATTTATAATAAAACCTGGTGTACAATAACCACACTGAAAAGCAAAATGTTCTACAAAGCTTTTTTGAACAGGTGTATTCCTTAAACCTTCTATGGTTGTAATTTTTTTGCCAACGCCCTCAACTGCTAACATTAAACACGATTTGATGGGTACCCCATCTACATCAACTGTACAGGCACCGCAATCACCATTGTAACAACCTGGTTTTGTTCCTGTTAATCCCAATCCTTCCCTAATCACAGATAAAAGTGTGTTAGCAGGTCTAACAACTACAGATCTTTCTTCATCATTTATAGATAATGAAATATTCAGATTTTTAGAGTTTGATGAATACATATTACTCAGCCTCCAAAGTAGTTAATGCGTGTTGCAGTGTGTTTTTTAATACAAACTTGCGATATTCTGAAGAACCTTCTACATCGTTTAGAATGGGTTCTGGTAAATGTGTTATCGCTAGGTTTACTCTATGTTGGACAGAAGCGTTTTGTTGGTTTAAGTCTTCTTCAATTTGTTCTGAGCGATAAGGAAAGGGACTCATCCCACTAAATGCTACATGGATTTGTTTTGTTGAGGAGTTCGATGAATTATCTGATGATTTTGTAATGGCGACAACTGTAACTAGTGGATAACCAGTATCCCACTGCTGTCGTTTTTTTATACTGACAAATGGTAGTTGGAGATCATTTTCATTCGTTATGATTTGGACTAAAAATTCACCTTTTTGCAATTGCAATTGTTGATGAAATACTTGTTGAATAGGTACATATTTCAAACCTTGAATACCAGCAATGACAACTTGACTATCTGATAGTAAAAAAGGTAATACAGCTTCTCTGTAATAGATCTGTCCGCAAATGTTGCCGCCAATTGTAATTTTATTGCGGTTGGTATGATCAGCAATTTCTCTTAAGGTTTTTGTTAGTAAAGGAAAATGATTTGCATCTTCAATGATAGTTAGTGGAAGACAAGCGCCTAAAACCAATTGATTGTCCTGTATTCGTAAAATATTACATTCTGGAATGTCTTTGATATCAATAACAGCTTTTGTATAAAGAAGATTTATTCGTGCAAGTGAAATGATTTCGGTACCACCCGAATAATATATAGGTTGTTTTCCTTGAGAATCTAGTGTTTGAAATAATTGAACTGCCTCATAGATGGAAGCAGGTTTATAGTATTCAAAATCAAATTGTATCATGGGTAACACCTTCTTTCGTTTTCCAAATTAATTCTGGGATAAGAGGCAATTGATTAAGCTCAACTCCAGCAGCAAGGGATAAACTGTTAGCTAAAGCGGCTGGCATACCAATTAATCCATGTTCACCTACACTTCGTGCACCATAGGGGCCATCTATCACAGGAGTTTGAACAAATTCCACATCATACTGAGGATGTTCACCAAAACGTAGAGGACGGTAAGTTCTAAGTTGGGGATTTATAATTTTTCCCTGTTGATCAAAAATAAAGGTTTCTCGTCCAGCAA
This sequence comes from Chengkuizengella marina, assembly GCF_009910845.1. GTDB lineage: Bacteria > Bacillota > Bacilli > Paenibacillales > KCTC-33759 > Chengkuizengella > Chengkuizengella marina. Next base: position 57,386 of record NZ_SIJB01000022.1, on the reverse strand, counting down.
AACTTAATCCCATGCTCATTCCACCCATGACTTGACCTAAAGCGGCTTTTTCATTGAGTATTTTTCCAATGTCAACGACTGTAATTGCTCTTATAATTTTATAAGTGTAATCTGAACGATCCAATTCAACCACAACCCCTTGTGCAGCAACAGTCCATTCTGGACCTGGATTTCCTCTCCCAGTGTCTTGATCAAAATAAGTGATGTGTCTTTGAATATAATGGCCCTTGCCAATAATTTGACCTCCAACAGCATTTCCGTTTGGGTATTTGTATCCATAACAAATATCTTTAATATTTAAATAGAGTTCTGGATTATCTCTTAAAAAGACTCTACCAAATCCAACTTCTAAATCTTCGTTAGAACATCTCAATATACATGCAGCTAATTTTTTTAACTGATAAATGACATCATCAGCTGCGCTAAGTAAAGCTCGACCCGCCATAAATGTTCCTCTGCTAGATACTGTTTTCCAATGTTCAGGGGTAGATAGTGTGTTGACTTCCATCTGCACATAGATTTTATGAATATCCATCTTCATTTTATCCGCTAACATTTGTGCAAGAACCGATTTTGTTGCTGTTCCTATTTCTACAACGCCGGAAATAAGATTCATGCTGCCATCAGGGTTGAAGGTTAGTGTAACCCCAGACCCAGCATGAGGATCGATGGTTGAGTTTTTCCAAGTACAGCATATTCCTTTTGCTCGAACCTTCGTATCACTCACCTTTTCAATCTTTCCTTCATCCCAATTGATGATTTTTTTCAATCTGGAGATGCACTCGGATACATTTCCTACATTACTTTTGTTTACAAGTACTTGAGTAGGTGTTGTATCTCCAGATAAAATAGCATTAGTGGATCTTAGGAGTAAGGGGTCCATTTTCATTTTATTTCCTAATATATCCATTGTTCTTTCGAAAGCAAACGTGACTTCTGAATGACCGAAACCTCTAAATGGTGCAGCATATGGATGATTTGTATACATGCATAAAGCATCACACCAAATATTGTTTATGCGATAAGGTCCTGTACAATCAACCGCACCTGCTCTACTGATATCAACCGCTTTATCTGAATATGCGCCTCCATCAAATAAATATAATATTTCCGCTGCCTGTAAAACACCATCCTTCGTACATCCAAGCTTTATCGTTGCGTCTAAACCAATATGGACAGGGGATGTAATCAAATCTTCTTCTCTGGAATTTAAAACCTTCACTTTTCTTCCATTGACGGCTTTAGAAGCTAGGTATGCAATAAGCTCTAATTGAACAGATGCTTTTCCTCCATAAGCACCACCAACTAAAGGTGTATTAACAATTACTTTTCCTATATCAATATCGAAATAAGTGTGCATTAATTTTTTTATCATAAAAGGCGATTGGGAAGAGGAGGTAATTATAACGGTTTCATCCTCACGAATCTCTGCAATGGCACATCTTGTTTCCATTGCGGCATGATCAGATGGAGAAAAGGAAAAATTAGCTTCAACAACAATCTCACTTTTTCTCCAACCTAATTCCATGTTTCCTTTTCGAATCTTTGTACGATTTGCAATATTGGTATTTGCTTCTGGATATACACCTTTTTCGCGGTGATACGAATTTATATTTTCATGAACTAAAGGGGCATTTATTTTATAAGCTTCACTAGGAGAATTGACAACAGGTAGAGGTTCATAGGTAACTTTGATAAGATTAGAAGCACTTTTAGCAATCGCTGGACTATCAGCAACAATAACAGCTACAACTTCACCACAATACCGTACTCTATCATAGGCAATGGGGGGACGATCACGGATTTCTTCACCTGTTAGAGGAAATTGCTCTCCAGCCAAGATAGCTCGAACACCAGAGAGTTTCCATGCTTCAGATGTGTCAATATGTGTAATTCTTGCGTGAGCATAAGGACTGATGTTCATTTTTGCATGAAGCATAGATACGGAAAGGTCATCTGCAGTATATTTTGCTTTGCCAGTTGCTTTATCTAATGCCTCTTTCCGAATTATACTTTTTCCGAGTATATCCATAGCCTATACACTCCCTCTTACATAAGGTTCACTATTAATGTATTAGAGGTATTAGAGGTTTAACACTTTGTCATTTTTAGAGACTTCCATACATTTTTTGCAAATTCATAATCCTCTCTGGTATCTACATCTAAAAAAGGGATGGGATCTTCAAAAGGAACTATAATTCCTTTCTCCTGCCATTTTTCATTGCCCAATATATATCTCGCCCCTATATCTCCTTCCAGTTGCATAAGTATAGGAAACATTTGATGTGAAAATAAAATGGGAGGTCTAATTCTGTTCAGAAAAGAGGCTGCAATAAAATAGGCATTTTCATTATGTAAATAACGTTCAATTAATTTGTTTATTATATCTTTAGATATAAAAGGTTGATCCGCGAGCAGTATCATAATAGACTTTGCTTGTAATTGCATCGCTTTTTTTACTCCACATTTTATTGAATATGCTTGCCCCTTAATTGCTGATTTGCAAGTTTGTTGAGTCCACTTATCTCTCAACAGTGGTGATAACAGAAAAGGGGAGATCCATTGAAGATGATCTTGTTTATTAGTTACAACTACTAGATGATCCAATGAGGATTTTATCGCTTCTTTTAGTGTAATATTTCCTAGTGTTTGCTCTCCTAGTGGTAATTTCAACTTGTTATTTCCCATTCGCTTGCTTTTTCCTGCCGCGAGAAGTACACCAATGATAGGATCACTCATCATTTATCCAACTCAAACTCATTTTGGAGTAATGGTGTACGTAAACATTGAATCAACTCTGCAACGATGCTAATAGCTATTTCCTGAGGACCTTTTGCTCCAATGGTAAGTCCGATAGGTGAGCGAAGGAAGAGGGGGATTGATGTACGATTTAACAATTTTTCTGTTCGGACACGGGGTCCAAGGATACCTAGATAACGTAAATCTTGATGAATGAGTGTGGATAGAATTTCTTGATCTCTTTGAAAATGATGCGTCATGATGACAACATAATCTTGAGGGGTAAGGTTTAATTTAATAATCGTTTCTTTTGGGAATCCTACAATCAATTGGTTTGCAGAGGGAAAGTGATTATAATTACAGAGTTCTCCTCTCCAGTCACATAAGGTAATTGAAAACCCTGATAATGCTGCAAGTGAAACTAGCGGTTTTACATCAGGTCCTGCTCCAAAAATAATGAGGCGAGGTTTGGGCAAAAATACGTGTGTATAAATCAAGTTAGATTCAGATTTTTGAACACCGCTTTGAGGTGTAAAGAATGTGTTCCCTTCAAATAAGTAATAAAGGTTATTTAGAAGTTTCAAATCTGCTGTTAATATTTTTATATGTAAAATAGGAATATCTTGATCAAGAGATTTTTTTATATGAAGCATATTTTCTTTTAGCCTGTGATCTAGAAGCTCTAATAAAATAAATATAACACCATTACACCCAGCTCCTTGTCCCCATGAGATATCTGTTTTATCACTCATATCATATGTAATTGTAAGAGATTTGCCATTTTTAAAAACCTGTTTGGCTCTGATAGCAAGGTCACTTTCTAGGCAACCTGGGCTTAAAACACCAACTTGTAAGCCGTTCTCTTGAATTAACATCATAGTCCCTTCTTTTAAATATGCTGTACCTTCCACATGAATAATGGTGGCTAATACGTAATTTTTTGTGGAGTGTTCAATAACCTCTAATATTTGATGAATATTCTCCATACCCATTTTCCTCCAAAAAAGAAGTTTCACTGTAGTATATTTAGTTTTTGCAAATTTATAACATGATTTGTTTATATCTAAATGAAAGTCATCTATCGGAGTTTTTATTTCAAAATTTTAATGAGTTTTTAGATTTATAATTAAAAAAGCATGTAATTTCAAAGAGAAATCACATGCATGTTATGTGTGTGCTTTGTATTTTAAATTTAATATATGAGTGCCTTTTATATCCTAATAATTATAATGCTTGTTCTGTCGGGCGAATAATAATTTCGCTCACATCTACATGGTCTGGTTGTGATACTGCATATGCAATTGCTTTTGCAATATCTTCACCTGTTAAAGTTTGTACATCTGAATAATTTTCTTGCAAGTTACGGATGATATTCTCATCAGAGATTGTATGTGTTAATTCAGTTGCTACAGCTCCTGGACAAATAATCGTTGTGCGAATATTCTGCCCTGATTTCATTTCTTGACGTAATCCCTCAGTGATTGCTCTCACAGCGAATTTTGTACCACTGTAAACAGAACTTGTTGGCATCACTTTATGACCTGCTACAGATGATATGTTGATAATATGTCCAGATTTTTGTTCTTCCATGTATGGGAGAACAGCACCAATTCCATAAAGTACACCTTTAATATTCACATTCACCATGCGATCCCATTCATCCACTTTTCTACTGCTTATAAATGATAATGGCATAATTCCTGCATTATTCACTAGGATATCAATTTGACCAAATTGCTCAATCGTTGCTTTAGCTAATGCTTCAACCTCTGCAAAAGAAGTTACATCTGTTACTTGGTAAGAAGCCTCACCACCATGACGAATCACTTCAGATTGTAACTGCTTTAATCTGTCCTCTCGTCTTGCTGCTAACATGACTCTAAATCCTTGTTTTGATAATTCTAGTGCTGTTGCTTGCCCAATCCCACTACTAGCTCCTGTGATAATGGCTACTTTTTTACTCATATAAATCACTCCTAATTTTTTATATTCATTATAGACTTTTTATATTTATATTGTCTAAAATATTTCTGTGATAACTATAACATTTATTTTTTACATTGTAAACAAAAAGAACATAAAAAGTGTAAAATGTATATTGTGATGTGACTATATGGTATAATAATTAATAGAACTAAGGAGGAAATAATATGCGTAAAATTGATGCTGAATTAAGGGAAGAGATGAGAAAAACATACGTAGGTAAATTAATGAATGTGATTCGTATAAAAGGGTTTAATTCTTTGAAAATACAAGATATGGCTGAGCATATGCAGATCAGTAAAGCTTCCCTTTATAACTATTTTTCTTCTAAAGAAGAAATCATACAAGAGCTTACTGGGACTTATATTGCATATTATAAAGAAGTGGATCAAACTATTTTAAACAATGAAATCACTTATATAGATCGTTTTCAAAAATTATTTGAACAAGAAGTACTCACTTTTATTTATATTTCAGAATTATTTTTAGAAGAATTAAAGGTTGGTTTTCCTGACTTATATGAAACAATCATTTCTGCACGTCGACAAAGAAAAATGAATATTAGACAGTTTTATGAGATGGGTATGAAGGAAGGAATATTCCATTCATTAAATCCAAGTATTTACACTGTACAAGATGAAGTGATGTTGAGAAAATTACTTGACCCAGCTTTCTTATTAGAGGAAGGACTAACAATAAAACAAGTGTTATTAGATTATTATCAAGCCAAAAAAATTCAAGTGTTTAAAGATCAAGAGTTAAAAAAAATGAATGATAAATCAACGATATTGGAAAAAATTGAGTACCTTACTCGTAAGTTATCTAATTCGTATTCCTCATAATTTACTAAGTAGTAATATTATACAACTTATATTTGTTGCTCAAAAAGTATAACTGATGATAAGATATCAATGATTACGAACTTAGAGGATAAACGGGGGTTACATCTACATGGGCAGATTGAGACGCCGATCAGATACAATTGAGTTTTTAGAAAACGCTAAAGATGTGGTTGAACTTAAACCACAAGCTAATAAAGGCAAATGGAAAGACATTTTTGGAAATGACAATCCTATTCACGTAGAGTTAGGGATGGGAAAAGGAAAATTCATTTCAGAAATGAGCTTGAAGTATCCTGAATTCAATTTTATAGGGATAGATTTATATGATGAGTTAGTTAGAAAAGCAAGTGAGAAGGCATATGATTTGAGGGAAGAACAAGGGGTTTCAAACATAGATAATTTAAGACTTGTCTTAATGAATATAGAGAAAATAGAGGAAGTTTTCGAAAAGAATGAAATTGATCAAATATATTTAAATTTTAGTGATCCATGGCCCAAAAAAAGACATGCTTCTCGTCGATTAACGCATACAAATTTCTTGAATAAATACCAATATGTTTTAAAAGATAAGGGAGAAATTCATTTAAAAACTGATTCTGTTTCCCTCTTTGAGTTTTCTTTAAATTCATTTGCTGATTTGGATTTAAAAATGAAAAATATAAAGTTAGACTTGCATAAAGAGGGTACGCCTGAAAACCATGTGTTTACAGAATATGAAGAAAAATTTGTGGAACAGGGGATGAGAATCCATCGTTGTGAAGTGATTTTATTGAAATAAAATTGATTTTGCAGTTAAATACCCTCCTAGTCATTATCTGACCATGGAGGGTTAATCTATATAAAGATGATATTTTATTCATTAATTGGTTTAATGGTAAATAGGTTTCCTCCTTCAGCAGGTGCAGGAGTTGGAGGATTATCAAGTTTATCTACACTTAAGATATCACACAACGGGATAAAACTTGTTGATTCAGTACCAGGGATATTAAAAATGTTTCTAGCAACTAATACTTCATCTCTAACATCAATAAAGATACCAACAGCAACAGCAATATTAACTCCTCCAAAAAATGTAAGTCCAATTAGATCAAATTGATCAAAATTTTCTTCGATTGCTTTTTTCAATGATGTTGTACAACAATTACAGTCTTGAATTTTTTTAGGGCATGTTTTACTTTTTCGTTTAGACACGTTCTCACCTCCATGAACCATTAATTATATGAGACCAATAAGGTTTCATATATTAATAGTTTATTCAGTGAGTTGGAGATGGGATTGTATTATTGGACCTGTTAATTTGTCTTAATTTTCTCAAATCAGACAATTGATCTCATCTACAGAGAATTGAGTTGTACAAAAAGAATTTGATTGAAATGTGATTTCTTGTTGCTGCACCAACTGATTTAGCCAAAATTTTAGTTCTTCAATTGAAGTAAGTTTTTCTGCCAGATGATGATTTAAGAAAAATTGACAATTATCTTCCTCATGACCTGGAATAGGGTTATAAAATAACATGGGTAGTTGTTTTACTAAACCTTCTGTACAAGTGATTCCGCCTGGTTTTGTGATTAACAAATCTGAAACATCCATTAATTCATCAATTGCTTTAGTAAAACCAAAAATATGGATATTAGGGTGTTGAAATTTAGTATTTGAAATGATCTTTTTTCGAGCCTTATCATTATTCCCCATACAGATAATGAATTGAATTTTATCCTTCCATAACAATAAATATTCCATTAATTCATTGTATTTCATCATTCCCCAGCCGCCCCCCATAATTAACACAGTAGGCATAGTTTGAAGTCCAAACTTGTCCCTTATTTTTAACTTTTCATTTGTTTTCCAAAATTTAGAGTGTATTGGAATGCCAGAGATCATAATTTTTTCTTCAGGTACATTTTTTTTAATTAATTGTCTTTTTATTTCTTCAGTAGGTATTAGATATTTATCTGTCTCTGGTGTGATCCAAGCCCCATGTATAACATAATCAGTAAGTACTGTATATAAAGGTATTTGAAGTCCTAATCTTTTTAATCTGGCAATCACGGCGTTGGGGAAAGGATGAGTACAGAGGATAGTATCTGGTTGAAATTGTTTAATAAATGTATAAGTTCTAGCGTAAAAGATACGATGGAGAAGCATTTGAGTAAAACGATTAAGTGAATTTTCATATTGAGATTTATACAGTTTCTCATATATTTTGGGTTGTACATTTAATGTTTTACGGTATACATTAAAGAAATGAGGTGCTAAATTTGGATGAAGAAATTTTAATAATTCAATTACTTTGGTATCAATAAATTGATTTTTTAACCCATCAGAAATGGCATATGCAGCTTGTGTATGACCTGTCCCAAATCCTTCTGATAAAATGAGTACATTTTTTTGTTGCAAAACAGCGCTCACCTACTTCTGATCGTTTTTTTAAAATAACTAATATTTATTTCCAAATTCTATTTCATAAATATTATGATTGATGATAAAATTAATTTTCCCCGATCGGCGAGCAGAAATTCAAAAAAAAATTCCCATTTGAAACTAAAAAGCTTTCTAGATTAAGTTATCCTAAAATGTTTGTCACGGATATACCGGTTAATGTACCAATGATTAAACCTGCAAATACATCAGATGGGTAATGTAGTCCTAGATATATTCTAGAGATTGCAACGATGAAACCTAATGGCAGCAAAATGATAGTCATTACAGGTATGCTAATGATAAAAGGTATAATAATTGAAAAAATAGCAGCGGTATGACCTGATGGAAAAGAATGATCTTTCAATGGATTTTTATAAGTGATTACATGTTTAATAACTAGATAAGGTCTTAATCTTTTATAAGTTTTTTTAATGATTGCTACTGGAATGTGACTTAAACTTAATGATACTAAACTCATAAAAGCAACATGTTTCCATGGAGCAGATGCAAAAATAGACAACGCTAAAGTAACACATATGGTAAATAAAGCTCCGCCTAAATGAGTAATATTTGTCATGACAATATCTAATATTTTATTTTTTAGTTTTACATTTATAAAGAAAAATATTTGATTTTCAATCGTTTTTAATCGATATAACATATTCCATTCCCACCTTTTAAACCTGACGTCTGAAAAGAAAGTGTTGTATGGGTAATTTTAAAGGAAATTTGTTGATTTTTCCACTTTTAATTTAAGATATATCTCTAACTCTCTTTATAATACTATAGAATAGTAAAAGGAATATAAAAACTATATAAAAAAATTGTATAAAATGAGTTTATTTTTCATGGTGTTTTTTAATTCATATGTTAAACTTGAAAGGAACAATTCGTGTTTATTGAATAAACAAATTGACAACAGCAATTCCATGTGGTATCTTTTTATAGTTAGAACAAATCAACAAGCAGAAGCGCCCGCTTCTCACCTGACTAACATGCTGTTAGCTGGTTCAAATGATAAATCTTATCTCTTTGTGAGATGAAATAAATGATGTGGGCGAATGAATCTGCTCACATTTTTTTTGTTTTAAATTTTTAGCGGAGGTGACACGTTATTAAAGAACATATCATTAACGAATCTATAAGAGCTAGAGAGGTTCGTTTAATTGGAGCCGAGGGAGACCAGCTTGGAATCAAACCCATTAAAGAAGCGTTACGTTTAGCATATGATGCAAATTTAGATCTAGTTGCTGTTGCTCCAACAGCTAAACCACCAGTCTGTCGTATCATAGATTACGGTAAATATCGCTATGAAGCACAGAAAAAAGAAAAAGAAGCACGTAAAAATCAAAAAGTTGTGGATATTAAGGAAGTTCGTTTCAGCTCTAAAATCGAAGAACACGATTATCAAACTAAGCTGCGTAATGTAATCAAATTCCTTAAGGCAGAAGATAAGGTGAAGTGTTCGATTCGTTTTCGTGGTCGTGAGATTACACATGCTGACATTGGTAAAAAAGTACTTGATAGAGTAATCGAAGACGTTAAAGAGTATGCCGAAGTTGAGCGTAGACCTAGACTTGATGGTCGAAGCATGATTATGGTGCTTGCTCCGATAACAAAAAAATAGATGTCCAAAGCTGATTCAGGAAATATACTTTAATTCTTAGGAGGATACAATTATGCCTAAAATGAAAACTCACAGCAGTTTAAAAGGTCGTTTTAAAGTGACAGGCACGGGTAAAATTAAAAGACATAAACGTGGTAAAAACCACTTGTTAGCTAAAAAGTCAGGAAGACAGAAAAACTTAATGAAAACTCAACCAATCATGGCTAAAGGTGACGTTAAACGTTTAGCTCAACAATTATCAAATCTTAAATAATAGTGAACATAGGAGGTAGAAGAAGATGGCAAGAGTAAAAGGTGGATATGTTGCACGTCGTCGTCGTAAAAAAGTATTGAAACTTGCTAAAGGTTACTTTGGCTCTAAACATAGAATTTATAAAACAGCAAATGAACAGGTTATGAAATCATTGCTATATGCATATCGTGACCGTCGTCAGCGCAAACGTGATTTCCGTAAATTATGGATTGTACGTATTAATGCTGCAGCTAGAACTAATGGTTTAAGTTATAGTAAATTAATGCATGGTTTAAAACTTGCAGGTGTAGATATTAACCGTAAAATGCTTGCAGACCTTGCAGTAAATGATACACAAGGTTTCACTAACCTAGCAAATGTAGCAAAAGAAAAAATTAATGCCTAAATTTTTTGCATTCCGATGAAAATATGTTGACTTAAACTTAAGTAGTATATATAATAGTTAAAAATCATTACCCAATCACATATGGATCATCGGCTATGAAAAGGATAAAGGAATAAGGGCACTGTGAACAGAGAGCAGAGGATTTGCTGAAACCTTTGCCATAACCCTTATTTACGAGCTCGCCTTGGAGCTGTTTTCCTGAAAGGTTTAACCTAGTAGGGGGAATCGGTAGGCATACGTTATTATGCTGTAAGTGACAGCTATTTCTTAATCGTTACTTTCTGAGGTTATATATTGTGAAGTATGTAACAAAGTTGGGTGGTACCACGTAAGGAAAATCCTTTCGTCCCATTTTTGCTTTAGTAGAGCAGTGGGATGAAAGGATTTTTTGGTATTTAAAAATAGTTATAATCTTATTATTTTGAGAGGAGGATGTAAGATGAGCACCCAGACGTTAAAGGCTACAAATAAAGAACTTTATGCTAAGTTGATGCAACCGGATGTAATTACAGGATCAGAGATTTTGCTTCGTTCACTACTTTTAGAAGGTGTTGATTGCGTCTTTGGTTATCCAGGAGGAGCCGTTTTATATATTTATGATGCAATCCATGGAAACCCTGACTTTAATCACTTATTAACAAGGCACGAACAAGGAGCCATTCACGCTGCTGATGGATATGCACGTTCAACAGGAAAGGTTGGTGTGTGTATAGCAACTTCTGGTCCAGGAGCTACAAATCTTGTCACAGGAATAGCGACAGCATATATGGATTCAGTTCCACTTGTAATCATTACAGGAAACGTAATGAGCACAGCTATCGGAACAGATGCCTTTCAAGAAGCAGATATCACTGGAATCACCATGCCGATTACAAAACATAGTTACTTAGTTCGGGATGTTAAAGATTTATCTAAAATCGTTCATGAAGCTTTTCACATAGCTTCAACAGGTAGAAAAGGCCCGGTTCTTATTGATATTCCTAAAGACGTATCTGCACTTAAAACAAAGTTTACTTATGATAGTAAAATTAGTATTCGTGGGTATAACCCAACGGTATTACCTAATAAACTTCAAATAGAACGTTTATTAAAGGCAATTGATGAGGCAAAAAAACCAGTGATTCTTGCAGGGGGCGGCGTTGTATATGCAGGAGCACAAAACGAATTATTAAAATTTGTAACTAAAACCAATATTCCAACGATTACAACTTTACTTGGAATCGGGGGCTTTCCTAGCTCAAATGATTTATGGTTAGGCATGCCGGGCATGCATGGAACATATACAGCAAATAAAGCAATTCAAAATTGTGATTTGTTAATAGGAATTGGTGCAAGATTTGATGATCGTGTAACGATGAAGGTGGAAGGATTTGCGCCAAATGCAAAAATAGCACACATTGATGTTGACCCTGCTGAAGTAGGAAAAGTGGTTGAAACAGCAATTCCTTGTGTGGGAGATGTGAAGAAGGTTCTAGAACTTGCAAATAAAAAAGCAAAACCAGCACAATCGGAAGCATGGATTGAAGAATTACAGAAGATGAAAAAAGAATTTCCACTTAAGTATGAAGATGGTGACAATCATCTTAAACCACAATATGTCATTGAGATGATTCATGAAACAACAAAGGGTGAAGCGATCGTTACAACTGATGTAGGCCAGCATCAAATGTGGGCTGCACAGTATTATAGATTCAATCATTCACGTTCTTGGATAACATCAGGTGGATTAGGTACGATGGGTTTTGGTTTTCCTGCAGCCATAGGCGCACAATTGGGAAATCAAGATCGACTTGTGGTATCCATCAATGGTGATGGTGGTATGCAAATGTGTGCACAAGAATTAGCGATTTGTGCGATTAACAATATTCCTGTAAAAATTGTTGTCATTAACAATCAAGTATTAGGAATGGTACGTCAGTGGCAAGAGATCATATATGACAATCGTTATAGTCATATCGACTTATCTGGGAGTCCAGACTTTGTGAAATTAGCTGAAGCATATGGAGTAAAGGGGCTAAGAGCAACCAATAAAGAAGAAGCACAAAAAGCTTGGCAAGAAGCTATGGATACACCAGGTCCAGTATTAATCGATTTTATAGTTGAAAAACATGAAAATGTGTATCCAATGGTAAAACAAGGAAGCACAATTGATGAAATGTTAATGGGGGATTCGTAATATGAATACGACAAAACATACCATTTCAATATTAGTAAACAACCAACCTGGGGTGTTACAACGTGTAGCAAGTTTATTCGGTCGAAGAGGGTATAACATTGAAAGTATTACAGTTGGGAAGTCTGAGGAAGAAGGCCTTTCCAGGATGATTATTGTAACGAATGGTGATCATCATAAATTAGAACAAATTTCAAAGCAGTTGTATAAGTTGATCGATGTAATCAAGGTAATTGATATAAGTGCTAATCCAATGGTTGAACGTGAGTTAGCTTTAATTAAAGTGAACGCTGAACCTTCCATACGTCCTGAGATCATTGGTGTTGTGGAAACTTTTAGAGCAACGATCGTAGATATTAGTCCAAAGAGCATTATGGTTCAGGTCGTAGGAGATTCTGAAAAAGTGAAAGCGATGGTGGAATTATTAAAACCATATGGAGTGATTCAAATCACTCGTACAGGTGTAGCAGCAATGATAAGAGGAGTTTAAATTTATTTATAAAACATGGGAGACTCTTTTGAGTGGGTATACATAGTCTAAGAAGGTTTTATTCTTAGACTATGTATTACCCACTCAAGGGAGAAAAAAAAGGAGGAAATTATTCAATGGCAGTTACAATGTATTATGAAAACGATGCAGATTTAAACGTATTATCAGGAAAAACAATCGCAGTAATCGGATATGGTAGTCAAGGGCATGCACAGGCTCAAAATCTCAGAGACAGTGGTATTAATGTTATTATTGGTTTACGTAAAGGTCGTTCTTGGGACCAGGCAACTAACGATGGATTTCAAGTATATACAGTGGATGAAGCAACTAAAAAAGCAGATATTATTCAAATTTTAATGCCTGATGAAACACAAGGAACCGTATATAGCGAAAAGATTGCTCCAAACTTAAAAAAAGGATCTGCAATTATGTTTTCACACGGTTTTAATATAAACTTTGGACAAATCGTACCCCCTTCAGATGTAGACGTATTTATGATTGCACCAAAATCACCAGGCCATTTAGTGCGTCGTACTTACGTAGAAGGATTTGGTGTACCAGGATTAATCGCAGTTGAACAAGATGCGACAGGAAAAGCAAAAGAGCTTGGTTTAGCTTACGCTAAAGGTATCGGTTGTACACGAGCAGGAGTGATTGAAACAACGATTCGTGAAGAAACAGAAACGGACTTATTTGGTGAGCAAGCCGTATTATGTGGTGGTGTAAGTGCACTTGTAAAAGCTGGATTTGAAACATTAACTGAAGCAGGTTATCAACCTGAAGTTGCGTACTTTGAATGTTTACATGAATTAAAACTAATCGTTGATCTAATGTACGAAGGTGGATTAGAGAGAATGCGTTATTCCGTCAGTGATACAGCTGAATATGGAGATTATGTAACCGGTCCTCGTATTGTTACAGAAGAGACGAAAAAAGAAATGAAGAGAGTATTGGAAGATATACAACAAGGGAAATTTGCCCGTGACTTTATTTTAGAAAACCAATCGAATCGTGCATTCTTTACAGCAACTCGTCGTCAAGAGTCAGAGCATCCAATTGAAGAAGTAGGTTCAAAATTACGTGAAATGATGCATTGGATTAAAAAGTAAATCATTGAACGCCGACTAATATCAACCACGTCCATGTGGTTAACGTCGGCATCAGTACATCCTTGTACTGAAAAACCATATTAGGAGGTGGATTTGGGATGAGAAAGATATATGTGTTTGATACAACATTGAGAGATGGTGAACAATCTCCAGGAGTGAACTTAAATACCCAAGAGAAGGTGGAGATTGCCTTACAATTAGAACGGCTTGGAGTTGATCGTATTGAGGCAGGTTTCCCTGCAGCATCACCTGGTGATTTGAAAAGTGTTAGTGAAGTAGCTGAGGCAGTAAAAAATTCATCTATCATTGGACTTTCTCGCTCCCGCGAGCAAGATATTGAAGCAGCGAGGGAAGCATTAAAAAAAGCTGAGGATCCTTGTTTGCATTTATTTCTTGCAACCTCTCCTATACATCGCAAATATAAGTTACGTATGGAAAAACAACAAGTACTTGAATCAGCAGAAGCAGCTATTCGATATGCAAAAAAATATTTTAGTAAAATTGAATTTTCACCTGAAGATGCAGCTCGAACTGAATTGGATTTTTTATGTGAAGTGACAGAAATGGCAGTTCGTGCTGGTGCTACTGTTGTGAATATTCCAGATACCGTAGGTTTTATGACACCTGATGAATTTGGGAATATATTCAAAACTTTGAGAGAAAACGTTCTTGGAATTGAAAATATTCAATTAAGTGCACACTGCCATGATGATTTGGGGATGGCTACAGCAAATGCATTAGCAGCCATACGTAATGGAGCAGATCAAATTGAAGGAACTATTAACGGTATAGGAGAGCGTGCAGGAAATACTTCTATTGAAGAAGTGGCAATGGCATTAGAAACTAGGAAAGAATTTTATGAAGCAACTACCTCTTTAAAGTTAAATGAAATTTATCGTACAAGTCGTTTAGTGAGCAAATTGACAGGAATGGCTGTACCAGGTAACAAAGCGATCGTAGGTTCCAATGCTTTTGCCCATGAATCTGGCATTCATCAAGATGGTATGTTAAAAGAAAAAACAACCTACGAAATTATGTCTCCTGAAACAATTGGTTTAAAAGAAAGTAAATTAGTATTAGGTAAGCTTTCAGGTCGACATGCGTTTAGTGAAAAGCTAGTGGATATGGGGTATGACGATCTAAATGAAGAGCAGATTAAAGAAGCTTTTAAAAAGTTTAAAAACCTAGCGGATAAGAAGAAAAACGTAAGTGATGAAGATATTCGAGCGATGTTAGTAGAAAAGCTTGTTAGCACACCAGAGTTTTTTACGCTTGAACGAATTGATTTATCTTATGGAAATCAATCTATTCCAAAAGCTACGATTCGAATTAAGACTAAAGAAGATGCGATCGCTGAAGAAACGCAAGAAGGAAACGGTTCTGTAGATGCCATATATAATGCAATTGATAAAGCAACCCAAGAAGATGTTACTTTAGAGGATTACGCCATCAAATCGGTAACGCATGGTAAAGATGCATTAGGTGAAGTGCATGTTGTATTGAAACAAGGTGATATTGCAGTCACGGGACGTGGTGTTAGCACAGATATACTTGATGCAAGTGCACGTGCTTACATTGATGCAGTGAACCGAATTATTGACAAAAAAAATTCTGATCATGTCAATAAGAGAGGAAATATTACTTTAATTTAAATAATACCCACAAAAGTGAAGAGAATTCCAAGAAGGAGTATTCGAATACTTTTGTGGCTCTTAACTAGAAAATAGTTTATAAAAAAATAAATAACCTGCCACATCCTATGTTAGGCAGGATATTTTTTTGATAAGGAGAGATAACATGTCTGACATAAAAAAAATCGCAGTCATTGATGGAGATGGGATTGGTCCAGAAGTAGTGGCTGAAGCCAAGAAAGTCCTTAGAAAAACAGAAGAACTTTTTGGTTATCAATTTGAAATAGAACACGGGTTATTTGGTGGTATTGCTATTGATGAGAAAGGCACCCCTCTACCACAAGAAACATTGGAAATGTGTAAAAACTCTGATGCAGTCTTATTAGGTGCTGTTGGAGGTCCTAAATGGGACAATAATTCAAAAGAATTAAGACCTGAAACTGGGTTGTTAGGAATTAGAAAAGAATTAGGTTTATTTTCAAATATAAGACCTGCGGTTGTATTTGATTGTTTAAAGGAAGCTTCTACTTTAAAACCAGAAGTATTAGATGGTACGGATTTAATTGTAGTTCGTGAATTAACAGGAGGAATTTATTTCGGGGAAAAATTTAGACGTAATACTGAGTTTGGTGAAGAAGCAGTAGATACGTGTGCTTATAATGTTATGGAAGTTGAACGTATTGTAAGACAAGCTTTTGAGATTGCTAAAACTAGAAGAAAGAAGCTAGCTTCAGTTGATAAAGCAAATGTGTTGGAAAGTTCCCGTTTATGGAGAGAAACAGTGAACCGTCTTGCACCAGAGTATCCTGATGTTGAATTAGAGCATGTGTTAGTAGATAACTGTGCCATGCAATTATTACGCAGACCTTCCAGTTTTGATGTTATTGTAACAGAGAATATGTTTGGGGATATTTTAAGTGATGAAGCTGCAATGCTTACAGGATCTATAGGTATGTTATCTTCTGCTTCCTTAGGTGAAGGAAGTTTTGGATTATATGAACCTGTACATGGTTCTGCGCCAGATATTGCAGGACAAGGAAAAGCAAATCCTATTGCAACTATTCTTTCTGTTGCATTGATGTTTAAACTCTCATTTGGATATCAAAAAGCTGGAGATTTGATTGAAAAAGCAGTGAAGAATGTATTAGATTACGGACATCGTACAGGGGACATATCTACTGATCAAACAAATGTGTTAAGTACTTCTCAAATGGGTGACCAAATTATAGCTGCAATGAAAAAATAATTTTAAATGCCATAATCTCCTTCTTAAACCTATGAAAATAATGGAAAAACATTTTATAATTTTGTTATTTATAATAATTATTAAAAAAAAATCAATATAGTTATTGACTTTGGTTTTGTGGAGTGATAACATTTCTAATGTGAACACATCACTCAGTAAAAATGATGCTTATCCATTAAAACATTACATATAATTGTTTTTTTGGTAGCTTCATTTAACTTAAAATATTATATTTTTTAGGAGGGGCTTTTAAAATGGCAGAACGTTTAGTAGGGAAACCAGCACCAGATTTTACAATGGAAACAGCACTAGGTAATGGGGAAGATTTCAGCACAGTATCTCTTTCTGATTATAAAGGAAAATGGTTAGTTTTATTTTTCTATCCACTAGATTTTACATTTGTATGTCCAACAGAAATTACAGCTTTAAGTGAAGCAAGTGGTATTTTTGAAGATCTTGATACACAAATTTTAGGTGTAAGTACAGATAGTAAATTCTCTCACCGTGCATGGATCAATACGCCAGTAGATGAAAATGGATTAGGAAAATTAAATTTCCCACTAGCAGCGGACTTAACTAAATCTGTAGCTCGTGATTATGGTGTGTTAATTGAAGAAGAAGGTATTGCACTTCGTGGATTATTCATCATTGATCCTGATGGAGAGTTAAAATATCAAGTTGTAAACCACAACGATGTAGGTAGAAGTGTTGATGAAACGGTTCGTATATTACAAGCTCTTCAATCTGGTGGTTTATGTCCAGCAAACTGGAAACCAGGGGAAAAACAATTAACAGCTAACTAAGTATTATTAATAACCCCCTCTATCTGCATTTGTAGGTAAGAGGGGTTTCTTCTTTTTAAGTATAAATTAGCATAGTATAAGGTTAGTTATGATAAAATAATGAGAGGTGAAAGACAATGCCAATGCGTTTGCGTACAGAGTTACCTATTTTTCAAGGTGTGTCTGAATGGGTGAATGGAGAATTATCTAAAGATGAATTAACAGGGAAACCTGTTTTAATCCATTTCTGGGCAGTTAGCTGTCATTTGTGTAAGGAAAGCTTGTCACAAATAAATGAATGGCGAGAAAAATACGAGGCTCAATATAACTTAACAGTAATAGGGGTACATATGCCTCGATCTGAAAAGGATACGGATATTGATGTTGCCAAAGAAAACATTCAAAAATATGGATTAAAACATCCAGTTATGATAGACAATCAGCATGCCATTACAGATAGGTTCCAAAATGAACATGTTCCAGCTTATTATTTGTTTGATGAAAATCATCAACTTCGCCATTTTCAAGCAGGTGAAAAGGGACTGAAAATGGTTGAACAACGTATTAATAAAATTCTTTCCCCAAAAGAATAAAAAAAAGAGTGGAAAGACAATAATATAGAGATAACCAAAGCTAGAGAAGAAACGTGTTTTTTAAGTTTTTTCTCTAGTTTTTTCAAAAAAAAAGCCGACAACATCTTAGAAATAAATCTCTAGTCTAAAATAAGTTACATATAGAAATTACGGAGGGAAATATTTAAAGTGGAACATACTACTGAATTAACTTCTTTAATGATCGTTGTCACAATAGCTTTTCTGGTACCTATTCTGCTTCATCGGTTTCATTTAAAAATGATACCTGTCGTTGTTGCAGAAATTATTGCTGGTTTAATCATAGGTAAGAGTGGATTAAATTTGATTAGTGAGGACCAATGGCTAGAATTATTATCATTATTTGGTTTTATATACTTATTATTTTTAAGTGGATTGGAAATTGATTTTGCTTCCTTTAAGAAGAAAAAAGCGGTGGAAGATAATAAAGTAAATCCTCTATTATTATCTTTAATCATTCTAGTGGGTGTTTTCGTTGTGTCCTTTGGTTTATCCTATACGTTATTATGGATGAATTTGATTGAAGATCCATTGTTAATGACGTTAATCATTGCAACGATATCATTAGGTGTTGTAGTACCCGTCCTAAAAGAGAAGAAAATAACAGACACTCCACTTGGGCAAATTATTTTACTTGTTGCCGTATTATCAGATTTTGCTACGATGATTTTACTTGCTGTTTACATAAGTTATCAGTCAGAAAATGTAACCCAAATGTTATTGTTGTTAGTGTTTTTCGGACTAGTTGTATTTACTTATTTATTCTTAAAGAACTTTGTTAAGGGCAAGTTATTTGATGTGTTAAGAAAAAGCACAGCACAAATGGGAACAAGAGCTGTATTTGCTTTGATATTATTATTTGTTGTATTATCTGAAACATTTGAAATTGAAAACATACTAGGTGCATTTTTGGCTGGAGTAATCGTTTCTTTATTAGCACCAGATAAAAAGTTTGTTCATCAACTGGAGTCATTTGGTTATGGCTTTTTGATACCTATCTTTTTCGTCATGTTAGGAGTAAATCTAAATTTATGGGATCTATTTACTGATGCTAAAATTTTAATCCTTATGCCGTTGTTATTGGCAGCCATTTTCCTTTCAAAAATGATTCCTGTTTTGATTTTAAAAAGACACTTTCCATGGCGCGAAGTGTTAGGATCAGGGATTTTACTTTCTTCAACATTAAGTCTAGTTATTGCCGCTGCAGCTTTAGCATTACAAATTGGAGCGATTGATGAGACGATGCATGGGGCTCTTATTTTAGTAGCTGTTATCAGCTGTTTACTTGCACCTATACTTTTTAATCAAATCTTTCCACCGATCGTTAAAAAGCCAAAAATTATTTCCATTATAGGTGCCAATCATATCACTTTACCAATATCTCAAGATATGATAAAAGAAGGATATGAAGTAAATCTATATAGTACAGAATCGAAAAATGATGAGTCGAAGGAAGAAGCATACAGCCGGTTTCCCCTTGTTGAAATTCCACATTTAGATGCTAAATCATTAGAGCAACTGGATGCATTTAAAACGGATATCATCGTATTTGCTACGATGGATGATGATATCAATTTAGAACTAGCTAGATACGCTAAAACACTTGGTGTTAGTAACATTATTGTTAGGATTGAAAATCCTGATTTATTTAAAAATGTACAAACTGAAGAAGATTTATCTTTATTTTCTACTTTATACGCATCCAGAACATTATTAAAAGCATTGGTTGAACACCCAAGTGCGGTAAAATTAATTACTCATCATGATGGTTCTATTGGTGAAGTAACGATGAATAATCAAACCTATCATGATGAATATTTATACAATTTACCACTTCCAGGAAACATGTTGATCTTACGAATCTATCGTGGTGATTCATTTATTATTCCACACGGAAATACACAGATTGAATTAGGGGATCGCTTGCTAGTGAGTGGTGATGTAGAGAGTATACGGGAATTGAAATTTTCAGTAGAGTAAATCAAAAATTGGATAATTTAATGAACGAATAACCTCCTTAATTGGAGGTTTTTTTCTTCTCATCAGAATGTCCTTAACTGATAATACACCTTCTGTCTTTCCCTTTGTGGCTCGTCAATGGTAATTCATGAACAATATGAACAAAATAAGCAAAATAGATTTTTCTTTTAATATTCACAAAATATTCACTTTTAAAATGGTATCAATTAAACTCTTAACTGTAAGCGATTACAATAAAGAGGGGATGAATATTAATGAAAAATAGAAAAGTTTGGTTCATGTTATTATTCTCATTTATTCTTATTTTTGCAGCAGCTTGTGGAGGAGAATCAGGTGAACCGGAAACACCAGCAGAAACACCTAATACAGAGGAACCAACGACTGAAGAACCGAAAGCTGAAGGGTGGGAGCCAAGTGAACCGATTGAAGTGGTTGCACCAGGTGGAGCTGGTGGTGGCTGGGATACAACTGCCAGAACAGTAGCTCAGGTTTTGACTGAAGAAGAACTTGTTAGTGAAGGAATGCCTGTTGTCAACAAATCAGGTAGTGGTGGGGCGATCGGATGGTCTTATGTAGATGGTAAACAAGGGGACAATCATATGTTATTTGTTACTTCTTCACCTATCCTATTAGTACCTTTAAATGGAGGGTCAGAATTAGGACACAATGATTTTGAACCAATCGCTGGAGTAATTGCTGATTTTGGTGCCTTCGTTACGAATGTGGATTCGCCATATCAAAACATAAATGATGTGATGGAAGCCCTTAAATCAGATCCAAGTTCAATTACAATAGCTGGTGATTCTTCACCAGGTAGTATGGATCATATTCAATTTATTAAAGCAGCAAAAGCTGCAGGCGTAGATATTACATCCATCGATTACTTGCCTGCTGGAGATATCGGTGGTATGACACTAGTACTTGGTGGCGATGTTGATGTATATTCTACTGGCCTTGCTGAAGCTGCTGAGCAAGCTAAAGCAGGAAATGTTAGAGTATTGGCGATTACTTCACCAGAGCCTTTAGAAGGGGACGTAATCTCTGAATTTCAGACTTTAAGACAGCAAGGTATTGAGGATGAATTCATTAACTGGCGTGGATTTATGGCTCCTAAAGGTATGGATCCAGAAGCTGTGAAGTATTATGAAAGTGCAATTGAGTCTATGTATGAAACAGCTTTATGGCAAGAAAGAAGAGATAACTTTGGATGGAAAGACAACTTTATGTCCAGTGAAGAGTTTGGTAAGTTCTTAGATGAGCAATACACTGTATATGAAGCTCTTATGGAAGAGTTGGGATTATAGTAAAAACAAAAGATATTGTAGAAAGAAATCATGAAATGAAAACATTTGAGAAGGGTGGTAGCTCCATCCTTCTTATTCATAAAGTAGAGGATTTGACGATATCTCCTAGGGCCAGCGTTAGGGGAATTTTATAAATTTGAGTGGTAGGTGACTAAAATGTTAAACTCCATGAATCGTAAAGTATCCATCGTGATATTTTTATTCTCAATTATCTATTTAATTTATAGTTATCAAATAGAACCCTCACCCTTTGCTAAAATTGATGCTGATATTATGCCAAAGGGTTTAGGATATTTGTTATTGATATTATCTGTTTTTTTATTTATAGAAAATAAAGAGGAAACAGAACAAGAGAAAGCTAAAAGAAACATATCAAAACAGGAAATAGGTTTGTTATTACTCATCGTTTTATTTGTACTTTTATATATTACATTGCTTGAGTTCATTGGTTTTATCATTGTAACGATTTTATTTTTGACTGCTACTTCAAGAATGTTAGGTTACACAAGTTGGATAAGAATGTTCATTATTTTTGGTATATTTACCCTCGTTATTTATGTTTCCTTTAATGAATTACTTGGACTATCTTTACCATCAGGAATATTACCATTTTAAAATAAGGAGGGAAATCTAATGGAAGTTCTTGATAATATAATTAATGGATTTGCAGTTGCATTGAGTTTTAAAAATATGCTATTTGTTTTTATTGGAGTGTTGTCTGGAACGGTAATTGGAATGCTCCCAGGTTTGGGACCCATTTCTGCAATTGCGATCATGATTCCTTTAAGTTATGGGATGGAGCCTGCCTCAGCTTTAATATTAATGGCTGGTGTATATTACGGTGCTATTTTTGGAGGTTCAACCTCATCTATTTTATTAAATGCTCCAGGAGTTGCAGGAACAGTAGCTACTTCATTTGATGGATATCCTTTAGCGAGACAGGGGAAAGCAGGGAAAGCATTAGCTATTGCCGCAATTTCATCATTTGGTGGTGGTACGATTAGTGTTTTTGCTTTAATGTTGGTAGCACCGATGATGGCCAGTTTTGCTACTCAATTTGGATCAACTGAATATTTTGCATTAATGTTTTTAGGGTTGTCAGCCATTTCAAGTTTGTCGGAAGGGTCAACGATAAAAGCATTAATCTCTGCGGTTTTAGGTCTTATGATTGCATCAGTGGGTAGAGATTTATTAACAGGTACTGCACGATTTACATTTGGTTCAGTAAATTTATTGGATGGAATCGATTTTTTAGTCATTGCTTTAGGGTTGTTTGCATTAGCGGAAGTAACCAATTTAGTGTTAAGTAGGAATAAAAAAAATAATAGTAAGGAATCGGAAGTTGGAAGTTTAAGAGTTACAAAACAAGAGGCAAAAGAAATTTCTGGTCCAATAGCAAGACACTCAGTATTAGGATTCATCATTGGAGTTCTTCCAGGAGCAGGAGCAACCATTTCATCATTTTTGTCTTACATTACTGAAAAGCGAATATCTAAAAATCCAGAGACATTTGGAAAAGGAAATATAAAAGGTTTAGCTGCACCAGAAGCTTCGAATAATGCGGCTACAAGTGGTGCGTTTGTGCCATTGTTAACGTTAGGTATTCCAGGTTCAGGTACAACTGCAGTTTTACTAGGGGCTTTGCTTGTTGCTGGGGTTACACCAGGGCCATTGTTAATGCAGGAAGAACCCAATGTATTTTGGGGTGTCATCGCTAGCATGTACTTCGGAAATATCTTTTTGTTAATTTTAAACCTACCGTTAATTCCATTGATCGCAAAAATATTATATATCCCGAAAAAGTTGTTAATTTCTCTTGTCATCGTATTCTGTTTAATTGGAGTATATGGCATTAGTTTTAATACATTTGATTTATATTTATTGTTGGGTTTTGGAATATTAGGGTATGTGATGAGATTGTTATCCTTCCCAGCTGCACCGCTGATCCTAGCTTTTATTTTAGGAGGGATGATGGAAACTTCTTTTCGTCAGGCTCTAACCATTTCAAAAGGTGATTATTTGACCTTTGTACAAAGTCCAATCTCAGCTGTTTTAATTGCTTTATCTGTTTTATCACTTCTATTGCCACTGTTGAGAAGTAAAATGAAAAAAAGTCAGAAGTAAAACTGTTGGAAAGATAACATGAATTACTTACAAATTAACTAGAGTTTAAATTTAAATTTCAACGTTATCTAGTAAAATTGTCCCTACTTTAAGTATATAGTGCTAAAGTAGGGTTTTTTGCATTTAATGGAAAATATAGGGTTATATTGTTATAATTAAGTAAAGTTAATAATGTTTAGTTGTTTTATAAAGCATTTTGTGATGTTCAATTCTGTGTTGCGTTGAAGCAAATTAGTATGGACTGTTTTGTTGTTTTAACTACTTGTCTTCTATTAAAAAAGTAAGGAGTGGTTAGATATGAAAACAAACTTATCATTAGATATAGAACCTAGTAAAGTCATGAATGAACTCCAAATTTATTTTTCATTGTTAGATAATGAGAGTGCTCATTTAGAATCATTATTTGAAAATTTTCCATTCCAAACGATCTTGGACTACTACCACAAAGTGGGTAAACATTTTGTTCGTGAAGAGATTCTCAACAAATTATTACAAATTGAGGAAAAAGTGAATCATCGATTAGCAGGGGATAAATCTTTTTATTCATTTTTATTACAACAGTTTTTAGTCATGCTTCTAGATAAACATAAAGGGATTTATGATTACCATACTTATACCGGAACTAGAATTATTTCAGAATTAGTTATTCCAGATGACTTAGAATTTATTGAGTATTTGGAGGTTCAAATTTTACATCTAGCTGCGATTCTATCTGATATTATTCGTTTTGAATGCCATACATTGATTGGAGCTGATAAGAGGTTTCAAAGGAATTTATCTTCTAACCATCATTTGAAGCGAATTATCTTTCATGTTTTACGTGCCATGAAAGTGTATAGTCCATTTTCATATACTCTCCAGTTACCTAAAAATTTAGACGAAACATTAAAAATTTTGCAAACAGAATTGGATTCAAATGAAACATTGAGCAAGAAACTTGCTGATATGTTACTCAAAGTAAGTGAAGATATTTTAGAACAACTGCCGGAGTCATCATTAAAAGCATTAAATTTAGCCATTTTGCCAGTGTACACAATTCATGATGAGTATATGTTTATAAGATGCTTGCAAAGTTTAGAAACTATTTTCAGCATTGTAGTGAAAGGATTTCAAACTTGTCTCTCCCAAATTAAGATTCAAAAATTTAAAGAATCTATAACTATTATGGAAACACTTAAAGCTATACTTGACTGTGGTCCTGCATTGTTCAGAGTTGTGATGATGATGGAGAAAGACAACTTTGCTGCTTTTCGTATTTATACAGAAGGTGCAAGTGCAATACAGTCTAAACAGTATAAATTGATTGAGATACTAGCAGCAGAGCCATTGGAAGAGCGATTAAATTCGCCAGCCTTCAATTCTGTCCCCAGTATAAAAAAAGATTATTTAAAAGGAAACATTTCCAATTTTCAAACTTATATGCGAGATTATTTGACAGATGAGTCCGTTTGCAAGCAACCTATTTTTGAAGAATGGATTAAGTGTATGAAGCGGTTTGAAGAGACATTCATATCTTGGAACAATATGCATTTTAAGATGGCCGTCAAAATGATCGGTAATGAACAAGGAACAGGGTATACACTAGGACCTTCATATTTGGAGAAATATGCTTCAAGAAAATTATTTCCGTTTCTCCATGAAAATGAATTGACTTGAATCATGAGATAAATAAACATTTTTAGTATTATATTTTTATTTTTTTAATAGGAGGAATCTCAATTGCCAGTATTAAAACTTAAACCTATTCATCCCGACATGCTTTTTAATGGTTTTGTAGGTGCAAATGTTGCCTTTGCTTATCAGCAAATTGGATTATTTGATGTGATAAAAAAAGGAGAGAATGTAACGATAGAAGAAATTGCTGTTCGAACAGATAGTCATCTTTCAAAATTGCAAGGATTGTTAAAAGCAGGCGAAGCTCTAGGTTATTTTCATTTTAATAAAGATGGAACAATGAATGTAACAGAAATGGGAGAAGAATTACGCCAGATGTTAGGCTATTTTACTTGGAGTGTTGGTGGTTACGGAGAAATGTTCCGTGAATTGGGTAATCTTACTAAAAGTGCTCGGCCATGGGGACATTTACGTAATGAAGGCATGGTAGCCCTTGGGGCTGATATGAACAATCGATCTTTTATGGAAAAATTGTTGTTTGATGTGCTTGATCATCTTCATGTGAATTCCATTGCTGATTTTGGTTGTGGCAATGGGGGACGCCTAATCACTTGGGCAGAGCGTTACTCTCATATCAATGGAGTCGGGGTTGATATTAGTGCAGATGCTATTGGCATGGCTGAAGAACAAGTGAAAATGCATGGATTAGAAAATCGATTAAAAATGGTATGCGCCAATGTACTTGATACTTTTCGCACTGATAAGTTTCATTCTATTTTAGAAGAAGTAGAATTAGTTAGTAGCTTCATGATGTTGCATGATTTGTATAACATATCAGATTTGCGTGAAACACTATTTGATCGTTTACGAGAAGCATTCCCCAACGTAAAATACTTCCTGATTGCGGATACAGTACAAAAACCCTCATTAGAAGAGCTGGAACAGCTGCCAATTTTTAATGTAGGTTATGAGTTGCTCCACAATTACATGGGTGTATATATACCCAAAAAAGAAGAATATGATGAGTTGTTTGCAAGAGCGGGATTAGCTGTTGAAAAGTGTATAGAATTTGGAACACCTTATACGTACCTTTATTTACTCAAGGTGTGATTCTTACTTATGAGATTATTTATCATAGAAAATATCTTCTCTCAGGGCGACCAACACTTCCATATGTCAATTCTGCACGTACATCTCCAATGGATACCATATATTCTAAATATCTACGGGAGGTAGTGCGGCTTACACCGATTTCTTTTCCAAGTTGCTCAGCAGTTATACCGTTTACTTCATGTTTAATATGATTTTTTATTTTATCTAGCGTTATAGGGTCAATTCCTTTTGGAATAAGGTATTCAGATGGCTTTGTCTGTTTATGAACCGTATCAAATAAATGATCAACTTGTTTTTGATCTACATGACTCATCGTTGATATTTGTTCTTTATAGTTTTTGTATTTTTCTAAAGTTTGTTGAAAGCGTTGGAAAATAATCGGTTTAATGATATAGTCAATTGCGCCACCTCTAATGGCGCTTTGCACTCTTTCTACCTCTTTTGCAGCTGTGATCATGATGACATCCGTATTCCTGTATTGCTGACGTATAAACCATAACAAATCAATGCCATTCCCATCCGCAAAGTAAATATCCAACAATACTAAATCAGGTTGAAGGATGTCAATCATTTCCTTTGCTTCTGTTAAATTTGTGGATATCCCACATACTTCATACCCAGGAATTTTCTCTGTAAAACGACGATTAATTTCTGCTATTTTGAGATCATCTTCTACAATAAATATCCGAATGTTCTGCATGTAACTACCTCCTTGTTGCTTAAGTTTTTGACAAGGGATATATCATCTATGAATTATCGTTCACTTTTTGGGTATTCTTAGGTAGTATCACTGTAAAAACAGTACCCCCAAGTTCACTTTTCGATGTAGTAATATAACCATTTAAATATTTTACGGCATTATCTACTAGATATAAACCTATTCCTCGATCTTCACCATGTTTAGTGCTGAAACCTTTTTGGAAGATATAAGGTAAATCTTGTTCATCTATACCTGATCCAGAATCTTCAACCTCAAAGATGAGATCATTACCAATGTCAGTCATAAATATTTTCACAGTTTTATTTATATCGTTAGTTTTAGTAGCGTCAAATGCATTATCTATCAAATTACCTATAATCGTGACGATTTTCTCTCGATTTAATTCATGGGGGATATCTTTCATACTGCTTTCATTGTCAATAATCAATTCAATTTTCAGCTCATGTGCACGATTGTATTTTCCAAGTACTAATGCTGCAATCATTGTATCTGGAATGGCTGACATTAAAAATTCGACTAAATTTTGATGGTCCGTTGTTTCTTTAGTAATAAAATCAATGGCTTCCTGATAAGAGGCTAATTGAATCAAGCCAGAGATCGTATAGAGTTTATTTGAGTACTCATGAGTTTGTGCCCTTAAAGCTTCAGCATAGGATTGAGCTTGCGAAAGTTCATTTGTTAACTGATCAATCTCTGTTTTATTACGAAAGCTAGAAACAACACCCACAATCTGATTTTTATCAAAAATAGGGACTCGATTTGCAATGATATCGTTTGCTCCAATCTTTAGCTCTTGATTAAACTGACTCTTTTTAGTTTGTAAAACGTCTAACATTTTAGTATGTGGCAACACTTCTAATATATTTTTTCCAATTATATTTTCTGAAGGGTGTTTATTTATGATTTGATACGCTTTTTGATTTACTAATGTGATGTTCCCATCTGCATTGATCGCAATGATGCCTTCATGTATGGATTCTAAGATTGCATTTTTTTCTAGAAACAAACTGGCAATCTCCCTGGGCTCTAAACCGAATATTGATTTCTTAAATCCTTTAGCAATATATAAAGCACCAATAATTCCGATGAAAGAAACAAATATCGTTAGCAATAATACTTTCCTTTGATATGAATTTAAAATCAGTTCAATATCTTCAATTAAGAAACCTACGGACACAATTCCTATAATTTCACCAGCTTCATCAAAAATCGGAGTTTTCCCTCGCAATGATGGACCTAATGTACCTGTAGCTTTAGACGTATAAGATTCACCATGAAGTAATGCTCGATCGTTATCTCCTCCAACCATGGTTTGTCCAATACGTTCTTCTACAGGATGAGAATACCTGACAGAATCAATATTACCTATAACAACAAATTGAGCACCTGTTTGAATACGGACTTGCTCAGCAAGAGGTTGAATAATAGCGGAAGGCTTTTCAGTTTTAAATCCTCCCCTTATTTCAGGCATGATAGCAACAGTTTTTGCTATGTTTAAAGCACGGCTGCCTATTTGATCTTCTAAGCTGTTAGAGATAAAATAGGCAAACACACTGCTTAGAATCACGATGACAAAAACGAGTAAAGTTAAGATTAATAGTGCCATCTTAGTTTGAAGTTTTAGAGGTTTCATGAAAAACAACTCACTTTATTGGATAGTTGTTAGATTAAGAGTTTATGGTTATTATTCACTTATTAAATTGGTTTATTAGTAAGTATATTGTATCAAATAATAGAGCGAAACGCTTACATTTTGTATCTATCCCTTTTTGTGAAAAAAATAACCCATGCTATCATGTATCCTATGATAAAATCTGGGTATATTTCGTTTTGGAGGTAATAGAATATTGATGAACCAGAAGACGAATTCTAACTTTGCAGTTATGGGACTATTATTAGGATTATTTGTAGCATCATTGGATCAAACGATTGTGGCGACCGCTATGCCAACTATCGTTTCAGAGTTAGGTGGATATGAATATTTTGTATGGGTATTTTCAGCTTATATGATTGCAACAGTAGTATCGACTCCTATTTTCGGAAAATTATCGGATATGTATGGCCGTAAATTATTTTTCTTAATTGGGTTGGTCGTTTTTTTAATCGGTTCTGTTTTGTGTGGATTGGCTTTGAATATGTCACAGTTAATTTTTTTTCGTGCTATTCAAGGGATTGGTGGAGGTGCTTTAATGCCGATCACTTTTGCTATTATCTTTGATATATTTCCTCCCGAAAAAAGAGGGAAAATGAATGGATTATTTGGAGCTGTTTTTGGCATTTCCAGTGTTTTTGGCCCTGCTGTAGGTGCTTTTTTTACGGATTACCTGGATTGGCGATGGGTTTTTTATATTAACATACCAATTGGTATTATATCTTTTATTCTAATTACACGTTTTTATAAAGAAACACTTAGCTTACAGAAGCAAAAAATTGACTGGGCTGGGGCTAGCATTCTTATTGTTGGACTGTTAAGTTTAATGTTTGCAATAGAACTAGGTGGAGATCAATACGCTTGGACGTCCCCGTTCATTATCGGGTTGTTTAGCATATTTGTTCTATTGTTTGTTTCTTTCATTTATGTAGAAAAACGTGTACAGTCACCGATTGTTGTTATTGGATTGTTTAAGGAGAATCTGTTTACTTCTAGTCAGCTCATCAGCTTGTTCTTCGGAGCGGCAATGGTGATCTGTTCAACATACATTCCTATATTTGTACAGGGGGTTTATGGTGAATCTGCTAGCGCCTCTGGTCAAACGTTGACACCTATGATGTTAGGTGTAGTAGCAAGCAGTATTATTGGAGGGAAACTCGTAGATCGTTTGTCTTATCGAACTGTAATGTTGGGATCAACCATTCTATTAACGATTGCATTAACGCTTTTATCAACCATTGATGGGGACACTTCAAGACTGATGATTACGATGTATATGATTTTCGTTGGATTAAGTATAGGTGCTTCATTATCAGTACTTAATTTGTCTGCTTTACAAAATATTGATGGTCGATATAAAGGGGTTGGAGTATCGCTTCTTTCTTTTTTCAGAACGATAGGTGCTGCAATTGGAGTCACGGTTTTTGGGGCGATTCAATCACAATATTTCAGTAGTAAGATAGAAAGCTCATTTGGTCAAAGCGATCCTAGTTTTATGGGAGATGCAACTAGTTTATTTGCTCCAGAAAACAGGGAACTCATCCCTGAGGATTTGTTAAAAGTAATTACTACCTTTTTGGCAGATTCAATTTCTAATTTATTTTTTTGGTCGATTTTCTTACCGCTTATTTCTTTCTTATTCGTTATGATGATGGGGAAGGAACGTTTGAAAGCAGCAGAAACAAAGAAGAAAAAACCAAAAGAAGCTTTGACGTAAATGAATGCAACTACTCTCATCTAAATGCAATTGTGATCAATAACAGATAACTTTATAGGAGATAACATAATGAAGTATTTGAAACAATTTTTATTTTTTGTATACCATCAAGCAATGTCGTGTATTTTTCCAGTAAGTATATTTTTAACGCTTGCAGTCTCTAAAGTTATACAAATTCCCTTTTTACCACGTTACGATTTTATATTGATGAGTTGTATCTTTATACAATGGTTTATGGTGAAAAGTAAATTAGAATCAATGGATGAGTTAAAAGTTATTTTCGTTTTTCATTTAATTGGACTTGTTTTAGAACTTTATAAAGTGAATATTGGATCGTGGTCTTATCCAGAGGAAGCTTATACAAAAATATTAGGTGTTCCGTTATATAGTGGCTTTATGTATGCTAGTGTAGCAAGTTACATGTGTCAAGCATGGCGAAGATTAAAACTCACGCTGATTTATTGGCCAAATCGAAAGATGGTGTGGGGTTTAGGTGTAATCATATATGTTAATTTTTTTACGAACTATGTCCTACCTGATATAAGATGGGTCTTGATCGGATTATTGTTTATTTTATTTTATCGAACTCGGGTTTTATTCACATTAATGAATCAAGTTTATCGTATGCCTGTTACATTATCTTTTTTCCTAATTGGTTTTTTCATTTGGATTGCAGAAAATATTTCAACTTTTTTAGGAGCTTGGCAGTATCCTAATCAATCAAACTTTTGGCAGCTAGTTCATTTCAGTAAAATAACCTCGTGGTTTTTATTGGTTGTTATCACTTTTATGATCATCTCAGAGTTGAAATATGTAAAAGAACAGTTGCAAACTTGATAAAATGGTATAATAAACCTTATTAATAACTTATTTTTTAAAGTAAAGGGGTAATAGAATGAAGGGTACGGTTTCACTTTATCGTTATTTATTCCGGACAATAATACTCATCATCTTTGGAGGTGTATTATTAGGGGTTTCTATTGGATTTATAATTGATTTACAAGGGAAATTATTTTGGTTGAATACGATTGGAATAACAGTCGGTGGAGTGATCATAGGTTCTATCATAACTATACTAAACTTTAAAAGATTTATTATGCCTATGAAAGATATTATAAATGGAGTCAATCAAATGGCTGCAGGTGATTTGTCTTCTAAAATTAATGTGGAAAAAGTAGGGGAATTAAAACCGATCGCTATAGCGATGAATGAGATGGCTAATCAGTGGAAGAATCTAATACATAAAATTACCCAGGTTTCTAACCAGGTAACTGATCAATCAAATGAACTATCTGCAATTACTGAACAGAATTATCAGTCGATTGATGAAATAACAAAAGTAGTTCATGAAGTAGCTTTTGGATCAGAAAAACAGGTTATGAAAATTACAGATACTTATCAATCTGTAAATGATATTTCAGAAGGAATTGGTCAAATAACGGGTTCCATTCAATCTATATCTGAAATGACAAAATCAACAAATGATAAAGCAGTTGATGGAAATCAAGTTGTACAAGCAGGTATGGAGCAAATGAAATCTCTAGAAGAGAAAGTAACTTATACTTCAAATATAGTGAAATCCTTTGATGAAAAATCACAGGAGATCGGCAAAATTATTACAATGATTACAGACATATCTCAGCAAACGAATCTTCTATCCTTAAATGCTTCCATTGAAGCAGCACGTGCGGGTGAACATGGTAGAGGTTTTGCAGTCGTTGCAGGAGAAGTAAGAAAACTAGCAGAACAATCAGCAAAAGCATCTGAAGATATTAGTAAGTTGATTCAAGAAATCCAAGATGAAGCGGGGCAGGCTGTGACGGCAATAGAAGAAGGCAAAGCTTCATTTGATCAAAGTTATTCGTTAGTTGGAGGAACTGGGAAAACCTTTAATGAGATTGTGAATAAGATTCAAGAAGTATCCCATGAATTTCAAGATGTGTCAGCAACGATGCAGCAGATGCATGCAGGATTCAAAGATATGATTGATTTAGCGAAAGAGGTTGTAGAAGTGTCTGATAGTTCATCTGCTAAATCTCAACAAATTGCTGCTTTAACGGAAGAGCAAAATGCTTCCACTGAAGAAATATCCGCTTCTGCAAGTCAACTAAATGCATTAGCGTTTGATTTACAGGAAATGATTCAGAAATTTAAGGTGTAATAAATTGCACAAAAAGGTTATCCATTTTGTTTTAGAAAAACGAGTATGGATAACCTTTTTTAATAACTTTATCTATCCTAAATTGATTTTAGTGTTCCACTGTGTTCCTTAAAACCCCTATACCTTCTACCCAAATTTCAATCTGGTCCCCTGGTTGCAATAAACGGGGTGGTTTAAATCCTTTTCCAACACCAGCAGGAGTTCCGGTTGCTATGATATCACCAGGTTCTAATGTATGCCCTTTTGAAATAATAGAGATAATGGTTTCTACATCAAAAATAAATAATTCCGTATTTGCCTTTTGTCTTATTTCACCATTTACTTTCGTTTGCAAGTTTAAGTGATTTGGGTTATTAATTTCTGTCTTATGCACGATAACAG
Source organism: Chengkuizengella marina (assembly GCF_009910845.1). Taxonomy (GTDB): domain Bacteria; phylum Bacillota; class Bacilli; order Paenibacillales; family KCTC-33759; genus Chengkuizengella; species Chengkuizengella marina. The sequence goes on along the minus strand of NZ_SIJB01000022.1, from coordinate 24,328 downwards.
GTCCCATTGGGCAGGAAGAGTCTAAACTTTTTCCTATGAAAAATTGCTTATGTTTTTTTTGTAAATCTCTAGCTGTTATGTCATTTATGATCGTATATCCAAACACATAATCTAAAGCTTGTTTTTTTGTGATGTTTGTACCCTTTTTACCAATAATAACAGCAAGCTCACCCTCATAATCTAATTCATCTGTCACTTGTTTGTGATTTAAAATAATATCTTCGTTTCCAATTACAGCTGTAGGGGGTTTTGTAAATACGATGGGATCGGATGGAAGATCAGCTTCACTGCCCATCTCGAGTACATGATCTTTATAGTTTTTTCCAATACAAAATACATTTTTTGTTGGTCTAGGGATGGGGGCAAGTAATTTGATATCATCTATTTGATATTTGAATTTATTCTGATCAGGATTTTCTATGATCCATTGTTCCAGGGAACTAGCTAAACTTAGAAATTGCTCTCCTAATTCGATACATTCAATCATTGTAGCTGGTAACTGAGCTGTTTGATGTTTGGTTTTATCTGCTAAAGTAAGATCGAGGACATATGAAAGCTGTTCATTAGTGACTCCAATAAATGTTCTATTGTCTTTTTCTGCTGTTACAAATCTCATCCGTCATTCTCCTAACCTTATGTATTTATTTTTATTTTAACATACGAAATCTATGATTAGATAATTCATTGGTGATTGTTAAGCCATTTTTATAGACTAGCAGTTAGAAATCATTGTTATTAAAAAGAAATTATATTGGTAATTTATAAGTTGAATACATTATTTAATATATAGGGGGATATAAATGATTAAAAGTAGAACACCTAGTTTTAGAGATTCAAAGGGAAGAATAATAAAAGATAGTATTGCTTCCTTAGAGGTAATGATGATTGGAGGAATAAATCAATATGTTCTCATGAGAGGAAAAGATATAAATTCTCCGTTACTACTTTTCTTACATGGTGGTCCTGGTTCAGCTCAAATAGGTTTTGCACCAAAATCGCAAAAGAAATTAGAAGAAAGCTTTGTTGTAGTTAATTGGGATCAAAGAGGAGCAGGTAAATCTTACTCTTCAGATATTGCTGGAGAATCAATGAATATTAATCAATTTATTTCTGATATTTATGAACTAATTAATACTCTTTTAAAACGTTTCATTCAGGAAAAATTATATTTAGTTGGACATTCTTGGGGAAGTTTTCTTGGCTCAATTACAGCATATAAATATCCTGAATTAATACATGCATATATAGGAGTGGGCCAAGTAGTGAACATGAAGAGAGGAGAAAGTATTTCTTATTCCTTTGCGCTTGATAAAGCAAAAGAAACAAATAATAAAAAGGCGATTAGACAATTAATAAAAATAGGTCCTCCACCATATAAAAGTTTGAATGGTTTGCGTATACAAAGAAGGTGGTTGGAAAAATTTGGGGGATCAGTTCATGGGAGTACTTTTCTAAAACTTTTGATAAAGTACTTAGCATTTAAAGAATATACATTTTTAGATTGGATTAGGACGATCAAGAATGGCATACTTTTTTCATTAAAGAATTTATGGGAAGATTTAATGGAAGTTGATTTATTAAAAGATGTGAATAAATTTAAAGTTCCTGTATATTTGTGCGTGGGTCGTCATGACTATCAAACTCCCCATGAGTTAATTGAAGAGTATTATCATACGTTGCTATCTCCAAAAAAAGAGTTAGTTTGGTTTGAAAAATCTGCTCATTCTCCTAATTTTGAAGAGCCCGATAAGTTTTACGATATTTGTATATCAGTGATTAAAAGCCACTAACTAGTATGATAATATGAAAATCCATATTCCACTGTTAAATTAAAGGGATTAAAGAATTTAGATAAAACACTGGAAGGATTTATTGAAAATCAGCGTATGGATTTAATTAGAATCTATTTTGATCAATCTTTTTTTCAAAGTGGATTCTTTTAGTTTGCTGTAAAATGTTAAACTTACAATAACTAAAAGATAGACACATTAAAAGAATTTCATGTATAATTCAGAATACAAATAGTAATTATTACGATTTAATATTTGGAACTTGTACAACTGAAATGTTCAAATCTTATCTTATAAGCTATAATGTAGCATGATGATTTTAATATGAAAGAATGGTTTATATTATAGATAACTAAATAAAACATATAGAGGAAAAGTGAATGAGAGAACAAAGAAAGCTGGATCATTTAAACTTAGCCCTACAATCAAATAAAAGTGAGCGTTATTTATCATTTGATGAGTTGCATTTTATTCATCGCTCCTTACCTGAAATGGATGTTCAGGAGTGCAATGTAAATGTGAATTTAGGAGGATTAAATTTGACTTCTCCTTTGATTATCAATGCGATGACGGGCGGGGCTTTTTCTACTGAACAAATTAATCATGATTTAGCAGTTATTGCTAAGGAAACGGGAATGGCACTTGCTGTAGGTTCACAAAAAGCAGCTTTGCGAAATCATAAACTTATTCGCACTTATGAGGTAGTGCGTAAAGTAAATCCAAAAGGGATTATTTTTGCAAATGTAAGTGCAGATAGTACGGTAGAGGATGCGTTGGAAGCAATTGAAATGGTGCAAGCGGATATGCTTCAGTTACATTTAAATATCCCGCAAGAGTTAGTGATGCCAGAGGGAGATCGACATTTTAAAGGCATGATTGAAAAAATACATCATATAAAAGAAAAAGTACCTGTTTCTGTCATTGTAAAAGAAGTTGGATTTGGAATGTGTAAAGAGACATATGAAACTCTGAAAGGTATTGGAATACACATTATTGACGTTGGAGGCAAGGGTGGTACCAATTTTGCTTGGATAGAAAATCAGCGAAGAGAAGGCAAAGATTTTGATTTTATAAATGAGTGGGGGCAGTCCACAGTTGTTTCTTTGATTGAGTCTGCTAAATATCAAACTGAGATTGATTTTATATCCTCTGGAGGCATCCGAAATCCACTTGATATGGTGAAAAGCTTTGCTTTAGGTGCCAAGGCGATTGGATTGGCATCCCCTGTGTTGTCTCTTTTAAAGGAACAGGGAGTTGAGAAAGCGATACATAGGATTCAAAATTGGCATGAACAAATCAAATTGATCATGACGATGCTTGGAAAACCACGCGTTGAAAAACTAGTAAATGCTTCGCTGGTTGTTACCGGCACAACCAAAGAATGGTGTGAGTGTAGAAATATTGAGTATAAATCCTATGCTAAAAGAATGTAAAAGCAGAATGAAGTTAGGAGAATGAAAATGAATGAATTGAATAATAATCGTTTTGATCATTGTCATGAATGTATCATTTCCATAGAAGATGTTTCGTTTTATTATGAAAATAAAACCCCTGTGATTCAAAATTTGAATTTTAAAATTTTTGAGAGAGATTTTGTTGGTTTAATTGGGTCAAATGGTGCAGGTAAATCTACATTGTTAAAAATGCTTGTAGGCTTGATTAAACCTGTAAGTGGCAATATTAGATTGTTTGATCAACCGATATCAGAGTTTAGAGATTGGGATCGAATTGGTTATGTGCCTCAAAAAAATGCAATGAATCCATTTTTTCCTGCTACTGTGAAGGAAATTGTGCTCTCTGGTTTATACGGAAAGAAAAAAATGTTTAAAAGATTAACAAAAAGAGAATTAGAGAAATGTGATGATTCACTTCAAGCACTTGGTATTGAAAAATTAGCTCATCGTCGAATTGGGAACTTATCCGGAGGTCAACAACAACGTGCATTTTTAGCACGAGCTTTAATCAATAATCCAGATTTACTCATTCTAGATGAACCTATGGTTGGTATTGATGCCGAAACACAAGAAAGTTTTTTTCATATGATTCAACATATGCATAAGCAGCATAATATTACTTTTTTAATGGTGTCACATGATGTTGATATGATGTATTCCTATTTAGGGCATGAAGCAATACATACTTCTGGAAAGTTAAAGTTTTATGTGAAGCATTCACATGACTTGGAAGATTGTGTTGAAACAGATTTAACACACTCTTTGAAAGGATTCATAAAAGGTGAAGCTTTAAAAATATGATTTGATTTTGGAGGATTGAATTTTGGATTTAGATATATTTTTATTTCCTTTTTTTCAAAAAACACTGTTTGTAGGTTTTTTAATAGGAATTGTTGCACCATTAATTGGTGTGTTTATCGTATTGCGAAGATTATCCATGATTGGGGATGCTTTATCCCATGTTTCCATTGCTGGAGTGGCTTTAGGTTTTATCATTGAGGTCTATCCTCTTGCTCTTGGAATTGTTTTTGCGCTTATTGCATCTTTTGCAATAGAGAAATTACGAAAGGCCTATCCAAGCTACGCAGAATTATCGATTGCTATTATTATGTCTGGAGGTATAGCCTTTGCCTCTGTTTTATTTACATCAGGTAAAGGATTCAATATCAATGTACAGGATTATTTGTTTGGAAGTATTGTTGCACTGAACACTGCTGATATTTGGATCGTTTTTGCCGTAACTTTGATTGTAATTACATTTGTTGTTATTTCTTATAAGGAATTATTTTTAGTTACACTAGACGAAGATGCCGCTAGTGTAAGCGGTCTTTCTACGCGACTTTATAACATTTTAATTACGACTTTAACCGCGCTTGTGATTAGTGTGGTCATAAAAATAGTTGGAGCATTATTAGTATCAGCTTTAATTACGATTCCAGTTGCATGTAGTTTAGTAGTTGGAAAGAGCTTTCGACATACGATGTGGATGGCAATTATTTTTTCTGAAATTGCAATGATGGGTGGTTTAATCATTGCTGGGATTTGGAATTTTGCTCCTGGAGGTACGGTGGTATTGTTGTCTATTGCTCTGTTAATGCTTTCGTTTTTATTTTCCAGAAAAAAATCTTTATAGAAGGGGCAGACAATGATGAGTCCATTTAAAACGTATTTTCAATTTGTAAAGCCCTATTGGAAATTAATTTTTATCACGATCATTATAGGGGTAATCAAATTTGGCATTCCTTTAACACTACCTTTAATGATGCAGTATGTCATAGATGGTTTACTTACAAATGATGAAATGGCTGTTAATGAGAAGGTTTCAAAGCTTGTTTACCTACTTGTAGGTGCCCTCATTTTATTTATTATTGTGAGATGGCCTATTGAATACTTAAGGCAATATTTTGCTCAACTTGCTACTAGTCGTATATTGTTTGATATCCGTAATCGTTTATTTGATCATATTCAGAAATTATCCATTCGTTTTTATCAAAACCGAAAGGTTGGAGAAATCATCTCTCGATTTATTAACGATGTTGAGCAAACGAAGAGTATAGTAGAAGTCGGTTTGATGAATATTTGGTTAGATTTATTTACGCTTACAATTGCTCTAGGTTTTATGTTTTATTTAAACCCTATACTCGCACTAATCGCGATATCGATTTTTCCTCTGTATGCGATTGCAGTAAAAATATTGTATAAACGTTTGAAACAATTAACAAAGGATCGTTCACAAGCTTTAGCCGAAATTCAGGCTTATTTACATGAAAGAATTCAAGGAATACCAGTCATTAGAAGTTTTACATTGGAGAAAGTTGAACGAGACAGATTTGGAAAAAGAAATAGTATCTATTTAGATAAAGCTTTGAAACAAACTCGATGGAATGCACTAACTCATTCAATTATTAATACACTTACTGATATCGCACCACTTCTTGTCATCGGTTATGGTGGTTATCAAGTGATTCAAGGAAATCTGACTTTAGGAGCATTTGTTGCTTTTTTTGGTTATTTGGATCGGTTGTACAGTCCATTACGTCGTTTGGTAAATTCCTCTACTGTATTAACGCAAGCTGCAGCATCTTTAGAAAGAATGGTGGAGTTCATGGAAGAGCCATACGATATTGTAGATGCTCCTCATGCCTATCCTATTAGAAACGTAAAAGGAGATATCCAATTTGATCATGTTACTTTTAGCTATCTAAAAGATGGGGAGCCTATTTTAAAAGATATTCAATTTTCGATACGATCAGGGGAAACAGTTGCTTTAGTAGGGATGAGTGGAGGGGGTAAGTCTTCACTTGTAGGATTAATTCCTCGATTTTTTGATATCAATCAAGGAGTTATTCGTATAGATGGTCATGATATTACAAATATTCAAACAAAAAGTTTACGCGAAAATATTGGAATGGTGCAGCAAGATAACATTTTATTCAGTGGCTCTGTCCGTGAAAACATTCTGTTTGGAAAACCTGATGCTACAGAAGAAGAGATGATTCAAGCTGCCAAAGCTGCAAATGCACATGATTTTATTCTGGAGCTTCCTAATAAGTATGATACTGAAATTGGTGAACGTGGAGTGAAATTATCTGGAGGGCAAAAACAACGTGTTGCTATCTCAAGAGTGTTCCTCAAAGATCCACAAATATTAATTTTGGATGAAGCCACCTCAGCTCTAGATTTAGAATCAGAAGCCTTGATTCAAAAATCGTTAGACCGTTTAGCAAAAGATCGAACAACACTCATTGTTGCTCATCGTCTTTCCACAATCACACATGCTGATAAAATTGTGTATATGGAAGATGGTCAAATTAAAGAAATGGGTACTCATCAACAATTAATGAAAACAGGAGGAGGTTATGCACGTTTATATAATGTACAGAACCTTACTTCAGATTCACCTGTTAAAACTACAAATTATTAATACAAAATTGATTTATCCTCAATGGATTAGCCGATTAGATCACACTACATCCATGTAAAATGTTCTGCTTTCATAACCTTAGCATTAACACATCCTGATCCCAATTCCTCTATGAACGGGTAACTATCCTTCTGTCTTCGCTTAAAAAAGCTCGCCAATCAGTTAGTTTTCTTTAGGAACCTCCTCTATGTAATTTCATAAGCTGTTGTATAGGCAATTGTATAGAGGGGAGACGGTACGAGAATGATACGAATCAACAATCGATATGTAACATTCCCACAACTTGAATCACAAATGACGTTATCTGAATTTCAAAGGGATATTTTACGACAAATGATCAATAGTCAGGCGGTATATTCATATTCTTCTGCCAAAGAATTAGATTTTGAACTCCAAATGAGAGAGAATATCACCGAAGCTGCAAAATTATTAAATAATAGTGATGCTTCGTTTGCTACGTTTAGATATTCAAGAGCAAATCCAAGATATTGGTTTACAGAAAGAAATGGAGCTTTGAGGTTACTTCCAGGAGTACGACCTTCAGATGCCATAAATGACATTTTCGTTAATGGCTCTGAATATGGGTTTGAATGTGCTACCGGCATGGTTATTGTGTTATACAAAGCAGTAATGCAGTCTTTAGGCGTAGAGAGATTTAATCATTTGTTTCAAAATTTATATTTATGGGCCTGGCAGTATGATAAAGATTTACATCTAATTACTACCCGAAGATACGACTATTTCCCGGGTGATATTTTATATTTCGACAATCCAGATGTAGATCCTAGTACTCCTCAATGGCAGGGTGAAAATGTTGTTTATATGGGAAATGGACTTTATTTTGGTCATGGTGTTGGGATTAAACCAAAGGAAGGTATGATTGCGGAATTAAATTCATTCCGCTATCCAGGAAGTACGAGATCTGCTTTTTTATTAGATCAAGCAACAAGACCAGATTACAAAAGACTGTATGAGTATACTACGATGTATACACCACAATATATGTAATGAAGTTATTTCCTTTGAAGTGTAGTATCAAAATGGTTTGTTTGAAACGAAGTACAAACTCCGCATTAGCACAAAAATAGAAAGAATGGTTAAATACCCAGTCCACAAACGTCTATCCGCAATAAACTAGTATGGAACACCTCAAATAAACCATAGAAAGGAAGAAGAACTATGAATAATGTTAATCCTTATGCTCCAGCAAATGTATTACCAACATCCAATGTAATGCCAGCATCCAATGTAATGCCAGCATATGATGTGAATCCAGCCTTGGCAGCTGAATATGAAAATATAGCACCAGCCTATGAGAATATAGCGCCAGCAGCTGTATCAAAACACCACTGTCCAAGAGGAGGATACAATTGGGCTGCTGTTGTCCTTGTATTGTTTATCCTTCTTGTTATTATTCTCAGTAGAGGGCTTCTGTGTTAAATTTAATGCAAAAAGTCTGTTTTTCCACGGAATAGATATGCCCATCTATTCCGTGGATTTTATAATATTACTTTTTTCCCTTGACTTTATTACTGTATAACTATTTGTCTCATTTATGAGTGACTGGGCAGCTTAGTATTGGAATATTGTTGAAAATAGACATTCTTTTTTTTGATAATACATAGTATGAAGTTCCATGTTATTTGACTGGACGAATTCACCAATTTACATAAAAATCAAACGAATGCCCCTAGTTATTTGTCCATTTTTGTTGAGATCTGTTTTTATACAAGTTATAATTGGGCGAATGATATTATGAAAGCATAGGTGGTTAAACAGTGATTCGAGTTTTATTTGTTTGTTTAGGAAATATTTGTCGTTCTCCAATGGCAGAGGCTGTCTTTAGACATAAAGTGAATAAGAGAGGATTGCAAAACAAAATAGAAGTGGATTCTGCTGGTACTGGAGATTGGCATATAGGTAATCCACCACATGAAGGAACTAGGAATATTTTAGATGAATATGAAGTGGATTATACCGGTTTAAAAGCAAGACAAGTTGTAGTTGAAGATATGAATGATTTTGATTACATTATTGCGATGGATGAAAAAAACTTGAAGGATTTAAAAATGCTTTCAAAAGATAAAGAGATTCAGATTTACAGAATGTTAGAGTTTTTACCTTCAAGTGAGATCACAAACGTTCCTGATCCTTATTTTACTGGTAATTTTGATGAAGTATATGAGATGATTGATTCCAGCTGTGAGCAGCTTTTAGAAACAATGATAAAAAATATGAAGTGATTTTATTCTTAAACGAGCGCTAATAAGGCGTTCTTTTTTTTGGGGAAAGGTTATTATTCACTGAATAAAAAGAAAGTCCTTACTAAGAGATGGCTCTTAATAAGGACTAGTACAGACAGCTTGCGTAATATATTATTCCATTTACCAAAAAAAATATAACTAAAAAAAATAAAATACTGATTAAAATCACTTGATGAATTTGATTCTAAAACTCAAAATTCAGTAATAGGTCCCCATTTGAAGTGAAAAATATGAACTAGCAATACAATCTTTCTTGAAGTTATTGATAATCCAATTGCAGGAATCAAAATGTATCATCTTGATGTAGTAAAATGCTATAAAACTGAAGTAAGTCTGTACGATTTTAGGTGCTGCATCTGGAAGACTTAAAGCAACTGTAATTACTTTATAGATTACTTGAACAGTTAAACGGAAGGGTGTTTACTATTGAAATGATCTAATTGATTCTATAGTTAAAATAATCCATTAAAAGGAAATAAATGCTAATAGACTTTAAAAAACAGGCATGTTATGATAGATGACACTGTGAAGCTGGTAAATATTCATATTATAAATGTAATTTAGTCTAACTATGTTCTGATTTTGAAATATACACAGCATCCATAGACAGTAGAAGTGATGTGCTAAACTTTAAGAAACTTGAAATCAATAAAAAAGCTGAACTTATCAATATTAAACATTTTTCCAGTTGCTTAATAATAATTTTTTTGAACAACACAGCACCTTATCTTCTAATTGGGTGCTTTTTGTATTCTAAAAAACAGGTATCTTTTTTTAGAACTTAATACAAATAGTGACTTAAAGATAAAGTTCAATACATAAAACAAAAAAATATACAGAAATGGAGAACGTACTTTGAGAAAAGTTTAATATATGTGTCGTTTAATGCCACTAATTCTGATTATTTTTATTTTGAGGAGGAACAATGAATGAAGGAATATCTAGTCACATTTAAAAATGCAAAGGAGATGATAATATCTGGAAGTTTCTTTTTATTTGATGAAACCATACCAACTAATAATAACTCTGGAGAAAATAATAACTTGAATGCAAGAGAAGTATTGTGTGTTACAGAAGTTCAATCATCTAATAGCGTTCAAGTAGGCAGGGATGATTTAATGGTTGTGAAAAAAAATATTGGTCATTTGCAAACTACTAAGGATTCTGAGATAACTGATCCTGAGGCCAGACAAAAGCAATTATGGCCACATTTAAGCAATTTAAAAAAGGATTAAAGGGGAAATTTTTTTAGGTATTTCCCTATTATGGTATAAGGGTGCAAAATTATCAGAATCGGTGTAGATTATAACAGTAATGAAGATAAATGAATATATAAACCATTTATCTTCATTATTGTTATTGAAGAGTAGTTTTTCATTATAAGTCACTTCATATCTCATCAATATTCCTAACTGTGTGTAAAATAATTTTATTGTGGATCAACGAAACTTGTTTCACAAGTAGATAAGATATTTATTTGTTGTATAGCTCCTTCAAACCCTCCAAATATAACAATTCCTTAGCCTACGTATTCAATAATAGAAGTAGAAAACGGTATCTTTAAAACAACATTTTAACCTAATAGAGGTTCAATTATTAGTTGGATCTTCATAACAACTACAATCTCCTGTACTTTTTTTTGTCGGTTTAAGTTGTATGTCATGTAGTTTAATTCATAGCAGACACAACAGTCACATTTTGAATCATTAAAAACACTAACACATCCTTATAATTTTTTATTTTGTATGTGATCCAGTGAGGCTTTTACCTTTATTATGTGAATGGGAATGTTTATATAAAGGATAGGAATTTAGATATGGGAATACAGTATTTACTTAATAGTTTAGGTAAAATGCACATTTTTTAACATGCATGTAATGTGTCTATACCAGACAAATATGAACTACATAATATATATTATTCCAAATACAAAGGAGGGGATATAATGAGTTGTTACAGTGGATACGGTTCAAGCAGAACTGCAGCTATTGTTTTAGTACTATTCATCCTTTTAGTTATTATTTTAATTGCAGCTGTTTCTAAATATTAATATTCTTAATTTCAATGGAGAATCTTTCTCCATTGAAATTTAATTTAATAAAATACGCTAACAATTTGGGATAAGTGACATTTTTATTGAATTGTAACTTGTCTTTTATCATTAAATACATACTATAGATACGTTCATTATTAGGAGATTGGTATTAATAAGTGCTAATAGAGAGTTGCACTTCTAGTGAAAAACTTTTAAAAATGTGTAATTGTCTACGGGTACTTGGCTATACAAAATGAAGTCTTTGAACATATGATATATCAACTCTTAGTAATAAGAGGTAATTATCAAAAACATGCGCTCATTTTTATGCCTAAATGGAAACCTCACTATGATTTGATGTAGTGAGGTTTCTACGTTATTAAAATAAAGAGAACAGTCCCTAGGTGAATGTGTCAAACATTCATTAGTTGGAACTGTTCCATTTGTTCAAGAGAACTAACTAATCATTAATCAAAATCATATCTTTGCTCCTTAAAAGGATCACCATACATGATACAAAGTAACATTTATTTTTTGATTGGTAATGTTTGTAATCAGTGATATAATTTTATATGTACAACATGAATGGATCGGCAGGGTGGCGGTCAATCCCCTATGAAAGGGGGTGGACGGTATGAGTGAATTAGCTATATTTTTTACAAGCTCAATGCTTACAATTTCGCTAATCATGCTCGTGATTACTTTAATCGATAAGATAAAAAAGTAATCCACCCTGACCACCGAAGTTAGGAAGTGGATTACTTTCACTAAGTAGACCGCTATTCTGACGATCTAGTTGTATAACCGTAGGTATACCTGTACCTGCGGTTTTATTATTATATTCATATTATATACTATTATACGAAAAAATAACAATTGATTTCTAATAAGTCAATTGTTATTTTCTTAACTGATAGAATTCTTTAAAATTTCCCTAACCATTTTGTAGGTAGTCTAAATGTAATATTTTCCAAAAGTTGCCCAATGAAAGAAACTTTATTTAAATAATAGTCGTATTTTACAATATGTTTCCCAATTGTATGGGAGAGATAGTTATGTTAACTTAACAGGAAGAATATTACTACAAAAATATAATATACCGCAATTTGTTCGTTTTATATAATTTAAAAAACAAAACAAAAAAACGGCAACGCATACTCACCAAAACTTAAATTCTGTATTTATTGATTATTTATAATATATCAAAATGTCAGACTTTCTTTTGTTAAATAAAGGTTGGTGAATGTTCACCTTCCTTGTTCTGGTTTAAAGTAGACGGAGAGGCGGATAAAAATTGAAAAAATTATCATCTTTGGGGGAGTTAATCCGATATCATCGAAATAATAAAAGGATAACTTTAGAAAAATTAGATCAATTAACTAATGTAGATAAGTCAAATATATCTAGGATTGAATCGGGACAAATTAAGAGACCAACTTTGGAAGCTATTTTAAAAATAGGTTCTACACTAGAAATTCCTAAAGAAGAGTTGATGGAACCATACATAGAGGTTGAAGAAAGATCTGAGGTTTTATTTACTATTTTAAATGACTTTAATCATTCTGAAAACATTCAATTGTTAAAAAAAATAGCAAAGAAAATTCTTCAATCTCCTACAGAGGATAGCGTACATTTAGTTGAGAAACTTTATTCTAGAATAGCAAGTATAGAGGAACCCTCAACTAAACTAGCTCTATATCAATTGATTGTAAACTACTCTCGGGCTTATGGAATTATGCCATATTTCGCCAAAAGTTTATTACAGACTTACTTAATCAAACGGGATGACTTTACAAAACTTCGCTCGACTTATGAATCTGGAAAAGGTATTCTAGAATTTGAAGAGTTCCTTACAAGTGAAGAGAAGGGTATAATGTACTATAAATTAGCGACTCATGCTTACAACTTGTGTTTGTTCAAAGATAGTGTAGAGTTGGGTGAAAAGGCATTGGATGCCAAAATATATGATACTAAAATGAAAGCAGACTCCATTTATACAGTATGTAATGGCTATTACTACTTAGGTTATTATGAACAAACAAAAGATTATTTGGCTCAATATAAGGAATTTTCGCTTCCAGAAGTGAAAGACAATGCCAAAATAACAGAAACAATGTTACTTTCAGCAAATGGAAATCATCAATTAGCCATTTCAGAACTGCGAGAGAGCCTGCCATATTGTTTGGATGACGCTTTACTACATGTTGTAAATCATTTAATCACACTAAACTTGCAAACGAAAAAACTATCAGAACTGCAAGAGCTTTTCCAATTAGAAGAAAAATTATTATCTATTCCTAGCCTAACACCATTTAAACATTCTCAGCTCGCTCTCTATTTCAAACTCAAAGGTGACTATTATATCTTATTAAAAAAAATAGAGGAAGGTATAGGCTGTTACTTGGAGGCAGCAAAACGATATGCTAAAGTTGATCTTGTTGTTAAAGAAAGCGAATGCTTACGACAAACTATGCATAATCTCAATAAAGAAGAGATTGATTCTTCACTTATTGAGCAAATAGAAGTTTATTTTGATGAAAAAGTTAGGAAAGGAGATTAATTATGAATAGAGTAAAAACAGTAACATTCAAAGTCTTAATCACCATTACACTATTCGCAATGGTAAGTATACATGTGGCTGTCCCAGAGGAGGACTTTTCTTCATCAAATCCGATATTTGAAAATTTTGATTCAACCTTTGAAAAGTCTAAAACACCCATACTATTATCAGAAAGTGGCGACACAGGTTGGTAGAAACATAAACTATATGTAAAATACAAAGATCTGCCCTTGTAAAAAAGGGTGGATTTTTGTTGTATAAAAAGGAATATATTGCAATTTAAATTTATTTCTTCGATATTTTGCAACTCGTAGTAGAATAGTAGATATTAATACATTATTCAATGTAAAACTTTAAAAAAGGGGTATTGGAAATTATGTTTAAATATCTACTCTTCTGATTGAAACAATTAAGTACCTTACAACCAACAATTAATTATATACATATTTTTACTACACAAATTAATTAAATTACACTATAATATAAAAATAGAACATATGTTCTTATTATGTTTGTAAGTTTGTTTTACTTCAGAGTAGTAATAATAAACTGATTAATAGTGCCTTCTATCTCTACGCATTTCACCCATAAAATGGTTTATTTTTGGAAATTATATTCTCCAGAGTTAAACAGAATAAGAGGTGGTAATATTTATGGGAAGAAACATAGACAATTATGTAGTAAAAAATGATGAATTAGTAAGTATGGATGATTTAGAAGGGGTTAATAAAAAAACATTAGAGGTAATCAAAGAAAGGAGCCATGAAGTACTATGGAGATTATGGGAAGACATTTGTTTAAAAAACAAAGACAAGTAGTGGGATATATTACTTGTCTTTATTTTCCTGCCTTTTCTGTTTTAGTAGTCGGTACATTTCTAGTTCTTCCTGTATCCGTTGTGCTTCATCGTTAGTTAAGTTAGTCTTCTCGCCATCAACAACTAATGAATTGTTATCAATTGCTGCTGTAGTCGCCGAAGCAATCATAAATTCTATTTTTTCATCAATTGATAATTCCGAAAGCATATTTCTGAGATTCTCTTTAGTCATAGGATGAAAATCCCCATTTTGTATATTATAGCGCTTTTCACCAAATTTATTTAAAGAATTTATATCTATAATTTTAAGGTATTTTTCAAATATAATTTTAAATATTTCATTTATTTTTCTTTCTTCATTAATGAACTCTTCTGTTAATAATTCAGGTTTTGGAAGAAGTGATTCAGATTTTTCATCAATTCTTCCCATTAACCAATCCATAGACACTTCATATAAATTTGCAAGAACATTTAGAGTATCTAGATCAGGTTCACTAACACCTTGTTCATAGCCACTAAGAGTTTTGTTGTTTATACCGGTCTTTTCTCTGACTTGAATTTGCCTTAAGTTTTTCCTTTCTCTAGCTTCCTTTAATCTCCTAGAAACAATTGACATGTTTTAAATCCTCCTTTAGTTATTTTATTATAGCATTATTCCTATTATTTAAGAAAATATTCTTAAATAATCAGAAAAAGTATAAAAAACCTTGACTTCTTAGAAACAAAGAATTATTATAATGATATAAATTCTTTGTTTCTAAGAAATGAGGTGAGAAAAATGAATATGAACGAACGCATTCGTAAATTTATAAAATCAGAGGGTCTTACGTATACATCTGTTGCAAATTTATCAGGTATCAATTTAAAAAAAATATCTAGAATAATGCTGAATAAACAGAAAATTGATATTGATAGTTATGAATTAATATGTAAAGCACTTGAGGTTTCTCCTAGATATTTTTATAAAGAAAATTTCTTAGATAATAAGAATAAATCAGCATAGGAGGTAAAACAAATGTCTAAAAAAAATCACTTACCCCAGCCACCAATTGAACTTTTTGCAGCAGCATGGAACAAACATATTGTTCCTAACTATTTACAAAAGAAGAAAGAAAAAATGTACAAGCAGCAGAACAGTAACAAAAAGCTAAATATAAATAATACCTCACATACCCTATAAAAAGAAGGCCACTAACAATAGTGGGTGGGAATGGACTAACTAAATAATACCTCTAATTTCAGTGACTTAAAAGAGGTTTAAAGTCACATATCTAATAATGAATTTTAAGAAAGTCACGAAAGGAGATTTGATTTTATGGCAATGAGTTTATCTAAGAGGTTAAATATGCCTCAAAAAGAAGTGGCTGTCAGACTTAATATGTCACGAAGTGCTGTAGCAATGATTGATACAGAGAAAAGAAAGCTTCCAGAGGATCGTGAACCAATCATTGCAAGAATGTCATTCAAAATGGCTATTGAAATAGCCAATCAGCGTACAGGAGGTTATATTTCAAGTTTATTTGATACATTTGGCGAGGATGTTGATTTACATCCAAGTGCTTTAAAAGAAAGGCTCCTGATTGAAATGAAAGAACTTTACACAAAATTGGAGGCGTTAACGTTGACTAGAATGAACCCTCTGAAAAAAAAGGAACTTGTTACAGATTTATTGATGGAGATTGAGGACGTTGAAGAAGTGATCCACGTAGTGAAGGGTTCATACGCAGAGGAATTTGGAATTGATCTTGTAGAGGTAAGTAAAAGAAGAAAAGAATTGATTAGGAATGGAGAGCGATAAAAAGAAAGGAGAGTGCATAAATGTATCAGTATGAAGCTTGGCATTATATTTTGAATAACTCGACTAAAAAGAACGCTAGATTAATTGCTTTGAATAACTTAGTAAGAATAAGAAAAGCGCAACTGCTTGCAACAGTCACGCTTTAACCCAACAAATAATAAAAAATATATGTTAATTATAACAAATTTAGGAGGAAAGTAAAATATGAACCATGACATGATCCAAATAGAACTATGGGAAATTGAAATGACAAGAGCAGAAAAATTAAAAAAAGAAGCAGAATTATTTGGAGATACTAGTGCAGCTCATTATTATTCTGATCGAATTAATTGGGCTAAACATAAAATTAATAGTTTGAAAGTTTCATAGAGGTGATTTTATGAGAGAGTTTTATGGACAAGTAATTTATAAGGGATTTAACAGTTACGAGGTCATGGAAGAAAAACAATATCTGATCAACTGGATTATTAGTTTCTATATTAAAGAATTGAAAAGGAAAGTAATAAACAATGAAACATCCAAAACGATTAAAAAGGCAACATAAAGAACTGTTATCACAGTTAATTTAATTCCTAATAACTGGTTTGTAGAAAGGGATACACCAGATGAACTTAGATTAGTGAACAAACTTTCTAACAAGATTAGAAAAATCGAAAAAACCGCTTAGGGGATGATGGTTTGAACTACATAAAAGAAATTAATGCTTTCTATGATCAGCTCGAACTAAATGACTTGTCAGCATCAGCAATTGCTTTATGGCACGCATTGATGCATATAAACAATAAGGCTGGATGGGCAGAAACATTTACGGTGGCTGCATCGGTGTTAAGTGTTAAGTCAAAGTTAAGTGAAAGAACCATATCAAAAGCAAGAAATGAGCTAAAACAAAAAGGATACATTGACTTTCAAAGTCGAAAAGGTAATAAAGCCCCTATTTATAAAATAAATTCGTTGACCGCAATTATTTCCGACAATCATGCCGACAAACGTTCCAATAGTTGTACCGACAATCATGCCGACAAACGTTCTACATTATTAAACTTAAACGAAAACGAAACTGAAAATAGTAGTAATAGTAGTAAGGATGAACGAGTAGGGGGTATGTTTAAAAATTTGAAATCACAATTCTCAATAGATTATAACTCGACACCCATTGAAAAAGTGAATTCTTATCTTGATGACAAAATGGAACCTGAACTAATCAATAGAGCTATTAAGATTACAAAAGAAAAAAATAAAGATTTAAGATATTTTTGGGGGATTTTATCTAATAGCTACGATAAAGGAATATTAACTTTAGAAGCTTTTATAGCTGCAGAAAAAGAGTATGAAATTAAAAAGAAAAATTCAAATGTTGTGTATGTCTCAGATCATAATAAACAAAAGGATGGTGATTCAAATGATCGCAGGAACTCAGGCGATAGCGCAAGCGGTGTCTCTGATTCCGTCATCAGTAAACTTATGGGATGATGATCTTAGAAAAGATGCCTATTGCTGCCTTGGATGTAAAAAAGAAATTAAAAGAATTAAAACAGGTTTAGGTAATCTTAATCCATTACCCTCTTGTAAATGCAAAATAGATGAATACGAGAATGAAGTATGTGAAAGAGAACAAGCAAATCGAAGAGCAAGACAAGATAGAATCATGAAACAAAGCTTAATAAGTGAAACTTTAAAGCAAGTGAGCTTTGATAATTTTATTTTAAGAAGTGGGACAGAAAGAGCATATTCAGAATTTAAAAGTTTTGCAGATGATTTTGATAATCAAACATTTGGAAAAATGGTTTATGGAACAGTCGGTAACGGTAAGAGTCATTTAGCAGCAGCTACACACCATGAACTTTATGAACAAGGTTATGTAACATTATTTCTTGATTGCTCCCAATTATTTAATTTAGTTAAAGATACAATGAATCGTAATAGCAAAATTACAATAATGGAGATTATCAACGCTGCAATATCTTGTGATTTATTGACACTGGACGAGCTGGGTTCTGGTTGCCTCACTGAATATGAATATAACTCAATTCTTTATCCCATTATTAATGGTCGGATGGGTAAAAAAACGAATTACACAACCAACTTGAATTTAAAAGAACTGAAACAATGGTTTGCGAAAGATAAGTATGGAAATCCCTTAGATCACAAAGGAAGAATGCTCGATAGAATTATCGGTTCCTGTGACATTTTTGAAAATATAGCCAGTTCTAAAAGGCAAGAGGATGCTATGAAACGATTAGGAGTATCTTAAATGGAAACATTTCTAAAACAACAAATGATAGATGAATGGGAGTCATGGGAATTTTTAATCAGGGAAGATTTAGAGAGGCTAGAATACAGAATACAGTCAGTATATAAAAGTATGGCTGTGTCTAGGGTTGATTCGACTAATAGAGAAAAACTTGTATTACAAAAACTGAAAGAATTAATTTTTGAGGTTAGTGAAAAAAATGAGTTGAGAGGGGTAAGTTAAATGGATTTAAACGAATACCAATACAAAGCAATGAGGACAGTAGCAGGGTTAGAATCAGAAAATTTACTTTTGAATGCAGCATTAGGACTATGCGGTGAGAGTGGAGAAGTTGCGGATCAACTTAAAAAACACATTTTTCAAGGTCATGAGCTGAATAAGAATAAGCTCAAAAAGGAGCTAGGTGATGTACTTTGGTATGTAGCTGCAGGATCAGAAGCACTTAGGGTTTCACTAGAAGATATAGCAAAAGGGAATATAGCAAAACTTGAAAAGAGATACCCTAATGGCTTTGATAGTGAGAGAAGCATAAACAGGGGGGATGAATCGTGAATATGGAACAATCAAATGATTCTGTAAATAATCCAGAACATTATACAGCAGGAGGAATTGAAACTATTGACTTTATGATAGCAAAATTAACAGATGAACAGTTCAAGGGATTTTGTTTAGGAAACGTCATAAAGTATTGCTCTAGACATGAACATAAGGGAGGTAAGGAAGATTTGAATAAAGCTCGATGGTATTTGAATAAACTCATTGAGGTTGGTGAAAAAGATGAAATGTCAATATCAAAAGTGCAACCAGAAAGCGACTAAAACATGGGCTTTAGTACCTTTATGTAATGTACACCGAGATAAGATAGATTGTGAAACTATAGATTATTATATTTCTACGAAAGAAATGAAGTATGAGGATCGAGAACACTATTTGAAGATTAGACATTTAACACCATGGGTTAGTTAATTGCTTAGCAAATAGATAGTTGAGTTTTTAAATATTAGGAGGGAAGGACAATGGAATACAATTACACGTTAATATGTATCTGAAACTGATAAACCCATGTCATTCGATGAATGGTTCGATTCTTGGTATAAATCTTGAATTTTAAGGAGTGAAAGAGGTTGGGTGATACAGTAAGAGATGATATCAGATTTTTAAAAGATTTACAGAACGAATTAAAAACACAAGAAAATGATGGTCAAGCAGCACCTAGATATTGGTCAATTGTGGATTATAAGTGGATACCTACAGCAGAAGGGCATGAAGATAGAGTATCACTATATGATGCGGATAATTGCGAAACCTTAAGCCTTGAAGAATATGTTGAAGAAATTACAAACGGAGAACGGAAAGAAGATTTTACTGAAGATGAAATTGAAGAGTTAAAAATCAAGCATGAATTTAGCTCATTTAGTGATGTTATTAACTGGATTCAAGAATATGACGATTGTAGAAGATATTATCCTGCATACGAGGAAGAAATATCATTTATTGTTCCCAATACTATGTTTTTAACAAAAGCAGAGGCAAAAAGACATATCAAATTAAATCGTCATCATTATACTAACAAAGTTCACACATACGCTATGACAGCATGGAGAGCGTCTAAAGTTGAACGTTTGTTAAATATTTTAGAGACATTCGATTGGGAATTAATAGAGTATACAAAGGGTCTTATGGTGAAGATATAGGGCAATTCCTTAAAAGGAAGTGATCTCCTTTGAGTGATAGTATTATCAGAAGTTTTACATTTAAATTCCGATTATTTAAACAGCCTAAAAAAATAGGTGATACATTTGAACATAGAAGCACAACTTATTTAATCATAGGAATTGAAAACTTTGAACTATTGTATGAAAAAGTGTTAAAGGTATCTTATATTTGCCAAAATATACAAAAAAGAGATTTTAAAAGAAAGGTTTATAAACCTTCGTATCAACTAAAGTTTAAAGCAAAACGAAAATACGATGATTCTGAAGGAATAAAAAGACTGGCATTGGGTAATATTTTTAATTTCAAAGGTGAGAGTTACAAGATAACGGAGTATATGAGAATCAACATTGAACATGTAGATATATCATTCTCATTCTTAGGTCGTCCTGTGTATCCAATAAATCCAAAAGAAGCGAAAGCCAAATATATTTCTGAAAGAAAGAAAAAATTACAACTAGAAGTATTATAGATGGTAGAGGATGTGAATTATTTGGATGATAAAGAACCCAAACTGAACATTATAGAGACTGAATTAAATCAAAGTAAAGTTTTCATTACTAAAGAAGGAGAACTTACTGAGGTTCCACCACCAAAAACAGGTTATGGAGAACAAACAATCACTTGGCAAGGCGGCAAGATTAAATTAGTAAGAACAACATATATAGAAAAAATATAAAAGTCCAAATGGAAAAACCAAAGGACACTGGATCACACTTATCATTTTGTGACTAGTGTTCTTTATTTATTAGGGTGATAAAAACAATGGGGGTGTGGGTTATGGAGTGGAATCAAATAACATTTAAGTTGCCAAAAATTGATTTTAACCCTACAAAACAAGTTGTGGAAGATGCCTTTAAAATGTACAGGAAACTTTTGTTTAAAGTACCAACTGAAAAATTACCGAAGATTACAACAACCTATTCATTAACACCACCAAATCAAACGAATGAGTTTCATTCTACTACTGAAGATGCAGCTATATTTAATGTAGAACGTGAACAGTATATGAAATTTATTCAGAATGCAATTAATCGCTTAAATGGAGATCATAGAGCAATTTTGATTCAAAGTTACATGTCAAAAGAAAACATTAAGGATTATGTCATTTATAACGATTTAGGTATGAGTTCACGAACCTATTACAGAGAAAAGAAAGAAGCCATTATTAGTATAGCGAATGCCCTAGATATTGCAGTTTATGAAAATGAGGTGAAAGCAGGATGAACTTTGTTCAACCGATACGAGATCTAGATCAAATATTTGAAATCAAACGATATTTAAAGAAACAGAGCGAGCGAAATTACATGTTATTCGTAACAGGAATTAATTCTGGATTACGAATATCAGATATCCTCTCTTTACGAGTGAAAGATACAAAACGAAAACACTTCAATATTACTGAAATGAAAACAGGCAAGAAAAAAAGATTAGATATGACACCACAACTTCATCGTGAATTTAAAAATTATGTAGAAGGAAAAGAAGATCATGAATACTTATTTCGAAGTAGAGAAGGAATCAACAAACCGATTGGGAGAAGAATGGCATATAAGATTTTACGCGAAGCTGGTGAATATGTAGGATTAGATGATATTGGTACGCATACATTACGAAAAACGTTTGGATATCACGTGTACAAATTAACTGGGGATGTTGCATTGCTTCAGAAAATATTGAATCACACTGATCCAGCATTTACATTACGCTATATTGGAATTGACCAAGATGCCATGGATAACGTCATGAAGAACCTTAAATTATAAGCTTACCTTTAACCAAGGTTGAGCTTTTTTCTTTGTATCCTTTCTAATTAGCTTTATTTAGGATATGTGTAACTCATTTTAGGGAAGTGGATTGAAATCATATATACCAAGGATTACAGAGGTCTGGCGAGTTGCACACAATCTAAGATATGTGTAATTGAATAAGAAAAATATAGTAATAATATGGTAGAATTATAGAGGATTAAAAATTAAGAGGTGAGATATAAATTGAAGGTGTTTATTAGTTGGTCAGGTGAAAGAAGTAGAGAAGTAGCCGCTTATTTATATGAATGGTTACCATGTGTGATTCAAGCGGCACAACCTTGGATGTCAAGCAAAGATATTGACAAAGGAAGTATTTGGTTCAATGAGATAAATGACGAACTAAAGGATACAGCTGTAGGTATAATTTGTATTACCAAAGAAAATAAAAATAAACCATGGATATTGTTTGAAGCTGGGGCACTTTTGAAAGGTCTATCTTCAAATAGAGTTATTCCTTTACTAATAGATTTAGAAATAAAAGATATAGAAAGTCCACTTTCACAGTTCAATGCTACTCTACCTACTAGAGAAGGTATGTTGGGATTAGTTAGATCGATAAACAATGAACTTCAGTCGAATAAATTAAAGGAAAATGTCTTGGATAGCAGTTTTAATACATATTGGGATCAATTTAATCCTAAGTTTAATGAGATAATGGAAGATACACATATATTAGAAAATAAAGTTGAGGAAAGAAGTGAGAAAGAAATACTTTCCGAAATACTAAATACTACAAGGACACTGGAGAAGAAACTTAGATCAATTGATAGTAGTGAGAAAACTTATGCTGTCCCTGAAGTATTGCAAAGAAAAATGAGAGAAGAGATATTAAAGTTAATGAATGAAGGAAATAGTAGAAATGAAATAGTTTCAAAATTGTCAACGCTATATACATTACCAGAAAGACATATATTGAATCATTACATGAAATTGCAGTCAGAATTAATGGAAGAAGCAATTTATGGTAACCACTACAACGCAGAAAAATAAATATTTTTGGCAGAATCTTGGCAGAAAGTTGGCAGTATATTCTTTCAAATAGATGTTATTATGGTAATAAGTAAATAAAGGAATTCTGAAAGGGTGATTATATATGAAAAAGACAAAAACGGTATTCAATGTCTTAACTGCAATGACACTATCCGCATTAGTGAGTGTACCCGGAATTATAGCATTACTTAGTGGCGATACAGGTTGGTAGAAACATGAATTCAATTTAGTAAATAAGGATATCAAGAAGGGCGCTAAATTAGCGCTTTTTTTGTTGGGAAAATATCATCCATTGTGCTAGGGGAGGGAAGCAGGATGATAATAAGCAGCAGATATATCAACAAGAAAGGAGATCAGAATGAACTTTTATTTATACAATATGGATTGTATACAAGGAGCCAAAGAACATATAGAAGATGGTGCAGTAGATTTAGTCATTGCTGATCCTCCATATAATTTAAAGTTCGGTGGAACTACTCAAACGAAAACAAAACGCCCAAGATTTAAAATCATTGCAAATGATGATTTAACAACAAGAGAGTATCAAAGATTCACCTTACAGTGGATACGTCAAGCTTACAGGATATTAAGCTATGGTAAGCATATTTATGTGTTTATTGATTGGCGTATGGTTCCGTATATGGCTTTATGGATGCGTAAGGTTGGTTTTGAAATAAAGAACATAATTGTTTGGGATAAAGAACATATGGGAATGGGATGGCAATATCGCTTTCAACATGAACTGATTATCTTTGCAGTAAAGGGTAAAAAGAAAGTCAGAAGAATCAACACACGAAGTACAACAGACATCTGGAGGATACCTAGGATTAGTGGTAACAAAACGATACATCCAACGGAAAAGCCAGTATCGATGATGGAAAAGATTATTAAGAACAGTAGTGAAGAAGAGGAGCATGTAGTTGACTTCTTTAGTGGATCTGGACCTGTAACAGAAGCTGCAGTTAAGTTGAATAGAAAGATAACAGCTTTTGAGATTGATCAAGGATATTATGAAATGACATTGAACAGGGTTAAGCACTTACAGTAGCGCTTTTTATTATTTCTACAAAACAACACAAACCAATACTTGGAGGTGAGGTGATGACTTAAATGAACTGGGAAGAAATAAGGAAAGAATACGAAACAACAGATATCACCTTAAAGGCATTAGCTGAAAAGTATGGCCTTAAACTTGGAACTTTAAAGAGTAGAAAGAGCAGAAAGAAGTGGAAAAAGGTTGCAACCCCAAAGAAAAAGGATGCAAAAAAGGTTGCAAAGGATACATCCAAAAAAACTAAATCAAATGAAGTAGTAGAAAGTCTTGTTGAGTTAGAAGGGTTAACCGATAAACAAAGGCTTTTTTGTTTGCACTACATTAAAACATTCAATGCTACTCAGTCTGCAATCAAGGCAGGATATTC
>NZ_SIJB01000021.1 GCF_009910845.1 Chengkuizengella marina | reverse complement strand
CATTGAAGAATATTAAAAATAAGAAATGAAAAAGAGGAGCAGTTCCAACTAGTGAAGTTTTACACTTTCACAAAGGGAACAGCTCCTTTTTATTATTTATGACTAGACTATAGTCTAGGATGAATACGGTCTAGAGTCTGTTTTGGAAATGAAAGGGATCACCTAATATGAAAGAATCACAAATAACATTTCAAATGGAATAAAAAAAGTGTTGATAAACGACATTAATGTCGTTATAATGAAGTAATAAAAAAGACACTGGTGTCGTTAAATTTGGAGGGGTACTTTTGAATACACATTTGGGAAAGAATAAGGGATTTATAACATTAATGGCTGCTCAATTAATTTCAAGCCTTGGGGATTGGTTAAGTATTGTGGCAATTATTACACTTGTAGGATTGAAATGGGAAGCGTCTCCTATGGAGATTTCATTTATTATTTTATCTTTGGCAGTACCTATGGCGCTTTTAGGTCCTTTTGCAGGCACAATCGCAGATCGATTTAATAGAAAAACGTTAATGGTTTTATCAGATTGGGTTAGAGCAGGACTCATCCTTGTATTAGCGTTTGCTAATTCGATTTGGACGGTTTATGTTTGTTTGTTCTTGATAGGGATGTTATCGGCTGTGTTTGTTCCAGCTAAAAATGGCAAGCTAAAAGAGCTTGTACCTGATACTCATATGAAAAGTGCAATGTCTATCACTTCCATGATTGATTCAGGCACAAAGGTACTAGGTCCATTATTGAGTGGTCTTTTGGTTGCAGCATTTGGTACTAAACTTGTATTTTTTATTGACTCAGCCACTTTTATGGTGTCAGCTCTACTCTTATTAGTCCTTCCTAAAAGTAATAAAGATTTAGAAGAAGAAAAGAATCTGGAAGAGCATAAAAAAGATTCATTTAAAGAAGAATTTATTGAAGGATTGACGTTTATTAAGGGAAACTATTTTTTAATGGTTGGTATGATGGTTTTAGGAATCAGCCTTCTAATTTTACAGTTGTCAGATGCGCAGATTATTGTTTTGATTAGGGAACTTTCCAATGTTTCTCCTGATCTGTTTGGTTATATCGTCACGTCTGCAGGCCTTGGAATGTTTTTTTCAGGATTAATTTTAGCTAAGAAAACGGATTATAATCCTCTTCAACTCATGTTTATTGGAGTTTGCGGAATAGGAGTAGGTTTTGGTATGATGGCAGTATTAACAAGTATAGATTTATCTTTATCTATACTATGGGGACCGACATTAGGGTTAGTTGCGGGTTTTGCCGCTGGTCTTGTTTTTATCCCTTTTCAAGCCGCAGTACAAACCGATACTCCTGTACATATGACAGGGAGAGTATTTGGAGTCATTAATAGTGTGACAACGACCGCAACAATCATTGGTCCATTATTAGGTGGTTGGCTTGCAACAGTAATAGGGGTTATTCCAACATTTATCATAACAGGATCGCTGTTAATCTTGATGTCGATCATTGGATATACTTTAAAAAGTAAAATAGAGCGAGGGAAAATAGATGTCTCCGAAAGTAAGCAAGGAACACAAGGAGCAGCGACGAGCTAACATCTTGAATGCAGCAAAGGATGTTTTCATAGAGCATGGTTATGAACATACGACGATGAAACATATCATGGATGCAGCGAATGTGAGTAGAGGTGGTTTATACCAGTATTTTTTAAATAAGGAAGATGTATTTGAAACTATACTTGAAGAGGATTTACAATTGAATTTAAATGAACTGGAGGAAGTTTTGAGAGAAAAAGTTCATTCTCATTGGGATTTGTTGTTAGAAACAATATATGGAGAGGAACGACAACCAAATGATGATATGAATTCCCTTGCACCTTCAAAACTAGAGTTCTTTATTACGGGAAGAAATGATAAACGTAGAAGAGAATTCGGTAAAGCTCGTTATTATAATGGTTTAAAATTATACAGTGCTATAATCGAGCAGGGACAACAAAAAGGTGAATTCTGCACAAAGTTTGATAGTGATATCATTGCTAGATCCATCATTGCGTTTATAGATGGGTTAGCTTTTGATCATTCTATTTTACCTAAAGAAGATTTGAAAATGAAGCAGCAGTCCGCTTTGTTTAGAGATTATTTAAAAACAATACTTGGAGTAGAGTGATAGTCACCTTATAGGAAAATAAAATGACTAATTCACTCCACTTCCTTACATGATGCATTAAAAATTTGATACTCCTTTAATACCATTTAATCATGTTCTGGGAAACTACTTTTTAGACTTTCCTTCTACCTGTTCCTCCCAGATCTCATCAAAGGTTTCAACCTTACCATGCGGTTTAGGATTCTCTTTTTTCATTTTAAATTCATTTTCTTTGCTTCGATTTGTTTTTGCCATTTCTTATTATCTCCTATGATCAGTTTAATCTCAATCATTACTAGTTAATTTATAGATTATGTTTATTATGGCAATTTTGATTAGAAATTATCATCTGCTTGATATAAATAACATAGTTGAGATATTACTAACAGATGGAAATCTTCATTTTAAATAAGGATTAATTTAAATTTTTTGCTTTTGACATCTTTTACAAACTTTCAAGTTTTCACCTTCATTGTTCACAATATCATAAAGTAATTTAATACGAGTTGCGTTACATATAGGGCAAGTTCCCCTGCCTCTTGATTGCATTTTCCACAAAGGTTTTCCACGATTAGATTTTGCCATGATCATCCTTCCTTTCAATATTTGTTTTTGAAATCCTATACCATGCTTATGATCACTTTTCATTTATTTATTACAAATATAGAAAACTAACTCAGAAGGCTTTATAAAAATAAAAAAACTTCTCCAGATTGAACTGAAGAAGTTGAAGTAAAGAAATGAATATAGTTTGTTTATGCTTTTTTCAGCAAATGTTTATAAGCCGAATAATCGATTTCATTTTTTTCTAAAAATGAAATTAAACTTTTGTAATCTCTACTTGGTGTTGCTAATATATATCCTTGCACACAATGGTCACGGGTCACTTCTGAAGCATTGCTTTCTAGTGCAACTTGACCAATTTTTGCGGCTATTGAGTGTTTGGCTATATCACGAAATGGAGTAGGAACAGGTGAGACCAATTGATCTAAAAATTCTTTTGATTCATCTGTCCATAAATGCCTGCTTTTTTCAACATAATGATTTTGCCAATCTAATTTCGATTTACCGTCTGCTTGAGGGAGTACTTTCAAAAATTTTCTAAACATGAAGTATCCGCCAATGGACATGAAACCGATTAATATAAAAACCCAAATAAAAATAAACCATGAAAATCCTGTTGACATCATTTCACCTCATAAAATGACACATACTAATAGAAGTTATTCTAGAAGTTCCTTTATTGAACAAATCCCTAATAATAAATTATATCTTACTTTTATATAAAATTCGAGTGAAGTCTTTTTGTACTTTCAGAACCATACTAATTGGTGAGTAATCATCATTTAATTTTAAAACGATGTGTTACAATAAAGTGAAACAGCATATTGACAGTATTATTTTGAAAGGTAAATGTAAAATGAGAAAAATGATTATCGTTGCTCTATCTATGGGTAGCATCATAACCATGATTATATCTGCATACTACATTATTAATATGTATAGTGATCATTCAATTTTATACTTGGATCCTGATGAAACCGATTATAATAAATATAGAATTGTTTTAATCTCGGATCAGTTAGGAAGTGCTTCTTGGAATGAACTAGTTCATGGTGCAAAATTTATCGCTGAAAATAATAATACCGATTTGAATATATGGGGAACATATAGAACCAATCAAAGTGAAATCATCAAACAAATTGAAATTGCTATCGCGTCTAAAGTGGACGGTATTCTCGTTCAAGGTATCAATCATCCTGATTTTATCGAGGTTGTGAATCAAGCATCCATAAAAGGGATACCTGTTATTACAATTGCTTCAGATGCACCCAGTAGTCTAAGAAGGTCTTATGTTGGGGTAGATCATTACCAAGAAGGAGTAAAAATTGCAGAGTATATACAAAAAACAATTGAATCCCCAGTAAATGTTTGTTTTTTGGCAGGAGAAGATTTCATCAATTTGCAAGAAATGAGACAAAGAGGTGTGATGGACACCTTAAATACAAATGAAGAAATTAAAATAGCAAACCCCAATGTATTTAATGATACATTAAAATCTGCATTCCAAGAATCAATCTCTTTATTAAATGAGAATCCAAATTGTAAACATATCGTAGCTTTAAATGCAAATGGTGCGAGTCAAATTGTAAAAACCATTAAAACGAGATCTAGGATTGAAAATTATAAGATATATGCTTTTGATGACAATTCAGAAATAAAAGAGTTGTTAAAAGATGGCGTTATCCAAGCGACAATTGAACATCATCCAAAAGAGATTGGGGTTAAAAGTATGGTGATGATGCTAAAATGGTTAGAAGGTAGAGAAATACCTCTTGAAAAGTATTACTATACTCCAAGTAAAGTCATCACGGAGACTGATCTATGAATAGTATTCAGAGAAAAATCATATTACTGTCTTTATTTATATGGATGTTGATGTTAGGTATTTGGTTATTTATGAGTTATCATAATCAAAAAACGATCGAGCAGTATAATCAAATATTACAAAGATATTTGTTAATGAATCAAGTTTCAAACCTAAGTGAAAACTTAATTGCTACATTACATGAGTACATATTAGAAATATCTGATGAACAACTTGCATCATATGAAAATCAAAAATTGGAATTACAAACGATATCTGTTCAATTGAATTCATTACGAAATTCCGATAACTATATGAATTTAATTAACTATGAAAATATGATTAAAAGCCAAGTAGAATCAACAGAATTAGCTTTGGTTTCTTTTCAAAATGACCGTTACGAGCAGGCTGCATCCCATCTGGATCAAGCAACTAAAATATCAGATTACATTGCAGAGATGACATTAACCATTTTAGATCGTGAGTTAAAAACATACCATCAATTTTATCGTTCTATTATTCAACAAAGTACGAATCTCGAAAAAATGGGTTTTTGGATTTTGTTGATGGCTTCCTTCTTGTTATTGTTATTTTCCTATCTATTCGCGGGAAGTATCACAAGGCCTATACTTAAATTAACTCTGGCAGTAAAAGAGATATCTAGGGGGAAGTTTGATCGACAAATCAACATTAAAAGCAATGATGAGATTGGTTTTTTGGCAAACGTGTTTGAACGTATGCGCATTGATATTAAAAAATTAATAGGGGAAATGAAGGAAAAGGTTAAAATTGAGCGTGATCTCAATAAACATAAATTACTGTTAAAGGAAAGTGAACTTAAAAGTTTGCAAAGTCAAATCAACCCACATTTTTTGTTTAATACTTTAAACACAATCTCTAAAAAAGCTTATTTAGAGGAAGCTTATGAAACGAGTGATCTGATTACTTCTGTATCCAATTTATTGCGTTATAACTTAAGGCAGATGGGCAAGACGGTTACAATTCTTGAAGAAATGAAAGGAGTACAGGAGTATTTAGCGATTCAAAAAGTGAGGTTTTTTGATCGTGTCCAGTATGATATTGACATTGACGGAAAATGTTTTTCCTTTGAGATTCCTTCTTTAACGATTCAACCCTTTGTTGAAAATGCATTCATTCATGCCATTGAGCCATCTGAAGAAGGTGGAGAAATACATATTAAAATTAAGGATCAACCAGAGCATGTTTTGATTTGCATAGAAGATAAAGGAAAGGGAATGTCACAGGAAAAAGTAAACGCTATTTTAAAAGGAGAAGCTTCAAATCATTATGAAGGACATTCTACGGGTATCGGAACAAGTAATGTAATTACAAGGTTGAGATTACACTTCGGTATTCATGATGTAATACAGATATCAAGTGTTCCAGAAAAAGGGACGAAAATAACATTACAGCTTCCAAAAAGGAGTAAGAATATAAATGAATAAAATTCTCATCGTTGATGATGAAGCCATTGAAAGAATGGCTTTGCAGAAAATTCTTGAAAAGCATATTGCTGATATTCAAATCGTTGGACAAGCAAGCAACGGGAAAGAAGCAATTGAAATGGCTAAACAATTTGAACCTGATCTTATATTCATGGATATACGGATGCCAGAAGTGGATGGTTTAGCTGCCGTACAAAAAATTAAACAATTTGCCCCTTTTGTCAGATTTATTATGGTATCTGCATACGATACTTTTGAGTACGCAAGAACTGCTTTGAAACTGCAAGTCAAGGACTATATTCTTAAACCTAGCAAACCTGTAGATATCGTTCATGCTGTTCAAAAAGTATTGGATGAAATGGACATTGAAAAAAAAGAGAAAGAGGCTCAATCGCGAAGTGAGGAACGACTTGAAAAAGCCTTGCCCATTGTAGAAGCAGATTTAGTGACACAACTATTATTTGAACATATGAATGTCATGCAACTTGATGAAATGATAGAACTATTAGGCATGGTTGAAATTCAAAATGCTTACGTGCTTTTGCTAGTGGTTCAAAGCAAAAATTTTGAGAAGATGGAATCGATTGCTTTATTGGAATTATATCGTGAAGTTAAAAGTTTCTATCATCAAGAGGAGCAGGGGTTTGTAGGTACAATGTCGGGCAAACATATTCCTATCATTGTGATCCCAGATCCAGAAAAAACGTATCGTTCTCATGCTTCCAGTTTAATAAGGAAATTGATAAATTTTTCAAATCGTTTTCAAGGTATTCATTTTTTCATTGGGGTTGGCAAACCATGTGGACAAATAGAACACATTCAAAACTCTTATCATGAGGCTTTATTAGCATCTGCTGATCTGGATTTACCTTCCAAACATTTTTTTTACGAGGATCTGAAAAATTCAAATGCAACGCCAAAAACGTTAGATTTAGATCTGGAAAAACGAATGTTGGAAGAAACAAGGAAAGGAAATATTCATCATTTACCTCAATTAATAAATCAGCTCATTATGAATTATGCATCCAACAAAAAGCCTCAAATTGAAATTCAACAAAGAGTATTGCAAGTATTATGGTTAATGAGCCGAAGTATGAATGAAATGGGTTTTGAAGTGGAAAGCCCCATTTATTTAACAAAAATAGAAAGTATACAACAATTAAAAACAGAAACAAGTGTGATTTTGAAAAAAATGACCGAACCACTTGAAAAGATGAGTGTTCGTGTTGCACCTGATTTATTATCACGTATGAAAAACTATGTTTACGAAAATGCAAATCGTGAAATATCTTTAGAAATGCTAGCAGAATTTGTTGGACTCAGTCCATATTATGTTAGCAAACTTTTTAAAGATCAATTAGGAACAAACTATATTGATTTTCTTACACAATGTAGACTTGAACGTGCTAGAGAGTTGATGAAAGATCCCCAAAGAAGTTTGAAAGAAATTACATATGAAATTGGATATAAAGATCCAAATTATTTTAGTAGGGTATTTAAGAAAAAGTATGGTGTTTCTCCAACAGAATATAGAAAAAAATTTTAATAGTTTCTTAAAGTTTGTAACAAGTATTGACATTTTTTTTGCATAAACACCTAGTGTGGTTAGTTTAATAAAACTCTCCGTTTAGGTGTTTTTTCATTTAGTATGAACTTCACTTTTATAGGTGAACATAAAAAAGTGCTGTATATACCAATAAAGTACAGACGATTATATCTCACAAAGAAACTATTTCTTGGTAGTCTTAGAATTGTAAACATTTATATTAAAGGAGAGGTACAAATGAACACAAAATTTAAAAAGTTTGGGGTTTTATTACTAGCGTTAGTTTTTGTCTTTTCAATAGCTGCGTGTGGTAATAGTGATGAAGGAACAGATACTGGAAGTAATGAAGGCGATAAAGAAGTAAGTGATGATCAAATTGTAATCGGTTTCTCTATGGATACATTGCAAGAAGAGCGTTGGCAAAGAGACCGTGACTTCTTTGTAGAAAAAGCAGAGGAGTTAGGTGCAGAAGTATTGGTTCAATCAGCAAACAGTGACGATGCAAAGCAAATTTCTCAAGCTGAAAACTTAATTAGCCAAGGGGTAGACGTTTTAGTCGTAGTTCCTCATTCAGCTAAAGCAGCAGCGGCAATTGTTGAAAAAGCACATGAAGCTGGAATTAAAGTTTTATCTTATGACCGTTTAATTAAAGAAGCTGATGTAGACTTATATGTTTCTTTTGATAATGAGCGTGTAGGTGAAATGCAAGCTCAAGCTATCGTTGATGCTCAACCAACGGGTAACTATGTATTAATCGAAGGTGCAGACACAGATAACAATGCACACTTATTTAAAAAAGGTCAAATGAACATTCTTCAACCACTAGTTGACAAAGGTGATATTAACATCGTTTATGAGCAATTCACTGAAGGTTGGGACCCTGCAAATGCATTAGCAAATATGGAAAATGCTTTAACTAAAAACGAAAACAACATCGATGCAGTTGTTGCTGCTAACGATGGAACAGCGGGTGGTGTAATTCAAGCACTTGAACAACAAGGATTAGCAGGACAAATCCCTGTATCTGGTCAAGATGCGGAGCTTGCAGGTATTCAAAGAATTGTAGAAGGTACACAAACAATGACCGTCTATAAACCAATCAAAGATTTAGCATACCATTCTGCTCAATTAGCAATTGACTTAGCAAATGGAAAAACTCCGGAAACGGATAAAGTTGTAAACAATGAATTTAAAGACGTGCCATCTATTCTTTTAGACCCAATTCCAGTTAGCAAAGATAACATTGATGAAACTGTTATTGCTGACGGATTCCACTCTAAAGAGGATGTATACGGGGAATAATCAATATTAATTTAGCGGGGAAGATGAAGGATATTAATCCTTTATTTCCCCCCCTTTTTTAGAGGATAGGAAAATCCAGATTCTATCCTCAAAAAAAGGCATGATTTTAATAAAGATCTACTTGATTATTCCAATACAAGCTTTTTACTCATAGAGTTTGTTCAAAAAGTCCAATAGTGCAATCTTGTAGGTGCTGAAAACAGAACTTTTTGAACATGTACTATAGCAGGGAGGAGAACAAAAATGACAATTGCCTTAGAAATGAAACAAATCACCAAAGAATTTCCTGGTGTAAAAGCTTTGGACCAAGTGACCTTTAAAGTGAATAAAGGGGAAGTCCACGCATTGTGTGGTGAGAACGGTGCAGGTAAATCAACCTTAATGAAAGTATTAAGTGGATTATATCCTGAGGGTACTTATGAAGGTGAAATCCTTGTAGATGATGATAAAAAAGCATTTACGAATATTAGAGATGCAGAAGAAGCTGGTATTGCTATTATTTATCAGGAATTAGCATTGGTTAGAGGTATGACGGTTGCAGAAAACTTGTTTTTAGGAAATGAACCACAAAAACTTGGCGTCATTCAATGGGATTATGTATATAGTGAAACGGAAAAGTGGTTAGCTGAAGTAGGATTAGCAGGAATTAAACCAGATCAAATTACTGGTGAATTAGGGATTGGACAACAGCAATTAATTGAAATTGCAAAAGCCTTATCTAAAAATGCAAAAATATTAATACTAGACGAGCCTACAGCTGCACTCACAGAAAAAGAAGTGGAGATTCTATTAAACATATTAAGAGAGTTTAAAAAACGGGGTGTAACTTGTATATACATCTCTCATAAGTTAAACGAGGTCTTCGATATAGCAGATTCCATTACGATTTTACGTGATGGGCAAACCGTAGCAACACATGATACAGCTGAAATTGATGAAGATAAAGTGATTTCATTAATGGTTGGACGTGAATTAACAGAAAGATTCCCACGAGTCGAAGCAAGTCCAGGGGATGTTGTTTTATCTGTTAAAAATTATTCAGTGAAAGATCCAAATCAAGCAGGTAAAAACCTGATTGATAACGTGTCCTTTGAAGTGCGCAAGGGTGAAATACTGGGAATCTCTGGTCTGATGGGTGCTGGGCGTACGGAGCTTGTGATGAGTTTATTCGGCACTTATGCTGGTTTAACAAGTGGTGATGTTGAAATTGATGGTGAGAAAGTCAAGATTAAAAATACCGAACATGCCATTAAAAAGGGACTTGCGCTAGTTTCAGAGGATCGAAAGAAATATGGACTGGTGTTAGGGATGAGTATACAAAACAACATCACATTGCCTAGTTTAAAATGGATTTCACCGTATGGTGTGATTAGTGAAAACGAAGAGATCAAACATTCAAAACTGTATCATCACTCTTTAAGAATTAAAGCTCCATCTGTAGAAAGTATTGTTGGCAATTTAAGTGGTGGAAACCAGCAGAAGGTTGTGCTTGGGAAATGGTTAATGACTGAACCAAAGATATTAATTGTGGATGAACCTACTCGTGGTATTGATGTTGGTGCTAAGTTTGAAATCTATAACATAATGAATGAACTGATCAAAAAGGGTGTCGCTATCATTATGATCTCATCTGAACTGCCAGAAGTATTGGGAATAAGCCACCGTGTTTTAGTATTAAATGAAGGAAAACTAACGGGTGAGTTCGATTATAAAGATGCAACGCAAGAGAAAATTATGGTAGCAGCAACGGGAGGAATGTAAAATGAATACGCAAACTGAGGCATTACAAAATAAACAAAAAATTCAATGGATCAAATTTGACCTTAGAGCCTATACGATGATTGCGGCTTTGGTTTTGATTTGGTTACTGTTCACATTTCTTAGTGGTGGTAGTTTCATAGAACCAAGAAATTTATCTAATTTGTTTAATCAAATGTCAGTTACATCTGTATTAGCGGTTGGTATGGTATTAATCATTGTCGCAGGACATATTGATTTGTCTGTGGGTTCATTAGTAGGTTTAACTGGTGGAGTTGCAGCTATTTTAAACTCAACATATGACTGGAATGCCGTTGTTGTGTTTATTGTAACCATCGCTTTTGGTGCATTAGTTGGATTATGGCAAGGTTGGTGGGTTGCTTATCGTGCTGTACCCGCTTTTATCGTAACGCTGGGTGGCATGCTCATATTTAGAGGACTTTTATTGGGAATTAGTAATAGTCAGACGATCTCAGGTTTATCAGATGGATTTAAAATTGTGGGTACAGGTTATGTTCCTGCAGGATGGGGATTATTAATTGGGATTTTGGCCATAGGTGTGTTTGCTTTACTTTTAGTTATGAAAAGAGTTTCTCGTAAAAAGTTTGGATTTGATATCGAACCCATGGTGCTCAGCTTATTCAAAATTGTTTTAGTATCTATATTAGTCCTTACTTTTGTATTAGCTATGAATAGTTACAAAGGCATACCCATTCCGATTTTCGTTGTTATTTTCTTAGCGATTATCTTTACGTTTATTGCTAAAAATACAGTGTATGGAAGACAAATTTATGCGATTGGTGGAAATTCTGAAGCAGCTCGATTATCAGGGATTAATATTAAAAGAAGAACATTGATGTTATTCGTATTAGGAAATACGCTAGCTGCTATTGCAGGTATTTTATTAACAGCTAGGGTTGGATCTGCAACGGTGAATGCTGGTAATATGTATGAATTGGATGCGATCGCTGCTGCCGTAATTGGTGGAACGAGTTTATTAGGTGGAGCAGGTACCATCTCAGGAGCTATTATCGGTGCATTAGTGATGGCCAGTTTAGACAATGGTATGAGTCTAATGAGTGTTGAAACGTTCTGGCAATATATCGTTAAAGGCGGAATTTTAATCCTAGCGGTGTGGATGGATATTTATAGTAGACAGAGGAAAAGTAAGGGTAACTGATACCCACAAAAGTGACGATAAAGCTACGAGGCATATTCCGAACAACCTTTGTAGCGTAATATAATGCAAACCAGAATCATCCCCAAAAAATGAAGCAAGGTAGCAAATATCTATTATTTTGAGGGGATGTATCTCCAATAGAAGAAGATGGAGCGACTGAGGGAATCGCTTCATCTTCTATTTTTTAAGTTTTTTATATCAATCATTGCTCAATAGAAGTATAGTGTAATACAATATTAAGATGAAATGATGCTTACATAGAATATAATCTATTCCTCCTACTATCAATGATGAAAAGAATGAAATAGCGTGAATTAGTGGCTTTAAATATGAAGGAAACCATCTACATAAAAACTGGATTTTTAAACACTAAGGTAGGTGTTATAGTTGAGTAATAGTATACAACACCCTAAAAGATCATTTGCTGCAATCAGTATGGGTTTAGCGATGGCTATATTTGGTTCAATTGGATTTGTAGCGGCACAGACAGGACTTCAAGCTTTTGAGTTAGTGTTTGTACGTTGTGTTTGTGCTTCTTTATTTTTAGGTGCTTTTTGGTTGCTTTCGGGGAAATTCAAAAATGAAAATTGGAATCAACGTGAAGTGAAACGTATTTTATTATGTGGAGTAATACTTGTATCTAATTGGGTATTCCTATTTAAGGCATTTGAAATGATGCCGATTACTGTTGCCATCTCCATCTACTATCTAGCACCCGTCATTGTTTTATTGTTGGGAAGCTTTCTATACAGAGAAAAATTAACATGGTTAGCAATCACCTCTATTTTGATATGTTTTATTGGTACAATGTTAATATCTGGTTTAGGGACGGATACTCCGTTTCAACAATTACTCTCATCAGGACTTATCTTGCCTTTTTTAGCAGCGATTTTATACGCACTATTAACACTTCTCAGTAAAGGTATTAGTCAATTATCTCCGTATGCTGTGACCGTGATTCAAACATCACTTGGTGCTATCTTGTTATTTCCTTTAGTTAGTCTTAGTGCTTTTTCTGGACTTCAGGTAAATCATTGGATTGCGATTACAATGATTGGTGTCATACATACAGGTGTGGTATATTTTTTATTTTTTAGAAGTGTACGATTCCTTCCAACAAGACTGATTTCCGCACTAGTCTTTTTAGATCCTATTGTGGCTATCTTACTAGATACAATGATAATAGCTTTTCAACCAAGTATATTGCAAGTTATTGGTTTATTCCTTACGTTTGGAGGAATGGCTGTTACTTTGGTTCAGACTGATCGAATTAAATCTACGGGTGAAACTGGCTAGTTACTACCGTTCCAAATCAATGATGTTTACCTTAACTCTTGTTGTCTCATCATCTGAACATCAACTACCTTATTAGATTGTTTTTTAGTTGAAATAAATACACCACAAAGCACCAAAACAAGTCCTATAAGTAGATTCCAACTTACCTCTTCATTAAGAAGAGTGTATCCCCAAATGATGGCTGTAGCTGGTATAAGATAAGTTACCATCGTAGCAAATTCAGCACTGCCTTTTTGAACTAAATAATAAAAGAGGATATATGCTATACCTGATCCAAATACACCCAAACCAATAAGCACTGAGATATTTGTCCAGGAAGCTAAGTGGGTTATTGATATGGATTCAAAAAGTAGGGCAATACTTCCGCTGCTAAGTGATCCAATAAATAAAGTACAGAAGGTAATTTGATACATGGATAATCCCTTTAATAAACGTTTAGATAACTGAGATCCAAATCCATAACAAACGGTAGCCGCAATCATACATACAAATCCAATCAAATCCACTGAAATAATATGAACGGGATTGATTTCAAGCAAGATAATGAGCCCAATTAAACCCATTCCAATTCCTAGCCATTGCATGCGATTGATGGTTGCATGGAAAAATAAAATACCTACAATGATCGTCCACAGTGGGGTTGTTGCGTTTAATACTGAGGCCATGTTGCTAGATAATCTAGTTTCACTAAACGCAATGAGAGCCCAAGGGATAACCGTATTGATTAATGCCATGACCGTTAAAGGAAACCAGGGCATTTTTCGAATTTCGAAAGGTTTCCGTAAGACAAGCATGATGATCATAATAGTTACTAGTCCTAGGAATGATCTAAGAAAAACAATGGTCCAAGGACCGAAGTCTTCAATTAATATTTTAATAAAATAAAAAGATCCGCCCCAAATGAGGCTGAGTAATATAAGTACAATATAAAGTATGCGGGGCATTTTCGTTTCCTACTTTCTATTATGTTTAAGTGAAGGTATATGCTACACCATCATCAAAGAGCTATTTCACCATTAAAAGGTTTTTTTCACCATCCTTACATGATTGTTTAGCATTAAATTTAATTTGTTTATAAACAAAAAATATCGTTAATATGGCTATAGAAACTAAGATAAAAGGTGATGAAAAGGATAAAAACATAAACAATACGAGTAACATCATGCCAATTAACATTTTGACAATCTTTTGTTTAAACAATTTTATGGCAGCTAACATCGTAACAAATACATTGCTAATAAAAAATCCATCTGCAATCGCAACAATTTGGGTTGCATTGATCCAATTGAAAAAGATAAGGACAAAGACAAACACATGGAAGCAGCTGAGTGCAATAATTCCTCCCAGTGGTATATTGGTTTTTGTACGATAACTTAACTTTTTAGGTAGAACACCTTCTTCTGCCAACCTGCGAATTAATCTAGCCGTACCCCCAATAAATAGAATAATCGAAGATAAACATAAACCAGGTGCAATAATACCCATGATCCATCCAGTCCATCCACCAAATATAGGAGTTAAAATACTTGCAACGTTGATTTGTGATCCATCAGAAACAGTGGGTATCGTTGACCATTGGATAGAGGCAGCTACTAATAAACAAACAATTGTAATGATCAGAGCACTGAAACCAATCGCTTTTGGAATCGTTTTGCGTACATCTTTAACTTCATTACTGTAATTTCCAATTACTTCCCAGCCTACGATCGTCCAAAACAACAATAACAAACTATATCCAAATGTTGAAAAATCAAAGCTTGTAGTAAATAGATCTGTTTTTGGATATTGGATTAAAGAGGTCAACCCTCCTGAAAACAACAATATTGCTGATACTGAAGACAAAACAAAAGCAATTTTACCGATAAAAGAAACATTTAGTAGCAAAATTAGAATCGTAATACCCATTAATAGAACAGCCATCCACTTTGTTGAAAATCCGTCAATCTGAAGAAATTGAGCAGCAGTCATTAGTACAGCGATAGGACCAAAACATACAGCTCCTATTAGAAAGAAGGAGGTTAAGTACTTTATATATTTACCAAACACAACCTCAACGGCTTGCGTCACTCCAGCTTCACCGGGGAATTTAATGCTCAATTGACCAAATAAAAAAGCAAAAAAAAAGTTGATCAACATAATGATAATCCATGAGAATATGGCATAATCTCCTGCAACATCATAAATAATCGGAGGGAGTAGGATAATACCTGAACCTAAGATCGGGCCAATAATTAGACCGCTTAATTGTACAGCATTTAGTTTTCTGTTAATCAATGTCATCTCTCCTAAAATGCACAAGTATTAATCAAATAAAATTGATGTATTTAATTTGAGCTTATGACCCTATATTTTTATTTGCCTAAAAATCACTTTGTGAAATATACAATACCATAGACACAACTATCAACGTTAGCTATAATTATTGATAGTTACTATCGGAAAAGGTGATGATTAAAAGTGGATACAGATGTTTATCGTACTTTTATAGAAGTTGTAAAATGGAAAAATTATACGAAAGCAGCGGAACAGTTAGGATATGCACAGTCTAGTGTGACTACACAAATTAAAAAGATGGAAGGTGACTATGGGGTTAAAATTTTTGAAAGAATGGGACGAAAGATGCAACTCACACAATCAGGAGAGCATTTGTATCAATATGCTTTAAAATTAGTCTCATTGGAAGATGAAGCCAAAGAACGTCTAACTTCTAAAATGGAATTAAATGGATCATTATCCATTGGAACAGTAGAATCATTTGCTACATTTGAATTAGTTAAATATTTCCAACAATTTAATATCAAACACCCTCAAATTAAATTATCAATTGAATCTAATATTTGCTCCGATATGTATCTAAAAGTTTTAGATGGAACCTATGACATCGCACTGGTAATGGATCAAACCCTACATCATGAGGACCTGAATAAATTAATTATAAGAAAAGAAGAAATGGTTCTAGTTGGATTTAAAAACCATCCATTAGCAACAAGGAAAAGAGTAACTGTGAAAGATTTGCAAGGAGAGACGGTGATATGTACAGAAAAAGGCTGTACATATCGTACAATGTTGGAGCAAGCATTAAAAAGAGAAGGTGTAAGTTGCGGTTCATCATTGGAATTCAATGGGATTGAAGTGATAAAACGATGTGTCATTTCTGGACTTGGAATCGCTATATTACCTAAGATTACAGTAGAAAAAGAGTTGGAGGAGGAATCTCTATCTTTGATTCCTTTAGATGAACCTAGTATCGAAGTCTATGTTCAACTTGTTGTGCACAAGAAAAAATGGATGTCGCCTGCTCTAAAAGAATTTATTGAATTGTTAAATCCTCAATATTTGGATGAATTGCACCAATTGCGGCAAAGGGATATTAGGAGTACAATAATATAGTATGTACTGAATTATTGATAGATTTACATGATCATAAAGATATGTTTAGTAGAGTGCAAAAAAAAAGCAGATTTTTTTACATTATTTTTATAAAAAATAGATTTAGGAGAAGATAAATATGTTAAAAATAGGCTCACATGTTTCATTTTCTAGTAAAGGATTGTTGAATGCAGCAGAGGAAGCTGAAACTTACGGTTCATCCACTTTTATGATCTATACGGGAGCTCCTCAAAATACAAGAAGAAAACCGATTGAAGAGCAGTTTATTGAAGAAGGCAAGCAAGTGATGGAGAAAAACGATATACATGAAATTGTTGTACATGCCCCTTATATTATTAATTTAGGTTCATATAAATCCAATACGTTTCAATTAGCTGTTGACTTTCTACAGCAAGAAATGAATAGAACAGATTATTTAGGTGTAAAAAATATCGTACTTCATCCTGGCGCATATACCGATAAAGATGCTGAATATGGAATTGCACGTATTGCCGAAGGGTTGAATGAAGTTCTAGAAGGAACAAAAGGAACAAATGTAAATATCGCACTAGAAACGATGGCAGGCAAAGGAACTGAAATCGGAAGAAGTTTTGAAGAACTTGCCTCCATTATAGATAAAGTACAAAGTAATGAGCGGTTAACCGTTTGCTTTGACACATGTCACGTTCATGATGCAGGTTATGACCTTGTAAATGATCTTGATGGTGTCTTAGATCAATTTGATAAGATCGTTGGATTAGATCGCATCGCAGTCCTTCATTTAAACGATAGTAAAAACCCCCGCGGAGCAGGGAAAGATCGTCATGCCCCGGTAGGTTCTGGGTTTATTGGATTTAATGCTATGAACAACATCGTTCATCATGAAAAGTTAAAACATCTTCCTATGATTTTAGAAACACCATGGATCGGTAAAGATAAAAAATCTCAAAGACCGATGTACGAAGCAGAGATTGCTTTGCTTAGAGGAAATATAGAACAACGATTTGGTTCTGAATTTATTGAAGACGTTGAAAAATTAAATCATTTTTTTAATAAAAATTTAATTGATCAAAGGGAATTTATACTAAATACATGGGAAACGTTAAAAAGTGATGCAAAATTAAGAAAACAAGACCCTCGTGAGCCGATGGAAAGGTTGTATGATCAAGTGATGGAAGCAGAATTGCTTTCAGATTTATCTGAAGAGCAGATCAATCAACGTTTAACAGTTAGTTTTGCTAAAGAAGGAGCGTTATCTTAAAACATGAAACCACTGACACCTAATTTGAATAAATGGTCAGATAAAACAAGTGAACATCGAGCTCGAATGTTAATCTCATGTCCAGATCAACCTGGTATTGTAGCAACCGTCTCCAAGTTTTTACATCAACATGAAGCAAATATCGTTCAATC
Organism: Chengkuizengella marina; assembly: GCF_009910845.1. Taxonomy (GTDB): domain Bacteria; phylum Bacillota; class Bacilli; order Paenibacillales; family KCTC-33759; genus Chengkuizengella; species Chengkuizengella marina. The sequence continues at coordinate 54,478 of NZ_SIJB01000021.1, read as the reverse complement.
TGATCAATACACGATGGATCCTGAAGGCGGTATGTTTTTTATTCGAATTGAATTTGATTTGCCTAATTTAGAGTCTAAACTTGAGTCGTTAGAAAAAGATTTTGCTAATGTTGCAGATGAATTTCAAATGAATTGGAGAATAAGTTTGGCACACAAGAAACAAAAGTTAGCTATTTTCGTTTCAAAAGAAGACCATTGTTTACTTGAATTGTTATGGCAATGGCAAGCAGGAGATTTATATGCGGATATTGAGATGGTGGTAAGTAACCACTCTGACATGAGGGAATTGGTAGAATCTTTTGGAATTCCATATTATCATATTCCTGTGACAGCTGATAAGAAAGCTGAAGCTGAAGCGAAACACCTTGAAGTAACAGCAGGAAAAGTAGATACGATTATTTTAGCGAGATATATGCAAATCATTTCACCAAAGTTCCTTCAATTTTTTAAAAATAGAATGATTAACATACATCACTCCTTTTTGCCAGCTTTCGTAGGAGGAAAGCCTTATACACAGGCTTTTAATAGAGGAGTAAAGATCATAGGTGCTACTGCTCATTATGTGACAGAAGAGCTTGACGGAGGTCCAATTATTGAGCAAGATGTACAAAGAGTAAGTCATAGGGATTCCGTGCATGAGCTGAAACGAATTGGTAGACATATTGAAAGAATTGTTTTAGCAAGAGCTGTATCTTGGCATGTAGAAGATCGAATTTTAGTTCATGAAAATAAAACAGTTGTATTTAACTAGCTACACTTTTTTTAAATCATATTTCATTTTTTAAAATTTAAATACCCTACTTTATTCATTTAAAGTAGAAAAGATAGTTTTCAAGTGTTACAATTAGTGTTAATTTTAATGAAGTTTGTATTTCATTATAAGAATGGTTCATGAAAGGTAGGTGAAGTTTCCTGATTGAAAATCCAATGAAAATAAAACTTTTTTTGCAGAATCATCAGTTAGAGGGTGTTCTTCTCAGAAAAAGAAGTAACTTCTCTTGGGTGACAAAAGGTCGCAACAACTTCATTACCAATACAATGATTAAAACATGATGTAATAATTGTTATTTGTACTGAAAAATGGGGATTAATAACGAATGTAACTCCATTTGTTTATTTTGAGGAATTCCATAGTAGTTTATGATTCAAACTCAGAAAGTTTCTGAAATTGATGTGGGAATCAAATGTGCTGCTCGTGCAGGAGTATCTTTTAAACAAGTTTTTCAAACAGCATTGGATGAATATAAAAGAGTTGGCTGACGTAAAGCAATGTTGGTCCACTAAGTTCAACCATATCCATGTGATTAACGTGTACATCAGTTTATCCATGAACTGAAAATCGTACATAAACATCAGGCATTTGCCCGGAATCCATCCTTATATGGCAGTAGTTAGCAATATTACAAATATACAATAGAAATTGAAACTAGGAGGTTTTTATGATGAGTCAAACACCAAGTATAGAAACATTAAGTGTAAATACAATTCGTACTTTAGCGATTGATGCAATTGAAAAAGCAAATTCAGGTCATCCAGGCATGCCAATGGGAGCGGCACCGATGGCGTATGAATTGTGGGCAAAATTTATGCAGCATAATCCAGATAATCCAAAATGGATCAATCGAGATCGATTTGTATTGTCTGCAGGACATGGGTCCATGTTATTATACAGCTTGCTTCATTTGTGCGGATATGACCTTCCCATGGAGGAAATTAAAAATTTCCGTCAGTGGGGGAGTAAAACACCTGGACATCCAGAGTTTGGACATACAGCAGGTGTAGATGCCACAACGGGTCCACTTGGACAAGGTGTAGCGATGGCAGTAGGGATGGCGATTGCAGAATCTCATCTTGCAGCTACATATAACAAAGAGGATTTTAATGTGATCGATCATTTTACGTATTCCATATGTGGTGATGGAGACTTAATGGAAGGCATCTCTAGTGAAGCAGCTTCCTTAGCAGGACATTTAAAATTAGGAAAGCTTATTATGTTGTATGATTCCAACGATATTTCTTTAGATGGAGACCTTGATCTTTCCTTTTCAGAAGGCGTAACAGCTCGTTTTGAAGGTCATGGTTGGCAGGTGTTGCGTGTTGAGGATGGAAATAATTTAGCAGAAATAAATCAAGCAATTAATCAAGCTAAAGCGGAGTTAAATAAACCAACGATCATTGAGGTAAAAACAGTGATTGGTTACGGTAGTCCAAACAAACAAGGTAAAGGTGGTAAGGTTGGTCCACATGGTTCTCCATTAGGTACAGATGAAGTAGTACTTACGAAAGAAGCTTACGGCTGGCCTAATGAACCTAATTTCCATGTGCCAGACGAAGTAAGAGAACATTTTGCAACTATTAAAAATAATGGAGTTGAAGCAGAAAAAGCTTGGCACAGTATGTTTGATAGCTATAAGCAACAATTCCCACAGTTAGCACAGCAGTTTGAACAGGCAGTGAGCAATGAGCTTCCTGAAGGATGGGATGCAGATTTACCTTCCTATATCCCTGAAGATAAAGCCATTGCTACACGAGTAGCCTCTGGAAATGCTTTAAATGCACTAGCTAACAAAGTACCGACTATATTTGGTGGTTCAGCTGATTTAGAGTCTTCTACTAATACGCATATGAAAGATCTAGGAGTATATACACCAGCTGATTATAGCGGAAGAAACATTTACTTTGGTGTTCGTGAATTTGCCATGGCAGCAGCAATGAACGGAATTTTATTGCATGGTGGAGTTAGACCTTACGGTGGTACCTTCTTTGTATTCTCAGATTACCTGCGTCCTGCTGTTCGTTTAGCAGCATTGATGAATTTACCTGCTATTTATGTGTTAACACATGACAGTATAGCAGTAGGTGAGGATGGCCCTACTCATGAACCTATTGAGCAATTACCTGCTTTAAGAGTAATTCCTAATTTAACTGTGATTCGTCCAGCGGATGGAAATGAAACAAGTGCTGCTTGGCGTTATGCAGTTGAAAATACAGCTGAACCAGTGGCATTAGTATTAACTCGTCAAAATCTTCCTCAATTAGCAGGAACGAATAATGCAAATGGAAATTTAACTCGTGGAGCATACGTTATATCTGATGCAGCAGATGGTAAACCACAGGCTCAATTAATTGCTACTGGATCAGAAGTTGCTTTAGCAATACAATCTCAAAAAGCATTGGCGGAACAAGGAATTCAAGTTCGTGTGATCAGCATGCCAAGCTGGGAGTTATTTGAGAAGCAGGATCAAGTTTATAAAGATTCTGTCATCTTACCAAATGTAAAAGCTCGTTTAGCAATTGAAATGGCACAACCGCTTGGATGGGAACGTTATACAGGCGATCAAGGAGACATTCTTGGCATAGATATCTTTGGTGCTTCTGCTCCAGGTCCAAAAGTGATTGAGGAATATGGTTTTACAGTAGAGAATGTGGTTTCAAAAGTGAAAGCATTGTTGAATTAAAAGAATTTAAACTAGTTAAATTAAATTAAAAACAGGCAGACTGGAACTAACATTCCTAGCTGCCTGTTTTTTACAACATCCGAATTTATATATATTTGTTCTTGAATATCGTATCAATGAAACAATAAAGTTTTTATGCTATTTAGGTTGGTGTATCTTAAGATTTTTTATCAAAAGAATAATGCTAATTAACAGAGTAATTAAACTTGTTATAAGAAAACCATAGGCATACGGAGGAATACGTTCCTCTAGAACTTTATCATTTATTTCTAAACCTAAAAAGTATATTCCAATACCAGCGCCATCAACATCGGTCCCTATAGACCATAATGTAATTCCTTTATAAGCTAATAAAACTGTAAATAAGATTAGAATCATTAAAAAAATCCAACGAGTGATGTAGTTCATTGATTCCCTCCTTCATTATTAAAGATAGCATATTTCCCTTTTTATATATACATATCAAAAGATTAAAACTTGACTATGATAAGCTAGAGCAATAGATTATAATTAAGATTTTTCAATTAGCTAATAGTAGTTTGATTTTAAAATAGAAAATAATAAATAAAAGTAGAATACCGGTAATTGAGGTGAATATTGAATGATCAAAAAGCTCGATATTACGAGAGAAGAAGTTGCAAGAGAAGTATTAAAAATACAGTTGCCTTCCTACAAAATAGAAGCAGAAATGATCGATTTTTATGATATTCCACCCCTAAAGGATAACGTACAAACATTACAAAAATGTGATGAGATTTTTTTAGGATATTATGTGGGTGAACAATTAGCTGGTGCAATTTCATATGAAATTGAAGCTTCAATCCTTACAATATGTCGCATGATTGTTCATCCTGATTATTTTCGTAGAGGTATCGCATCTGCATTATTAAATTACCTTCTTGACTTAAATTTAGAGGTGAAAAAAATGATAGTATCCACAGGTAGGGATAATGAACCTGCCAAAAAACTATATCAAAAATTTGGTTTTACCGAAGTGGCAGACATAGAAGTAGTGAAAGATGTGTTTATAACAAAGTTGCAAAGAAATTCATGAATTACGTCAGAAAGTGACATATTAGTCTTGTATACTTTTCGAGTATATAAGAAAGGGTGGGTTTGAATTGAAACCATTAAGCGGTAAAGTTGCTGTAGTTGCGGGTGCTACTCGTGGAGCAGGACGTGGAATTGCAAGAATGTTGGGTGAATCAGGTGCAACGGTTTATGTGACCGGTAGAAGTACTAGAGGAAATTTATCTTCTATGGGGAGAAAGGAAACGATTGAAGAAACTGCTGAGCTTGTAACTGAATCAGGCGGTTTAGGAATTCCTTTACGAGTGGATCATACGGTTGATAAAGATATTGTGGCATTGTTTGATAAAGTAAAAAAAGATCAGGATGGACAGTTAGACATATTAGTGAATGATGTATGGGGTGGGGATCCTCTTACACAATGGGAGATTCCATTTTGGGAACACAATTTGGAAAACGGATTACTTATGCAGGAAAGAGCAGTACATTCTCATATTAAAACGAGTTACTATGGAGCTCCACTTATGGTAAAAAACAAAAAAGGTCTTATTATCGAAATAACGGACGGCATTAGTTATGATTATAGAGGTAACTTATTTTATAGTTTAGCTAAAATATCGGCAATTCACTTAGCTCAGTCTATGGCTGCTGAATTAAAAGCATATGATATAACATCCGTTGCGCTGACTCCTGGATTTTTACGTTCAGAGGCTATGCTGGACTTGTTTGAAGTTACAGAGGAAAATTGGCAAGAAGGTGCAAAAAAAGATCCTCACTTTATTGCTTCAGAAACCCCATTTTTTGTTGGAAGAGCCGCTGCAGCTTTAGCAAGTGATCCAAATGTTTATGAGAAAAATGGCAAAGCGTTAAGTTCTTGGGAGCTTTCAAGGGAGTATGGTTTTAAAGATATCGATGGTAGACAACCTGACTGGGGAAAATACTTTGAAGAAAATGTACTAAATAACTAAATAATCTGTCTTTTAATTTAAAACAACATCTCTTAGTCCTTGCTTATTAAAAGGAGGATAAAGAGATGTTTTTTATTTGAAATTTTCAAAATATTAAAAAATAACTCTATGTATATTTAACAATTTTTATTATAATCAATATTGTACTGTATAAATTTCCTAAAATTCGTTTCACATGACAGGAGTGAGCAAAAAATGGATTTTGATTTAACGAAAGAGCAATTAATGATTAAAGAGATGGTTAGGAAGTTCGCAGAAAATGAAATTGCACCAAAAGCTGAACATGTTGATAAAACTGGTGAATTTCCAATTGATACATTTAAGAAAATGGGTGAACTAGGGTTATTAGGTATCCCTTTTTCTGAAAAATATGGTGGATCTGGTGGAGATACAATATCCTATGCCATAGCAGTAGAAGAAATAGGTCGAGCTTGTGGAAGTACTGGCCTAAGTTATGCAGCTGCAATTTCTCTAGGGGCAGCACCAATATACTATTTTGGAACAGAAGAGCAAAAACAAAAATTTTTAGTTCCTTTAGCATCAGGAGAGGCTTTAGGAGCTTTTGGTTTGACCGAACCTAACGCTGGTTCTGATGCAGGAGGTACGAAGACGAAAGCGGTTTTAGATGGTGATGAATATGTAATTAATGGAGAGAAAACCTTTATTACGAATGCTGGCTTTGCTAAGACCGTAATTGTAACCGCTGTCACGGGAAAAGATGAGAGGGGTAAAAACATCATTTCTGCACTTATTGTTCCTACAGGTATACCAGGTTTTCAAATCACTAACAACTATGACAAGATGGGTGTTCGAGGTTCTAATACATCACAATTAGTTTTCGAAAATGTTAGAGTGCCAAAAGAGAATATACTTGGAGATCCCAATAAAGGATTTAAACAATTTTTGTATACTTTAGATGGTGGTCGCATTTCCATCGCAGCTTTAGCACTTGGTATCGCTCAAGCAGCTTATGATGCCGCTTTTGCATATGCAAAGGAAAGAAAACAATTTGGAACAAGTATTTCCAAATTTCAATCGATTCAGTTTAAGTTTGCTGATATGGCTATGGAGCTTGAATTAGCAAGAAACATGATTTATAAAGCAGCATGGTTAAAGGATAATGATCGTTCATTTGCTAAAGAAGCTGCAATGGCAAAATTATATGCTTCAGAAGCATCTTCAAGAATTACGAATCAAGCCATACAAATACATGGTGGTTATGGTTATATGAGAGAATATGCCGTTGAAAGATATTTACGCGATGCAAAATTAACAGAAATCGGTGAAGGGACTTCTGAGATTCAGAGACTAGTACTATCTAGACAATTGGGACTGTAAATAGAAGATTTAATTGCATAAGGATGGTGAGTAATACAGATGTTTAAGAAAATTCTTATCGCTAACCGGGGAGAAATTGCACTTCGTATCATTCGTACTTGTAAGCTAATGAATATTCATACCGTTGCTATTTATTCAGAAGCCGATGAAGATTCTCCACATGTGAAAAAAGCGGATCAAGCTTTTCTTGTTGGAGGAGCAAGAGTGAATGAAAGTTATTTAAACATAGATAAAATTATTGAGATCGCACAGGAAACAGGTTCTGAAGCTATCCATCCTGGATATGGTCTTGTATCAGAAAACGCAGTGTTCGCACAAAAATGTGAAGAGGCAGGAATTATATTTATTGGTCCTTCACCTGAAGTGATCACTCGTATGGGAAGCAAAATAGAATCTCGTAAAGCAATGGAGGAAGTAGGTATACCCGTTGTACCCGGCATAACTTATCCATTAGCTAATGCTGATGAAGCAGTTAAAATTGCAAGTAGTATGGGTTATCCCGTTATGTTAAAAGCTTCTGCTGGCGGCGGTGGTATAGGGATGCAAATTGCTCAAGATCGTGAAGAGCTTCAAAAAGCTTTTGCAGGCAATCAAAAACGTGCAACTGACTTTTTTGGAGATGGAGCAATGTATGTTGAAAAATATATTGAGAATCCTAGGCATGTTGAAATTCAGATTCTAGCTGATAAATTAGGTAATACGATTTACTTATGGGAACGTGAGTGTTCAATTCAACGTCGTCATCAGAAAGTTGTAGAAGAAGCTCCTTCAGTCATTTTAGATGAACAAACTCGTTCTAAGATGGGTGCTGCAGCTGTAAAAGCAGCTAAATCAATTGGATATAGTAATGCTGGCACCATTGAATTTTTAGTAGATTCAAATAAAAATTTTTACTTCTTAGAAATGAACACACGCTTGCAAGTTGAACATCCGGTAACAGAAGAGATTACAGGCATTGACTTAGTTGAACAGCAGATTAGGATCGCTGCTGATGAAGTATTAAAATTTACACAATCAGATATCAAACGTGATGGACATTCAATTGAAGTTCGTATTTATGCTGAAGACCCTAAAACATTTTTCCCTTCACCAGGGAAGATTACAAAGTTATCTTTACCTACAGGATCAGAAGTGCGTCATGAATTGGGGATTGAGGAACAATCCGTTGTTACACCTTTTTATGATCCAATGATTGGTAAGTTAATCGTTAAGGGAAAGAATCGTGCTGAGGCGATTACTCATCTTGAACATGCACTATCTGAATATGAAATAGAAGGTATAAAAACAAATATTCCGATGTTGAGAGAAGTAATATCTCATCAAGCTTACAAAGATGGAGACACAACAACGAATTTTGTTTCCAAGTATCTTCAAAACAAATAAAAAGTTCAATATATTATCTAAAAGGGGAATTAAAATGAGTAAACTTGTATCAAACATGGCAGGAAGTGTATGGAAAATAGTAGTTAAACTAGGAGACAAAGTAGAACAGGGTCAGGATTTAATCATTTTAGAATCTATGAAAATGGAAATCTCATTAGCAGCTGAATCAAGTGGAGTAGTGAAGGAAATTAAAGTCAATGAAGGTGATTTTGTTAATGAGGGTGATGTTTTAGTAGAATTAGAATAGTCATTTCATTATAGAGTAGAGGGTTAGGAGGATTAGAATGATGAAATGGCCGGAGAAGGTTACAATAAAAGAAGTCGGGCCTCGTGATGGATTACAAAATGAAAAGTCGTTTATATCAACAGAAGATAAAATCAACTGGATTAATCAATTATCTGTATCAGGGCTTAAGTATATTGAAATTACTTCTTTTGTTAATCCTAAATGGATTCCTGCTCTAGCGGATGCTTTAGAAGTAGCTAATGGCATTCAACGTGTTGAGGGAGTTACATATGCCGCACTTGTTCCTAATCAGAAAGGACTTGAACGTGCAATAGAAGCAAACATTGATGAAATCGCTGTATTTATGTCAGCAAGTGAAACTCATAATCAAAAAAATATTAATAAATCTATCCAAGATACGATTCCTATTTTAAGAGAGGTAGTTCAAGATTCACTTTCTGCTGGAAAAACAGTGAGAGGGTATGTTTCTACAGTATTTGGATGCCCGTACGAGGATAGTGTAGATATTGATTCAGTCTTGTGGATATCAGAGGCTTTATTTGATATGGGTATTAGTGAACTATCACTTGGTGATACCATTGGAGTGGCTAATCCTAAACAAGTTCAGAAGCTTTTAGAAATGTTGCTTCGACGTTTCCCTCCAGGGAAATTAGCAATGCATTTTCACGATACACGTGGAACTGCTTTGGCTAATATTTTAGCTTCCTTAGAAATGGGGATAACAAACTTTGATAGTGCTGTTGCTGGACTTGGAGGGTGCCCTTATGCTCCAGGTGCATCAGGCAATTTAGCTACTGATGATTTAGCGTATATGCTTGATGGTATGGATATTAAAACTGGGGTAGATCAAGCAAAACTCTTTTTAGCAGCGAAATTTATTCAAGAAAAACTTGATCGCTTGTTACCAAGTCATAATCTACAAGCTAGATTAACAAAATGATAATCAGTGATAAACCAGGAGGAAACACATGGATAAACAAGTCGTTGTTTCAAAATCTCAAGAGGGCATAGTCAATATTTGTTTAAATCGTCAAACAGCAGCAAATGCATTGTCTCTTCAGATGTTAAATGAACTTCAAGAAATCATTATGGATATAAAATATGATAGATCTGTTCGATGTGTCATTATATCTGGTGCAGGTGAAAAGGTGTTTTGTGCTGGCGCTGATCTTAAAGAACGCGCAACTATGGACCCTATACAAGTACGTAAGACTGTATCCTTGATTAGAAAAAATATAAATGATTTAGAAGAGTTACCCCAACCTGTTATTGCAGCTGTTAATGGTATCGCTCTTGGGGGAGGTACGGAACTAGCCTTAGCATGTGATATTCGAATTGCTTCAGAGAATGCAAAATTTGGTTTAACAGAAACCTCACTAGGAATCATTCCAGGAGCAGGCGGAACACAGCGCCTACCTCGATTGATCGGAAAAGGACGAGCGAAAGAACTTATTTTTACAGCTAGAAAAGTGGATTCAATAGAAGCAGAGAAGATAGGTTTAGTAGAGTATGTAGTTCCATTAGAGAATTTAATAGATAAAGCAAATGAAGTAGCTATAGAGATTGTAAAAAATGCGCCAATAGCATTATCTCAAGCTAAAAAAGCAATAGACAAAGGTTATGATGTTGAATTAAGCACAGCTTTAGCCATTGAGCAGAATGCTTATGAAATTACGATTCCTACAAAAGATAGAATAGAAGGTCTTCAGGCATTTAAGGAAAAGAGAAAACCTGTATATAAAGGTGAATAAATCGATTCATAAAATCTTAATAGGAAAAAGAAGCACAGGGAGGTAGGGACAATGTCATTAGAAGAGAAGTTGCAAGAGCGAGTTGAACAAATACAAAAAGGTGGAGCGAGCAAATATCATGAGAAAAATGCTAAACAAGGGAAACTATTTGTTAGACATCGTTTAGAATTGTTATTTGATGATGGTATTGAACTAGAAGATGCTTTGTTTGCGAATAATATGGCAAATGATTTACCAGCAGACGGAGTTGTAACTGCTGTAGGGAAAATTCATGGTCAAGTCGTTTGTGTTATGGCTAACGACTCTACTGTCAAAGCTGGTTCATGGGGTGCTAGAACGGTAGAGAAGATATTAAGAATACAAGAAACAGCTGAAAAACTGCAAGTACCGCTTATCTATTTGGTGGATTCAGCAGGTGCTAGAATTACTGATCAGGTGGAAATGTTTCCAGGACGTCGTGGAGCAGGGAGGATTTTTTATAATCAAGTAAAATGTTCAGGGAAGATCCCGCAAATATGTATCATGTTTGGCCCGTCAGCTGCTGGTGGTGCGTATATTCCAGCTTTTTGTGACATCGTCATTATGGTGGAAGGCAATGCCTCAATGTATCTAGGCTCTCCAAGAATGGCAGAGATGGTGATTGGTGAAAAAACAACATTAGAAGAAATGGGTGGAGCTAGAATGCACTGCTCTGTTTCTGGTGTTGGAGATATACTTGCTAAATCTGAAGAAGAGGCCATCAGTTTAACGAGGGATTATATTACATACTTTCCTGCAAATTATTCAGAAAAGCCATCCGTTAAAGAGGCAATTTCGCCAAAGCAGTTTGAAAAAACACTTGAAGAAATTATTCCTAAAAACCAGAATGTTCCTTTTAATATGTATGAGCTCATTCATAGAATTATTGATGAGGACAGTTTCTTTGAAATTAAAAAATTATTTGCTCCTGAATTAATTACTGGGTTTGCTCGAATGAATGGACAATCTATTGCCATCATTGCAAATCAACCGAGTGTAAAAGGTGGGGTTCTATTTCATGACTCTTCTGATAAAGCAGCAAAATTTATTACATTAGCTGATGCTTTCAATATACCCCTTTTATTCCTGGCTGATGTACCCGGATTTATGATCGGTACAAAAGTTGAAAGAGCAGGGATTATTCGACATGGTGCCAAATTGATTGCTGCAATGTCTGAAGCCACCGTTCCAAAGATATCTATCATTGTTAGAAAAGCGTATGGAGCTGGTTTATATGCAATGGCAGGACCATCTTTCGAACCTGATTGTTGTCTTGCACTTCCAACTGCTCAGATTGCTGTTATGGGACCTGAGGCAGCTGTGAATGCCGTATATGCAAACAAAATAGCTGCATTACCAGAGGAAGAAAGAGCTGCTTTTATAGAGGAAAAACGAGAAGAATATCGTGAAGATATAGACATATATAGATTAGCATCGGAAATGATTATAGATGGTATTGTTCCTGCAAATTCATTACGTGGTGAGCTAGTCAATCGATTTGAAACCTATATGTCAAAATATATGGTGTTCACAAATCGAAAACATCCAGTTTATCCTGTATAAGAAAGTGATATAAGGAATTGTATATCTAATAATAACTTCAGTTTGAATGATAGTTAAATTGAAAGCCATCATGATATAATATGATGGCTTTCATTATTGCTAATTATTACGTTTTAAGTTTTATTCATTATATTTAATGTGGTAAAGTAGGAAATAATACAACATAGAATTAGCATAATAAGAAAGGAAGTTTTATTATTCAAAGAAAACATCGTAACATCATTCTAACAATATTAGTAACTTATACATCTTTAATCATTTTCTTTATGTTTTTTGGATTCGGAAGATCTACCATAGATGGAAGACAAGAATATATTTTTAATTTAATTCCTACTGGTATTCCTTTGCAACTTCCTTATTTCGGACTCCCCCAAGAGACTTTTAACTTTACATTATGGCTTTTTGATTTTGGAAATTTTGCAGCTTTCATCCCTTTCGGAATATTCATTCCATTGTTCTTTCGTTATAACTTTATTCAATTTATCGTATTATTTTGCTCTTCTATTTTTATACTGGAAACCTTACAAACGTTAACTTTTCTTGGAAGTTTTGATATAAACGATGTCATTGTAAATACACTAGGGGCTACCGTAGGTTTTTTTGCTTATAAAATTGGGATTCGTTCAAACAACATTTTAAAAAAAATTGTTATCACAGGTGTAACAACAGTTATCTTATCCATTGGTGTACTCGTTGTTGCAGATGTATTCAACCCATCACCGAGTGTTATAGCACTGCATAAATTAACTGAAAGTCAAAGCAATTTAGTAGAAGACAATAATTTCTCTAGTTTTGAAGTAGCGGATGAAAATATTAATCCTAAATTAAATGTGTATAGTAGTAAAGGTGAAAATTTCAATCAGTATACATATCAACTAGAGGGTAAGTATACACAACTTTCTGGTTTTGTTGGTATCCCTGATGATATTAATGACTATCAAGGTAGTGTAGTTATTTCTGTTGATGGGAAAGAAAGGATGAATCAATCCTATAGTAAAGATATACCTCCTTCACCTCCAGGATATTTTACAATTGGTTTAGAGAATGCAAACGAGCTTAAAATAACGTTTAATGATTCAAATATATTGTTATGGGATGTTACACTATTGGAATTTTAAAATTAAGGAGTTATCCCATATAAGACAAAAAAGTGATTTGGTTAAATTAGTTTAAAGCCATCATGGATTCCGTGATGGCTTTAATTGTTACTATTATTTAATAATGAATCAACCTTAACTTTCAACAATTAAAAAGAAACTTTATTTGTGGTGAGTGGTATTAATATCTAGATAAAAAAATGAGAGTGATTTTACAAAAATATAAAATATTCAATACAGCTGGATTAGTGGGGGCAACGAATTTGAAAAAGAGTATTTTTTGGGTAGGTATTGCGATTTGTATTTTAAGTTTCATAGGTAATTATTTATTTTTTCAATCAGAACAACTTAAAGAACCTATTTTTTTAGATCACTATTATGATTTTGAGAATTATAATAACAATGATATTGACCTTACATTTTATTATTTAACCAATAAAAATGATACTTTTAAGATCAAAAATGCTTTAATTAATGGTGTTGAAGTATATCCAGTCTCATATGGTGGTTTCTCAATGTTACCAAATAATACACAACAGTATGAACAAGAGTTTACACATCATTACTTAAAGTCTGTAACTTTCTCAATACCGTATAGCTCTATATCATCTTTTGAAAGCTTAGAAGAAGTATGGTCCATTGAAAACATGATTGTATCCTTTTATGATCATAAAGATATCAATGCCGAGATTGGTAAAATAAATATTTACACTAAACCATCAACGGACAAGATTTTTGATTTTCAAGTTAGCGGAAGCAGTAACCAGCATAGAGAATATAAAATTATGACTGCATTACAGTCGTTGAACATAAGCAACATCTCTGTTCCTTTTGAAGAACTGATAGATGAAGTAGAAATTAAAGTAAATCTAAATCAAGAAAAATTGAAGCAACTAAAGGTTCTCAAATATGGAGGGGATTCTCCTGCTTGGTTTGATGATGAAAGAAAAAAAGATTGGAATGAATTGGAAGGTGTATCTACTAAAGAGCAGTTGTTTCCTTTAAAAATAAGGGCGGGGGATTGGATGCAATTGCAAATGGCTTTCAATCCGAATCATAAAAGTTACTTTCAATTCGGGATTCGCATTGAAGGTGTTACAGAAAATGGGGAACCTTTTGTAGAACGAGTCCTTATTAACGATTATCCACATTTAAGTCAAAAGAATATTAATGAAATTATAGAAGCAAAGCAAGGAGTGGTATCAGAATGAGCCAAGCTTTTAACAAAATATTCTGGGGAGTTTTATTAACTTTTATTGATATCCATATCATTATAATAGATATCTTTCCTGATCCACTAGGTTATTATTTTATATATGCAGGTGTAAAGTTGTTACCTGTATATGTTCCGTCTAGTCAAAGAGTGAAAAATGTCGCCATTCTGCTAAGCATTGCAACTCTTCCAACAACGTTTTATCAAAATGATATATTTAATACCTTAAGTCAAGTTCCCAATTTATTGATATGGTCAATTTATAATACTTCTTTAGGGTTGCTAAACTTAATTTTAGTTTATTATACTTTTCAGTTGATGATGGACATTGTAAACAAGTCGGGTGAAGAAGCATTAATTAGAAGAACTTCTAAAACGTTTACTGTTTATGTGTCTGTGTCTCTGATTCTAATCTTATTTCAAACATTTATGATGAATATGACAAGAGACTTATTATTTACATATGTTTTAGTGGCATCTATTAGTGGCATCATTCTGGAAATAACTTTATTAATCTTACTAAGAAAATATAGGAGTATTAAAATTATCATTTAACTTTAGCTTTATTGGCTTCCTCAATAAAAATTTTAACAGCTGGAGACATGTGTTTAAAGGATCGAACGGCTAAACCAATTTGAAGTTGCATCTGTGGGCTCAGTGGAATAACGTGGATTCCAGTTAAATTTTTGGGTAAAGCCATTTCTGGCAAGATTGTAATTCCCATTCCCTCTTGAACCATAGAAATAATCGTGTTGATATCCCATATTTCAAACTTCGTATTTGGGACAGAACCACTGCTTTTAAAGAAGTCTTTGATGTAGATTTCACATCCCCCTCTTGGCATAATAATGGGTTCAAGACTAAGCTTCTCAGCGCAAACGGTTGTTTCTGAAGACAATGGATGTTTAATAGGAAACAGTGCACTAAAATAATCTGTTATGAGAGGTACAGTATCAAAATTATGATTAGGGAGGGTGATAAACCCCGTATCAATGGTTCCTGAGACTAGCCAATGTTTAATTTCTTCACATGACCCTTGTTGGATGTCGAGTTCTATTCCTGGATATAAACTATGAAAGGCACCTATAATCTTAGGGGGCAAATTAGTAGGACAGCTAGGAAAGCAGCCTACTTTTAAAGTTCCAATTTTTAATCCTCTTATATCTGCTACTTCTTGTTTAACACATTCCAGATGATGAAGGCTCTCTTGGATATGGGGGAGTAACCGCTTACCTATATCTGTTAAATAAACGCCATTACGTCCTCTCGTTAATAAAGTAAACCCTAATTCTTCCTCTAATCCTGCAATTGAATGGCTTATATTAGACTGTGTTAAATGAAGAGCTTTTGCAGCCTTTGTAAATGTTCCTAATTCAACAACTTTAAGAAAAATTTCAAGTTGTATATATGTCATGTTGTCCAACCTCCAAAAGTGATGGAACGTTTTCTAGGATCTATCTTAATTGAAGCAGAGTAGATCTAAATTCTTTTAAAATATTATACTTTTATATTTCTGATAATTCAAATAATTATTTTTTGCTATTATACAAAAATTTAAAGTAAATAATAGACACCCATACAGGTGTCTATTATTTACTATATTAGTAAGGTAGAGGAGGCAATGGTGATTCTGGGGATGGTATTGGTATTATTGGTGAAGGTGGTTGTGGTAAAGGGGGTAAAGGTATTGGAAAAGGGGAGACAAACCATTCGCAAGGTCCTTCATAGCCGGGTGGTTCTTGTCCGCAATAAGGAAAACTTGGAGATGGAATATTTGGTTCAAGCAGATGCAAGAGGGTATGTGTTTCATCATCAAGGTCAGATTCATGAGCAAATACTGGACTAACTGAAAAAATCATAGTAAATGCTAATAGAGCAATCAATAGTTTTTTAGACAGTTTGTTATTCATAATGATTGTTTCCTCCCAAATAAGTAATGTTTTTGGTAAAAGTGTTAATTACACTAAATGAGTGTTATTTTTTATAAAAACCTCCTTTATTTTATAGATTATGTAAATGAAGAAAAACAATTTAGAATCTGAGCTGTTAATGTATGCGTTTTCAAAGAAGTTATAAGTTACGATGCTTGGTTCAACAATATATAAGTTTGTTATATTAATTTTGTCTAAGATTGTTTCTCTTTGCTAAAATCATACTAGATAAATTATGATAAATAAAATGAATATTCTTTATGTCAAATATTGATATTATTCATATAACCCCAACAATTTGTTAGTCTCAATACAAGGTCATTCTGGATAATGCATTTGTGAAATATTGAAATCCATGTTAAATCATTTTACATTTAACTGATTGAGGCTATGTACAATAGTTGACAAGGCGGTAGGCTGATCCCTCATTTTTATGGAGAGGGGATGCCATGACAGTTTGAATCCATTTACTTAATGATAACCTTTGGGTTGCTTATAGTGACTTTTCTGTCTTTTAAGCACAAAAACAGACCGCCTTCTGCCCAAAGGTTAAACGGTCTATTTTTGTAAGACTTTGATCCCTACCGCTCTAAAGCGGCTATTGTATGAAACCATTGGTGTTACTGCACCTAATAACTGGTTGGTGGTGGATTAAATCAGTTCTTCATGTTCTGCAAAGAAACTAGAAATTGCTAATGAAGCGGCACCTAGAGCTGCAGATTTTGTTCCAAGATCTGAGAAGATGATTTTTGTGGTTTGCCTATGGTAAGTTAACGCTCGTTTTTCTACCGTGGATAGTAGAGTGTCCTTCATCCATGGTTCAGCAGTACTTAACCGACCCCCAACAATGATTAATTCTGGATTAAAGGTATTTATAATATTAGAAACTCCAATGCCTAAATAAGTCCCTACTTTATTGAATTTTTCAATTACTTGTTGATCTCCTTGAGAAGCTTGCTGAACATATTGTTGGAGTTTATGCTCATCATGAGAGAAAGATTGATTTTGATTTAATAGCGCTTTTTCTGAAGCATATAATTCCCAACAACCTGTATTACCACAACTGCATTGTTCACCGCTTGCTTCAATCGTCATATGACCTAGTTCACCTGCATAACCTGAGTAACCACGATAAATTTCATTCGTCAATATCATTCCGGTTCCAATGCCAATCCCAGCGCTAATATATATTATGTTTTTTATGTTTTTACCTATTCCATACTCTTTTTCTCCTAATGCACCCGCGTTGGCTTCGTTATCTATCACGATGGGTACTTTAAATTCTTCAAATAAAATTTGCTTGAGCTGAACATCCCTCCATCCTAAATTGGGAGCATGTAGAATGGTACCTTTATCATTTACGATACCTGGAACACCAATGCCAATTCCAATTATTCCATAAGAACTTTTTGGAGCTTTTTGAATTAAATTATGAATACTTTCAATTAGAGTAAATATAACGTCATCTGTTGAAAGTGAATGAAGAGAGCTTTTTTGTTGAACAATAATATTTCCAGATAAATCTGTAATCATAGATAATATATAATTTACACCAAGGTCTATTCCGATTGCATAACCTGCTTGTTTATTAAATAATAACATTACTGGTTTTCTGCCACCGCTTGATTTTCCAGGACCTGCTTCATACACTAAATGGTTTTCTAATAGTTCATTAACAAGTGTTGATACAGTCCCTTTATTTAATCCTGTTTTTTCCGAAATCTCAGCTCTGGAAATCATTTTATGATTGACAACTTCATCTAAAACAATGGTTTTGTTCATTTTTTTGATTAAATTTTGATCGCCTGTAATCTTCATAATACACCTCAAAGTTAGATATTCATTAATATTAACATGAAATGGAAGAAAAATATACGACTTTGTTTATTGAATGTACAAAGTAACAGATTAATGTTAAAATAAATTAAACAAAGTCGATCTAAACCATCATACAGTCTAGTACTAATAAACATATTACAAATTGTGAAAGAGGGATTTTGATTATGAGTATATTTAATAACGTAGGCAAAATTCAGTTTGAAGGAAAAGATTCAAAAAATCCATTTGCTTTTAAACACTATAATGCTTCTGAAGTTGTGCTGGGAAAAACAATGGAAGAGCATCTAAGGTTTGCATGCTCCTATTGGCATACATTTACAGGAACAGGAGCAGATCCATTTGGTTCAGAAACCATGCTTCGTCCTTGGGATACTCAAAGTGGAGTGAGTTTGGCAAAGGCAAGAGTAGAAGCAGCATTTGAGTTTTTTGAAAAATTAGGGATGCCTTATTTCTGTTTTCATGACCGAGATATTGCACCTGAAGGAAATAGCTTAAAGGAAACAAACGAAATTTTAGATCAAATCGTAAATCAAATACAAGATCAAATGAAAACAAGCAAAGTGAAGTTATTATGGAATACAGCGAACATGTTTACAAACCCAAGATTTGTCCACGGGGCTGCAACCACAAACAATGCAGATGTATATGCTTATGCTGCAGCACAAGTGAAGAAAGGTCTTGAAACAGCAGTTCAACTTGAATCAGAAAACTATGTGTTCTGGGGTGGACGTGAAGGATATGAATCTTTGTTATATACGGACATGGAATTTGAGTTAGATAATTTAGCAAGGTTTTATCATATGGCGATTGACTATGCTAAGGAAATCGGATTTAAAGGACAATTTCTAATTGAACCAAAACCAAAAGAACCTACAAAACATCAATATGATTTTGATGCGGCTACTACAATTGCCTTTTTACAAAAATATGATTTACACCATCATTTTAAATTAAACTTAGAAGCGAATCATGCAACTTTAGCTGGTCATACGTTTGAACATGAGTTAAGAGTGGCCCGTATTAATGGCATGCTTGGTTCGATTGATGCGAATCAGGGGGACTTATTACTAGGATGGGATACAGATGAATTTCCTACAGATTTATATTCTGTCACTTTAGCGATGTTTGAAATTCTTAAAAATGGTGGATTAGGATCAGGTGGTGTGAATTTTGATGCTAAAGTAAGAAGAGCTTCAATGGATCCAGAGGATTTATTTTATGCACATATTGCAGGTATGGACAGTTTTGCAAGAGGTCTCAGGTCAGCTGGGAAATTAATAGAAGATCGTGTATTGGATGAGGTGATTGAGAATCGTTATGACAGTTTTAAAAGTGGCATTGGTTTAGAGATTATTTCAGGCAAAGCCAATTTTCACACATTAGAACAATATGCATTGCAAAATAATGAAATTAGAAATAAATCAGGTAGATTAGAACAACTTCGCTCAATCTTAAATGAATATATTTTTTAAGTCATTCTCAAATGAGAACTATCACTGATGAGCAGCAACTCCCTTTGTTAACAGAGGGAGTTTTATAGTTACTGCGAATCTCTATTTGATATGTAAGGAGGAATAAAATGATGAAGTATGTCATTGGTATTGATTTAGGTACAAGTGCTGTGAAGGTTTTATTAGTGAATAAAGAAGGAGAAGTTTGTATTGAATGCGCGAAGGAATATCCTTTGATACATGAAAAGTCAGGGTATAGCGAGCAAAATCCTGAAGATTGGGTGGAACAAACCATTTTAGCATTAAAAGAATTAGTTGATCATGGGAATGTTAATCCTGAAGATATTGAAGGAATTAGTTTTTCGGGGCAAATGCATGGATTGGTATTACTAGATGAGAATTATGAAGTGATTCGAAATGCAATCCTTTGGAACGATACCCGCACGACTAAACAGTGTAATGTAATTAAAACAAAACTTGGGCAAAAGTTGTTTAAGATTACTAAAAATCCCGCATTAGAGGGTTTTACATTGCCTAAAATTTTATGGGTACAAGAAAACGAAGCTGAGCTTTATGAAAAGACGGCTGTATTTTTATTACCCAAAGATTATTTGAGGTATCGATTAACGGGACAAATTCATATGGATTATTCTGATGCAGCGGGTACGTTATTATTAGATGTTGTGAATAAAGAGTGGAGTAAGGAAATTTGTGAATTATTAAATGTTAATATTAGTTTAGGTCCTCCATTAGTAGAGTCTCATGATTTAGTAGGGAATTTATTATCTGAAATCGCTGAACAAACAGGTTTAAAAGAGGAAACAAAAATCTTCGCTGGTGGGGCAGATAATGCTTGTGGAGCAATTGGTGCTGGAATTTTAACACCAGGTGTAGGGTTATGCAGCATTGGAACATCCGGCGTGATTTTATCTTATGAAGAAGATCGGAACAGGGATTTTAAAGGAAAGATTCATTTTTTTAATCACGGTAAAGAAGATGCATATTATGTGATGGGTGTTACTCTTTCAGCAGGACACAGCTTAAGTTGGTTTAAGGATACATTTGCTCATTCTGAAAGTTTTGAAGATATCGTGGAAGATGTGAATCATGTACCTATAGGAGCTAATGGACTTTTATTTACACCTTATTTAGTAGGTGAACGTACACCTCATGCAGATGCTGTGATTCGAGGGAGTTTTATTGGAATGGATAGTTCACATAATAGAGATGCTTTTGTGCGCTCCATAATGGAAGGCATTACTTTCTCTTTAAATGAATCGATAACATTGTTTAGAAATGCTGGAAAAAAAGTAGATAAGATGATATCTATAGGTGGGGGAGCTAAAAACGATGTTTGGCTGCAGATGCAAGCCGATATTTTTAATACCGAAATACTTAAGTTAGAAAATGAGCAAGGACCGGGTATGGGAGCAGCAATGTTAGCGGCTTTAGGTTGTGAGTGGTTTTCTTCATTAGAAGTTTGTTCAAATCAGTTCATTCAGGTTTCCAAAACATTCCAACCTATTGACGATCATGTTAACAAATATAAACAATTATATGAAGTATATAAAAATATTTATCCTCAGACAAAGGATTTAAATGAAAAACTTAAACCTTTTAGAGAATAGTTTAATTAAGTTTGCAATAAACCTGTTACTTAAAGTATGCTTAAAGGTAGAGAAAAAGAAATTAGATTGAGTAGGAGGAGAATCATTTGAAAAAGCTTCAATTTGATTACAGTAATGCACAACCATACTTACAGCAGCACGAAGTGGATT
Organism: Chengkuizengella marina; assembly: GCF_009910845.1. Lineage (GTDB taxonomy): Bacteria > Bacillota > Bacilli > Paenibacillales > KCTC-33759 > Chengkuizengella > Chengkuizengella marina. The sequence goes on along the minus strand of NZ_SIJB01000021.1, from coordinate 33,414 downwards.
ATTTAGAAAATGCTGTTCAATTAGCACACAACCAGTTACATGAAAAAACAGGCGCTGGATCTGATTACTTAGGTTGGATAGACCTACCCACAAACTATGATAAAGAAGAATTTATACGAATTGGGAAAGCGGCAGCAAAGATCCAATCTGATTCTGAAGTACTAGTCGTTATTGGTATCGGTGGTTCTTATTTAGGTGCGAGAGCAGCTATAGAAATGCTTTCACATCATTTTTATAACAACCTGACAAAGGACACTCGTAAAACGCCAGAGGTTTACTTTGCAGGGAACAATATCAGCTCTACATATATAACACATTTATTGGAGCTTATCGGTGATCGTGATTTTTCAGTCAATGTGATTTCTAAATCAGGAACTACAACTGAACCGGCAATTGCATTCCGTATTTTTCGGGAAGTATTAGAAAATAAATATGGTAAAGAGGAAGCACGAAAACGCATTTATGCAACAACAGATAAGGAAAAAGGAGCTTTGAAAAAGCTATCTACAGAAGAAGGTTATGAGACCTTTGTGATTCCTGATGATGTTGGTGGAAGATATTCCGTGTTAACGGCAGTGGGACTATTACCAATTGCAACAGCGGGTATTGATATTGAAGATATGATGAATGGTGCCGCTGAAGCACAGAAAGAATTTAGCAATCCAAATTTAAAAGAAAATGTAAGCTATCAGTATGCAGTAGTAAGAAACGCTTTATATCGTAAAGGTAAAGCGATTGAAATTTTGGTAAATTATGAACCTTCACTACATTATGTTTCTGAATGGTGGAAACAGTTGTACGGGGAAAGTGAAGGAAAAGACCATAAAGGCATTTACCCAGCATCTGTAGATTTCTCTGCCGACCTTCACTCTATGGGGCAATTTATTCAAGAAGGAACTAGAAACCTGTTTGAAACCGTCATTCAAGTTGAAAAGCCGACTGTTGAAATCGAAATCAAATCAGATAAAGACAACTTAGATGGGTTAAACTTCTTAACTGGTAAAACAATGGACTTTGTAAACAAAAAGGCATTTCAAGGTACGATGTTAGCACATACAGATGGTGGCGTGCCTAACTTAATCATAACGATTCCTGAGATTTCTCCTTATTGGTTTGGTTATTTAGCATACTTCTTTGAAAAAGCGTGTGGTATTAGCGGATATCTAATGGGGGTAAATCCTTTTGATCAACCTGGAGTAGAAGCATATAAGAAAAATATGTTTGCCCTTTTAGGAAAACCAGGATTTGAAAAAGAAAAAGAAGAATTAGAATCCCGTTTAATTGAATAAAGGTTTGATGGAGTTACTTAATAAATGTTATAAATTTATAAAGCGGTTCACTGTTGTGGACTGCTTTTTGATGGGAAAATTCGTTTGGAGGTTGTGAGATGGAGTTAGATTCATATAAAACATTGAAACAATCAGGATCAGCAGAAATTGTCATCAAAAAATCTAGGTTTATTGGACATGCAGCACCCGCAACAACTGAAGAAGAAGCACTCGAGTTTATTACTAAAATTCGAAAAGAGCATTCTGCTGCAACACATAACTGCTTTGCTTATATCATAGGAGATAGAGATCAATTTCAGAAACAGTCAGATGATGGAGAACCAAGTGGAACTGCTGGTAAACCCATTTTGGAAGTGATAAAAAATCAAGGGTTGAAAAATATCGCTGTTGTAGTTACAAGATATTATGGTGGAATCATGCTTGGAGCTGGGGGGCTTATTCGAGCTTATACAGAAGGAGCGGTTGTTGGAATTGAAGCATCACAACCCATTTTTAAGAAGCTTCACCAGGAAGTTAATGTAGAGGTGGATTATACTTGGCATGGAAAAGTGGAGAATGAATTACGTAATCGTGATATGATGATAAAGGAGATTCTGTTTACAGATAAAGTAACGCTTGTATGTTTACCATTAGCTGTTGAAGCTGAACAGTTTATTGCAAATATGATTGATTTTACACAAGGTCAAGGGAATGTTGCTAAAGGTGAACAGTTATATATTGATCACTCTATCCATGAAATAATAGAGTAGACTTGGTAAGCCTACTTAACACTATAAGGATTTAAAATGTTTCGTCTTCCACGGCTTCTTAATCTGCAGGATTTTTTAATAGTAATATGGACAGTAACATCGGTACTATTAGTAATAAAGTAAATATTTCATTGTATATATAAGAAGTATGAAATGAACATAAACGAGGGCAAACTTATGAACTTTCGATTTTGGATACTCATTGGCATTGTAGCCATATCTGGATTTAATCAAGGATTACTTCTTCCTTTAATTGCAATTATTTTTGAAAATGATGGAGTTCCTTCTTCTGTTAATGGACTGAACGCAGCTGCATTATATATTGGAATTTTATTTATTACACCATTTATGGAACCTCAATTAAGGAAATATGGATACAAACCGATCATTATTTTTGGAGGTTTGCTCATTATCATATCTTTAATGTTATTTCCTTTATGGAAAACTTTTTGGTTTTGGTTTGTGTTGCGATTCATCATTGGCATTGGAGATCATGCTCTTCATTTTTCAACACAAACATGGATTACTACAACCTCAGAAGCAAATAAACGTGGTCGAAATATCTCAATATATGGACTATCCTTTGGCATTGGGTTAGCCGCAGGCCCTTTAATGACACCTCTCGTTCAAATCAGTGAGGCATTACCATTTATGTTGTCTTCTTTATTATGTTTTATAACTTGGATGTTGATTTTTATATTAAGGAATGAATATCCAGAGAAAACGAATGATTCGGATTCATTTAGAGAAATGATGAATCGATTTTCAAAAGCATGGAAATATGGATGGGTAGCCATTCTACCTCCTCTTGGATACGGTTTTTTAGAGGCCTCATTAAATGGAAGTTTTCCAGTATATGGACTACGCATTGGGTTTAATATAGAAAATATATCACTTCTGCTTTTTGCATTTGCTTTGGGTGCGATCGTATTACAACTTCCTCTAGGAATGATAAGCGACAAGCTTGGTAGAAGAAGTGTATTAATTACGATTTTATTTTTAGGGATGATTAGTTTTCTAATTGCTAGTTTACTAGAACATTCATTATTGGCTCTTACGATTTGTTTGTTCATTGCAGGAATGGTTGTTGGATCAACTTTTTCATTAGGGATTAGTTATATGACTGATTTATTGCCAAAAAATTTATTGCCAGCGGGGAATTTATTATGCGGTGTAGCTTATAGTGTAGGTAGTTTAGCAGGACCTTATTTTGGTGGTATTATCATACAATATTTTAAATCAATCAGTTTTTTTCACATCGTTGCCTTTGTTTTATTTTTACTATTGATAGCAGTAGCTTCTTTCAGACAGGACCCTGCTATATCTCAAACAATATATAAAAAAAGCGTGGATACTCTATGATTAATTAATTTAATATATTTCAATTTTTTTGCATATTTTTCCTATACAGCTACTATAAGTTACTGTATACTAAAAATAAAACATGTTGTAAGCGATTACAATTTTTGCGTAATCGTTATACATCAAGTCATTGAGAAACCTGCTAAGAATTTGATAAGAAAGAGGTGAATGTAGCTTTACCACAATATTGAAATCGATTTCAATATTGTGTGTTCAAATTCAAATTTTTTGGGAGGTATACATTTGAAAAAAATTAGTATGATTTTATTGTCATTGTCCCTTATTCTTGTTGTTTTTCCATTAACATCTTTAGGTTTTAATGGTGAAGTGAATGTAGGTCAGGGGAGTTATTCTGAAGTACTACCCCCAGGCGCAACGAATATACAATCAGCGATATATAAAACTTCGAATGTGACGGGACCTATGCCAACAAACGACTGGTGGAGCTCCACTGCTTTTCAAGCCTATTCCGAAAGACAATACCCGCATCCATTAGCTGTATGGAATCGATCGAATGGTCTAAGAATTTTTAATCCATCCCCAGAAATTGAAGGTTTAAATGGTTTTATTAAAGGCTGGATGGGAGAAACGGATGGGAATGATTTTACAGTTGGACATAGTAATGTTGGTGCGTTCCCAGATACCAGAGTAGATAGTTACAGTGATTGGTTTGTCACTAATTTATTTGCAAGTGGTTCCAATACGATGAAAGTATCTTATGGTCATGGATCACCATATGTTTATTTTACTTATTCAGGTGGAAATCCTAGATTAACATTCCCTGCTACTCCCTCGGTTTGGTCTGGAAATGCTAATAGTCCTGTCTTAGGGATTACAATTAACAATAGACATTATGCTTTATTTGGTCCTTCTGGCTCCACTTGGTCAGGAATTGGAAGTTCTACATTGACGAACAACTTAAATGGAAGCGATTACTTTTCAGTTGCCGCTCTTCCAGATAATTCAGTGGCAACTCTAAATAAATATACTCAATACGCATATTCGCATGTTACAGATACATTGGTAACTTGGTCTTATAACGAAAATACGAGCCAGGTCACAACAACTTATACTTATACAACAAATCAAAAGGAAGGATCTCAAACAGGTACTATTTTTGCTTTATATCCACATCAATGGAAGAATACTTCAAAATCATTGCTGAGTTATACTTACGATTCAGTGCGTGGCATGATGAAGGTAGCAGAAGGAGATTCATTCCAAACGAATATGACGTTTAATGGGGTGATACCGGCTATACCTGATTTAGGGACTTATGATATGAATGTTTTAGCTGGATACGTGAATGAAGCTGAAGGTGAGGTTTACTCTGGTCTCATTGATACGTATTGGGTAGGTAAACGCTTGGGTAAAATTACTACTCTTGCAACGATTGCCGACCAAGTAGGGGATACAAGCGCAGCGAATCAGTTTAGAAATGAAATTAAAGATAGATTAGAAGATTGGTTTACAGCAAGTGAACCAGGTGGCAATTTAGGAAGTACTGAAGTATTTTATTATAACGATAATTGGGGTACGATGTTTGGTTATCCAGATAGTTATGGATCTGTAACAGATTTAAATGATCATCATTTTCATTACGGTTATTTTATTCGTTCTGCTGCGGAAATTGCAAGGTTGGATTCAAACTGGTCATCAACATCCAATTGGGGTGGTATGGTAGATTTATTAATTCGTGATATCGCAAGTGATGATCGGAACGATAACATGTTTCCTTTCTTGAGAAATTTTGATATTTATGCTGGTCATTCTTGGGCTTCAGGTAATGCAAACTTTGGAGATGGCAATAATAACGAATCTTCTTCTGAGGGCATGAACGCTTGGACAGGAATGATATTATGGGGTGAGGCTACGGGTGATACAGCTCTCCGTGATTTAGGAATTTATCTTTATACAACGGAGATGAATGCCATTAATGAATACTGGTTTGATGTGTCAGGTGAAAATCATCATGATGGTTTTAACCGAGAGACAGCGAGTATGTTATGGGGGGGGAAAACCGTTGGTGATGGTGTTTGGTGGACAGGGAATCCTGAAGAAATCCACGGTATTAATTGGCTTCCTTTCCAGTCAGGATCTTTATATTTAACACAATTTCCAGCTTATACTGAATTAAACTATAACGCTTTGATTAGTGAAAACGGAGGCACAAACTGGGATGCATGGGAAGATCTCATTTGGATGTATCGAGCGATAGAAGACCCAGCTGATGCACTAAGTCAATATAATGCACGAGCCAATGTATTTACACCAGAAGCAGGGAATTCTAAAGCTAATATGTATCATTGGATTCATAATCTAAATGCAATAGGAACAATAGATATTTCAATTACAGCTGATTATCCTTTATATGCTGTGTTTAAAAAAGGAAATACAATGACGTATATTGCTTATAATATGTCTAATAGTGTGAAAACCGTAAACTTCTCCGATGGGACTTCCATCGTTGTTCAACCAAATAGCTTTAATATTGGTAATGGGCAAGCTGATACTATCCCTCCGAGTCAACCAACGAATGTCACGGTTACAGGAACTACTTCAAGTAGTGTAAGTTTATCTTGGAATGCTTCCACAGATAATGTAGGTGTGACAGGATATGATGTTTATCGAGATGGAAGTTTAGCAGGGTCATCCAGTACAACATCTTTTATTGATAATGGTCTTTTGGCAAGCACAACATATACTTACACTGTAGTTGCCAAGGATGGAGCAGGGAATACGTCTATTCCTAGTAGTTCTGTTCAAGGGACAACTGATCAATCCAATGACCAGACTCCTCCTAGCCAACCTGAAAATGTAGCTGTAACGGGAGCGACTTCAGATAGTATAAGTTTGTCTTGGAGTGCGTCCACAGATAATGAGGGAGTTACAGGTTATGAAGTGTATCGAGATGGTAGCTTAGCAGGAACATCAGCTACTCCGAGTTATACGGATACTGGTTTAACAGCCAATACAACATATAGTTATACAATAGTTGCCAAGGATGCAGCAGGAAATTCCTCTACTGCAAGTAGTGCTGTTCAAGCGACTACAAGTGATGTTGGATCTGGAAACGTCATTATTGAGAACGATTACACAATTGAGATGGTAGAAACAAACGCTAATTCGGCTTTATTTAAATTCACTCCTACATCAGGAACATCCAATTTTGTTGATTTCCATTATAAAGTGAACAATGGCGGACAAATTAATGTAGGGACAGTTTATAATGGTGGTGTATGGGAATATACGATACCTGGACTGAGTCAAGGAGATGTGATTGACTTCTGGTACACTTATACCATTGGAACACCAGCATATAATTCACCTGATTATCAATTTACATTTGGTTCTGGAGGTGGTGGTCAGCCAGATACAACACCTCCTACAACACCATCATTAAGCTCAACTGGTCAATCAGATACAACAGTAGATCTTTCTTGGTCAGCATCAACGGATAATGTTGGGGTTACAGGATACAAAGTATATCGAAACGGATCAGAAGTAGGTTCAACATCCACAACTTCTTTCCAAGATACAGGACTTTCTTCTTCTACGACGTATAATTACAATGTGAGAGCTTTGGATGCTGCTGGAAATGAATCAGGCTCAAGTAATATAGTAACTGTAACAACGGATGCTCCATCAGGAAATACGATTATTGTTACGGATGATTATACAATTGAAATTCAAAGCTTAAATTCAACAAGTGCACTGTTTATGTTTACACCCAATACAGGTTCTAACTTTGTGGACTTACATTATATTGTGGATAATGGGGGCCAACTTAATGTTGCGACTTCTAACAATGGCGGTACATGGGAGTACACAGTGAATGGTTTAAATCCAGGGAGTCACGTAGACTTTTTCTATACATTTACAATTGGAACTCCAGCCTATGATACTCCGTCATATGGATATGATCATTAAACAACAGATAGGAAATTATCTTAGGTAAAAGATAGAAAATGTTATATTGACGTAATTAATGCACACATTACATTAATATGAAATAGTGGTGACAAAAAAGAGGGATCTTTTAAGGTCCCTCTTTTGTTATATATTTTAAAAAAATATTTATTAGTGAATTGGTAGTTTCGGCATTATACATAAAAATTTATAACTATAAGGAAATATAAGATAATTAAAGGAAAATAGTTCTAAATCATAAATGTATACGCTTCATTCAATTTATACAGCTGTATATTCAATTTTACTATATTTAACTATGTAAACTATAATGACATAGAATAGAAAGTATGGCCAACTTTCAGACAAAAATTAGGAGGATTTATATGTTTACATCTTTATTTAAGAAAAAAATGGTAATATTCCTGACATCTTTTATGATAATTGTTGTTAATATTTCTCCTTCATTAGCTACTGAAACAATAGAAATACAAGCTCCTACAAATTTACAAACTAGCATATCAACGGACTTAGAATATTCAAAAGTTGTTTTAAACTGGGATTATTCAGATTTATCAAACATTGACCATTTTAATGTTTACTCTAGTGTTGATTTAAATGCAATTAGATTACATGCAGCGTATCCTACAACGACTGAATTCATTGACCCTCAAGGTGTTTATGCAAATACAACTCGATATTATTATGTAACCGCAGTGGATGTAAACGGAAACGAGTCAGAACCTTCAAATATAGCAACATTTAATGCAGGAAACTATACAAATCCTGGAAATATTTATATTGGTTGGAGTAAAGTAGATCCAGATGCAGGTGCATATTGGGTAAGCCAAGGTTATCAAGCTGATTATGTGATTATGCATTATACTAAAGATGGAGTGCAACAAAATGTTAAAATGCCTAATGTAGGTGGTGGTGCTTGGATGCTTTCTTTTGATGACATTCATGAATTATCTGATGTTAGCTTTACATGGCATTATTTGGGATTTCAATACGATAGTGAATAAAGATAATAAAAACTATGGAAATTATTTTTACATAAGATATGAACTCATCTAAGAAAAATGAAGTCCAAAGAGTGATAAGAAACAAAAAATTTCCCCTTCAAGTAGTTAGATTTAATCTATCTACCTTTAGGGGAGTATATTAAAACTCAGTATTGGGCGTTTTTTCTCAATTATCCTAAACTTTATTGCAGCCCAGCTTTTTCCATGGCTTGTTCCCAATTAGGAAAGTAGTACAGAGCATTTTTCATTAAATCGGGATGCGCTTTTTTTACACTTTTTTTGGCTAATTTTTCACCATTATTATGCAATTCTACAATTTGAGTAAGCACTTCTTCTGGACTCATATTTGTCTCCAATACCTACTTCACATCCTTTTGATATTATATGGTATATTACCCATCATTTCTAAAGTGGAATTAATTTATTCAATTCTCTGTTCTTTAATTGTCAATTATGACTGCGATGATATTTTTTTTGGAGGCAAGGGAATAAATCGACTTGTCTCTTGTTTGTATTTTTGATATTCTACATTGTTTTTATAACGACGATCTAAAAAAGGAACGCCGGATACTCTGAGCAGTAAGAAGTTAATAAATAAAGCACTAAACAAACCAATCCATCCATAATCTAGTGTAACTATGATTAAGAAAATTCCCCACCACATGGTAGCTTCTCCAAAATAATTCGGATGGCGTGTATATCTCCAAAGTCCTGTATTTAATACTTGCTCTTTATTGATTCGATTTTTCTTAAACTGCGATAATTGATAGTCTCCAACAACTTGAAATATAAATCCTATGAACCAGACAACAATTCCTGCAATCATGAAGAAGTTTATAGAGTCAATACCAGATAGATTTGCTCTCATTATTGGATACGATAATAGTAACATAATTGCGCCTTGAAACATGAAGATGCGAAAAAAACTAATGAAGACAACGTTTTTACCCCATGCTTTACGCATGTTTACATAACGAAAATCTTCTCCTGTTCCTATTGAACGAATCCATAAATGGGTGGCTAATCGAATACCCCACAATGTAATTAAACTGTTAACGATGATAGCAGTAATCGAGATATTGTTAGTTATGATCATACTTGACCAGCTTATGATAACGAAACCTAACCCCCAATTAATATCAATAATAGAATTATCCTTAATCTTTAGAGCAATAAGGAATAACATCACCATATAAACAAAAATAACTAAGCTATTAATGAGATATAGTTCTCCCATGTGTAACATTCAACTCCCTTGTATTTTTTTTATTAAACATCATTGCAATACTAACAGCGCCTTTTCCAGCATGTGCTCCAATAACAGGTGATACGTTCGATGTAAATAAGGCTGTTTTTCCAGTTGTTTTTTCCATAAAAGATTGCATGTCCTGAATCAATACGGGACTATTTGCATGTAATAGAACATAATCTTGAATTTCATAATTTTTGTTCATTTTTTGAATTAGTTTAAACATCTTTTTTAAATTGCTTTTACGAAAAAAAGTAGCACTATATAATTTAGAACCTCCCTTGTCATTCAATGAAATGATAGGTTTTATATTCAACAATGATGCTATTTTTCCTTTAAGAGGACTAACCCGTCCTCCTGCAACCATATGTTTTAAGGTTGGAACAGACACCAAGATCTCCGTATTATCCATCCACTGATTTAATTGATCTAATATGTTTGTCATGTCTGTTTCTGATTGAATCAGATTTACTAGTCGATGTGTTAATAATCCGTATGTTCCAGATAAGTTTTTAGAATCAACAACATGAATCCTCTTAGAATCTATTGAACTCGCTATATTTTTACAAGATTGATAAGTTCCGCTGAGTGCCTGTGATACATGGAGTGAAATGATTTGGTCATATTGTGTAAGTAATTGCTCATATAGAAATTGTATTTGCCCAGATGAAGGCATAGATGTTTTTGGCTGATAATTCAAGTTCTCCAGTTTATTATAAAATGTTTCAGGCGTTATAGTTTGTTTGTCAAAATAGATCGTGTCATTTAAATCAATTTGAATAGGCAGGACATGGATATGATGCTTGTCCATCCACTCTTGAGGTAGATCACAAGCAGAATCCACTACAATTGCAATTGGTGACAGTCGTTGATGTTTGGCTTGATACTGTCTAAGCATATCTTCTATTTTATGTTCAATCACTTTTCCGCAATTTTCTAATGATTCCATAATCTCTTCTGGATCATCTGTATGACAATGAATTCTTATTTTTTTCTTGTTTCCAACAACGATCAAAGAACTGGATTGTGATGATAGAGACTTTTTTATCATATTAGTAGATACTTTTGGCTGAATTAGAAATTCTGAGCAGTATCTATGATCATGTTCGTTCCAACTAGAATGATCATCACTCTCATAAATATCTTCAAATGTTTGTTCAGATGTAACTACTTCCAATAGTTTAGTTTTTTGAGTCATGCCTTTTATAAAATAATAAAATGCTAATGCCCCAGCATCTACAAAGTTTTGCTTGGTCCAAAGAAAGATAGATTCTTTGGTTTCCTGGACAGCTTGAAATAAAGGGGTTAGGGATTTTTGAATTCGATATTCTAAAGATTCATTTTTAGAATCTTGCAAAAATTGATTTAAGTTCTCTGCCCATTTTCTCATGACAGTTAAAATTGTTCCTTCTTGAGGCTCAGCAACAGAATCCGCTGCAGCTTTTGTAGATTTTTCAACTAATTTAGGGAAGCATTGATAAGAGAATTTTTCATGTTCAATTCCTTCAAGTAATCGTAATAAAAATTGAGAGAATATCGCCCCAGAATTCCCTCTTGAATGACGTATGATACAATCACTTAGTTGGGGTACATTCGCTTTTTCAAAAGGTTGTGTTTCATAACATTCCTTTAAGCGCTTCATAAGATAACTCAAATTACTCCCTGTGTCTCCATCTGGGATTGGATAAACATTTATTCCATTTAACTCATCTTTTTTTTGAGATAATAATACAGCTCCTTTATATATCAATTCATGGACTTGACTTTTCTCCATTTTTTACCTCCATCATTCACTATATTCATCAAATGTTATGCAGTTAGTATATTGATTTTAGAATTCATACTATATTATATCATTTATTAAATTATAATAGTTATAAAGTTCGACAAAAAGCGATAATTTTTTTATTCAACGAATATATGATTGAAAGTATTTAGTAGAGGGTTAGACTATAAGTGGAGAGTTGGTCACAAATCATGACAATGTTTAGAATAAAGTTAAATATGCATTAAAATAAAGTGGGCTTATAAAATACAGGAGAAATGAAATAAGTAAAAAGTAGTTCTTTGACTTATTTCATTTCTTGTATTGTTCTTTGAAAAGTGTTTGAAATTTATTAAAGTAATCAAAAGAATAAATCTATGTGTAGAGGTTTACTATCCTGAAGATTTAAACTCTAACTCAGATTCGTTTAAATAGTAAAGTTCATCTATATTATTATAATTACCGTTTGAATATCCACCTCCATAAAATAAATGATTAGGGAACGAATTTTTATTAAATTGATCATATGAATTCCAACCAAAATACAAGTCATGTTTTGGAAATAATTGATTAATAAAGAACTCAATAGCTTTATTTGATTTTATGTGTGTGAATGAATCCATTACATGAATCCACTCTGTTGGTAATGGATTGATTCCATAAGACGTTGTTTCCATGGAGATCGTTGTTTCCATTTGAATTTTTGGATGATATTTTTCTATACCATTTGCCATTGTATATCCCCTATCTTTAATGAGATAGAATTTTAAATGTTGCACACGATCTTCAGGATGTATGTTCCAAACAAAGAAATACGTCGAGAAGTCTTTTTTATTTATTTTCCAAACACTTGGTCGTCCTTTTAAGTCAATGGACATAACTTCCCATTTATGCTTTTGCCAAACCCAAAAGCTTGCTCCATAATCATTGCTGTCAGAAATAAAAGGAACAAATAGATGTGTTTCGTCAAGAAGGATTTTATCTTGTATGTTATTTACAGATGTTTCAGGAAATTTGTTCATTTTCTCTATTAATTGATCGTTGGATGGTATAGCATTAGGTTTAGCCAAATAGAACCAATAAAACAAAAATAGAATGATACTTATGCCTATAACAAATAGCAGCTTTTTCTTATCAGTCAACATTATTTTCCCTCCTCTAAAATTGAATGCTCTGAACGAAAATAAAGTTGTCCTTTTTCTGTCATGAGTAAAATCCCTTTCCCATCTGCTTCAATATGAATACTTGTGTTGAGACCGCTTCCCCATTTAGGTGAAGTTCCAACTAGTAGATAGGGGAATCTTTCTCTTTTTTTGTTAAGAATAGTATCTTCATACCACTGTTCACTATTGATTGTACTTTGTTTTAAATTACTTATTTGTTTCAATCTATCTTTATTTAGGCTAATATTCTCTGCTGAAGGATGACTTTTAATAATCGTTGCTTTATCCGCATTTGAAATGTATGTTGAAATTTGATTTGTTGGGTATAAAATTGGATGAATAAGAACAGCAATGAAAGTTGATACAATAAATATAAAATTAGCAAAAAATCCGATCCAAGCAAAAGAACGATATGTTACCCAGCGCTCTTTTTTTCGTTTGAGAAATCCATATAAAATCCACACACCAAGAGGTAATATTGGAATTTTTAGGACTGTATCAAATAGTTCTAAATGTATTGTAAAAGACAATAACCCAATTAAAGTAACGAAGATAACTTTCCATATTTTTAGCTTGTTTTTTAATTTTTTATAACTATTAAATACTAATTTTGCAATAACAATCCAAGCAATAATTTCTGCCGTTAAAGCTATGATGTTTACGGAATGGTTCATTATAATTAAATCCTCCGTTAATGTAATAAATCTTTACTATAAACCTACCAATCATATAATTATTTTTTAACTTTCATCAAAAATAAAGCTCAAGCAAAACGATGCTTGAGCCTTAATTTAATTTTATAGTTAATTTGCTCATGGTGAATTATTTTTTGATAAACACAGCTACACTCTCAATTTGTGATGTATTAGGAAACATATCTACAGGCTGAATCCATTTCAGATGGTAACCATTCCTTAATAAGTATGAACTGTCTTTAGCTAAGGTTGATGGGTTACATGAAACATAAATGAATTTTTTAGTCTTTGCTCTTACTACAGCCTGAAGTAGCTTGTAGTCACATCCAGTACGAGGAGGATCAACGACAATAACATCTGGGCGGAATCCTTGATTCATCCATTTTGGTAGTAAGTTTTCAGATTTTCCTACATAAAATTGTGCGTTATCAATTCCACTTAGTTTTGCATTTTTTTTAGCATCATTGATGGCTTCAGGAATCTCTTCAATCCCACGAACCTCTTTTACGTAAGGAGCTAACCATAGACTAATCGTTCCTGTGCCGCAATAAGCATCCACAATTTTTTCATGTCCTCTGATATCAGCAGCTTTCTTCACTGTGTTGTATAGTTTAATGGTTTGCTCAGGATTCAATTGGAAAAAGGCTCTTGGTGATAAAGAGAAATTCACATTTCCCAACGATTCTTTGATTTGTCTTCTGCCCCATAGGATATTGGTCTTACTTCCAAATATAATGGAAGTTTTTGCAGAATTAATGTTCTGGGCTATCGTTGAAACTTCTGGAATATTTTCTCGAATTAAATGAATAAGTTGATCCATTTTTGGGATTTGTTCTTTTGTTGTTACTAAAGTTAATTGATTCTCATTGGACTTAAATCCTGTACGTACAACGATTGTTTTTAAGATTCCTTTATTATTTTTTTCATCATAAATCGGAATCCGTAACTCTTGCACTATTCTTTTTGTTTTTTCAACAATTTGATTGATCGTTGGATGATGAATAGGACATCCAGAAATATCAACAAGCTTGTGGGATCTTGCGGAATAGAGTCCTGTTTGAACAGAACCTTTATGAAATCCAACCTGATATTGTGCTTTATTTCGATATCCCCAAGGGTCCTCCATGCCGATGACAGGTCGGATATTTATTTTGGTTTTATCTGTATAACGATTGAAGGATTCTCGAATAATATCCTCTTTTACACGTAACTGTTCTTTGTAGTCTAAATGTTGAAGCTGACAACCTCCACATTCTTCATAAATGGAACAATGAGGTTTTATACGATGTTCTGATTTCTGCTCAATTTCTACTAATTCAGCTCTGATAAAGTTCGGTTGAATTTGTATTACTTTGGCTTTTACAACCTCATCTGGAAGAGCTCCTTCAACAAAAACCGCTTTCCGTTTGTAATACCCTACACCTTCACCATTAATACCGATCTTTTTTATAGTAACAACAAGCAACTCTCCGGTTTTTAATTCTTGAGCTGCAGAGGTTGTGATGAATTTTTTCTTATTCTTCTCCATGAAAACTCTCTCCGTTTTATTTGAATTGGGTTTGTCTTTATTATTTATTCTGTTTTACATCATAACAATGATAAGGTGGAAAAACAATGGAGGAAGGTTGGGTTAATTATTTTTATATACTTAAAAAAAAACAACAGTCCGTTATTTCCCTCTTATAACGGACTGTTGCCATGATACCATTCAATCTTTGGTAAAATAGATGAATAATGTACCATTTTTTAACAACATTACCAATATAACATAGTTTATGCACTCGTGTAAAATAATATTTGTGTGTTTATTATTGTAGCCTTTTATGGTTGATGTAGTTTGATCATTTCGCTCTTTGCAGCTGAAAAACTTCCTTCCCATTTTTTAAGATAGCTTGCAGCAATGAGAACCAGATCGGGTAGTTGGGTTTTACTTTTTTCCCTAAACTTATTCTCTCTAGTTGTTGTGCATACCATGTGGTTTCCAGTAAAGAAATATCATCTATAAGTCTAATTCCAGTTTGTTTAGGTATAATATCTATTTTCTGTATTTTATTTTGGTATAATAAATTCGGTAGATGAGGGCTGACAGCAAATGGACGAGCTAAACCTATAAAATCAGTTGCTTTAGATTGAAGTGCATTTTCCATTCCCTCTTTGCTTCTAAAACCTCCAGTAACTAACAAAGGTATGTTTACGGTTTGACGAAGTTTTTGTGCAAAATCCAGAAAATAGGCTTCTCTTTTTTTAGTGCTCTCCTTTACATTACGACCTGTCATTTGAGGGCTTTCATATGACCCTCCCGAAATTTCTAACAGGTCAACACCTTCTTTTTCAAGATGTTCAGCAACATAGATAGATTCTACTTCTGTAAAGCCTGCTTTCATGAAATCTGCTGAATTCATTTTTACTGCAATAGGAAAAGCTCCCGTAGTTTGATTACGTATTTCTCTATAAATTTCAATTAAAAACTTCATTCTTCCATGAATATCACCACCCCATTCATCTTTGCGATGGTTATGCCTAGGGGATAAGAACTGACTGATCAAATACCCGTGTGCAGCATGAATTTGAACACCGGTAAAACCTGCTTTTTGTGCAAGTTTAGCGCTATAACCAAATCGTTGTATAATTTCTAGTATTTCCTCATGGAGTAATTCTCTTGGTGGAGCTACAAAACGACCGATGTCTCCCTCTAATGGGATGGCTGAAGGGGCTACGGATTCATTCGTCATTCCTTTAAATGTTTGTTTACCTGGATGATTTAATTGCATCCAAAGTTGTGTATTATTTTTAGTCCCTCTTTTTGCCCACTTTTCTAATAAGGGAAGGATCTCTTCATTGTCTACAACGATATTTCTTGGTTCTGCTAATGCTTTTCGATCGACCATCACATGACCGGTGATTACAACCCCTGCACCTCCATCAGCCCAGGTTTCATATAACTTGAATATTTTCTCATTCGGTTGAAAGTGAATGTTTGCAAGTGCTTCACTCATCGCAGCTTTTATAAAACGATTTTTTATGATCGTACCATTTTTTAAAGTGAACTTTTCAAATAAAGGTGAAACCATTTCCATCACGCTCCAATATATTTATTTTGTACATTTGGTTTATCTAATTATTACTATTCTAAAACCTAAACTTTGTTTGAACGTTCATTCAATTTAAAAATAAAAAAAATTACTCTTTTTTGGAGAGATATATCTCAATCATTTTAGCAAAAGTCTCATAAGCTGAATCAGCTTCGAATTCTGGATCCACCATCATTTGCAATGATAATCCATCCATCACTGCGGTAATAATTCTAGCCAGTCCTTGTATGTTTATTTGTTCATTGATTTCGAGTCTTGATAGTTCATTTATTGTCTGTTCACGATCCATTTTTGAACTTCGGGTTATTTCTTGAGCTCCTCTATTTGAACGGAGACCTATCGCAAATAATTCAAATCTTAAACGATGCCATTCAGGGTGATCCATCACTAATTTTTTAGGTACTTGCAGTGCTTGATGAATAAACTTATCAGAGATAGGAATATTAGAAAGCTTAGATAACTCTTCACTATACCTGCAACTTTCTTCATGAAACAATTGAAATAACAGGTCTTCTTTACTTTCAAAATAATAGTTAATGAGGCCTTGAGCAACGCCAGCTTCTTTGGCAATCTGCTTCATTGATGTTTTATCATATCCTTGTTCTGCTAATACTTTATATGCAGCATCTACTATTTTTTGTTTCGTATTACTGTCATTATTTTTCATGGATTGTATTTCCCCTTTCTTGCACTTTAATATAATTTTTTAATGAAAAAAGTATTAGTGCCACTACCCCTTGCCATTGTCTAACAGGCTCATCAATCGGAAAGTTTTTTGATTGAACGTTCATTCAAAATTATCAGAAAAAACGTTTTATGTCAAGACCTGTGCTATTTTTTTGGTTTCTTGAAAAATGTTCTAAATCATTGCTTTTGTTTCAAAGAATGGTACCATATGTTTTAGGCGAAAATAATATTAAAATATACCCAAAAAGAAGTATGTTAAAAATGAATAGAAATTGAGGTATTTATATATATGAAAGTGGTTGTATCTACGTTAAATGCAAAATATATTCATACTTGTCTAGCCTTGCGATATTTAAAAGCATTTAGTGAAAAAGATTTTGATATACAAATGGCTGAATACACGATTAAAGATCCAGTGATGAATATTGTATCTGATCTTTTCCAAAAAGATGCTGATGTGATAGGTTTCTCCTGTTATATATGGAACATTGAAGAGACGATTACAGTGATAGAAATGTTAAAGAAAATAAAACCAGAGCTTAAAATTGTGTTAGGTGGACCTGAAGTCTCTTATGATACAGATTATTGGATGAAACGAATACCTGAAGTTGATTTTATTGTGATGGGTGAAGGGGAAGAGACTTTTCATCATCTCTTAACGGAATTACAAAACGAGCAAAAATATCATTTTATATACGGTATGGCTTATCGAAAAGAACAGGAAGTCATCATTAATCCTCCTCGACCTAAACTAAATTTAAATGACATTCCAACCCCATATCGATTTCAAGAAGATTTACATAATGTTACCAATCGCATTGTGTATTTTGAAACGAGTAGAGGTTGTCCTTTTAGCTGCCAATTTTGTTTATCTAGTATTGAAGTTGGCGTCCGTTATTTTGATATAGAGAGAACAAAGGAAGATTTGTTATTTTTAATTGAGTCAGGTGCGAAACTGATTAAATTCGTGGATAGAACGTTTAACATTAAAAGAGACTATGCGATGGAGGTTTTCGAGTTTCTAATTGAAAATCATCAGGGATGTGTTTTTCAGTTTGAGATTACAGCAGATATTATGCGTCCAGAAGTGCTGGATTATTTATCTGAAAATGCACCTGAAGGCATCTTCCGTTTTGAAATTGGTGTACAGTCTACAAATGATGAAACAAACGATTTAATCCAAAGACGTCAAAACTTTGAAAAGCTTTCAAGAACGGTAACAAAGGTAAAGGAAAGCAAAAAAATAGATCAGCATTTAGATTTAATTGCAGGATTGCCGAAAGAAGATTACACCTCATTTAGAAAAACGTTTAACGATGTTTTTGAATTAAGACCAGAGGAATTACAATTAGGATTTTTAAAAATGCTTCGTGGAACAGGAATGCGTAATACAGCGCATAAGTATGGATATAAGTACATGGATCGGGCTCCATATGAAATGTTAGAAAATGATATGATGTCGTTTTCAGACATCGTTCGCATTAAAAGGGTGGAGGACGTATTAGAAAAATATTGGAATGCACATCGCATGGATCATACGTTAGAATATTTAATTCAACATGAATTTGATTCAGCTTTTGATTTTTTTCAAGACTTCGGTGATTATTGGGAAGAGCAGGGTTGGCAAAAAATTGGACACCAGTTAGAGAACTTATTTACAAGATTATTGTCATTTTTAAAACATCGTAACATGAGAAGTATAAAAGTAATTGAAGGTCTAATGAAACTAGACTATTTTCTAAACCATAAATATAAACCGCGTAAAATTTGGTGGGAACCAACTTTAGATAAAAAACAACATGCATATTACATGAAGCGGATTGCAGAAAAACCTGAAGTTGTATCTGATTCATTTGTCAAATTACACTTGAGTGAAAAAGATATGTTCAAACATGTTGTACTTGAAGTTCTGCCTTTTGACTATGAAGCTTTTACGAAAGAGGGAATCATTCATACCGAGCCCTATACATTACTTATCGTAAGTTTTCAAACGGGCATGAATAAAAAAACTGAGGCTTATACGGTGGATTTAAAGAATAAACTACAATTACAAGTTTAGCATTTGCCTTATAAGGAGAGGAAAAAAACATAATTTTATAGAAATATTTATGTAATTACAGTTAATTTTAAGGAATAAAATACAAATTGAGGAGGGATATAATGGAATTCTTAATAAAGTTATTTGCATTTATTTGGGAAACTTAAGTGAAAAACAATTTATTATGAAAACACCTATTAATTTAGGTGTTTTATTATTTATACCAAAATTTAGTAAACTAATTCCATAAAAAGTTTTTATTTTACAACACTTTTCATTGTAATTATTTTATAATCAAATAGTACTATGAAATCATCATTAGTAAAAGATATGAAGTTATTTATACTAAGTATAGTAATATTTAGGAGCGATAAAATGAGTAACACAAAGGAAAAGATCATGAGAGCCAGTGTTAGACTATTTGCAGAAAACGGTTATCAAATTACAACGGTAAAGATGATTGCTGCAGATGTAGGAATCAATGAGTTAACCATATATCGTCATTTTGGATCTAAAGAAAAAATTCTTGAAACAGCATTGAGTAATGTGATAACCATACAGTCTTATCTTACTAACTATTTCAAAAATGCTGTTATTTATGATCTTGAAAAGGATATGCTCGATCTTACAAAAATGCTAATCAATATAGATGAAGATAAATATTACTTTATGAAGTTTTTTATGAGAACGGATTCATTTGAGTTTATACCTAATAGAAAGGAATTAAATGACTTATTTCAAGATTATTTATTGAAAATGCAAAAGATGGGAAAAGTTATTCCTTATGATAATGATTTATTATCTGTTTTATTTTTTTCAAGTTTGCAAGGATCATTTTTTTTCAATGAAAATCATAAAGAAGAAGGTTTATTCAATATTCCACAACGTGAGCAATATCTTGAAACAATAGTAAAAGTATTCGTAAGAGGAATAGAATTTAAAAATTAAACGATAGGGTAGTCATGAATGAAGCAAAGTGTAAACTTTGAATCCCTGTCATGTAAGCATGACTATCTTTTTATAAAAGGAGGGAGCTTATTATTGTAGTAAGTTTTCTAGGGTTTTCATCTATTTTATTACTTTATTCCGTTTCAGCTTAAAAACTTTAAATTAAATAAGATTTTATTAAGTGGATTTTATGAGGTGGAACATGAAAATTAAACTGATTACAATATTATTTCTAATCTTATTAACATTTGCAATCCTAGTAGCAATGTTTTTATTTGCATCTCATAAGAAAAAAGAGACTCCAATAGCAGAAAAAGGACTATTAGATTTATCGCAATGGGATTTTAATGAGCAAGGAAAAGTCCCTCTCGATGGAGAGTGGGAGTTTTATCCGAATTTAGTATTAGAGCCTGTTGATTTCGTTAAAAGTCAACATAATGAGAAGAAACCTCAAATGGTTTCTGTTCCAGACATATCTTGGGCTAAATATGATCTCGTTGATCACTCCATGAATGCCTTAGGGAAAGCGACTTTTAGGTTGAAAATAATAAACATAAATGAAGAAAATCAGATTTTTGGTATTCGAACATCTGGTATATTTAGACCCAATAAATTATTTGTGAATGGAGAGTTGATAGGTTCAAGTGGTGATTCTAATGATTACTCATCTAGTATTGAATCTGAATCGTACAACCGATATTTCACTATAAAGACTGGTATGAATGAAATTATCTTGCAGGTGGCTAATTACAATTTTCCTATCATTGCAGGTGGTCTCTTTACCTCTCAATATTTTGGCACTCAACAGCAAATATCTCAATCTAGGGATCTATCGGTAATGAATGATTGGATTGCCATTAGTATTTTTCTTATTATGGGTCTATATTTTTTTGGACTATATTCTCAAAGGAAAAAAGACAATTCTTTACTGTATTTCTCAATCTATTGTTTAACCAATGCGGCATTTAATGCGTTACATGGTGAGGGAGTAGCCTGGCACATGGTTTTTCCTAACACTCCTGATTGGGTTATGTTAAGGTTTTTGTTTGGATCTTCTATGGTTTCAAGCTTATCCTTAATATTATATATCCATACAGCATTTAAACATTTGTCTTCAAAGAAGTTTATGTGGTTTTTAGTTGCAATAGGTTTTACCATTATGCTTTATGAATTACTTTTCCTCCAATATACTCCATTATGGGTAATAAGTATAACCACTTTTTTTAGATTGTTTTTAATGTTATATGCTTTGTATGTTATGATTTTGGCTTTTTTTAATAAAACGGAAGGTAGCGTATATTTGATTGTAGGGGTTCTTGCAATGAGTTTACATATGATAAAAACTTCAATTGCGAAGTTCATAAGGGTTGATAGTTTTTTTACTCAGATTCCTTTTGAACCTTTTGTTTTATTGTTAATGTTCGCACTATTAATGTCTTTACGGTTTTCTAATGCATTCAAGAGAAATGAACAATTATCCCAAGAGTTGCTAAAAGTTGATCAAGTGAAGGATGAATTTTTAGCAAAAACTTCTCATGAATTAAAAACACCATTGCACGGGATTATGAATATCTCTTCCTTTTTAATTGATGAAGGGAAGGGTAAGATACCAAAGGAATACAATGAGAGCCTTTCCCTCATCCATGATTCTTCAATAAAACTTTCCAATCTAGTTAACGATTTAATTGATGTTACATGCTTGAAAAATGGAGAACTAAGATTATACACCAATACGGTTGATATTAAAGTAACTGCTCAAATTGTTTGTGATGTATTAACCTTTGAAACTGAAGGTAAACCTATTCAGTTAATGAATAACATAAACGAATCGAGATTTGTTGTTGCAGATGAAAATAGACTTAGGCAAATTTTATATAACTTGATTGATAATGCAATTAAACATACAGAGAATGGGAAAATTACTGTATCTTCAAAAAAAGTAGATGACAAGGTGTATGTCTATATAGAGGATACAGGAATTGGAATACCAGAAGATAAGCAGGAGAAGATCTTTGGTTATTTTGAACAATTGGATAAACTATCTCATCAAGGTGAGTATCAAAGTATGGGATTAGGTTTATATATTAGTAGACAGCTTATTGATAAAATGAAGGGTGAAATCTGGGTAGATTGGTCTGAAGTCGGAAAAGGAACGAGAATTGCTTTTACCCTGCCAAAAGCAGAATACTCAAGACAAAAAGCCAGCGATGATTCCTATAAAGAATCTCACATTCCAATAGATTTTATTAATATGCCAGAACATGATTTTGATAGAGTAAGAGAGCATGACAAAACAATTCTCATCGTAGATGATGAATCTATCAACATCAAAGTATTGGTTCATTTTTTATCTAGGTATGGATATAATCTCATCACCGCTTTTTCTGCGAAGGAAGCACTGAGCAAGATGGGAAAATACAACAAAATTGATCTTGCCATATTGGATGTGATGATGCCTATCATGTCAGGGATTGATCTCTGTAGGGTGATACGGAAAACTCATTCCATGTCTGAACTTCCCATATTATTTGCAACGGTGATGGATCGACCTGAAGATATTGAATTATGTTTTAATGTAGGAGGGAATGACTATATTACTAAACCTTTTGATACGAATACGATTTTAGCTAGAATTCAAACCTTGCTTTCAATGAAAACCTCTATGGAAGAATCGTTTCATCATGAAATGGCTTTTTTACAAGCCCAAATTAAACCACACTTTTTATATAATGCCATGAGTAACATTATCTCTTATTGTTATACAGATGGACAAAAAGCAGCCTACTTATTAAACAAGTTAAGTCAATATTTAAGAATGATTTATAGTTCCGATCAAACATCCATGTTTGTCCCACTTCATAAAGAAGTAGACTTAATTAAAGCCTACGTTGAAATTGAGAAAGCTAGGTTCGATCAATTTAATTTCAGTTGTTATATGGAAGAAAGTCTGAAAAACTATGTTGTTCCATCTCTTTGTATTCAACCTTTCGTAGAAAATGCCATCCGCCATGGTCTTTTTGAAAAAGAGGGAGAGGGTTATGTTTCGTTAACCATCTATGAAAAAAATGAGAGGATAGAAGTAGTTATAGAGGATAATGGTGTGGGGATGTCGGAAGATATTCTTGAACAATTCGCACAAGGTGAAATTGACAACGCAGGGATCGGTATGACGAATATAAAGAAACGTTTAGAATCAATTTCTGGATCTTTCATCGACATCAATTCAGTAAAAGATGAAGGTTCAAAGGTCACATTAAGGTTGCCTAAAGCGATGTAACAATAATGCTAAAAGGAGTGATAAGATTGCTAAAAGTAATGATTGTAGAAGATGAACAACCGATTCTAAATTTAATGAAGATGGTCATCGACCAAAACAAGCATTTATCGATTGTAGGATGTTTTAACAATCCTCTTGAAGCACTAAACGAGTTACAGTTATTAAAACCAGATGTTGCATTTTTGGATATTGAAATGCCAAGAATGACGGGGTTGGAATTAGCAAAAAAAATACTTCAAGTAGATGAGGATATTCAAATCGTCTTTACAACAGCATATGAGCGTTATGCTTTAGAAGCGTTTAAAGTCTCTGCAATTGACTATATTTTAAAACCTGTGACTCCAGAAGAGATTGAACGAGTAACAAAGCGTTTAATGAAAAACCACAGGAGACTGTTTATAAACAAAGAAAGATCACCTCAAAAACAGGAGGAATCCATTTTATGTTTAGGAACTCTCGAAATGAGAGGGAGTGAAAACTCGATTATAAAATGGCCAACAAGAAAAACGGAAGAACTGTTTGCCTACTTTCTCATTCATTCTAATCAAGTGATTAGTAAGTGGGAATTAACCCAATTGTTATGGGGAGAGATGGAGGATCATCGTGCTATTCACAATTTACATACCACGATTTACAGATTAAAAAAAACACTAAAAGAAAACAGTAAAAACGTCACTTTAGAAAAGGTAAATGAAGGTTATATCTTAAATATGTCCACCATTAAAAGTGATTTAGATATGTTTCTAGAATACTTTAATAACAATTCAATTGTATCTAAAGAAAACTTTGTTGAAAGTGAAAGAGTTTTTAACCTCTTCAAAGGTCCCTTATTCGGATTGAAGGATTATTTATGGAAAATAGGAATTGAGGAACAGTTAGTAGAACATTATAGTACATTAACTCAGAATATAGCAAATTTTTATAATAGAAGAGGAAAGTTAAAGGCTGTAGAGAAAACATTAAAAGCATTTTTATCCTTATATCCCTTACACGATCAAAGTAATCTTATACTATTAAAGTTATATTCTTTGACTGATGATTTGAACCGTTTAAAAAGTCATTACGATTTTTATGTTAAATTATTGAAGAAAGAACTAGGAGTAACTCCACCAATAGAAACTCAGAAGTTTATACAACAATTTATATGAAAATGATTTAAGGAGGGAAGGGATACAAAAATATACCGTTTTTTTGTTATAAGCCTATCTTTAATATTTTTGTGAGAAATTTGTGAGTGACTTCTGTTATAATTTTACTAATTTTTAAATATAAACTTTAGTTAAAAAAGGGGGGTATGAAGTAAAAATACAATATATATTCCATTCATTTTTTTAGTTATTGTAGTTTGTTTAAAATATAATCACAATAAGGGTAGGATTGATTGAACAAAAAATGAAAAGCTTTTCGATTTTAAAATAAATAAATTAAATGTTGATTTTATTGACATAATAAATCCATCTAATCTGATGTGTTTTGTGAGAAGTTTGTGAGAGGTTTTTGTTATAATTTTGATAAACTGTATCGTAAAGGTGAGGGATAATGATGAAACAAACATTTTCTATGAAGATTAGATTTTCCATCCAATGGAAAGGTGGAGGTATAGAGAATTTTGATGGTCCCGATGGAATCGCGATAGACAGTAGAGACAATATATATGTGAATGATTTTTGGAATAATCGGATACAAGTGTTTGATTGTGAGGGAGGGTATCTGAGATCCTGGCAAGGAGGAGATGTTGGAGATTTCGATGGTCCCAGCAGTGTCACTGTCGATAGTGAGGATAATGTGTATGTGATTGAATTTTTTAGTAACCGGTTACAAAAATTTACTAGAGATGGTGAATATGTGACATCATGGTTGGGTTCTGATTCTGCAAAGGGACAGCCTGGAAATTTTAAAGAACCTAGTGGAATTGCAGTAGACAGTCAAGATAATGTGTATGTAACTGATAGTCGCTATAACCGTATACAAAAATTTACTAGAGATGGTGAATATATTACATCATGGTTGGGTTCCGATTCTACTAAGGGAGAACCTGGGGGGTTTAAGGACCCTCATGGTATCTTTGTAGATAGTCAAGATAATGTATATGTGGCCGAATTTTCAGGTAACCGAATACAAGTATTTACTAAAGATGGTAAGTATGTGACATCATGGTCTGGTTCTGATTTTACAAAGGGGGAGCCTGGGCCATTTGACGGTTCAAATGACATTGTTGTAGACAGTCAAGGAAATGTGTTTGTGACTGAATTTTCTAGTAATCGCATTCAAGTATTTACTAAAGAGGGTAAGTATGTGACATCATGGTCTGGCTCAGATTCAACACAAGGTGAACCCGGAATTTTTGTTAATCCCATTGGAATCGCAGTAGATCGTCAAGATAATATATATGTAACTGAATTTTTTGGTAACAGAGTGCAAAAATTTCAAAAATACCTATCAAATGAATTAAAAGTAAAATAATGGACCATTGATTTATTGACATATTTATAATTCTTGATTTATTATTTAGGTATGATCTTACATACTTACTTACATAATTTAACTTGCTCAAGTATATTTTAGGGGAGGAGGAAATAAATGAAAAAATGTTGATATATGATTAAAAAAGGTAAATTAATTTATGGAAAATTGAAAGGAGAAACAAAAGATGAAAAAAATGAAAATGGTGTCATTCCTATTAGCTGCTTTATTGACTTTTGGTGTGCTGTTAACTTCGATTGCTGATCATGTTTCTGCAAATTCCCTCATTTCAGAAACAGGTTTAAATGATGTTAATGAAAAACAAATGAAAAAGTTAAATAAGATGGAAGAGAAATCCTTGGAAAAAAAGGACAAATTAAAAGTTTCATGGGATGAAAAGAAAGGTGTTCCTCGTTATATCTCTGGTAAACTATCAGATGAAAATATGAATATCTCAAGTTTTCTAGAAGAGAATAAGGATTTATTTAATATAGTAGACGGAGATTTTGATATTATTTCGACTGAATCTGATGAACTTGGTATGACACATTATAAAACTCAATTTACCGTTGATGGCATCCCTGTTTATGGAGCAGAATTAAGCGTACACACGGATAATAATGGTGTTGTAATCTCTATAAATGGACAAGTAGAACCTAAATTAGTTAATAAAAAATGGAGCAAATCAATTAAACTTTCTTCTTCAAAAGCTATTGAGGTAGCTGAAAATGAACTAAGTTTTACGCCAGAAGAGGATACGTATACAACGGAACAAACAGCTGATCTTTATATGTATCATCATGAAGGGAAATGGATGCCTGTATATATCGTTGAGCTTCAATTTTTAGAACCGTATATTGGTCGTGAATTCTTCTTTATTGATGCTAAGAAGGGTAATGTGCTTAAATCCTATAATCGAATTGAAGATATGGCTCAAATTGGAAAGGGTACAGGACTTTCAGGAGAAGTTAGAGACATTAATACGTATTTATATAATGGAACTTATTACTTATATGATGTAACAAGGGATGGTATTATTAAAACTTATGATGCTAATGATAGATATCAAAGGGGATCTCTAGTTATTGATAGTAATAACAATTTTAATTCTACACGTCAAAAAGCGGCTGTAGATGCTCATCATTATGCAGGTGTTGCCTATGATTATTTTTTAGATAATCATAATCGAAATAGTTATGATAATAGAGGAAGTGACTTTATAACAAGTGTCCATGTTGGAGATCCAGAAGGCGGATCATATATCAATGCTGCATGGGTGGGTACACAATGGATTTATGGAGATGGAGGTATAGCTAGTAATGGTAATGAATACACTCCTTTTTCTGAATCTCTAGATGTAGTAGCACACGAGGTAACACACGCAGTCACTGATTATTCAGCAAATCTAGTCTATGAAAACCAGCCTGGTGCATTAAATGAATCATTCTCAGATATATTTGGAATATTAATAGAGGCAGACTATGAAGGCTCAGTAGATTGGTTACTAGGGGAAGATATTTTTACTCCAGATATTGATGGAGATGCAATGAGATATATGTATGATCCAACTCTTAATGGAAAACAGCCTGCTCATATGGATGACTTTGTACAACTTCCTAATACAAGAGAAGGGGATTGGGGAGGAGTTCACATAAACAGTGGTATTCCGAATAAAGCATTCTACAATATTGCAACAGATATCGGTCTAGAAAAATCAGGAAAAATATATTATCGTGCGCTTACGAGATATTTAACTTCTCAATCACAATTTATTGATGCACGGAATGCTTTATTACAATCTGCTGCAGATTTGTATGGTACTAACAGTGCTGAATATAACGCAGTTGCAAATGGTTATGCATCCGTAGGTATCAATTAAAAGATACTTAGATGAGTATATTAAAAAAACCATTACTACTATGAATTGACTTCATATTTTGTTTACAGTTTTTTTAAAGTTAGCAGGTGAGACAGTTGTAGTTTTAAAAGAAAGATTGATTATTTGTTAAAAAGGTTGATCAAAACTCATGAATCAGAATGTGATTCATGAGTTTTTTTAATTTTTATATTCTACAATTGGGCCATATTGTTGAATAAGAGATAGAATAGTATAGAAATTAAAGTATAAACGATTGAACCTGAGTCAATGTGTAAAGCATCTTATTTAGTGAAACCCATAATATGTAATTAACAAACTTCTTATTAATTATTACACTTGGACTATATTCATATATTTTTGTACAAGTATCATTAAGTACCAGCTAAAAAATGAAACATTTTAATTGATATTTTCGTATAATGAATATTATAAATTCTCAGAATGAAATTTGATTAAAAATTGTCAGATTTCAGCGCGTAATCTATCTTTTACAATCTAGAACCAATAATATATTATGGAAAATACGAGGTGAGATAATGAGAAACGAACAAGAGATGTTTGCTTTGATAAAAGAAGTAGCTAAAAATGATGATCGTGTAAGAGCAGTTTATATGAATGGTTCAAGGACTAACCCGAATGCTTCGAAAGATATTTTTCAAGATTATGATATTGTTTATGTGGTTACAGAAACTGCTTCTTTCATAAAAGATGAGAAATGGTTCAATGTCTTTGGAAATTTACTGATGATTCAAGAACCAGATAAACTAGATAAAAGTATAGGGATAAATATGGATTTTGAACGTAGATATGCATATTTAATGTTGTTTACCGATGGCAATAGAATTGATCTTCTCCTGCAAACAAGGGAAGCTATGCTTGAAGAATATGGTGAAGATAAGCTTACCTTAAAATTAATGGATAAAGATAACATCTTACCTACAATACCTTTACCCAATGACATGGACTATCACGTGAAAAAGCCAACTGAAGGTGAATTTAATAGTTGTACAAATAACTTTTGGTGGTGTTCACAAAACGTTGCTAAAGGGATATGGCGAAATGAGCTTCCTTATGCAAAATTGATGTTTGAATATACAACAAGAAGTAATTTGGATAAAATGGTCTCTTGGTGGATAGGAATCAGATATGATTTTGAAGTGTCTACAGGGAAACTGGGGAAATATTTTAACAAGTATTTGCCACAATCGTATTGGGAATTGTATCAAAAAACATATTCTGATAGTAATTATGAAAATATGTGGGATTCTATTTTTAGCGCTTGTGAGCTGTTTCGTACCCTATCTCAAGATGTCTCTAAACATTTCGATTTTAAATATCCAATTGATGATGATAATAATATGACAACATATCTTAAACAGGTAAAAAAATTATCTGTTGATGCAAAGCAAGTATTTTAAGATGTAACTATGCCAATTTAAAGTAGGCCTTACAATCGATAAAAAATTTGCTTAAAGTATTCTTCAAAAAGGAATTGTTCTTATTCAACACTATGGCGCACTAATTGAATAATTGTATTTGGATTGGAGGTTACTTATGGACTGCTCACTATGGTTGCGAGGTGGCCCTTTTCTTGAAGTAAGTTTCTTATTGGAACTTAAAGGCGAAAAGAAAAATGTAATAAAAACAATACTGAATAAATTGTCTAAATCCCATAATCAGATTGAGGTTGTTGATAAAAAACTTGATGATATGATCGAGTCGTTCGTTAAGGGTTATCCATATGACGAAGAAGATCCACATACAATTCAAATACATTCTATGAAAGTTAAGTTATATGTTCATGTTGCTGGTAGACGAAAAGCAATATTATTTATAGAACAAGTATCCTCAAATGCTCTATTGATTAATTTTTGTTTTTTTGGATGTGAATTTGATGCACCAGAGTGGGGACAGAAAGGCTTAAAGGTTGAAGATCTCCCTAACTTCACTAACTTTCTTACTGATCTATATTGTAACTTTCAATTTAAGATTGGTGGAATAGCTATTGAAAAAGATATTCTAGATTTATTCAATTGTAATGAAGTTTTTCCAAATGAGTGTTATCGTTTCGAGAATATAAATCTAAATCAATTTTTAGAAACCAAACCATATTTTATTTATTTACTATGGAATGAAAATTACAAAAAGTTAGTTGATATTCCATATAATCATAAAAGGATTAATAAACTCGGATTGCTAATTACTATCTCTGATTCTTATAGTGAGTTTTAAAATTTTTTATTTAACAATATGGCGCATTTGTCTAACAAGAAGTAAAACGATGATACATATTAGTCATGTATAATATGTATCATCGTTTATTTTTTATGACTTTTTACGCTTTAGGTCTTGATAAATTCAAAACAGTTCGATTTCTTTACAAACGGTGCAACTTTATTTTAAAACTACATTAGTTTGTGAACATATCCACCTAAAGTAATGTGAAGTGTTCGTAAAAGTAATTTTAATTATAAGTTTGAAACTGTTTAAGTGATGAAACGTATTTAACCTTGAACATATATTTTTGCCCTTAATTAGGAGAGTTTTATGGATATCATTTTAATAGTTTTTTTAGTATGGATAGTATCAATAATTGGAGTAATGATACTACTTAAAGTAACAGATAATGACTATTTGAAACTTCTTAAGTGGTCATCTAAAATCAATGTTATTTTATTAGCATGTAGCTTGATATTTAGTATATATACCGATTATCATGTTGATAAATCACTTGATATAGTTAATTTCGGTGTATTCGACTTTAAACAGTTCTTTTTAGACTACTTACTAGTAATGGGTAACTTATTGATTTTAGGCATTAATTTCCTAATAAAAATAATAGTTGCTAGGAGAGGCATTGTTAATAATTGGTATGCAGAGCAACAATTTGAGACATATATTATGTTTTATCTTATTATATGGCCAATAGCTAATATTTTATTAATGGGTTATTTAGCATTTGAGATATGATAGTAGAATTGAATATCTGGGAACGATTGGAAGAGATGAAATGAATAATATTATTCTCCTGTTTAGCTCACTACGAAACTAACGGATTTGAACAGGAATTTTTTGTTAATTCTGAAAAAAATAAAATTTTTTCATAAAGAAAAGTAATTGAAACATAGAGATAGAATTTCACTCCTTTACAAAATCGATCTTCAACAATCTGGCGCACTCCTTGAAGAAGAGCGCCATTTCCATGTATAAAACACTTTAAGATTATATAGACAGGAGTTCCTAAAATGAAACGATTTTTAGTTGTATCGTTTGGATTTCTATTGATTTTGGTTTTTGGAGGAATGAAACTATTTGGTGTGAATTTTTACCCTACAGGAACTATACCCGGTAATGTTGAGAATGTACTAACTTATAACATTAAAAACGGTAAGTGGATTCTATTTGAGCATAAAAATAGTAATTACTTTGGTATAGCAAAAGTAAAGAAATTTGGTCCAATCTATTTTTATAATGGAGGAACCGATTATTATGAAATTGAGGACCGTATGCCATTTAGTGTAGCAGGATATGGAGAAAAAAATGGAGATTTTATGGTTGCAGTAAAAATCCCTTCTGGTTCCAATATTAAATATATTTCTGTAGGAAATCATCTTGAAGAAGGAAAACATCTTGAACAAGAAGACCCTTTAAATGAAACTATATCATTGGATATAGTTCAACAATATCCGGATAGTTACTTAGTAAGAGAAGTTGAAGGAAACTATGTCTTTTTCTTAACAAATGGTTACTCTGAGCAAAATTGGACTGTAAGGGGATTTGATGAAGACGGTAAATTAGTTGCAGATAAATTATTCGGTTCACAGCCAAGATACTTGCAATAAATTTAATTTTTATCATTTATAAATGAACTGTTCTTTAACAATACCAGCTAATAGGAAGTCAAGAATAAACGCTAAAAAAATTATTTTAGTTGTTTAAGATAAAAATAAACATACCAAATAATCTTCCTTTAATATAATAGGAAACATTTTCTTTAAATTGATTATTATGGTAGGGGATATATTACAAATGTCTCTTTTCGTTTTAGTAAAGCATAAATCCAGTGAATGAGCTTATTAGCACAAGCAATGACTGCGACTTTATGTGGCTTACCTTCCTCTCGTTTCCTATCATAGAATTCTTTTAGTCTAGGATTCCGAGTGTTTATCAAGCCACATTGTACAGCTGTATATAAAATCTGCCTCAGTCTAGTAGAGCCTCTTTTCGTAATACGGTTAATTCTAGCCTTGAATTGACCTGATTCATGGACACTAGGATCAATGCCAGCAAAGGCAACGAGTTTCTTAGGGTTATTAAATCGATCAATTTCACCGATCTCGGAGATGATTGTGGCTGCAATCTTACCTCCGATACCAGGGATTGATCTAATAATATGATAGGATTCAAACTTTTGAGCCATGGCATCTATCTCCGCCTCTAACTGGGATAGGTGTTTTAGGTATTGTAGAAGCATTTCACTATACATCTTTAAACTAATAAGATGACTGTAGTATAGCGTTTGTTTGTATGGATTATTTCTTGCGGCATATTTCAGTTCCTCTGCTTTCTTCATGGCCCAGGACTCTGAACGACTTTTACATAAATGGTGAATTTCATGTGCAATTTCATATATACTCCGTTCTTCAACTTCTCTAGGAGTTGGAAAAGCGAGTAGGGTATGTAGAGAAACCTTTGAAAATAAGTCTCCAAATACGCCTTTATATTCAGGGAAAACCTGATCTAAAATAGTATGAAATTGCAACTTGGTTTGTACGTAGGTTCCAGTAAAAGAATCATGTTGTCTACTGAGATTGCGAAGGTTTAGCGTTTGAATACTTTTCTTTTGAAATGCTTCTAGGTCTTCTTTGTAATACAGCTCACAGAGGTGATAGGCATCCATGGCATCTGTTTTGACTTTTCGTAGACTCACTTTTTTGGCCTCATATGAAATGACAGGATTGACTAAATAATAGGTTACACCATGGTCCTCTAAAAACTGCAAGACTGGCTCGTGATAGTGTCCCGTTGATTCAAAAATAACACTCGGAGATTGTCCACCTCTTTGCTCTACCTCCTGATAAAATAAATAATAATCATGTAAACGCATTCGATCGTGTTTAAACTTAAAACTCTTTTTGTAAGGATTTTTCTTTTCTAAAAAGGCTTGAACTTGGCTTTCTCCTTTTGCAACAGACCAATGACTGGATCCATGTCGTATCACTTCCCTTTAATAGATTTGCCGGCAGCCCCTAACCTAACTTGTAGTTTCATAGCTTCGCTTGTTATACGGGATCAATGATCCATGTCCCAACCAGCCTCAAACATGTTTCTACAAGTAGGGGGTGAACAGTATTGCGGACGGGATCAAGTCCCACTGGCGCTTACGTTCTGCCCCGGCTACTTAAAGAATAACCTATAAAAAATAGGTCAACCAGAAATGACTGGCTGATCTCATAATACGATCTGGCGCTTTTCTTTAATAAGAGAAGTGCCTTTATTTATGAATGGGGCCATATTGTTTAATAAAAGATTGATAAAAATTATTAAGAATTATATTAGACTAACTATAAATCACCCTATATTTACCAGTCAAAAAGTACAGATAGATAGAGTATGATTAGATTGGTAAAGGGGGGGGAGTTATTGAAAAAATCATCACTAATAATCAGTCTTATACTCTTATTATTAATAACTAATAGTATTACTTTTTTAGTTGTTAAAAATTCAACTGATGTGGATACAGATCATGACCTTTATCGAGAAAAGAGATCTTTGGCTCGATTTTCTGAACAAGAAATAAAGGATTTAATATCTTTATACGAAA
>NZ_SIJB01000020.1 GCF_009910845.1 Chengkuizengella marina | reverse complement strand
GGTTCAACGCCTTTTTTTATTGCTTGCTTCGCTTCCCTATTAATCCAGTTTTTAGAATCATTTAACGCTTCCTTACTTGGTTCGCTTCTAGTATTTAAAATAACCGTAACTTTCCCAACTTTTACAACGATCTGCTTGTTTGTATTCTTTAATATTTCCACAACAATTCCCCCTTTTTATACTTTCAAGGGAAAGTGTTGTAGGAATCATAACTATTGTGACGCTTTACGCCAAATTTCTTTCGAATCTCTTTGATCGACTTTCACTTGTTCGATTGATCGTTTGTTCGCTTCACACCAAAACGTAAATTCACGAAGTTCTTCAACCGTTAAATCATTTTATTCTGCGATATATGAAACAAGTGCATTCCAACGTTCTTCATTAATCTTGTCATGATTTGCTTCGAACCATACAAACGGATTTTTATGACGTTTACAACTATTCAAGGAAGCGTCCAACGGATATACATTTTCAATCGTTAAACCTCCATGTCCCCACGAAACAGGAATAAAATGATCGACCGTAAATTTTTTTGAATTGGTCAACGCACATTGTCCGCTAAAACGTTCAATAATCGAAACCTGATAGAACCGGAATAACGAATACTTAGAGCCGTGAAAATCGTCAATACTTTCGTAATTAAATTCAACTCCTGCGGCGTTTTTATGTCCGCCACCGCCAAGACGTTTTGCAATTTCACCCACGTCAATATTCGGTTTGCTACGCATTGAAATCTTTCGATTATTGGCATCAATCATGATAATTGCGTCCAAGTTCAAACGGTTCAATAATTCGTGACCCACTTCGGATAACGGTCAACAAATACAACACCAACTTGCTTATCACCTGTTAATTCATAGATAACGATTCCTTTTTCAAGTTTGTAAATATAACGTTCAATTGTTTTGTCTTCCAACTCAAGAAGTAGTTCTTCGGATTCCGTGAAATTGACAGGATTCGTAAGTCTAAAGCAACGATCTTCAAAACGATCTATTCCTAAAATATAAAAAAGACGATTTAATCGTTTTGAATCAGGGTGTGCATGTACCTAACGGGAATGCCTTTGATATAATTGTAGACTAACAATGTTCCGCTTGCATCTTCGTTAATAATTGCCCAATCGTATTTTTCCTGAATCCAACGATTCGTTTTATGATGATCAAGCAATATTTTTTCACCTATATAACGATCAATTCGTTCCGCCGTTTCAAGTTTGATTCCCAAGTCGGATATGATAATTTGTGGACGTTCATTTGTACGTCTTTCAATATGATCTAGTACTTTTACGATTTTTTCATCAACATGGTGATACCCGCAATAATAAACTTCACCACCGTATCCTGCGACCGATTGGAAAAGGATGCCACAACCAATTCTGTGGTTATGCGTAAACATGATTGCGATAGGTCTTAGTTTCATTGTGTTCAAAGTAAGTCACCCTTCGAAATGTTTTGTCTTACAACCGAAGGTGTTGTTTCGAAAGGGTGATATGTGACAGCTTAAATAAAAAAAATCGAAACCTAAGTTCCGATAATAAATTCAAATATATTTTCTTTTCGTAAAAATGTGAATTGGAAAAATGTTCGACAAATACGCGGATTTCGCATGACCACTGGGGGAAGACCATGCAATTCGTTTATTGATTTTATCGTTTGATAATACATTCAAGATATCCGTCAATTCACGGTGGAACTGCGGGGCGTCTTCAATCGTGACCCCCTTCGGAATCAAATTCCCTCCATTCTCGGGATTCATTTCTTCGGAAAAGTATTCATAAGCAAAGAACAACGAATCCTTTTCGCTTTGGTCAATTCGCTTCAATGCTTTTAATTCTTCGATATAATCAAGAAGTTGTGTTAATTGTCGTTCCTCAACTTCCCTTCGATCTTACGAAGACGGTTTAATAATTCGATTGCTTCCGCAATCAATTTCATTCGCTTCTTTCGTTCGTCACGATCTTCGATATATTTACGATCTATAATTCCAATCGGTTATTCCATTTAATCCCCCTCCTATCGGACAAATAAAAAGACGCCATTCCCGCCTTGTTTGGCATAAGAATAACATCTTGTTAAATTCGCTTAACTCATAATGAAGCAGCGCTAACATTTGTCAGTAGGATTTTGAGAATATCGGATAAAAAAAAGCGTCGATCGTAAGACCAACGCTTTGAAAGAAAATATGTTTATTAATTCTATTAAATTGTACTCTTTCCTTTAGCTCTGTACCTTAATAGGTCAAACATACTAAAAGTGAGTCAAATTTTATGCTTTGGATAAGACCGTAAAATTCCTAACCTCTTAAATTTTTGAATTTAACAGATATTACATCTAATTGTTATAATGAATCTATTCATAGAGCCCACCACTAATTGAGCCATCAGGAAAAACATAATGTAAATAAATTTTATTCTCACCAGATTTATTTGCAACGAAAATGCTATTAATTTTATCTTCTTTCAAACCAATATAAAGTTGAGCTTTAATATCACCTTTTTCCAAGCTTTCAATATCAGCAGTCCTAGATTTCTCTTCGAATTCATATCCTGAAATTGCTCCTATGTCATATCTCCATACCGTGTCAGAATTATCTTCATCATCAGAAAAAACTAAAGATGGTTCTTCTCCAAGAAGTTCTATTATATATTCTTTACTATATCCAACTTTCATAAGATATTTTATTTCCCAAACTTTTATTTCAGCTAAATCAGTATTATTCGGTTTTGACATGATAATAAGTTCGTTTGTATTATTTGAATAGATCACTCCTGCATCAAGGTTTTCGGATAAAAACTGAACAGGTAGATAATACTGACTGTTATAAAATAATGGTTTAATATTATCTGGATAATCAATGATATTTCCATTAATAAGTAGATTTACAGGTCGTTCCTTCACTCCCTTAGATTCTCCGTCTTCTGCTTCAATTATTTCTCTCTCTTCTGCTTCAATTATTTCTCTCTCTTCTGCTTCAATTAATTCTCCCTCTTCTACTTTTGTATAAGTATTTAAGGAAAATAGTGATGAAAAAAATAATGTTGATAATACCCCACCAATTAGAATTCCAAATAAAATTTTTTTCATATAGCCCTCTCCTCTCCTTAATTTGCTATAAGAAAACATTAAAAAAAGCATTAAGAAAAAATGTTAGGAGTCATTATTTTTCTTAATGCCAATACTATCACTACTTATCAGATTCCTTGCTTTCCTTTAATTTTTCCTTTTTTTCCTTTAATTTGTCCTCCTTTTCCTTTGACATAGGTTGTAATGTCGACTCTAAGCTTAATCCATATGCTAATTCATCTTTTAATTTTTGACCAGAAAGTTCTTTGAACTCCTTACTTGTTACATATATTCCTTTAGTTACTTCATTACACTCGCCTTCTTCACAAAGTAATGCTTCAGGTGACCACCTTGTAGGCGCATCCCTAAAATGTTTATCTACAATATCCTCATCAACAATGAATATACCTAATGCTTCTTGAGGTGCTTGCTCAATTCTTCTTGGTTCATATATTCCACTATATATAGGATGTACTGCGTTCTCATCAATTAAATGAGGGGAAAATGAACAATTAGCAATAACCTCAAGAGTAATACCCTCATATATACCTTTAAACTTATGATTTTGTTTAAATTTGTCTATTGATTGTTGTACCTTTTTTATCATTTTATCTGAGGTTAAGTTGTTACTGTTATCATGTGAAAAATTCTCAACACAAACAAGGTACTTATCTCTATTGGTTGTTTGCAAAATTCCAGATTTAAATTTACTTTTTTTATGCTCACTGCTAATTTCGTTAATTCCAACCAAAGTATTGTCATTTCCGAGTACATATCCTGCTGTCATAGTTAATATTAATACAACAATGCTAGTTAATAACAAATGTTTACGCATATTTATCCCCCCTTAATTAGATAGTATTTCTTGAGCTACAGTTTCCAGATCATTCGAAGTTGGTCTTGATGGATAATTACAAGCATAATGCATTGTGCTACCACCAGAAGGACAGGAACTATATCCATCTATCATTCCTAACAGATGCCCTAATTCATGATAAATAATCCCATCAGGAATTGTATTAATAGAGTACTCTCTAAAATTTATAATTCCGTAATCTGCATGCCATGTACCATCGGGTAAATATATTCCGCCTACACGATCAATACAATTAACTTGTTTACCGTCTACTAATCCACATTCTGCTGTTGTATCTTCCTCAATATAAAATCTGTAATTTATTGACGATAGATCACTAGAAGACTTTT
The DNA here is from genome assembly GCF_009910845.1 of Chengkuizengella marina. Classification (GTDB taxonomy): domain Bacteria; phylum Bacillota; class Bacilli; order Paenibacillales; family KCTC-33759; genus Chengkuizengella; species Chengkuizengella marina. The sequence continues at coordinate 51,198 of NZ_SIJB01000020.1, read as the reverse complement.
TACTGCAATCACCAGAATCTATCAAAAAGTAAAGTTCACCATTAATCATTCCATCATAACCGGAATTATCATATAGGACATCTTCAAATAAAGATACGGCTGCTGAGTTAGTCATTCCAACTCTGGAATCAGATGTATCTATACACACAAGCTCAATAACTTGATTTTCATGAAAACCGCTTATATGCCTTTTAGGACTGTAAGGATGATGTGCAAATACTGTACTGCTAATTACAAAGAACAACAAAAAAAGAGAGACAATTAATTTTTTAGACAAGATTAAATACCTCCTAATTTAATAAAAATATATTGAAAACAGCGCTAGTTAACAAATGGGTTAATTTGTCGTAATATGTATAATTATAGTATTTATTCTATATCTTTTGTAATATTTTGTCTAGTATTATTTTCCTTAACATGTAAATAAATTTAATACTATTATGGGATAATTTAACTATATTTTATGGACAATAGTACCTCATTTGTATTACCTTCTTACTAAATTAATAAATTAGTAGGTTTGATATAAGAAGAATATTTAAAACCGTACTTAATATTTTATAATCATTTCAATGAATTTTAAAAAATTAACTGTCTATAAGATATTATGCATTATTAATCAAAAAAACACATTTATTTTACCGTAAATAAATGTATTTACTCAATTTTATTAATTGAAACTGCCTCTCTTTTTGAATTAAGCCTACGGAAAGTGAAGTTTGTAACATCAAATTTATTCAAATTTTTTTAAAACACAGATTATTTATCTTGATTAACTAAAAAAAATAAAAAAGAAAAGAACGCTTTTAACGTTCCTTCTCTATGTGTGCTTTCGCATTGTCCTTCTTACGTTATTACCAACCTGGATCATAACCGTTTAATGTTGGTGTTATTTCAATAAATTCAATAGGTAACGTACCTGTTGCAAGAAGAGTAACGAGAAGTAAGAACTTAATCATTCTTATTTTTTTCATTTTTTATCCCCCCTTCTTATTCTGAGGTATTCACTTTGTAATCAAGATTGTTGCCTAGTTTCTCAATAGTTGAGACGTCGATCATCTCTTTGTTATTAGTATATAAATCCATAATGAACTTTAAACATTCGCTTTCTCTAGCAATTAGGTCAACCTTGCCATATCGCTTCGCCGCTTCTAAATAGAAATTTATTCCTTCTTCTACTCTTTTTGTATGTATATAATAATCTCCTTTAAGTCTGAAATAGCGGGCTAACTCAGCCTTTTTAAATGGTGTAACATATGTAATAGATAACAGTCTTTCTTCCAGTTGAATAAGTTCTTCAATTGCTGATATATTTTTCGAATGCATGTATAGGTTGATTAATTGGTTCACATCATGTAGTAAGGTATTATCCCCACTATGAGGTAAATTCTCTTGGAGTAATGAAATAGCTAGAAGTTGATTTCCATTCGCAGAATTCCTTTTACATTGTCTTCCACTTCGGGAAGTGAAAATTCCTTATATTTTTCTAAGTATTCTTTTGTTTGTTCATAATTTTCTAAGAACTGCTCTTCACTCGTAAGGAATTCCTTAAAAAACAAAATACCTTTGCCCGATTCATACGTCGAACGAAGTTTGGAAAAATCATCTCGTTCGTAATAACTATTACATATAGCAAAAATAGTATTTGCCCTCATTCTAGTTTCCGTAATCGTTTCATTCAATGCATTTATGCCCATATCTACGCTATCTTTAAATAAACACAGGTTATAAGCATGAACCGAAAATTTATAATACATCACCCCAATAAGATAGGATTGCAACATACCCTTAGCAAGATAAGGCATGATTCCGTGTGCTCGTGAATATTCTATCATCACTTTATAGAGAGTTAACCTAATAGAAGGATTATTAATATGATCTATTTTATCATAAAACTTCTCTACTAATTCTAAACTATCTTCTACAGGAGATTGAAGGGCTTTCATAGCGACTTTAGTGATAATAGAAAGATTATTTTTTTCTACACTTTCATTAAGAATAGTAAATAAAACATCGGCTCTATCTTCAATCCCTATATATTGTTCAATCATTTCTTCATATGAAATGTTTAGTACAAAACCTAATTTTTTAATAGTTTCCCATGTTGGACGTTTAATTTGTCCCGATTAATTCGTGATATGCTAGCCTTGTCAACTTTAGATAATTCTTCTAATTGTACTAATGTCATTTCTTGATGTTACTCATTTTCTCGAGACATGATTTCTTATTTACAAATAAATCCAAAAAGTATATACTTACAATGAGTGATTACTCACTTTTTATAATAATTAGGGAGGGATGGTTAAATGACTGAATCTTGTATCCAAATAGAACAGCTTACTAAAAAGTTCAACAAAAAAACGATCCTTAATGAAATAACTTTAGACATTCCATGTGCTAAGATTACAGGACTATTAGGTCCATCAGGTGCAGGAAAAACAACTCTAATCAAGCAAATTGCCGGTATGGATACATCTGATCAAGGACATATTTACGTTTTATCCAAAAAAATGCCTTCATTAGATATAATTCATCGAATCGGGTATATGGCTCAATCGGATGCTTTGTACAATGAATTGTCTGCCTATGATAATTTAGATTTTTTCGCACAACTGTATGGTTTAAAAGGAAAAATTAAGAAGCAAAGAATCTATGAAGTCATAGAGCTAGTGGACTTAACTGCTGATTTAAGAAAAAAAGTAAGCAAATACTCAGGTGGGATGAAACGGCGTTTATCTTTAGCTATAGCTTTGGTGCATCAACCAGAAATTTTATTGCTAGATGAACCTACTGTAGGCATTGATCCAGTGTTGCGTCAATCCATATGGTCTGAACTTGAGATATTAAGTAATCAAGGAACAACGATTATCGTAACTACACATGTTATGGATGAAGCTGAAAAATGTCATCAATTAGCTATGCTTCGCAATGGAAGAATTATCGCTTTTGATACACCAAATAAGTTATTAGAAAATACCGAAACAAAAAGTATTGAAGAAGCCTTTCTTTATTATGGGGGGGTTAAAGCATGAGGATACGAGCTCTTGTATTACGTATAATAAAACAATTCATGAATGACAAAAGAACATTAGCCATGATCTTAATTGCCCCTATGTTTATATTATGGTTAATGTCACAAGTTTTTCATACTGATCAATATGAACCTACCATCGCTCTAGTAGATGTACCAGAACAAGTATCCATCCTTTTAAAAGAGGAGGATGTGGAATTATTATACTATACTTATTCAGACGCCGAGGTTGTCTTATCTAAGAGAGAAATAGATGCTATATTAACTTGGACATCCATAGGACCTGAAATTATGCTAGAAGGCAGTGATCCTTCTGCCAACAAATCTGTGTTAATGATCGTTCAAAATATAGCCAACGAAATTTCTCCAACATCAAATTCTTTACAAGCTTCTATCACTTACTTACACGGTTCTGAAGACATGACAGCATTTGACTCTTTTGGTCCGGTATTGATTGGAGTTTTTGCATTTTTCTTCGTATTTCTTACATCGGGTATTTCATTTTTAAGGGAACGAACAACAGGCACATTAGAACGTTTATTGGCAACACCTGTGAAACGATGGGAACTTGTAATAGGATATGTAATTGGATTTGGAATATTTTCTGTTATTCAAGCGGCACTCATTGCCTGGTTTTCCATTCAAGTACTTGATATGCTAATGATGGGGTCCATTTGGTTTGTTTTATTAGTCACTTTGTTATTAGCCTTAACTGCACTCACATTAGGCACTTTATTATCTGCATTTGCAAATAATGAGTTTCAAATGGTGCAATTTATCCCACTTGTGATTGTACCACAAGTATTTTTGTGTGGACTTTTCAATTTGGAAAGCATGTCAGAATGGTTGCAGTGGTTAAGTGTTTTGATGCCATTATCTTACGGTACAGATGCCCTGAGAGAAATTATGGTACGCGGAAGTGGATGGAGTGAAATCGCAATTGATGTTTATGTGCTCGTAGGATTTTCTATCACTATTATGATTACCAACATTTTTGTTCTAAAAAAATATAGAAAGATATGAAATACTCCAAAAAGTGAACAAAATTAAATAATGTATAGTCAGTTAAAAAAATTATAATACAAGGGAGGAAGCTTCGTGTCAGAATCAATGGAACAATGGATCGAAGAACTACTAAAAATCAACGATGAAGATGAAAAGAAAACAGATAAACAAATGAAAATTATTACTGCAGCCATTGAAATTTTTGCTAAGAAAGGATATTCCGCTTCCTCTACAAATGAAATAGCGAAGAAAGCAGGTGTAGCTGAGGGAACGATTTTTCGCCATTATAAAACGAAGAAAGAATTATTGATTTCGATTGTCGCACCAATGATGACAAAACTTGTAGCTCCATTCATATTACGAGATGTTGAAAAACTCTTAGCTAGTTCACACCACTCATATGAGCATTTTTTAAGAGAATTAATGAGCAATCGAATTCAGTTTATTAAAAAAAATACTTCTATAATAAAAATACTACTACAAGAAATTCCCTTTCAACCTGATTTACAAGCTTTATTTGTTAAATATGTAGCTTCAAACGTCTATACGAAACTTTATAAAATTGTAGAACATTTTCAAAGTAAAGGAGAAATTATATCAGTCCCCCCTCCATCCGTCGTTCGATTTACAGTAACCACAATCATGGGACATTTGTTAGTAAGATATTTTATTCTTCCTGATTTGAAGTGGGATGATGAAAAAGAAATAGATCATACGATACACTTTATTATGTATGGTATAAGTAATACCCCAAAAGAGGATGAAAGCTCTTAATTCAGTTTTATAAGGTAAAAAAAGAAGCTATCTTATTGGATAGCTTCTTTCTGGTTGAATATTAATTTAGGCAGGCTCAGTATTCATTTCTACTTTTTTGTAAGTTATTACAAGTTGAATTGCGGCAACACTTATAACTGCTCCTATAATAAAAGGTAAAGTTACGTTTATTGCGAATAAAGCCGAAGCAAAAAGGGGTCCTGCTATTCTACCTAAACTATCCATAGAAGAATTTAAACCTGTTGCAACCCCCTGACCTACTTTTGTTTTTTGAGTAATTAAAGAGATGACACAAGGCCTAATAAAAGCGTTACCTGCAGCAAAAACAGATAAATATAAAGAGGCTGTCCATAAATCTTTTGAAAAAAGCAATAATATAAAACCAAGTGCTGATAGTAATAATCCAAATTGTATAAATTTAGATTCAGAACCTGGTTTAACATATCTACGTATTACTCCACCTTGAATCAGAGCTCCAACAATTCCACTTATCAAAAACATAATGCCAATCTTTTCAGACGTTGCATCAAATCTAAGATCCACATAATAGATTAAAGTTCCCTCAAGCCCAGCTAAAGTAAACGTTACAAGAAAGGACATAATGTATAAATATTTCATCGGACCTGTAAATGCTGACCAACGTGAAACCTTTTCTTTTGCTTTATTCATCCTTTGCTCTTTAGATAAGGATTCTGTCAGATAAAGCAACACAAAGATAAAAGTTATAAAGGCAAGACCGGAAGAAACAAAAAATGGCGTTTGCGTGCTAATTGTACTTAATAATCCCCCGATAGCAGGTCCAAATATAAAACCAAGACCAATGGACATCCCAACGAGTCCCATTGCTTTTGTCCGTTTTTCATTTGTTGTAATATCCGCTACATACGCTACTGCACATGAGGTTACAGCACCAGAAAAGAATCCGCCCAATATTCTAGATATGTACATTAACCATAAACTTTCTATCGAAAGTGCAAAAATAAAAAAACTTATACTGAATCCTAGAATTCCAATTAAAATGATCGGCCTTCGACCCCAACGGTCAGAGAGTTTTCCCCAAATTGGAGACATAATAAAAGAAACCGCAGAATATAGGGCCAACATCATATTCATGTGAAACACAGTCACTATTTCTATTTTGGGTAGTACTGGGATAATAATAGCAAAGCCAATAAAAGTCGTAATCAGTAAAACCATGATGATACCAATCTTTTTCTGCAACTTAACTCCTCCAAGTTCCAATCAACATATAAAAAGCCTTATATTATCGTACCATATTTTTTTATTTTGTAAAAATGAATATGTGTTGAACAATCCCACCACTTAACACTTTGCGTTTAGAGTGGGGGATTCCTAAGTACAGAAACCTAGAAAAATTCATATAACCCCTCATCAAAATATTGAAACTCTTCATTCGATACCTTATAACGTTTATAACCCTCATAAAAAGCACTTTTGTATTCTTCATTATTCACAAAGCTACTAATCGCTAAGGATTCATCATATCGAGGGTCCCCAACCGTCATTCCAGCTACATCAATAAATAATCTGACTTCACCATCTAATACGAGTACATTATCAGTTGTACAATCTCCATGAATCATCGTTTGCTCTAATGATAGAGGTTTATTCAATTTTAATTGCTGCAACAGTTCTAAGCTACCCTCTGTTTGTCCACTTTCCACATAATTCTCAGCCTTTATCAACTGCTCAACTAACCAATCATTTTTACGATTTAGTGATTCAATTATATTTGTTTCATGAAGACAATAAAGTAGATGACCAAAGCTCCTAATTAAGGATTTCTTTTCTGTTTTATTTTTCGCTTTCTTTAAAGCAGAAGATAGTGTAATTCCATTCTCAAACGACATAATTAAATGAGAACTATCTCTTTCCTCAATTATTCCATAGTATATAGGGACTGGAATTTGGTTACTATTATTTAGCTTTTCTAATACCTGAGCTTCATTTATTAACCACTCTCGGTATTTTTCCTCAAACGAACTTTTTAATAAATAGGATCCATTATCTGTAATTATTTGACGTACTTCTGAAGTACAGCCTTGTTCATCAAGTACATTAACTCTATGTATTTGACCTACTATTTTTTTTAACTTCACTTCTAATTGTTTATTCACTGGTCCTACACCTCCACTTTACACTTGAGTATTAAAATGTAATGTTTTATATCTATTCTTTATTTCCCTCTATCATTTCAACTTCTCTTCAACTAACGCACTCTTTAGTTCAATAAGATGTTAATATGTATTCAGTCATTTTCCCATCTTCATTAAGCACCTTTTCTACCCTCATGAATATCCCCGCTCTTACTTAATTAATTAACTATATAAAAAACTACTATTATACCAACCTTAATTCATGTTTAGTTAGTATATTACATAGATAATCATTTAATCAAGCGTAAAAAAGAGCATACATGATTTATATACTAACTTAGTTTAACCTCTTATACTATTATGTATTTAACTCTATTATTATTAAAATCTATTATTACATATATAACTCGATCAATGAATATGGCAAGATGGGCATTCCCAGCATTTAGAACAAAATTGCCTTTAAGTGAATGTTGTAGATACAGCAATCACATCTTTGCCATACCATTTTGCTTTAAAACAAATAGATAGTTAAACTATTCAACATAAAGAAAACTCGCCGATTGACGAGTTCAAAACTTTTATTGAATGAACAATTAATATCTATCAGAGGTTGTTCAAGAAACCTTGAGATTTTTGAAAAAACATCATTATTGTGCTAATAATAGTTTTACTTCTATATTACCTCTCGTTGCTTTAGAATATGGACAGACTTGATGAGCAGCCTTAACGAACTCCAATGCACTTGCTTGGTCAATACCTTCAATTTTCACTAGTAATTCTACTGCTAATTTGAATCCCCCATCATCTGGATCCTTGCCGATTGAAACTTTTCCAGTCACTGCAGTTGATTTAACTTCCACTTCTTTCTTCCTAAGCACTACTTTTAATGCACTATCAAAACAGGCTGCATAACCAGCGGCAAATAATTGCTCTGGATTTGTAGCATGTCCCCCTGAACCTCCTAACTCTTTAGGAGCTGTTAACGGTATATTTAAAACACCATCATCTGAAACAACCTTTCCATCTCTTCCTTCTGTAGCAGTTACAGTCGCTGTGTACAATACATCCATGTTTGTTACCTCCAAAATATATTTACATCGTACAAATATCATTGTCTATTTTATGCAGTTTTCAAAGATCTACTCATTTGAAAGTACATCCTCCATGATCTGAAAAAAAGGTGAAAATTCATTTTATTTTTGGTATACTCTAGCTTGTTTAGTATTAATTTAAATTTTGAAGGAATGAAGCAAGTTGATGAATCAACAACATCGTACCCCTCTATTTACATCTTTAGTTAAACATGCACAAAAGAAACCTTATCAATTTCATATTCCTGGTCATAAGACAGGGGAAGGTATGGATGAAGAATTTAAGGACTTTATTGGAAACAACGCTCTTTCTATTGACTTAATTAATATTGCACCTTTGGATGATCTCCATCAACCTACTGGTATTATTCAGGAAGCACAGCAATTGGCAGCGGAAGCTTTTGGTGCAGATTATACCTTTTTTTCAGTACAAGGTACTAGTGGAGCGATAATGACGATGATTATGTCCGTATGTGGACATGGTGATAAAATCATTGTTCCAAGAAATGTTCATAAATCCATTTTGTCTGCAATTATTTTTGCAGGAGCGAAACCAGTTTTTATCTACCCTACTATGGATGAAAAATTAGGCATTGCACATGGGATAACAACTCAAGCAGTACAACGAGCATTAGAAATTCATCCGGATGCAAAAGCAGTGCTTGTTATCAATCCCACTTACTTTGGAATTGCAGCAAACCTAAAAGAAATTGTTAATATCGCACATTCTTATGCTATTCCAGTGCTAGTCGATGAAGCTCATGGCGTGCATATTCATTTTCATGACAAACTACCTCTATCTGCAATGCAAGCAGGAGCAGATATGGCTGCAACTAGTGTTCATAAACTCGGGGGATCTCTTACGCAGAGCTCTGTTTTGAATGTAAAGGAAGGACTGGTTGATGCGAAAAGAGTCCAATCCATTATGAGTATGTTAACTACAACATCTACCTCATATATTTTATTAGCATCATTAGATACTGCCCGTAAAAATTTAGCTATGAATGGAGCTCAGATGGCTGAGTTCAGTTTATCCTTAGCTGATTATGCGAGAAAACAAATTAATGAAATCAAAGGGTTTTATTGTTTTGGAGAAGAAATACTTGGAAGTGAGGCAACTTATGATTACGATCCGACTAAATTAACTATTCATCTGCAGGGAATTAAACTATCTGGATATGAAGTTGAAAATATATTGAGGGATAAATATAACATTGAAGTAGAATTAAGTGATATGTATAATATTCTTTGTATTATTACACCGGGTGATACGATTGAAAAAATAAATTGGTTGATTGAATCTCTTCGACATCTCTCTGTAAAACACTATAACCAAAACGAATTAAAAAATTTATTTGTAAAAACACCAGAAATCCCGCAGCTATCTCTCTCACCACGGGATGCCTTTTATGCAGACACTGAGGTAATACCGTTTCAAGAATCTGTAGGTAGAATAATTGCTGAATTTATTATGGTATATCCACCAGGGATTCCAATACTGTTACCAGGTGAAATTGTGACTCAGGAAAACATTGATTATATAAATGAACATTTAGAGGTTGGTTTACCTATTCAAGGACCTGAAGATAAAACAATTAAACATGTGAAAGTTATCGTAGAAACGTCAGCCATTCGTTAATGTTAATACCTTATAAAAGGTGAGGGGCTTTGAGGACATGAAACTAAATGATCAATATTGAGCAAGATTAGGTACAGAAGGTATTCTATGTTTTAAAAAGTCTGAAAGTTCCTCTGCCTCCACCTCATTGATGCCAAAAATACGTTGTAAATAATCTAAATTGTCTAAATCATCAAAGCATAGTAGTGAAGATCTACCTGTTTGCATACAAACTACAAGTGGTTTACCAAAAAAATTATCAGTGTAAACAAAAGCAAAATCGTATCGGAAATTTTCAGAAGTAAATCCAATAAAATTAACATGTGTATTTTCATTTACATCATATAATTTATCGAACATACTTTCACCTCCTATTATTTTCTGAAGATTGTTTACAATTCATTATATCATAAATCTATACATAATTTATAATTATTAATAAATAGTAACAATATATTCATATCTTCAATATATTCGTTGTAAATGTTACCATCTGATGTTATGATGTTTATGAAAAAAAGCTTGTAGTTAGGTATAAAATTAAGGCGGGTGTCTAATTTGAGTCAAAGCGCATACATAAAATTCAAAGAGAAATCAACGCTAACATCTATAACCTTAGATGAAGTAAAAGCGCAATTATTAACTTATAAAGAACAAGTCAATAATACGGGTCAACAATTGGGGTGGGATTATGGTGAGGCTGCATTTCCCTATACAATTGAAACAAAATCAGATTCTGAAGGAAAATGGTTTTATCTTAAAGGAATCAATCATCTGTATAAGTATATTATTGTAGGGGTTGGCAATATGACTCAAGATGATGATGAGCAATCATACATACAAGTTGTTTTACCCGATGGTTGTACCCATGGAGATAAAGCAAAAGGTAATGAATTATGTAAATATTTAGGAAAAAAATTCAAAGCTGAACTTCAATTATTTAATGGACGTAAAATGTACTTTAACCCACGTAAGTAGAGTAAAGTCTATATGAAAATATTCATTTAGCCATTTAATATGTATAAAAAACCGTTTAATGAAGTATAAACAGTTCATTAAACGGTTTTTATATTTATGATTTTTTATTTTCTTCTGCAACAATTTCCTCATAAATCGTTACAACTCGTTGCCATTCTTCATCACTCTCAATGGGTTCAAGAAAAGTTTCTTCATCTTCTTCAACCAGTTTAAAAATAACGCCATCACCTTCTGGATTGTTATTATCAATTAATACAGCATATTGATCATCAACTACCGAAAATGTATAAACAATTGACATTTCATATTCATTACCTTGGTCATCTGTAATAATAAAACTTTGTTCATCATCTTGATGGCTTAATTCTTCCGTCATTTTTACCTCTTTTCTAGTAGATGTTCATCATACTATGTGTTTTGTGTATTTTTCTAAAAATCACGTATGTACACACATATCGTACCATGAACAGTTAATGAAATCAATTTGCTTTATTCTGCAGTAAATACTTTTTGACCTACAAGAGAAAACTCATTGTTTGCAGACAATTTCATATAAACATTTACAGTATATTCGCCTGTGATTTTAGCTGTAAACTTAATATTCGGAGTGTACAACCACATATTTTCATTTTGTTCAGTCAAATCTGGCTCAGTATATTTATGCACAATAGTACCAAATGGATCAACAATTTCATATTTTAGAGAATCTATATCTTTTAATAAAGTATCAATTTGAGTAAAGATAAAAAACTCATTTTCATCGTTTTTAGGTACTGTTCCAAATGTACCTAATGACCCATCTTTTAGTCTGGTTAATAATGATACTTGGACATTTGGCTTGTAGATGGAAACAGTATCTGTATCTTTGTCATATTCAACCATTGCGTGAAGTTTATTCGCTATATCTCGAAGTGGCAACATGGTCGTCCCTTCAATATTTAAAGCGGGTTTGGATAACAGTTGCCCATTGACTTCTACAGAAATTTCCTTTCCGCTGTATTGTTTAATTTTACTGTCGGCAGCAACAGTTGCAGCCCCTAAAACGGATAGACCTATTATAAGTAAAAACGTACGTTTGAATTTCATACTTGTCAAACCTCCAAATAATTTCTTCTTAATAATGTTATACTCTCATATCAAACAAGAGTTGCGTAAATACCTAAATTTTTTTAAAAGAAGATTTAGAAAATATCAGATTTATATTAATCAGATATTTTATTAAAAAATGATATGACTTTATTTGTGTATTCTTCTGGATATTGTTGAAATGAACGAACATGTACTCCACATTTCGTTTTCCAAAATTCAAACTTATCAGGGTGTTTATTAAACATCTTTTCACTTTCTTTATAAGAAATAGATTGATCGCCCTCACTATGAATAAATAAAATAGGTCTTGGATAAACATCATCCACAGATTTGATGGGTGAAACTTCCTCTGGTTTAATCCTAACTAGAGGTCTTAATAAGTTTATAATTAAAGGTGTGAATATAAAATTTGGTAAATTAGACCATGTTGCTAAATTAGTTCTTAAATAAGTTTTCAGATCATGGTAAGGACTATCTGCTATTATTCCTGTCACAGAAGATTCTTTAGCCGCTGCTTGAATTGCAGTAGAAGCGCCCATGGATACACCAAGCAATCCAACTTTCCCTTTTTTATTTTGTTGTATCCAATCAATGGCTCCTAATACATCATACTTTTCAAATTGCCCTAATGTAGTTAAACTCCCACTAGAGTCACCAGAATTTCTTAAGTCAAATAAAAGAACATTATAACCTGCTTTAACTACCGATTGAGCTAAACATAAAAATGGAAAATTGTCTTGTTCCCTATTTTTTGTATAACCATGGACAAAAATGATGGTCATCTTGGCAGGTTCAGTTGAATGATTAGGTATAAACCATCCCTTTAGTTTAGTTATCTGATCTCTACTTTTAAACTCAACATTTGTATGATGAAGATCATAGCTTAGAGGAGAATCTAAGATGAGTTGCTTTTTAGGGTGAGTTAACTGCCACCCTACATACATGGCAATGAAAACACACCCTATCAACACGAATATAATAATAATACTTATAACTATAATCAATATGTTAACAACTCCCGTAGAATGTATTATTTAATCATTAAAGCATCTAATTTTTCTTCACATTTACTTTTTAATACGGCAGGCATAATCTCACAATGATGTTCATAACCTTCAAAAACATACATGACATGAACATTTTTGTTATTTAAAACTTCTTCAATCATAATTTTACAGCCAATCTGCTTTATTCTTTTTTTTATACGTATATGGTCATGAAGCACCACTTTATGTAATCGATCAAGAAATGTATTCCAAAAGCGATTTAACTTCATGAATTCAATTACTTTTTTATCAAAATCCATTGCTTTTAACAAATACAATGATACTATATATTCATGAATCATTCGATTGATATTTGATTCTTTCATTTTCATCCAACCTTAAAGTGTTTTCATCAATTATTATATAGAACATATGTTTGTTTTATCAATGTTAATATATGCTAATAAAAGGACTTTCATGTACTTAAAAAATTCTGTATTTTAAATATTATTATGGTAACTTTATAAAATGAACCTTTACGGGAGAAACAAATTGAAAAAATAAGTGGGGAGGGGACATATGATGAGCATACAAATACAAATGATTGGAACGGGAAGTGCTTTTTCAAAAAAATACTTTAATAACAATGCATTGGTCTACGCTGATGATTTTACCCTTTTAATTGATTGTGGCATCACAGCCCCTATGGCTTTACATCAATTAAACAAAACAGTTCAAGAAATCGATGGGATATTAATTACTCATTTGCATGCTGATCACGTAGGTGGATTAGAGGAATTAGCCTTTCAAGCGAAATACTTATACAATATAAAACCAAAACTTTTTATTTGCTCTAAATTGTTACCTATTTTATGGGAAAACAGTTTAAAAGCAGGGTTAAGTGATGGAAGAGGAAATAAGTTAGAAGATTTTTTTGAGGTCATTCCGATAATTGAAAATGAAAATACGATGATCACTCCGTCTTTAAATATAGAAATGATACAAACAAAGCATATTCCAAATAAATTAAGTTACTCATTATTTATTAATGATCACATATTTTATAGCGCAGATATGCAATTTGATCCTGACTTGCTTGCACAAATTCATAAAGAAAGACATTGCAAAACCATTCTTCATGATTGCAGTTTAGAGGAGCCTGGAAAAGTCGAAGTACATGCTAGCTTGAGCCAACTTTTAACTCTTCCCGAACAGATTCAAAATAAAATCTTACTTATGCATTATGGCGATAATATGGAGGAGTTTATTGAGAAAACAGGGAGTATGTCATTTATAGAGCAACAAAAAAAATATACAATTATTTAAATATTATTCATTTAAAAATTAACTAAAAGCCAGCTAATAGTTAGCTGGCTTTTTCAATATATTAAAATATAGGTAATTGATCTAAATTATTACTTGGATCACCATCCGCATCTCCACGTAAATAGGTTTCACCGTCTCTCCCTTTAAATGCATTCACTCCACTAATATTCCCATTTTGTACTTCTTGCAAGGCTTGTTGATAACCTAACGTTCTTCCATCGGATGTTTTAAATTCAGTTAAATCTCCATCTCCATTTTTTCTTACAGCTACAATTTCAACACGGTTTCCTTGATTTTGATTATTTTGCATTGAACTCATCCCCTTAGTTGAAAAATTGGTATTGCTGTTACATTTATATTTTTTACAGAAAGAAGAGATTTATGCTAGTATTTATTTCCGACTCTTTGTCATCTGTTGCCAAACAGTTCCAGCGGCTTCTTCACCGCTTTTTATTCTTTCCAAAGCCATTTTCACTTGTAAACTGACTTCAAATTCTGAATCATTTTCAGCCTCTTCCAATGCTTCTATAGCTGTTTCATTTCCTACTTCATACAAGAAACGAGCTGCTCTCCAACGAACTAATTTATTTACATCTTTTAATGCTTTTATCATGGGGTCAATTGCTTTTGGGTCTCCAATATCTGAAATTGTATCACCAGCTGTTCTTCTTACAGAAACAGACGTATCATTTAAAGCTTCAACCAACAAAGGCAATACCTTATCGTTTTGAATTTCTCCTAAATAAACAACAGATAAACGTCTAATTGAGGCTTTAGAATCCTTTAAAGTTTTTGAAATGATGGGGAGAATTTCAACAGCAGGTTCCATTTGATCTAAGGCAGCAAATCTTTTTCTCCAATCTGGGTCATTCAATGCTTTTTTTGCTTCCTCTAAAGTCAATTTACCAATAATCATTGGGGTATCATCAACATTCTTCTGTTGTGCTTGTTGTAATAACCCTTTTATTCTATCATCGTTATAAGTTGCTTCTAATTCATCTAATACTTCCATAGCGATTTCTTTAGGTTTTCCATAACGAATTCCCCATTCCTCCAACTTTCTTTCTTTTATTAAATTTGGAGAGGCTAAACCTGCTTCAATAGCAGCACTGGTAAATCTTTCAGGTAAGGTTTCACGAGCTTCTTCCATTTCGGATTTCACTCTAATTTGCATAGGAATCTTTCGAAAAGTTTGTACATAAACTTTCACTTCTCCAAAACCTTGATTCATTGAATCAAAATCATTTATAGCTTGTCCCTCTCCAAATATATCCTTTACTTGTTCTAATATTTTTTTCCAATCTGCGTTTGGTACTCGATCAACTGCCAAAAAATCCACAGTATGAAAAATGGAAATAACTCCTTCTATATCTAGTATTTGTTTCATCAATTCAGGTGCGTTTTCTTTATTTTCTGAAGTATAAGTTTTTCGTATCCCAGTTGGAAGAGACTCATCTATATTGATTTTCATAGAATTTGGACTTGGTGTAGGTTCTATTGAAATGATTTTCATTATATTCCTCCTCTAAAATTTAACAAAATTAATAGTGCCTAAATAAGACACGTATAAAAAAACTTACTGGTGTAAAAATAATATTTATCGCTGGGGAATAGCCAAGTGGCATGGTGTATATGACAATGATAGTCATTATCTAGGTTCAAATCCTAGTTCCCCAATTTAATTACATTAAAGTATTATTTTTACCTTATCATAATTATAAACAAAACAGAGGAGATAATAAAATGAATTCAAACGAATATCAGATTGCTCAATTAAGTAATGAACAGATTAAAGAAATAAAACAATTAGAAAGCAAAATTAAAAAGAAATCAGGAGATGAGGTAACTTTGATTGCCTATTCTAATACAATTGAAAAAACTCCATAAAACGTTATAACTTCTTAAATTAAAAAAAGTCCTTCAAAAGAAGAACTTCTTTAACAAAATAGATTGGACTTTCTGTCCAATATAATTGGAGTTTTTTATTTATGGTCTAACTACTATGTACAACAAAATCATTTAAAACGGTTTTAGTATATGCATAAAGCGCAGGGGAACCACCAGTATGAACAAAAAGAATTTGATCATCTGAATTAAAATATCCTTGTCTAATTAAATCAATCATTCCTGCCATTGTCTTTCCTGAATATACTGGGTCAAGTAAAATCCCCTCAGTTCTGGCAACTAATTGAACTGCCTCAATCATTTCATCTGTAGGTAAGGAATAGCCAGGTCCTACATAATTATCAAAACAAACAACCGTATCTCTAGGAAGTTCCTCTCGAATACCAACATGTTTTGCAACTTGTTTAGCAAGGTCATAAATCAAAGTTTCCTGTTCATCTTTATTTCGACTTACATTAATCCCTATAATTGGAATCTGACTATTTGTTCCAAAAAAACCTGCAATAAGCCCAGCATGGGTACCTCCACTACCACTAGCTGTAATGACATGGTCAATTTGTATCCCTTTTTGAAAAGATTGATTTTGAATTTCTTCTGCACAAGCTACATACCCCGTTGTCCCGATTTCATTTGAACCTCCCCCAGGGATAATATAAGGTGTTTTTCCCTGTTGCTCAAGATTCTCTTTTACTTCCTCCATGACTTCTTGAAGATTAGATCCCTTAGGTACAACAGTAACATGATCCACTCCTAACAGTTTATATAAAAAATTGTTGCCACTAGCATCTGGATCGTATGTATTAGGTACATGTTCTTCTAACACAAGATGACAACCCATCTCTTCCTTCACAGCTGCTGCTAATGTTAGTCTACAATGGTTGGATTGAATCGCTCCACATGTAATTAAAGTATCAGCTCCATTAAATAATGCATCTGCCACTAAAAATTCAAGTTTTCTTGTTTTATTCCCACCAGAAGTAAGACCAAGTAAATCATCTCTCTTCATGAATATAGCAGGGCCACCCAAGTGTTTTGATAAATTATTTAATGGTTCAATCGGTGTATCAAAATGCGTATATCTTCTTCTAGGAAATTTAGCTAAATTCATCTTTCTTTACTCCTTTACTTAGGAAATTTTTGAATCGATAAAATATTAAGTTTTTCCATTTTTGTAATCTTAAGCCTTATGATTATTTTAATGTGAACAAGCTAAATTTTCTAATAATAACTACTTATAGTCATTATAAGAAATTATTTTTATACCGATGGTTGAATAAAAATAACATGAAAAACTAAATGACTATTTGAGTATACTATAATATAATTAGATTAATTAAATATAGGAGGAACCTAAGATGGAAGCATTAGAGGTAATGAACCCAATTAGTGGTGATACGATTGGCTTTGTGAATACTACTCCACTCCATACTACGACTCTTATGTATGATCAAGCCAGAAAAGCATTTAATATTTGGCAAAATAAATCAATTAAAGAACGTTTGCATTACATATCAAAATTAAAACATACTATCGTTGAACAATTAGAAGAGGGTATTGATATCATACATCAAGATGCGGGAAAACCTAAAGTAGAAGCGATTACAGCAGATTTATTTACTGTATTAGATACGATTGCCTACCTAGAAAAACATGCAGAAAAAACTTTGAAAATACAAAAAGCAAAAACACCTATTGCACTTATTGGGAAAAAATCCTACACTTCTTATCATCCCCGAGGAGTTGTTTTAGTCATCTCCCCTTGGAATTACCCCTTCCAGCTTGCAATGAATCCAGTCATAAATGCACTGCTAGCAGGCAATTGTGTCATACTTAAACCTTCAGAAGTTACTCCACTTGTGGGACAGTGGATGGAAAGTTTATTTGAACAAGCAGGATTTCCAGAACATGTCATACAAGTGGCACATGGAGGAAAAGAATTAGGTGCGAAACTAGTCTCTGAAAAACCTGATTATATCTTTTTTACAGGTTCAGACCGAACAGGAAAAATGATACAACAAGAAGCAGCAAAGCACCTCATACCAACATCCTTAGAATTAGGAGGAAAAGACCCTATGATTGTGTTCCAAGATGCTCATTTTGATCGAGCTGTTAGAGGTGCATTGTGGGGATCATTAACGAATTACGGTCAAGTATGTATGTCTGTTGAACGTATTTATGTAGAAAAAAAAATTTATGAATCATTTATTTTAGAATTAAAAAATGAGCTTCAGAAATTAAAAACAGAACCCTCAGATGATGCTGACTTAGGGTCAATGACATTTGAGAACCAACTTCAAGTTGTACAAAATCATGTTACTTCTGCTGTTTCAAAAGGGGCTAAAATCTTTAGCGGAAACCGTTCTACACTACATGAGCAAAAAGGGATGAGAATTGAACCGGTAATATTAACTAATGTTAACCACGAAATGGAAGCCATACAAGAAGAAACCTTTGGTCCAGTAATTAATGTCATTCCGTTTGAAAATGAAGCGGAAGTGATTCAGTTGGCAAATGACACTCGTTATGGACTCAGTGCCAGTGTTTGGAGTAAAGATCTAAATAAAGCCAAAAGAGTAGCAGGGAGATTAGCTGCTGGGAGTGTTGTAGTTAATGATGTCATTATAACCATTGCAAATCCATATCTACCTTTTGGCGGCATAAAAGATAGTGGTATAGGAAGGTATCACGCGCAGGTTGGTTTACAAATTTTTTGTCATCAAAAATCAATAATGGTTGATAGGGGCATCAAAAAATCTGAAGTGAACTGGTTTCCCTATGAAGGAAAACTACCTCATTTTAAAAATTTTATAACGAGCTGGTATGGAAAAAGAAAAAATGTGATTAAATTTCTCTCATCTTATTTTCAACTACTTAGAAAATCAAAATGATCGAGCCTCAAAGGAATTGCCAGTTATGGTTAATAAAAAAAGTTGGAGGTTAATATGATGAAATATATTAAAGAGTTTTTTAGTATCAGAGACATTCAGATTACTTCTATTACTTTTCTTACCTTACTCCTCATCACAGTGCTTAATTTAACAAACGGTAGATTGTGGATAGCTATGCTTCTTGGGATTATTGGATATGCCATCACTGAATATTTGATACATCGATTTTTGTTTCATATGAAACCCCCCCGAAAAAACTTTCTTTTAAACTTAATGAAGCGCATACATTATCACCACCATGCTCATCCAAATGATTTGAACTTATTATTCCTTCCTGTATGGTATAGCTTTCCTATTTTTATAACTGCTGGGATCATTGTATTTCTTATCACATTTGAACTATTGATAGCGATTGCATTTACTACTGGAGTCCTATTTTATTTATTATATTATGAATGGTCACATTATGTTGCACATCGCCCAATCACACCCATTACTCCTTGGGGGAAATTTATGAAACGAATGCATTTATGGCATCATTATAAAAATGAACAGTATTGGTTTGGCGTCACTCACCCCACATTTGACGTGTTATTTAACACGTACAAAAATGAAAAAAAAGTAGAAAAAAGTGACACCGTGCGTGATTTGGAAAAACGTGATTTAAAAGCTTAAACTTAAAAAACATGGTAGATATATAACTTATTAATGCCAAACTCTATCTAGTTTATCAGAATAAAAATCAATAGCCCTTTTATACTCACCAATTTTATGATCATTTGTAGTTTCTGTTATATTTTTCAGAAGAATTTCCATGGCTTTATGATGTTCGTTTAAGTTATACAAAGTCATACTATAAAACACTTTTAACGCATTATTATTTGGGAATTCTTCTATTGCTTTTTGAAAAAGATATTTGGACTTTTCATATTCACCTAGTGTTCTGTATGTACTTCCTAAACCAAGGTATGCATCCTCTAATTCTTCTTTAGACAATCCTAGAGCAATGGCCTTTTCATAATAAGGTACCGCTTCTCTCTCTTTCCCCATCACATCAAAACTCCATGCTACCTGATAGTTTATTGTAGCATCATTGGGATGCAACACAACCAACTGCATTAATATGCCATTGGACTCTTCATTTTTACCCTCTTTTCGTAGTTGAATTGCTTTTTCAATATTCATATTATTTTTAATACCTCAGCTTTTTATGTTTTTTTATAATTTCTCCATAATAAAATCAAATATTTTTTGTTCAAGGGAAACTTTATGTTTTTGGATGCCTTGATTTCCAAATAAAATATTAAATTCTAAAATATATGGTTTTTCATTATCGAAAATCACATCAAAACCAGCATGATTAATCCCAAGTTTCTGAGACACGTCTAATACTAGTTGAATTGTTTCATCTGGTATATTGTCATACAATACCATTCCACCTTGTGCTACATTATGATGAAAACCGCCAGTTTCCACCACTCTCCAATAAGCAGTCACAACTTCGTTCCCAATCACACAAATTCGTAAATCTCGATCATTAGGTATGTATTCTTGTATGTATAAAACATCTACTTTCTCTGCGTATTTCTGTAAATCTTGTTCATTCCGTATCAAAAACACACCTTGCCCCATTGAGTTTTTAATTTCTTTAGCAACAAATGGAAGAGGAAAGGTTTCCATTATATAACGTCTATTTTCATCTGAGTTACTTAATATTTCTGTATATGGGATCTGTTCAGGGCAAATGGCCTTCAATACACGAGTCATCTCAATTTTGTTATGACCTAAATGGTAAGACTCAATGCTAGGGAAAATCTTTTTTTTCAAACCATAAACTAGAGAATTCACCTGCCAGTATTCAGGAAATAACAGAAAATCCGCCTCTTTAATTTTTTCAATATCCTTATACATATTTAGTGGTTTTATATAGGAAATATTAGGAATACCTATCGTTCTCAGGGGGTTAAAAGTAACTAGTTTCATATTTTGTTGTATCCTCTCTTAAAGCTTTCCTTCAAATTTTAACAGAAAGAAATCGTGTCAGCAATGGAGGTTTTGCTATTGAATTTATTGTTCCTAAAAAAAGAAGTAGCCAGTAATGTCAAGACTACTTTTCCCCTATATTCTTGTTTTTATCTCCTCAATATATATAATTATCAATTTGCTTTATTAAATGAAGATATTCTAAATAATTTCTGCCACCATCTTTTCTTCTTATTTCTTGTTGGTTTTTTCATTGAGGTTTCTTCAATAACTTCTGTCTTTAATTTTTCTTCAGAATCTATAGTTTCTTTAGCTTTTGTTACTAATTTCTTTGGATATTTATTAGTAGTTTCTATATTCTCTTGTTTTATTTTTTTTGATATAGATAAATTTAGAGCCTTTTGATTCTCATTCATTTCCTTCAAAACTGTTAAAAAAAGTTCATCTCTTCTATTTATTGTTTTGTCTAAATTTTTCAACTGATAATCAAGTTTATCAACTATTTTACTCATTTCCTTAGAAAATCTTACATCGTTAACTTTAGTATTACGTCGTCCTTGTAGTTGAATATTTTCAGTTGCAGTTGGTTCAAACGTCTCTATACGATCCCTATTTTTAGTTTTTATAGACCTAATTTCTGTATCGTAAAATGAGTGCCTTCTTATATCATGATTTACTTTTTCCCGATCAAGTTTAGTACAAACTGTGAAAACAAAATCAAGTTGAACAGTACCTGTACAGTTGTCTGTATTAGAGCCCATGCATACTATATCCACTCGTATGATATCCGCTAATGTAGTTGTAAAGGATGATCTTGGTTCAATTTCTGTAATTAGAGGTGTCATGGAGTATAAAATTTCAATTGCTACTTGCATCGTACATGTATCGCTTGTATTCACAATCGTAATGGCACCTGAAGGCAATGATATTCCACTTGTTTTTTCTCCTACAAAAATAGGTGTAGGCATAATATCGTCACAGGCTTTGTTGATAGGAATACAACGACTGATCTGTAAGGTTCTTTTACTTGGTTTTTTTTTGCATTTTTTTCTACACTTTCGTTTTTTACGAGTAGATTTTGTAGAGCAGTGAACATTGACGTTTACACTACAATTATTTTTCCTCATTCTACTCAAAGCAATCACCTCCTAGATGACTGAATTGGTTATTATGTACCATACTATTATGCTTATCACTTATTTGATTTAGGACAATCGCACATTTGTTAAAAAATTGGCGAATGACGCATGGGAATTGCCCTGTATTTTAGTAGCAATAGAGATTTATAGGAATATATTATATTAAATAAACAAGCACTCACTTTACTAGAAACTAAAAAGTAAGAATAATCGATGAGATAGGAGTGAAATAACATGTTCATAAATCGATTTACAACAAATACTTGTGGTGCGATGACTTTTACTGGAAATACCTTGGGTTTAAGCCAAGAAACAAATATGAATGCAGCCGGTACAGCAGGAAGTATCGGAGCTTTTATTACATTAGATACTAGTCAGCCTATGGTAGATGCCTTTCCTATAGATCCAGTCCCACCTGGTGCAACTACAACACTTTCTATTGATATAAATAGTTCTGCAGCAAATTTAGTAATTCCAGCGGGGAGTACGGTACTTTATGCAGAATTAATCTGGGGGGGAAACTATTTATCAAGAGATGAAGATATCACTAGTTTAATTAATAACGATGTTCTATTTACTGTACCAGGTGGAAGTGTTTTTTCAATTACACCTGACCCTCTAACAGCAAATGAACCCACTTTTGACCCTCTTCTAGCAGTTGATCCCTTTTTTTTAAATGCAAGCGTTAATCTTCGAGGTTTTTATATGCGATCAGCAGATGTAACAAATATGGTACAGAACTTTGGCGCAGGTCAATATGCTGTTGGTCAAGTTCCTGGTTTATTAGATCCGTTAATTGCTTCTACAAATAATACAAATCATGCTGGTTGGACACTAGCAGTTATATATGAAAATTTTACTTCTTTTCCTTTTCGTAATATGACCCTTTTTGTAGGTGCACAAGGAATAGTAAACGCAAGCACAAATCCAATCATTGATGTAGCTGTATCTGGTTTTACTACTCCTACCGCTGGAATGGTCTCTGCTAGAGCACTAATAAGTGCTGGAGAAGGAGACGCTAATATTTCAGGAGATCAATGTCTGTTTGGTCCAAATGTAGGGACTTTAGTTAATTTATTTGGAGCAAACAATCCCGCAATGAACTTTTTTGGATCACAAATTGAGGATGATACAGGAGCGGTAGATACATCTGGTACTTATGGATCTAGCAATCAGGTGCCTGGAACCCCAGGAATGAATATAAGTGCTGGGCGTCAAGGATGGGATATAGCAAATGTAGATGCTTCAAGTGCACTAGTAAACAATCAGAATTCCGGCGTTTTTCGTTTCACATCTACACAAGATGCCTATATGCCTAATGCGCTAGGATTGCAAATTGATCAACTAGATAGCGTATTAAACGTAGAAAAAAGTGTAGATATATTTCTTGCTAAAAAAGGAGATATTTTAACCTACACAATTGAAATTACTAATCCAGGTCCTTCAATAGCAACCAATATAATATTAACTGATGTAGAACCTATAGGGAGTGACTTTATTGAAAATAGTGTAACTATTAATGGGGTTTTACAGCCAGGAGCTGATCCAAACGCTGGAATACAGTTAGGGGATCTTGTAGCTGGAGAAACAACCACAGTTCAATTCAGAGTTAGAGTTACAGCAGGTAAATGTTTTGTCACCAATGTAGCAATCGTGAGATTTAGCTGTAATCAAATATCAGAAAGCAATCAGGCTCTGACCACGATTTGTCATCATTGTCCAGGTTGTGCAAGTTGTCAAAAAAAAGGGCATTAAATTATTCTAATAAGTAGATTATTATTTTCTGTAATCCTGTATAACACTCTGATTATATATGAAAATGTGCATTTCAATCAGTAGATTCGCACAGACAGCAAGTACCTCAATCACATATATTAAAACATAAGGGGTTTCAATAACACCTTAAATACAATATAAACATTAGGAGTTGTTTTTACAATGAGTTGTTATAGTTCTAAAAGTGACGTTTGTTGCCCTATATCGTGTGCAGGTATTGAGTTAATTCCAAAACAACTAATTTTAATTAAAAGATGTACCCCAATTCGTAATCCTTGTGATGATGCTACTGTTGCTACATTATTCACAACAGAAATATCAACAACATCTTCACAACTTCCAAAAGGCATAATTACGATAGTAAATACAAGTACGGATTGTACCATGGACGTTAATGTGACTGAAAATGGAAACGCCGCAGTCCCTTACACAGTATTGGCTCAATCATCTATCAATATCGAGGTAAATAACTTAGTATTAGTTGACTTGACATGTACTGGTCCAGTTACAACAGATTTCTGTACAGGTACATTCGATGCAGATTTACAATATTCTATTAATAAATAAACTGTCTGATCAAGATAAATTTTAGTTTAAAATTAAGTAAAAAATTTCTACTGACTTCATCCCCTGTTTATGAAATAGGGGATTT
This sequence comes from Chengkuizengella marina, assembly GCF_009910845.1. GTDB lineage: Bacteria > Bacillota > Bacilli > Paenibacillales > KCTC-33759 > Chengkuizengella > Chengkuizengella marina. Next base: position 26,837 of record NZ_SIJB01000020.1, on the reverse strand, counting down.
TTAGAATCTATACATATTGATAATGATATGAATGTATCTAATTTTTTTAATTTTGGTAAAATAAAGATCTTTTCTTCATATAATTAATGTTAAAATCAATCAAATGAATGATCAACTCAACTAGGGAGGGTGTTACCATGAGCAATGGGATAAATACAATAGAACGAGTTCGATCCATTATTAAACGAAGTTCTAATATTGTTTTTTTGGGTGGGGCAGGTGTATCTACGGAAAGCAACATCCCTGACTTTAAATCCAATAAAGGTTTGTTTCAACAAGGACGTTCAGTTGAAGAGATTGTAAGTTCTAGTTTTTTCAAAAAATACCCAGAAGAATTCTATTCATTTTATAGAAAGCATTTGATTCATGAAAATGCTCAGCCTAATTTAGCTCATCAGTCTCTAGCACGTTTAGAACAGCAAGGAAAAATTAAAGCAATAATCACACAGAACATTGATGGGCTACATCAGCATGCTGGAAGTCATATCGTTCTAGAATTACACGGTTCTGTGCATCGAAACTTTTGTATAGATTGTGATATGTTCTATGGACTAGATAAAATATTAAATAATGAAGAAACTATTCCTAGATGTGAACAATGTGAAGGGATTATTAAACCCGACGTTGTTTTATATGAGGAAAGATTAGACGAAGATATTCTTGATAGTGCTGTAGACTTTATTTCAAAAGCCGAGATCCTCATCGTTGGAGGGACTTCACTTAGTGTATACCCGGCTGCTGGATTAATTGAATATTATAGAGGGGATTACTTTATTCTAATTAATAAAGCACCAACCCCCTATGATTCTATGGCGAATTATGTTATTCATGATCATATCGGAAAGGTTATGAGTAAACTCGTTTAGCGGAGGATTAGAATTCCAACAATTGTAACGATCATCGCTCCAAAAGCTACTACAACGCCTGCCCATGCTGGAACAATGGACTTATTGTTTCTTTTATCCTGGCGTAAATCATCAATTTGTGAGTTCAAATCATCAATTTCTTTATCTCTTGCTTTGAACATTTCATTAAGTTCTGGTCTTGGAACAAAACTCTTATTCCAAGTATCTAGCTTAGTATCCATTTTAACAACTACGTCACGTATTGATTTGAGCTCAGCTTCCAATTTTGCCATGCGTTCAATATCTTCTTTCTCCACGTTCATCTCCCCCGTTTCTATTAAAATTTCATTAGTTTTTATATACTGATATACTTTATCATATGATACTTATGAATGAATGGACTGGATGGATGTCCAATAGAATTAAAAATCCGCTAATATCATTTTTCATAACCACAATTTTTTACATCACAAAGTTATACATATTAAAAAATGCTTCCCCAGTATTGGAAAAGCATTTTTAACGTTTAGATTTTCAATTCAATGAATGTACCAACTGTTTACGCACTATGAAATTGAGCTTCCTCAGTTGATCCTTTTAATGCTGTAGTAGATGATGTACCACCAGAAATCACTTGTGATACTTCATCAAAATATCCTGTCCCTACTTCTCTTTGATGTTTAGTTGCTGTATAACCATATTGTTCGTTCGCAAATTCTGCTTGCTGCAGTTTGGAATAAGCAGCCATACCGTTTTCTTTGTATCCTTTTGCAAGTTCAAACATACTGTGATTTAATGCATGGAAACCTGCTAGTGTTACAAATTGGAACTTATATCCCATTTTCCCTAATTCCTGCTGAAACTTTGCAATGGTAGCATCATCAAGCTTTGCTTTCCAATTAAAAGATGGGGAGCAGTTATATGCAAGTAATTTATTTGGATATTTTTCATGGATAGCATCTGCGAATCGTTTCGCCTGATCTAGGTCTGGAGTGGAAGTTTCACACCATATTAGATCTGCATAAGGTGCATAAGATAGACCTCTTGCTATCGCCTGTTCCAATCCCGGTTTTGTTTTAAAGAATCCTTCTGATGTTCGCTCACCTGTAATAAATGGTTTGTCAGCATCATCAATATCACTTGTTATCATATCTGCAGCATCAGCATCTGTTCTCGCAATTAAGATTGTTGGAACCCCCATTACATCTGCTGCTAGTCTAGCTGAGATTAAATTACGTACAGCCGTTTGTGTAGGCAATAATACTTTACCACCTAAATGACCACATTTTTTTTCTGATGAAAGCTGATCCTCAAAATGCACACCAGAAGCACCTGCTTCAATCATTCCTTTCATTAATTCAAATACATTTAACTGACCTCCAAAACCTGCTTCAGCATCTGCAACAATGGGTGCGAACCAATCTATACTATTATCCTCTTCTAAATGACTTATTTGGTCTGCACGCTGTAAAGCTTGATTAATTCTTTTTACCACATGAGGTACACTATTTGCTGGGTATAAACTTTGATCAGGATACATTTGTCCAGCTAAATTAGCATCTGCTGCGACCTGCCATCCACTTAAATATATCGCTTTTAACCCTGCTTTCACTTGTTGAACAGCTTGATTTCCTGTTAATGCTCCTAATGCATTAACATAACTTTCAGACTGCATTAATTTCCAAAGTTTTTTTGACCCTTCTTTTGCTAATGTGTATTCAACATCCATAGACCCACGTAATTTGATTACCTCTTCTGCTGTATATGGTCTTGTTATATCATTCCAACGTTCATCAATTTGCCAACTTAATTCTAAATTTTGTATTCTTTTCATCATTTCTAATTCCTCCAATTTGTTTTTTTATTTTATATATAAAATTATTTCTTTATAAATTTTCATAACCAGGTAACGTTAAGAAGTCAGTAAATTCATTATTTTCAATTAATTGATTAAATAGTTGTACAGCTTCCTTTATAAAACTATTTTCAAATCTATCAACACCTCGCTCAGCTTTAATTTTATCCAACTCCTCTTCTTGTAATTGCTGAACAAGTTCCAAAGTTAATTTTCTTCCATCATCGAGAATACCTTTTGGATGTCTAATCCACTGCCATAACTGTGCTCGTGAAATTTCAGCAGTTGCTGCATCTTCCATCAAATTGTGAATAGGGGCAGCACCTTGACCTGAAAGCCAGGATTCAATATATTGAATACCAACATTAATATTGGTACGTACACCAGCCTCTGTAATCTTTCCTTCTGGAACAGCAAGTAAATCCTGCGCTGTTACTTTAATATCATCTCGTTTTCTGTGTATCTGATTTGCATTCGACATGATTTTATCAAACATTTCTAATGCAACAGGAACCAATCCAGGATGGGCAACCCAGGTTCCATCATGACCATCTAAAGCTTCTCTTTCTTTATCTGCTCTTACTTTTTGGAACGCTTCTTCATTTGCCTTTGGATTATTTTTTATTGGAATTTGAGCAGCCATCCCTCCGATTGCTGGTGCATTTCTTCGGTGACATGTCTGAATTACTAATTGTGAGTAGGCTCTCATAAAGGGTACCGTCATCGTTACTTCAGAACGATCTGGTAAAATCATTTCATCATGATTTCTGAATTTTTTTATATAGCTAAAAATATAATCCCATCGTCCGCAATTTAATCCTGCTGAGTGTTCTCTTAATTCATATAAAATCTCGTTCATTTCAAAGGAAGCTAATATCGTTTCAATAAGTACTGTTGCTTTTATCGTTCCTTGCGGAATTTGCAACTCATTTTGAGCATAGACAAATACCTCATTCCAGAGTCTTGCCTCTAGATGATTTTCTAACTTAGGCAAATAATAATAAGGGCCACTTCCGTTTTCAATACACTTTTTAACATTATGATAAAAGTATAAACCAAAATCTACTAAACTTGCTGATGCTGGTTCTCCATCCACAATGATATGTTTCTCTTCTAAATGCCATCCTCTAGGACGAACGATTAGTACAGCTATTTGTTCATTTAAACTATATTTTTTTCCATTCGCGTTTTCGAATGTAATCGTTCTATTTACTGCATCACGAAGATTTATTTGACCCTCCATACAATTTTCCCATTTGGGTGAGTTTGCATCTTCAAAATCTGCCATAAATACCTTTGCTCCTGAATTCAATGCATTAATAATCATTTTGCGATCAACTGGACCTGTAATTTCTACTCTTCTATCTTGAAGATCTTTAGGTAAAGGATCAATCGTCCAATCACCAGTACGAATATGTTCTGTCTCCATTATAAATTCAGGCATTTCACCTTCATCTATTCTCTGTTGACGTAAAGTTCTGTTGTATAACAATTCTTTTCTTTTTTTCCTAAATTGTCGTTCTAATTTTAAAATAAATTGCAATGATCCGTCTGTTAAGACTTCTTCAAACTTTTCATTTACTTCACTAAGAACCTCAATCCCTGATATAGCAGTATTCATAAGAAAAATTCACCCTCTCAACCATTTGTTATAGTACAGTTTAATAAATTTAATTGTATTATATAACAGATGGAACAAAAAGAGAACCCCTTTTTTAAAAATTTCTCATTTTTTTATTTAAGTGGGAATTTTAGTATCATTCTTAAATTGAACTGAAAGAGGAGAATATATGAAAGTAAAAGAATATATGAAAAAATCAAATATATCGTAATTATTCACATCAGTTATTGAAAGATGATATAGCAAGGTAAAAAAAAATTATTGAAGAGGGAATAAATTTCCAAGAATATATAGAAAATTCATATCAACAAATTAAACCATTATTATTAAAATTACCACGATGCTACAGTCGTTTATTACATCAACCAAATGATCAGACTTTTGAAATCAAATTCAATTTTAAACGTAGTCTTTCTCCAAATAAGGGAAAATTCTGTAGAGGTGTTAAGGAAATTCAAATTCATAAAGACCTAGACCTAAATTTCAGTGTAATTGGAGTAATCAATTCTGAATACCTCAAGTATTGGTAAGTTTGAATTTGCAGGTTATATTACAGTAGGCTGGAAAGTTATGAATTTAAAGTAATCGCAGTCCAAATTCATTAATTTGATGCAGCGTTTAATATATTTTAACTTTCTTATTAACATAAGCTTTAGGGTACTTTCCTTGTAGAACATTTACAATGTTATGAACCGTTAATTCCATCATTTTAGTTCTAGTTTCAATGGTAGCACTTCCTATATGAGGAACAACCACAACCTGATTAAATTTTAGTAAAGGATGCTGATTGGATATTGGTTCTTCTCTAAATACGTCTAATCCAGCACCTGCTATTTCCCCTTTCTGTAATGCTTGAACCAAATCTTCTTCTACAACGGACATGCCTCGTCCCACATTAATAAAAATTGCCGAGTTTTTCATCTTTGAAAAAGCAATTTCATTAAACTTATTTTTTGTATCATCTGTTAAAGGAAGTAAGTTAACAATAAAATCAGCTTTTTCTAACAATTCATCAAAAGAACAATATGTTGTATTTAAAGCTTTCTCTACACTTTCTCTTCTTGATCGATTATGATACAACACTTCCATATCAAATCCGCTAGCTCTTTTTGCTACTTTTTCTCCAATCCGTCCCATTCCAACTATTCCAAGAGTTTTATGATGAATATCTCTACCAACCATTAATAAAGGTCCCCAATTCTTCCAACAACCATCCATAACAAAATGATAACCTTCTACAATTCGTCTAGCAGTTGACATTAATAAGGCAAAAGCTAAATCTGCAGTAGTATCATTTAATATATCTGGTGTATTACATACAAAGATACTATGTTTTGTAGCTGTTGAAATATCTATGTTGTCGTACCCTACAGCCATGTTAGCAATTACTTTTAATTGTGGAGAATTCTCAATGATAGACTGGTCAATGATGTCATCTAGAGTTGTAAATATAGCTGTTGATTTTGCAGCCTCTGTTTTTAAAATTTGTACAGGTACCTTTTCATTTTCTGCATCCCACATTTTCACCGTAGCCATTTTCTCTAGTGGTTCTATGACTTCTCTTGGTATTTTTTTAGTGATATATACTTGAGGTTGCTTCATATATTCATCTCCTAACAAAAAATATTGAAATACAATAAAAAAAAGAATCCCTACTAGTATTTTAACTATAGGGATATAAATTTATAATATGTTATCAGCTTTTATTTTATCCTAGTATTACTCGATCATCATTTAATTCCTCACCTTTAATTGCTGTAAATTCATGAAGTAAATCTTCTACTGTGAGTCCCTGCTTTTTACTAGGTGGGATGTCCATAATAACCTGGCCCTTGTCCATCATGATCAAACGATTCCCCAATTGAATTGCTTGAGCCATATTATGTGTGACCATTAATGTTGTTAGATTAAACTCTCTAACCACTTTTTCAGTTAAATTTGAAATTAATTCCGCTCGAGATGGGTCTAACGCGGCTGTATGTTCATCTAATAGTAATATTTTAGGTTTTGTAAAAGTAGCCATGAGTAAACTCAAAGCTTGCCTTTCCCCACCAGATAATAGACCAACTTTTGCATTTAAACGGTTTTCTAATCCGATACCTAACCTTTCTAGCTGCTCTTTAAAAAAGTGCTTTTTCTTTTTATTTAACCCCCAATTCAAAGTACGTTTATACCCTCTCAAGTATGCTATAGATAAATTTTCAGCAATAGTCATATTAGGAGATGTTCCCGCCATTGGATCTTGGAAGACTCTTGCAATCCATTGGCTTCTTTGGTATTCATGAAGTTTGTTTACCTCAACATCATCTATGATTACATTTCCATCATCTGGCTTTAAAACCCCTGATATTACATTCATTAAAGTTGACTTTCCAGCACCGTTACTACCGATGACAGTTACAAAATCAGAAGGGGCGAGAGATAAATTCACATTTGATAATGCCAGCTTTTCATCAACCGTATTTGCATTAAACAATTTTGTTACATGATTGATCTTAAGCATTTATATCCCTCCCATTATTTTCTACTTTATTGTTTACTTCTCGAATTCTTTCTAAAATTTTTCTTTTTTGACCTAAACTCTTTTGTATTTTAGGCAAAATGAGTGCAGCAACGACAATTAGAGCTGTAATTAATTTTAAATCCTCTGCATTCATATTCAGCTGTAATGCTAATGCAATCACCATACGATAAACAATGGCACCTAATAATACAGCTAACGTAGCTCTAAATACCGTTTTATGTCCAAAGATTGCTTCTCCAATAATAACAGAAGCAAGCCCGATAACAATCATACCTACACCCATAGAAATATCTGCAAATCCTTGATATTGAGCTACTAAAGCCCCTGACATAGCGACAAGTCCATTGGATAAAGCAATTCCTAAAATAATAGTAAAATCTGTATTCACACCAAAACTACGAATCATTCTCTGATTATCACCAGTAGCTCTCAATGCAAAGCCGATATCTGTATGAAGAAATGCATCTACAAGCAGTTTTAAAATAATAATTACAACTGGAACAATCACTAAAAAATAATCCTCTGGAATTACACTAAATACCGTATTTTCACCAAATAAAGGTGTATTCGGTTTTCCCATTATTCTTAAATTAATAGAGTAAAGTGCAATCATCATCACAATTCCAGAAAGCAGATTATTAATTTTCCCTTTTGTGTGAAGTAAACCTGTTATCGTACCTGCCACAGCACCTGCTAAAAAGCCAGATAATGTGGCTAATAGTGGAGCATACCCGTGTGTAATCATTACAGCAGATACAGCAGCTCCTGTTGTAAAACTCCCGTCTACAGTTAGATCAGGAAAATCTAAAATTCGAAAAGAAATATATACACCAAGTGCCATTAGCACATATAATAACCCTAGTTCAATTGAACCTTCTAATGCTATAAACATATACATAATGTCGTTTGCCCCCTAACTAAGTTTATAAAGTGCCTGGTGGTCAACCTCACCCTGAAATATTTTAATATACTTTATCACGTACTAACAGTCCGTTAACAAGTTATTTACGGGCTGTTAATACAAGAAAAAGTTAGGTTAGAAGATAGTGGAAGATACCTCCCCCACTATCTAGAAACAAATTATTCTTTAATAATATTTTCTTCTTTCACTTGCTTCAATAACTCTTCACTTACAGTAATACCCTGCTCTTCAGCTGCTTTAAGGTTGATAACAAGATCAAGCTTATCAGGGTAACGAATAGCTAATTCTTCAGGTGATTTTTCACCATCAATAATCTCTAATGCCATTTGACCTGTTTCGTAACCAATCGTAAAATAATCAACACTAAAGGAAACGAAAGCTCCACTAGCCACTGTATCTTTCTCACTAGCAAATACAGGAAGATCATTTTCATTGGCAACTTGTAAAAGTGCCGGAAGTCCTGATACTACCATGTTGTCCTTCGGAATGAACAATGCATCAACTTTTCCTAATAAAGATTCTGTTGCTTGTTTTAGCTCACTTGTATTCGTTATATTTGCTTCCACCATGGCAATTCCTAATTCTTCAGCTTTTGTTTTTGCACGTTCAACTGAAACAGAAGAATTTTGTTCCCCTGCATTGTACACTACACCTAAACTTTTCACATCCGAGAACTCCTTTGCAACAAAGTTCATTAACTCTTCTAATCCTGATGGATGTGTATCTGACATGCCCGTCACATTTCCTACAGGATCATTGGATTCGTTTACTAAACCTGCTCCGAGAGGGTCCGTTACAGCCGTAAATAATACTGGAATGTTCTTAACTTCTTGTTTCATTACTTGAGCGGTTGGTGTTGTAATAGCTAGAATAAGATCATTGTCTGAAGCTTCAAATTTTTGAGCAATGGTTGTATTATTTGGCATCTCGCCTTGTGCATTTTGGTAATCCAACTCTAAATTTGTACCATCTTCATACCCTGCATCTTCCAAGGCTTGGATAAAACCTTCTCTTGTTAAATCCAAGGATGGATGTTCTATCAATTGTGCAATTCCAACCTTCACTACTTTCTGTTCTTCATTACTAGTAGTTCCGTCTGAATCACTTGAAGAATCATTTGTTGCTTCTCCATTCGTATCATTCGTTTCTGGCTGATCATCACTAGGATTGCTTCCACATGCTGCTAACGCAAAAACCATTAACACTGCGATTAAAACTACACTAATTTTCTTCATTTCTTTCCCCCCATATTGAATTCATGTTTAAAAGATTTAAAACGGTAAAGAACTCTTATATCAAACTATCATATAATGGGTTTATTTTTTAGTCAATGCTAGAAGTTGCAAGATAAATCATTCTATCGGTAACTTTAAAATCAATATAAAACTCTATATTAAAACTCTCTTTTTAAACTAGATTTCATGATTACACCAAAAGTTAGATCTGTTAATGATATAGAATTTGTCAGCAATACAAAGGTTAGAGAAGGAATCAGAATCTGATTTCATTTGTGAGCTTTGAACAACAGAAAAGCTTCTCCATTAAGGAAGAAGCTTTTCTGGGGATTCCTTGACTTATTCATTTGTGACTGCTCACTTTCAGTATACTCACCTAAAACAAATTTGACACAAATATTTAGGAAATTTCTTCTTTTTATTTTAACTTAGTATGACTGCTTTAAATTCTAAACTTCTTCTTGTTCAATTATGAATTGTATCGGAGTATATTTTTCGATTGGAATTTTAAATTCCTTCATATTTTCAACTAAGTTAAAGAACTCATTTTTAGAGTTACAGTCATATGTCCATACACTTGTTTCAAAGCCTTTTAACTCCTGATTAGACTTAAAGAAAATTGTTATTTCTAATTGCTCCATATAATCATACTCACCATCTATTTCAAATATGAATTGTCTTACATATCCTAGAGTAAAAAACTCTTCACCTCTGAAATTATATGATTCACATTGAAATAACATAGCATCATCAGAGCATTTTACTTTGATATTTGAAAATTTTTTAAAAACTCCCCATATCTCTAAGCAATCAGGTTTATTAAATCTAACATTTGCTTTTTTCAACATTTCTTCTAATGTTTGCTTTGCCATATTAGATTTTATCAATTAAATTCCTCCATTATAACTAATTAATCTTCCCTTCATTTCACTCAATAAGTAATTTTCTAAGTTCTTTTTTATTTATTGTTCATCCTATTTTATGAACAATCTATAAAATTTGCTTGGACTGGTGTCTCTAGACATTCGTGCAAAAAAAACAAGAAAAAGTAATACTTCATTGGACAAATGATTTAAAAAAGTGCGTAAAAGAAAAGACACTAATCATAGTGTCCAATATTCTTATTTCCTTTTGATTTTCAAAGGAATAAGCTACTTATATTTTTTTAGATTTTGCTTTTTTAAATTTTTTGATCCGTATTTTTGTAACTTTCAAAAACCTAGCTTTCTCATCATAATCTATAGCACTTTCCTTAATGAAGTTTTAATCTATCTAATAAAGTTGATAGTGCAATTAAGTTAAATTTTTTCTGTTGAATAATTAACAGAAGTTTGATCAATAGTGTCTAGCATAACATCTTGAAAAACATTAGAAGCTACTCCGTTAAAGTTTTGATAAAAATCGGAAATATCATCATCAAAAAATTGTATCACTTCTGCAGAAATAATTGGGAAGACTATAAAACTATCAAATCTTTTAGCCACTATAACTCTTTTATATAATTGATTTGTTTCTAATGCAAGTACAACTAATTCAGCAATTTTTTCAGGTGTTTGTATAAAAGGGGACGGAGCTTTTAAACCTCTCCCCAACCCTTCTTCTATTTCAACAAGTAAACGAACGTTTCCATAAATATATTCTTTAACAATTAACGTATTTAAGGCCTGCGCTTTCGCCTCATCGTGCACAATTACTTTGAGAACATAATCTCCTGAAACTTGTTTAAGCGGTTCAATATGAACAAGATCATCGTCACCAATTGTATTTATAATTTTTTGAGACTGTATAACCCAAGGTGGTGATAACATTGGGTCCTGCTCACTGCTGTTATTATTGGACATAATATGACATCCCCTCTCTTTTCTACCCCCATTATATTCATTAAATAAAAAATTGGTTCTTATGTAAAATAATTACATAAATAGATATAAGGAAATAATGACTCTTGAAAGCTGTTGAAATCAGTATGAGGTATCCACCTCTAACAAGTGTTTAACAATCAAATTGTTTTAAGTTCTTGTATTGTTGGCTTTCTACGCTTTGAATGGACTACATATTGACCTAGCATTAGCGGATATTTGAATCTAGGGTACACACATCCAGTCAAATCCACACAATTATGAATACGCTAATAAAAAACTAAAAGGCGTGATTTTATGGGTGTTTTTAATAGAACAATTTGTGATTGTTGTATTTGTCCGTTGCAATCTGTAATGAAACAATTAGTTAATCAAACAGATGTACTCATATGTACTCCTGTAAGTGCAGAATTTAACCTTACCATCAATTCAGTGGATAATTTCATTGCAGAAACCTCTGCAGGTTTTTATGCTTTATGTAATGTTACATCTGTTTCTAGTAGTGTACTAGGAGCTAGCACTAATTTAAAACCAGTCCAACAAGATGTTAAAGGAGAATGCAACTGTTGTGAAGATCCATCTACAAATCAATTAATTTCATTAGGAGTAGGTACATCAGTTCAAATTGAATATGCATGTGAATCAGCATTAGGATCTCTGCCTCCTTTATCAGGAAATATCCTAAAGATAGGAGAAGGTATTGTTATTTTAGAGAATGTCGTAAGTGATAATACTGGTTTGATTTTAGACAATACAGCCATTTCAACTTGTCAACTTACAAGAATACGACAGATAACTTAATCATACGAATAGGGCTTAAACACATACTAAAGAATCTTACAAATGTCAAAACTATTTGCAATCAATCGTTTATAAATTTTCTTGTCAGGAAAGACAAAAAAAACCAGTTGTTATCCAAAATACGAGTGAAAACATCACAATTTAATATAAACAGTACAAACGTCTAGTCAAAACATAATTTCAACTCATACAATATAAAAAATTGAAGGGATATGTTAATTATGGGTGTTTTTGATGAATCTATATGTGATTGTTGCGTTTGCCCTATGCAGTGTGTTTTAGAACAGTTGGAAGGGCAACTAGTAGGTTTAAGAACTACTGCAGGGAATTTTGATGCAATCTTGGATAATGTTAATAACTTCATTGTAAATTACACTGATGGAGTTTCTTCTAATCGTAATTTAGCAATTAGTCAAATTATCGCTTTTGAATTCGATCCTGAATTAAACCCTAATGGTATTAGATTAAAACCACTAAAAAACAGTGTGGGGGAATGTAAATGCATTGAAGACCCAATAACAAATCTGCTGAATTCCCTAAAAGGAAAAGAAGAAGTTGAAATTATTTTTTTAAATGGTTCTATTTCTGGAATTATTACAAATGTTGGGAATGGGGTCGTATTGGTTGGTGATAATGTAATCATCTCAACTTGTAATATAATAATAGTAACTCCCATACCCACATAATAGTCAAACACATTTTCTTGCATAATAAAAAGCACTACTTTGAGTGCTTAAATTAATTTAACATAAAAATTTATTTTTTCTTTTTTGCCATTATTCAACTACTCTAATACCATTTTAAATAAATAAAAAAGGAAACACATTATCTTCGATTCCGAAATTATCCTGAGTGTCATCTTTCACATCAGCATCAATGGTGTTTGTTGTGCTCACAAAATTATTCGTTCTTGGCAAATCGCCTCTATTAAAACAACCACTACCAGCATATGCTTTTGTATATTCTACAGGTGTGATCTGCACTGTATCTCCTGCACGTAACTTCGCACCACCAGAAACATTAATTATTTTAGCTATTCCTAAAATTGATGGCAATCCTTCATCACTCCTTGTAATTATGAGAATGGGTTAAATTAAATCCCTTATACACCATATGTAGATATTAGACTAAGCGAGTGGGCATCTACCTATGAAACTTAATTCTTTTCATGAAAGATATTCTTGAATCTCAACATAAATAAGGATTATCCTCTAATAAATTATTCTCATTCATAACTTAAAAAAATATCAATGTTTTTCATCCTAGCTCCCTCCCCTAGTCAATCTTGGATGATTATACCCACAAAAAAAGAGCGCTACATTCGCCCTTCCTTTTATCACTTTATTATAATAATGATATGGATTTAATATATTTTATGGTCAAAAAACGGTCACTTTTTTATGTGAAAATAATACATATAAATAATTAGAATTAGTGCTTTTTCACTTTTTTAATCTTTTTCCACTGAGAAAAAATATCAAAAAAAGACAATAAAAAAATAATCCAGAAGAAACCATTATCAAATGAAATCCCTAGAGTTGATTTACCACCTAAAATAGTTAATAACCCCATTAAGAAAATAACATAAATATTTATAAAGATTTGTATTATTACTTCATTTATATTATCTTTTACCTTCTTTCGTCCAAATATAATACTAACGATAATAATAGCAATGAATATCCATGTAAATATTTTTGTGATTTCAAGTGAAATAACTGGAAAATAATCAAATATTAAGAGTATTGTTATATAAAGAGTAACAATTATGCGCATAGGATTTATATGTTTCAGATGCATTATACCTCCATTGTTATAATAAAATGTTAATAAACTATCTACTTTTCTTTTTGATGAAAATAATATCTTTTCTTGATTTACCACTTTCATAAAACTTTACCATTTGTTGTTTGAATTCGGTCGTGAATGTTCTTCTTTCTCGTTTGGTCATTGTAGATTTCTCTCCTCTAAATATATTAGTTTTAGTCTACTTGACCTCAATTTTTCTGTCTAGTTAAGTGTAACCTGTCCACTTTTAATTAATGTTATTACTCTAGGAATTTTGTTTGGAAAAATAAATTTAAGGATAATCAATTAAAAATTAAATATGAACAAGCAATTAGAAGATATTACCAAAATGGATTAGATTTATATCCAGCATAAAATATGTATTTTATGCTCAAATAGCATTTTCTGAGCTAAAGTCTGATTTATTCGTAAAGAAATTGAATTTGATACTTTTTATAATGAAGTTGAGAATTTAAATTTTGAAACATCAAGCCTGTATAATTAACAAATTTATTTATTAGTTTCAAAAGCTGATATAATTAATCCTTAAAGAGCTAATTTGACAACAAGAAATAACCAGATCCTATAAAAATCACTGTATAGATCACGTACAAATACTTTAACTCAAGTTTGAATATATTACAAAAGTGTTTGAATTTTTCAACAACTTCAGATCTATCTAATATATAGGAAAGAAGGGTTCCGATAGTTCCAGCAATAAGTATTTTAATCCACATTTTTTCAATAAATAAGTCAGAGATTAAATATATCATTGAAGTAAAAGTAAAAAGTATATAAATCATGAACTGCCTATACTTTTTATTGCTTTCAATTTCTTTTTTTTTCATAAAATTAAGATGACTCCTTTAAAAACTTCTCTTTTGTACAGAAGAACATATTAACATAAAATTTGATCAATGTTAATATGTTCTATCATTAATATCAAATTTCTATCTATCCTTTGGGATATTTTTTAAAAGGAGAATCAAAATCCCTAGTAGATATAATTTTATTTTTATATTCTGAGGATACAGACACTGACTTTATGAGGTCACTGCATAATTGTTGGTGATTAATTTTATAACTTTTACACTATTTACATTAGTTATAAATTGTGAAAAGATCTAAACCTACTAACAAAATGGGATGGGAATTATATGGGATAATTTATATTTTTATACTTAAGCTACTATTGGTAGGCTGTACTGAAACCATAACAGTAAATTCTACAAAAGAAGAAGTCAATACCACGAATCATCAAGAGGAAAACACCTTATAGGTGTAACAATAAATGATGTGGTCGATGGGGATACAATCAAAGTTAATTTAGAAGGTAAATAAGAAAACGATTTAATTGCTATTAGTAGTGGACTGTCAACACTAAACTAGACAACTTTTTTAAGGTCAGCTAGTTTATATTTTACAGGGCTCATATAACCCAATATTCCATAGATTCGAATGTGATTTGGACGTAATCCGCTAATTGAATCTTTAAATCTTCTAAACTTTCAAAATTTCTATTCCTGACAAACTCTGTTTTGAATATTTTTGTAAGTTGCCTCAGCAACTGCATTATCAAACGGACAGCTTTTTGAACTTAATGACCGTTTAATTCATCTCATCTATCAGCTTATTTTTAAATTCATTTCCACGGTTTGTATGGAATAGTGTGATCTTATCTAAACGCGTTTTCACACTTGACATCGCTTGCCATACAAGTAGTGAGTCTTTGTTAGGACGTGCACTGTATCCTATCATTTCTCGATTATAAAGATCAATAAATAAGCATACGTACTGCCATTTATTCTCCACCCTCACGTAGGTTAAATCACTAACAACGACAGCATATTCTGTTCTTGATCTAATTGACGATTGAGTTCGTTAGCTACTTGTTGTTCGTTACATTTCGCTTTTTTGAGGTTTGAACCCTGCAACGGTATAATTGGATACCAAACCGTTTTTTTTTCATGATACGACCAATACGAAATAATGATAGTAATGATAGAGTTATGACTGGATGGAGTATAGGAGATCAACGTTTTTATTTCCCTGACTCTAATTAAAGCTGTAGAAGCAATCACGATATGGTCAGGAGACTTTTCAAGAGGTATATGGTCAGATGTTCTATATTGGACAGAGCAAAATATTTGGAATAACAACGTCTATCCAGCCCAATTAATTAATGCAGATCATGTCATAGTTGATATATAAGGATAAATAAATTTAATATAAATATGTCTTATTTTCAAAATAAGTAAAATATTGTTGTAATATAGAAATTACTAGAATATAATATCTTTATCGGCCGATTAAACCAATTTTTGGAGGCATATATAAATTGAAAAAAACATTTATATTTATATTAATTGTTATGTTAGTAGCTATTACTTCTAGCAATGCTTTTGCCATTAATGATAATAGTAGTAATAAATTTAAAGAAAAAGATATATATAAAGAAGAAAAGAAAATTGAAGGTAAGAATCTAAAACTAGAAAAAGTTCTTCCAGAAGATAAAAAAAGACTTAAAAAATACTTCAAAGAAAAATATGATAAAGCCAATTGGGAAAGCGTAACAAAAACTAAAGTGTATTTTGTACTTAATGAGGAAAATCAACTTGTTCCTTTAACTAATGAAATGAATGAGAAATTAAATAAAGAATTGAATGATAATCAGCAGAGTTCAAAAAAATCTAGTGTTCAAGTAGCATCTTGTAGAGAAAACTGCTCACAAAAATATGGTTTAACAATATATTCTACAGCTGGCGGATGGCCTGGTACAGAATACCCTGTAATGAAGATATTCGGACATGCTTTTTATTGGGATGATAGACCTCCATTAGATGCTGGTTTGAGCGTTGATGCTTGGGCTGTAACATGGGGTGGGAATCTAGCAATAGATGAATATGACTTTTTTATTAATTATGATGAGGAACATGTAAGCAATATTTCTCCAGCTACAATTACACCAAATGCAGGAATTGCATGGGAATTTAATGAAGCTATAAACAAAACATGGCCAAAAAACAATTGGTATGCTGAAGATGGTGGGGGAACAATTATTGCTGTAGCTTCAAGGGAAAAAGGAGAAGTAGCAAATTCAGTTGTTCATTATCTTCACACTTATGAAGAGAAAGTAGTAACTTCGTTGGGATTAAATATTTCTGCAACTGGTGGTGGCGGATCTATAGGATGGCAGACCAATACCATAGTCCAAAATGTTTCAGCAAAGGATATATTTAATTATTAGAACAGTTAAAAGCGCCTTTCATAAGGCGTTTTTTCTTTAGGTGAAGATAATTGGTTTATCTTATTCATGAAACAATAATATAACTTTATATGAACAACATAGCCAAATACTTTAAATGAGTTAATAAAGATTGTAATATAATTATATATATTTGGATAAAGGAGCGCATAAATGCGGATTATAAAATACTTATTATTAGTCACTATGATTATCATTTTAGCAAGTTGTAACAATGATGACCTAAACTTACAAGGAAGCTTATATGAAATTGAGGAATATGATTCTATTCCAAAAGATCTTGAAGAATTATTTCCTGATACAAATAAAGCGTTACTAAGTGATTGGAATATATACAGTGAAAACACAGTTATTAATCAAATAAAGACAACCAAAATGAAATTTATAGAAAAAAATGAGAAATTAATCCCTGTTCCAATAGATCAATCAGATAAAGATATCAAATCGTACGATCTTACTTTATTCCATTTTACTGGAGATTATATGAATAACGAGAATAAGACATGGAAAGTGTTTATAGGCTCATATGAATGGGATACATATCCACTAGATAAATATTCTGCTACACCCATAGACACTTTTTCTATTCAGTTTAGTTCTAATTTAGCAATAGAAAACGAAGTTGCTTTCATTCATTATGAAAATAGTGATAGTAATACCACTGCGCCTGCATCAATTAATAATGGTGTAATTTGGGATGTAGAACATCAAAACAGACCCGTGTCAGGAAGTTTTATGGTAAGTGCTTTTCAAACAAAGAAAACAGATGACAATAGTATAAGTACTATTAAATATGTATTTAACTCATTACAAAGTGATCGAAATAAAAGTCAAGAACAAGTGCCTACTATTAGTAGTCAACTTTCTTATTAGAAAGAATAATAGTTCCTAGTAATTGATATAGAAGGAGGATAAAGTGATACATATTAAAAAGGATATTTTTTAAAAGGAGAATCATAGTCCCTAGTCATTATAATCTTTATATTTTGAGTGTTTCCATCTTTACATTCTATATATCCACCTTTAACAAGTCCGTTTAATACTGAACGGACTGTTTTCGTCTTTTCCTGTTTTGGTTTCGAGTTCTCGAATGGTTGGCATTCTACGTCTTGTAGGTGAGTAATTGTAAGGGATTCGCAATACTTTTCTTTGTAGGTCTGTAACCATTAGGTTATTTTTCGTTATTATTAGAAATCTTCAAGAAAAAAATAAATGCTATTATCACCCTGCCAGCTACACTCATGGAAGTGCCAAATACAAATATCCATATATATAAAAATAATATAATTGTTTCACGATTGACCTTTCAGATACGCTTGGCATTAACGTCCTCCCAACTCGTACATAATGGAATGGCTTTGAAAGTAGCAACTCAAAGAACAACGAATCCTTTTCACTTTGGTCAATTCACTTCAATGCTTTTAATTCTTCGAAATAATCAAGAAGTTGTGTCAATTGTCGTTCCTTCAACTTCCCTTAGATCTTACGAAGACGGTTTAATAATTCGATTGCTTCCGCAATCAATTTCATTCGCTTCTTTCGTTCGTCACGGTCTTCGATATATTTACGATCTATAATTCCAATCGATTGTTCCATTTAATCCCCCCTTTCGGAAAAATAAAAAGACGCTACCCCACCTTGTTTGGCATAAGGAAAACGTCTTGTTAAATTAACTTAATTCATAACATTTGTCAGTAAGATTGGGAGAATTACGCACAAAAAAAGCGTCGATCGTTAGACCAACGCTTTCGCTCTTCAAAATGTATGTTTATGGCCCATAGTTGGTTGATTTTTTTTATTTTAAATACAATTTACCAAATATTTTTTTTAAAGTATAATTTAGGAAAACGATTTGAGAGGAGTTGTATAATGAGAAAAATAATTTCAACCTTTGTATTTGCCATAATAATAATGTCATCAGTAAGTTGTACTAACAATTTTGACCCAGATAATGAAACTTTATTTTTTAAATCAATAGGATCGTCAGAAACAGATACAAAAAAGATATTTGCATTAGTTCTTTATCCAAATAAGGAATTAGGTGAAAAAGATATACCTGGAATTAGTTCAATAACTCCTTATAATGATTATAACCCTATTAATGAAGAACTATATGAATTTAAGACGGTTTTGAGTAACAATAATAGAACATCCTCATTCTTTCTATCTGCCGATGATATTGGTCTACCTTCAAAAATAAATATTGAGGATACCTATACTTTTGTTTTTATAACCGACAAACAAGAAGAAATAAATATTAATAAATACAAAATAACATTTAATCAAGAGTTTGAAGGAGTTTCAAATTTCGAAAATGCTTTTTTTTAACGCTAAATGAAGTTTTAATAATAAAGTTTGCCAAAAATATAATAGTTGTCCAAAAGTTGTCCAAGACGAAAAAATCACAACTTCACACCATAATATTATTTTCAAAACAAAACAAAAACCCCTTGTGCGTCAAGGAGTTTGGACATTTTAATTATGGTGACCTGAACAGGGTTCGAACCTGTGACCTCCACCCTGTCAAATAGATGTGGGGTATGATCTACATACCCCCTACACCTCTAATAAGCTGGTTTTATGGGGTTTTTATTTTTTATTTGATATACATTTCCCTAAATTTTTATATAAATATATACAATCCGTCCCCAATTCGTCCCCAATTAAAAATTTATTTTATGATTTTATTTCAATATGTTCTCTTTATTTTTTATTGCATCTATGTTTTGAATTACTTCCTTACAAATACAATCACGTATTTCACTAATAAAAAAATTAATATCGACAGGAGTTTCTAAATGTTCTCCTACTATTAATTCATTATTTTTTTCCAATATATAACCCTCTCTCTTTAAGCATTTATTTTAATTTTTATTATTTTCATGTAAAATTTGATCAAAATTTTTAAAAGTGACTTATTAAACAAAGTTGTTTATAATTAGAGTGAATTATTATTTTTTATTTGTCCCTGGTAGTTGTTGCGAGCAATTATCAGGGATGTTCTATGTATCACCATCCTTTTTCTCAGCCAATTTAAAACCTAATCTTGTAATTGATTTCACCCCTCCTGAATTTTCAAAATAAATACAAAAATCATAATATTTTGGGTTTTTCTTGAAGTTATATACATATCATTATAATACCTATTGACCAAAATTCGCGTTTTTAAATTTTTTGGTCAATTTTTGTAAATAAAAATAAAAAAACCTCTCCATAAAAGGAAAGGTTTTTTTGTTTTTCTACCAGCCTCCGTCACCTACACTTAATAAAGTTACGGCTTTAGTGATTTCGGGTGATATGACTAATGTAAAGGCAAAAAATTTTAAACACTTGAATAATTTTTTCATGATTTTAACCCTCTTTCTCTAAATAGATATTAAATTTTTCCATACCTTTAAAAGAATCCGTTTCTTTATTTGTAACATGAATATTCGAAATTATCCATAAACATTCTTTTTCTTTTTTAACTAAGTCAATCATAGAGTAACGTTTTGCTGCTTCCAAACAATAATTTATGCCTTTTTCTATTTCATCTATTTGGATGAAATATTTTCCCTTGAGTTTAAAATATCGACCTAATTCAGCTTTTTTAAATGGTGTAACACATGGGATGGATAATAGTTTCTCTTCTAACTCGAAGAGTATCTCTTGAATTTTCGGTAGATTATTTGTTTTAAAATATAAATCTATTAATTGATTCACTGCATGGATCAAAGCAAAATCCCCACAATTTGGCAGGTTATCTTCTAGGATGGAAATAGCAAGCTTATGTTCACCAGTTGCACCATATAATTCTGCTTCGTTTAACTTTACGTTATCATTCACTTCGGGAAGATCAAATTCTCTATAACGATCTAAATAAGCTTTTGATTCTTCATAATTACTTAAAAAAAAGTAACCGTTAGATAAGACATAAATGGTATTTGCCAGCGTTCTAGTGTCAGAAATTGTTTCATTCAATGCTTTTAAGCCCATTTCCACACTCTCTTCAAACTGATTTGTGTAGAAAGCATGAACTTGTAGCCTATAATAGAATTCGCCTCGTTCTTCACTTGTAAGGAAATCATTAAAAAATAGATTCGCTTTTCCAGATTCATATGTTGAACGAAGCTTAGTAAAATCATCTCGTTCAATGAGATAAATTTCCAATAAACATTTGGCAATATAAGGCATCATTCCATGTGACTTTGAGTAGCCAGTAATTGCCTTATATAGGGTCAATCTAACAGATCGACATTTTATACCCTTTGCCTTGTTATAAAGTTCTTTGACCACCTCTAGGCTTTCATCTGTTGGTGATTGAAGTATCTTTGTGGAAACTTTTTCAATTAAGTGGATATTTACTCCTTCTTTGTGTACTAAACCATCCAATTTTGAAAATAGAATATCAACATTGTCTACGTTTTCTATATATGGTTCTAGTAATTCATCTTCTGGGATGTTTAATACAGAGATAATTTTCTGGAGAGTTTCCCATGCTGGTCGTTTCACTTTTCCAGTCTCAACTCTACACAAGCCTGCTTTATCAACATTCACCTTTTCCGCTAATTTCTCTTGCGTCATATCTGCTTTTTCACGATAAAGTTTGATCAGTTCCCCCAAAGATAGTCGATTTTCAACAGCTTTAATCATGGATTAAACCCCTCTCAATCTATCCTTTTCAACTAAAAAAAATGGTAATTTTTATTTTTATTTGTAATATTTAAGCAAATTATGGTATTAGGTAATTATTATACCATCGGAAAAAAGTTTTTAATATTGGGAAACATATTGTAAAACACGCCTATTATTTAATAGATTTTGCTTTATCAAAGCAACTTCTGAAAAATTATGTTATATATGATTACTTAATAACCTACAAAAATCCCTTAATCATTTTTATTAGCCTCAATAATCCTTGATTAATGATATGGATATATAATTTAAAATCAATCGTAACTTTAAGTTCTTTTTTCATTATCAATCCCTCCTTTGTTTAAAGCCTATGTGGCTTGGATTGTCCATTATTATGTTTTTTTGACACGATTTAAGTTTATTTTTTTTACTACTTGTCCATGATATTGCTAAAAGGAGTGATATTATGGGGATTTGGGGTAAAGGTTTAGGTCGCCCAAGGTCAAGGTTAGGAAAGTATTTAGATGATAATGAGATACCTCAAAAATCAATGGAAGAAAAAACTGGCATCAACAAAGATACTATGTCAAAGTTATGTAACAAAAAGGACTATTCTCCAAATGAAAAAACAAAACAAAAAGTTATAAAAGTATTGAAAGAAAAAGATAAAAAGGCAGATATTAATACATTTTGGTAGAAGGAAAGTTAGGAGGGAGAGTCATGCAGGATATTAATAAAGTTCAGTTTTCGGATGAAACACTTAAAGCTCTTCATAAAATTGTTTATGAATCCATCACAAGAGCAATTAAAAATGGTACTTACACTAAATTGTTAGAGAATGAAAAAAACTAAAAAATGAATAACTTGTAAAATATTAGGTGTTTGATATACTAGAATAGTACTACGTACCACATTGTTCGTAGTCTCCTTTTTATAGTTTCGACAAAACTAATTTTTTGTGTGTTTATGGGAAAATGGTCTCATGGGGATGAGACCGAACCACTGACTTAGGTTGGTGGTTTTTTGTTTGTCAAAATCAACTGAAACTTCTTCTTTAATGAGAACGAAAAGAAACCCAAAGATTATTGGGTTTCTTTTCTATTTTTTTCTATTAAGTTCCAACACTTAGCAACTTTTTCCTGTTCCTTCCTCTTGAGGGTAGTCGTATTTATCTTCTAATTCAGTATTTATTAAATCACCATCATCATTATAATAATCTAAATATATTGTTACATACACTTGGTATAGATTATACCATTCACCTGCAGAACAATATTCTAGTTGATGTTCCCTATACTTAACTTGTCTTTCAGTCACATACCCTGCAAATACACTACTGATTGGTATAGTTAATAATAAAACTACTAAAACTAAGATAATTGCTTTTTTCATAATTATGCCTCCTGCTTAATTTTATACAGTTGATATTCTACAAAAAACGAGGATTTCCTCCATAATATTTTATTTTTTTACAATTTGATTAACTTACTGTTATATTTAAGTTTTTTTTGGACTTTTACACTATTTACTTCTACTACTGTATATGAAAAAATAAAGTACAAAATGATATATGGAGAGATAGAATGAGGATAACTATTCTGATACTGATTCTCATGTTTGTTGTGGGATGTTCAGAAAATACAAACATAGAACCTGTTCCAAAAGAATTAACAAACAGTGAAAAATTCGGTGAAGTAGATACATCTGACATTACATATGATGAGGTTTTGGTTTTTCCTGCTGATAGATACCCCGAAACAGCAACACATATTGAATCAGCAATTACAAACGGTGAATCAGCTATATGTACCATAGATCGTGATGACTCTGATAATAACCGTGATGAGTGGCCGATGGCAATGTGTGCCGAAGGCGGTGCAGGTGCTAGTGTAGCTTATGTTGATCCTTCTGACAATAGAGGTGCTGGATCATGGGTGGGAAATGAATTAGAAAATTATCCTAATGGAACTAAGGTATTATTTGTTATTATTGATGGAGATAGACTGGACAGTGTTCAGAGAGCTAACAATGAAGAGAAAACGACTACTACTATCCTACCTTTTGCAAACTGCACTCAAGCTAAAGAAGCAGGAGCTGCTCCAGTACTTATAGGTGATCCAGGATATAGCACAAAACTAGACAGAGATGGTGATGGGGTGGCTTGTGAGTGATGCTTTTTAAACCGTATCTTATACTCTTATTGTAAAATATTAGGTGTTTGATATAATAGAGGTACCATTCCAAACCCCTTTAAATATGCATTTCCAAAACTGATTTTTTATGGGCAAATGGCCTCATTAGGGATGAGACCGAACCACTGGCTTAATTGTCGGTGGTTTTTTATGTATCATCAGTATCTTTGTCTAAGCTTATAGAGAAGGGGTTCTGCAATCGATATTACTAAGCAATGGAAATAGAAATAAAAGCCCTAAGTGAAGTAAAAATTATTCAATTAGAGCAGATTAAACTTTGTATTTACTCCCTCAATAGCTTTTTCTAACGAAAAAAGATAAAAAACCATTCAGAAGAAAAACAAAGGGGTGGTGGATTAGTTATAAACAATATTAATATTTGTTTACTTTACTATAAAGATTAGTGATCATTTATTTCTAAATTCATCTTCTTACTTTCTTTCTCAAGACCATCCATAAACTGAACTAACCATTTTTGTCTATCCTCATCAAATGTTAAATCTTTCAAAATAAATACTTCAATTTGTGGACTTCTATTTATTGCCTCACGTATAACTTCTTCAACCGTTAAATTTGTGGTAGTAGGTGACTTCATTTTAACGATTTTTATTTCATCAAGTTCAACACTACCCGGATAAGTAGTCATGGT
Source organism: Chengkuizengella marina (assembly GCF_009910845.1). Taxonomy (GTDB): domain Bacteria; phylum Bacillota; class Bacilli; order Paenibacillales; family KCTC-33759; genus Chengkuizengella; species Chengkuizengella marina. Next base: position 2,667 of record NZ_SIJB01000020.1, on the reverse strand, counting down.
TAATCCTTTTGTTGTATATTCTACTTTTTGACCTATTTTTAGTGTTTTTAGGTCACTACTTTCTACATTATAAAGCCAAGTGGCATTATAATATTCCTTAACTCCCCCCGAAGAACTAAAGTCTTGGGGTATATTACTTACAACAAGAATCTTTTCATTTTCAATTTTTGTAATAAACTCCCCTTGTATGTCCACTTTTATCAGTCCTTTATCATTATTCATTTCTTCAGAACACGCACTTAATGTTAGTAAAATTAAGATCATCAACGATAAAAATTTACTTTTCATATAGATTAATTTCTCCCTTCTCTATTATTAAATAATTGAATAATTATACTCCTCTCCTCCCTTTATAATAGTAGACGCAAAAACTACATGTTATGTTTCACTTATAATGAATAATTTTTATAATAAGGTAAAATATGCTAAGGGAGGAATAAAATAATACGCTCTATACTAATAGTGAAGTTAAATGATCTACAATTATAAAAAGCCGTCAGTTATCAATTAACGGACGGCTAAATATTCATTATTCCACTATTTATTATGGGTTACTAAGACCTAATGAAGAGAAAATTTTATCAACTCTTGTGAACAATGTATAGGAGTCAGATGTCCAATTTCCATTTGTTAAAGCACTTGCACTTTGCACGCCCATAACAACATAGTCAGCAGATCCAGAACCTTTATACAAATACGTAGCAACTGCTGCTCCACTATCTCCTTTGATAGCTTTATAACTTGATTTTACAATGTTAGTCATAGTTTTACCGGCATATATTTCAGTGTGATATGCTACTAAAATTTTTCCAGTTTGCTTCCCTGAAACTTGACCATAAGCATAAATTGTTTTACCTTGCACTAAATCACTGCTACTTGTCGTTGCATATTCATATACATTGCCATTAGTGAATTTTTTTGTTGGTGTGTAATCTGTTACAAAAATTCCTGATTGAGCTTTAACAAAAGCAGCATCTACACTACTACCAAATTTTTTGCTTTGTAGAGTCCCTACAGTTTTATTATTAATTTTGGCAGAAGATCCAGTAGAAGCAGATAAATGTCCCGCGGTTACAAATCCTTCATTCCCAGAAGAATCTTTAGCAGCAAAACCTACCGTAAGTGCGCCACCACCAATTACTGCCTTACTTCCATTGATAATATCTGCTGTAGTTACAACTTCAAGCTTTTGTTCTTGAATCTCAACAGCACCTTTTTCAACCAATTTATTTATCTTCTTAATCGCCTTTTCATCAGGTTGTTTTAAGTAAATAACAACTTTGTTTTTCATCTCATCAAGACTCAATGAAGTAATACCCAATTCATTCATTCTAGGAGTTAAAAATTTCATAGTTTGATCTAACTTTTTAAAAGAGTTTTTAACTTTGTTATATTTCACTTCATTACTGTCAATAAGATTACTTACTTCCTCTACATTATTTACTAAGTTAATATTAAGAATACCATCATCATCTATATAGACTCCTGCATAATCATCTTCATACTTCTTATTATCTTTTACCTTCTTTTTAACATCTTTGTTGATTTTCAGAGCTTTGCTTTCCTTGATCAAAAGAACATTCAATTCATCGTTTGGGGATTTTTCGGCATAAACACTCCCGCTAACAATGGATACCACTAGTAAAACTGCTACTAGAAACGAAACAATTTTTTTTGACTTCATTACTTTCATCCTCTCTTTATGTATATATTATTTTGAGTACAGTATAGTATAGTAATATTGTATTCATTATTAGTCAATAGGAATATTTGACTATAAATTTATATTAGTTAACATTTAATTAAGGGTGACAAGATAATGTCATGAACTAAACTGACGAGAAAAGATTCTATGACAGTACTTCGTACCTGGTACCTATATCAGTGAGGATTCCCAGAAGAGGAAGGCTAGTTAAATTTTTTGTCTAAAACTTGACCAATTTCAATAGCTAATCTATTATCTATATTAGAGTTTATTTTTCTTGATTTTTTTCTTTTATTTTTTTAATTTTTTTAATTTTTTATCTTTTAATTTCTTTTTTCTTTTAGTTTTTTTAGACGATATATTTTTTCTTGGTACTTACTAACCATAAGAGTTAGTAAGTACCTCTTTTTTATTCGAGCTCTTAAAACTGAATTGGATCGCGTCCCTCAAGTCCATGATAGTTCATTCCTTCGGTTAATGAATAAGTAATCACTACACGTTCATCAACTCCGTGATAGTTCATTCCTTGGATTAAAAATGTTAGCATAGATACAACCAAAATAAGTAAAGACTTTTTCATAAAATATCATTCCTTTCTATGTTTTTGAGATTATTGGCTTCTAATGAAAATCCTACCAATCCTTACTCATTTCTGCAATGTATTCTTTGCACCACTCCATAACCCACTAGCCGCTAACCCCATTACAATACCAACGAGTATAGCTTGCTTTGGATCACCTGGAGCCACATAAAAAATACCAGTTGCTATCCCCAATACGAGAGAAAAAACTGGTTGATACTTAGCACTTAACCCTATTTGTTTTGCTAACTGAACTAAAGCAACAATGATAGGAACGATTGCAAAATCATAAACTTGAAATTCCATTTTAATTTCCACCTTTCAATCTAGTTAATATAACAGCTAACTGCTCACGTGTGACTGGTTCAGCCGGTCTGAAAGT
>NZ_SIJB01000002.1 GCF_009910845.1 Chengkuizengella marina | reverse complement strand
CATTGGGTTCTAGTTGGATCAGTTACACCATTACTAGTTACAAGGTCATACGTGGGATAAATAAAGGCATTGTAATTCATATACAGTAGCCATATTACCTTTTCTATGAAATCTCTAGTTGTCATTAACTCATTTGGACTGAACTTAAACAATCGATTTATACTTCCTTTTACGATTGTCTGCATATCATTTCCGTCCATTCTGATATGCTTTGGTTGTAACTTACTGCATTCAGTAGCGATACAATCAATTGCTGATTGCACAACATCAGAAGCATAAATATCCGTTCCGAATTGACTAAAAATAGGTGTGTAACCATTTAAAAGTTTAGCTTGCTGAATATACTTATTATTCTTGTTTAAAAATCCTTTCATCGAATCTAATAACCCCAATTGATCACCTCCTAACTAGCTAACCATTTGTAAATACTCGGTTTTATATCTCTGATAAATGGCATAAAGAATAATGAGTGTCACCGCACCGTCTATTCTTCTATTTTGTTGATCTTGAACCTTTACAGGCATGATGCGACCAAAGTTATCTATCTTCAATGCTGTATTTCCAAGATTCCATTTTGTTACTGAATTGTTGTTGTAATTGATTAGCTTACTTCTCAGGTCGGCTTCAACTAATTTCATTGGATTAGATAAGTTGTTAAAATCCATACCTACCTTTTCAGTTTCATATCCAATGTCCTCCATTTCTTTGATGAAGTATTTAGCGTTCCAGTTGTCGTAACCAACTTTATACACTCTGATCCCATACTGCTTATATAGTAAGACAAACCATGCTGTAATTAAGGAGTAGTCATTCTCATTACCTGGACATATTTCAATCAAACCTTCTTTGGCCCACTGCAAATAATTTTTTCTATCTTCCAGAGTTCCTTGTTCCACTTTAGATTCAGGAATAAAATATTTTGTTAAAATGTACTTTTTTTGACTATCTGGTCGCATAATTAACACCTTGGCACAAGATAAGTCTGTCGTTTCTGAAAGATCCACCGCACCGAGTCCTATACAACCTCTTAAATCTTCTATATCAAAAGTAGATTCATTCACAACTTCATTTTCAGTTAGCCATGCCGTCGCATTATTTTGTTTGATGTTAAAATCTTTAGCCAACATAAAAACACGCTCGGCTTTATCGTGCTGCGCCTTGCGTATTTGATCTTTGATATATTTCTTTTTCTTGATGGTTCCTAAACTTGGATTCGACTTTTCCCATGACCTTTCATCTTGCCATATTTCATTTTCACTATCTTGCGTGTAGAGCCATGAAAGCAAGGTAGCATCTTCTAATTCCTTGTTAAGCACTTTCCTAGCATATTTCAACTCATCATCAAGATAACCGTCATTCACAAAACCCTCGGTTGTAATATTTATAAACCAAGGTTCGTCTTTTGTGGACTGTGATTGATCTATGGACTTTGCAATTGTGTTATCTTCCATCTCATTACTTTCATCTAAGATGGCTCCATCAATATTACGACCTTCTTTGTTTCTGGTACGGTCAGATATTTTAAAAATCTTACTTTTATTTTTGAGATTAAAAATCCCCTTTAAATTTTTATGTGTCCTTTTCCCTTTAGGATCAAATTGTTCTCTCATGTTGTTAATTTCTTCAAAGATGATATTAGCTTGTGCATCATCATTAGAAGAACATACAATATCATTGCCACCTGTGCCAATCATGAGTTCTGTTAAACCAATAGCAGCGCAAACCGTTGACTTCCCATTTTACGAGCGATTAAAAGAATAGCCTTTTTAAACCTTCTCAGATTGTCTTTAGGTGGTTCTTCTTCGTAGTAATCATAGTAACCCTCATAGCTCCATTTAAACGAATAAAAAGCCTCAACAAAGGCTTTCTCCCAAAGTTCTAATATGAATGGTTGACCGTAAAAAGGTGATTTTGTATGTTTACAAAAATTCTCTATAAATTGAATCCTAAAGGCTGCATCTTTATTGTCATACACATATGCAGGACTGTTTAAATCTTCTATAAGTAAATCTAATTGTGTGATTAACTCTTGCCCTGCTATGATTTCTTTACTTTTTATTTCGTTATAGTATGCAAGCAAGTACGAGTGTCTTTCGTTTATTGTGTTTGTAGTTAAATCATGCATTCTTCCTCATCTCTTCCAAAATTTTATTATATTCTTCATCGTCTTCTGCTGTATTTCTCATTAACACACCACTCAACGTTTTAATGACCACACAATAATCTTTGACACTCTTTGAATACTGTTTCGCTGATTCTGTAGGTTTTTGAAGTTCAGGATGTTCAGGATGGACTTTAACCATGCCTGTTTGAGTAATGATTTGTTTTAATACATGATTCTCTGATCTCAAAAATGCTGCATCTTCAATAAGACCCTCAACTAGTTTCCTTTTTGATTCCTCAACATCTTCAAATATCTCATTTAACTTAGATAGTTCTCGTTTATAAATTTCACTTTTTGACACAATTCAAAAAACCTCCAACCATTTTCAAAATTTTCGGTTCATGTGAAAAATAGGTCCACAGTACGGTCTTCTAGGTTTTTATTCATCAAATTGAATAGGGGGGGTATTGTATTAATAACTAATTCCAGTTCCTCCTAAACTTACTATGTCCCGTTAAATTCCTTGTTACCTCTTAAAAAACTTTTATCACAAGACCCTTCACAAAGCCCATCAGGTTTACTTGAATTACATTTATTTTCATCAATTGCAATATTTTCAACTTCTAATGAATTATTTTGAATGTCTAGAATGTTACCAGATAAGCAGTTAGAGCGGATGCCAAAGAAATCAGCATCTGTTTCTTCAATGATGATTCCAGCTTCTTGATTGTTTTCTATACAATTATGATCTATAATGCTATCAAGATCAGATGTTTCATTCACTTGAATTCCATTCCCTTTGTTTAACTGACAAATATTCAGAACGACTACATTGTCTTCTTCATTTATTTCAATACCATCCCCTTCATTTTTGTTACATATATTCCCCCAAATTATATTATCAGTATCTGCACTAATGATACCATTTAATGAATTTCCAATTACTTTATTACGAAATAAAAAATTAACCTCCTCTATGGTAAAATAACCGTTTCCTTTATTTCTCAAAGCACAGTTTCCGATACATAAATTGGAATCGTCTAACACAAAGCCATTCATACTATTCTCTTTAGCTTCGTTAAATAACAGTAAATTCCCATCTTCTATAAGAAAACCATTATTACGATTTTTATTTGCATTACATCGAATGAAGTAATTTAAATTACTATCAAATCCATTAAATCCATTTTCCTTGTTCATTGTTGCTTTACATTCATTAAAAAAAGTAAGGTCAATTCCACTTCTAGTGATAATAAATCCATCTTGCTTATTATTTTTTGATATAACTCTATCTATTGAATTTGATTCACCATCGATAACAACACCATTGGATCCAAAGTTTTGAACGGTTAAATTTTCTATTGAATTCAGAAAGTTGTTTATAAAAATACCGTCTCCTTCAATATTTGTACCATCAATGATGGTTTTACACATATCTGCCCCTACAATTCTGAGACGTTCTTGTTCAACATAAATTGGCTCATTAAATACTCCAACCCCAATGTTGATTTGAAAGCCATCTGGCGCATCATCTATAGCTTGTTGAATGGATTCACCTTCCTGTACATCGATGGCATCATTTCTTTCACATAATCCTAAAGGCATACTTGTTTCACAATCGTTGTCTGCAAAAGTACAATCTTCCACCATATCTTCTACGAAGATGTCCGGTGAGTTTCCTTTTAAACAATTAGAACGAAAGGCAGTTTCATCTCCTGCAATACGAATTCCAGCTAATCCATTGTTCTTTATGATGTTTCGATCAATCACATTTTCAAAATCTTCCACTCGAATTCCGTTTTCTTTATTGTTTGCAATTACATTTTTTATGATCCTTGCACCATCATCCATTACTAATATCCCATTCAATCCATTATTTTTGCTGACATTATCAAATACTAATACTTCGACATCTATTACAAAACCGTTTCCTTTGTTTTCGATTGATTTGTTAAACCCATAAAAATTATTAGATGAAAAACTACCATCGCTAAAACCGTTGCCACCATTTTTGATAGCAACACTGGAAATAATGTAAGAGAAATTCCCCTCATTATGAAATCCATCTTGTATGTTTTTTTGAGCCAAACAACAGTGTATTAAATTTAACACTTCTGACTCTATAAAAATCCCATGAGATCGATTTCCAATTATTTTACAATGTAAAATTAAATTAAAAGAATTATCTATATTGATTCCATTCTCACCGTTTTCATTGCTTTCACATTGGATCACGATGTTACTACTATCTGATATGTCAATCCCATGTCTTCCATTATTTAATATTTGAACTTTATGAATAATATTCAAATCATCATTTATTTCAATCCCAGAACCACTGTTGAAATTCTGAACCGTTAAGTCTTCAATAGTGACTAAGAAACTATTGATCGTAATACCAGATGTTCCTGCACCTTCCCCTTCAATGATCGTTTTTCCTTTACCTACTCCAATAATGCGTAATCCTTCTATGTCAATGGTAAGCGATTCAGGGAAATTCCCTTCTCCAACTCTAATGGTATCGTAAGGCTTTGAATCTGCTAGTGCATCATTAATTGTTGGGAACTCAGAAGTAGGAACTTTGCGTACTGTCATAACTTGTTCATCCTTTCTAGCTTAAGATTATTGTTAAATGCATTATATTCAGGATGAACGGATAACGTATGGACGAATGTGTAGAAATTTATAAAATTCACATTGTAGGTGATTCAGTTAATCCCAGCTTTTTTAGTCACAATTAAAACTTTAAATAGGTCCAATTCCTGCACTATCTCCATCCTTATAGACTTTACCATCATGAACTAATCCAGCTATACATGTCATAGTTCTTCCTCTTCAGGTGTTTGAATCAATGTAACACTTAATACTTCTCGTGAATTAAAAGTATTTTTTGCATCAACGAAGGAAACATGATTAGG
>NZ_SIJB01000019.1 GCF_009910845.1 Chengkuizengella marina | reverse complement strand
CCTTCGCAGGTAAATCCGAGTACTTTTTCGGGGCCCAGTAATAACGAATAATTCCATTTATCATTCTTTGTTTCGCATCTAGTTTTCAGGGAGCACTATACATAATGACGCGGGGTGGAGCAGTCTGGTAGCTCGTCGGGCTCATAACCCGAAGGTCGTAGGTTCAAATCCTGCCCCCGCAACCAATTTAATATGGAGCTGTGGTGTAGAGGCCTAACATGCCTGCCTGTCACGCAGGAGATCGCGGGTTCGAATCCCGTCAGCTCCGCCACTAATACAAGAACCAAGGAATGAAGGTTCTTTTTTTATTGGTACAAATAGGGATGAAGAACCCAGTGGGTTCGTCGAAGCATAAGCTTCGAAGGAATACATCGCAATCATTAACAATATAAGGCTAAGGGGTCCCCGGAAAGTATTCGGAAAATACATAGAATCATAAACTTCACTTTTTGGGGTATATACAGTCAGCTCCGCCACAAATACAAGAACCAAGGAATGAAGGTTCTTTTTTTTATTGGTACAAATAGGGAATGAAGAACCCAGTCGGTCCGTCGAAGCATAAGCTTCGAAGGAATACATCGCAATCATTAAAAATATAAGGCTAAGGGGTCCCCGGAAAGTAATCAGTCGATCATAAACTGCCACTTCCATGTGTCAATTCCGACACCAGTTCATCCATGAACTGGGAATCACTACGATGTACTCCACTTTTTGGGGTATATACAGTCAGCTCCGCCATTAAAATAAGAACCAAAGAAACTAAGGTTCTTTTTTTGTTGTGTAGAACGGATATGATTCTTCTTCATATATGTTTGTATATTTCATCTATTTTATGGAAAAATATGATTGTTATTTGTTCAAATATAGAAAGGATCAACATGTAAATGGATGAATTGATTTTAGCTAGGTCTTTATTTGGAACGACTATGGGATTTCATATCATATTTGCAACCCTAGGGGTAGGTATTCCATTGCTTTCACTTATTTCAGAAATTACGTATCAAGTTACGAAAGATAAACATTATGCTGTGATGGCTCAAAGATGGACAAAAGGGTTTGCAGTATTACTAGGAGTAGGTATTCCTACAGGAACCATTGCAGGAGTTCAATTGACACTTTTATGGCCAGGATTTATGGAAGTTGTAGGTAAAGTCATAGCTCTGCCTTTTCAAATTGAAATTTTTGCCTTTTTGTTAGAAGCATTGTTTATGTCAATATATGTTTATGCCCAAGACCGATTATCTGCTTCAATGAGAATCATTAGTTTATCTCTTGTTACTTTGGGAGCGTGTGCTTCAGCGGTTTTAATTACGAATGTTCATGCATTTGAAGGAACTCCGGCTGGTTTTAGAATTGTAAATGGAGAGATTGTTGATATTGACCCTTGGGCTGCTTTTTTTAACCCTAGTTTCTTTGTTACGGGAGGGCATGTTGCAGTAACAGCATTTATGACTGGTGCATTTACAATTGCATCTATTGCAGCTTTTAAAATGTTACGTGAAAAAGGATTAACAAATGTGTATCATTTTCATAGAAAAGCTTTAATGCTTGCACTGATAACAGGAGGCTTCTTTTCATTGTTAACTGCACTGAATGGACATGATTCAGCACAACTGCTTCATAAATATCAACCCGAAAAGCTAGCAGCTGCAGAAGGATTATTTGAAACACAAGCCTATGCACCTTTAGCGATAGGAGGATATACAGATCGAGAATCAAAGGAGGTTAAATGGGGAATTGAAATTCCTTGGTTGTTAAGTTTTTTAGCTAATAATAGATTTGATGAGGTTGTTATAGGGTTAAATGATTATCCGGAAGAAGAGTGGCCACCTTTATTTGTACATACTTTGTTTAATGCTATGGTTGGTATTGGATTTCTTTTACTTGGATTATCGATTATCGGATTTATATGGCATGATCTCATGAGGAAAAAGTCTTTTCCAAAATGGATGATGTGGTTATTTATTGCTACGGGTCCTCTTGCTATGTGTGGTATTGAATTTGGTTGGATTTTTGCATGTACAGGTAGGCAACCTTGGGTTATATATAGAGTAATGTTAACTGAGGATGCAGTAACTAAAACTGGTGGGATTGGATCTTTATTTATCATGTTTGGAATTGTCTATCTGATATTATTAATTTCTGTGGTCTTAGTACTTTACTATTATTTTAAAAGACATCCTGTTTCTAAGGAAATATAATACATGAAAGGATAAAGTATTATGAGTGATGAAATATTAGCTATAACGTTATTATGGATGTTTGTGTTTATATATTCTGTAGCAGCCTCAATTGATTTTGGTGCTGGATTTTGGTCTATGATTTATCTAAAAAAACCTCATCTTAAAGCTACAGATATAGCAAATCGCTATTTGTCACCTTCGTGGGAAGTTACAAATGTGTTCATCGTTTTAATCGTAGTTGGCTTGGTTACGTTTTTTCCTACAGCGGCTTTTAAAATTGGGAGTGCATTATTAATTCCAGGAAGTCTTATCATTTTGTTGTTAGCAATTCGCAGTGCTTTTCTTGTTTTCTCACACACGGCATATAATAAATACAAATCTTTACTTTACATTATATCAGGTATTAGTGGGATATTAATTCCTGCATTACTCATCAGTATTTTACCTATTACACAAGGAGGATTTATCGATGGTTCTAATGGAACCGAACAGTTATTATTTAGTGAACTGATAACTAGTGGGAGTGTTTACACATTCATAGGTTTTGGAATTACAAGTACATTATTCTTATCTTCACTCTTATTAGCTGACTATTCAAATGTAGCTGAAGAAACAAAAACTTACCAAATTTATCGTACAAAAGCCATTGTAATCGGACCTATATCACTTATAATGGCATTTCTTATTCTATTAACAATGCGAGAAGAGGCGAATTGGCTATTTGAGAATATGATGTCAGAAAAAATTTGGTTATTGCTTTCAGTGATCACTTTTATTATAGGATACATTTTTTTGTGGATTCCAGGTAAAAAAGTAAAGGGTCAACCAAGAGGAGCTGTATTGTTTGTAATATTACAGTATTTTATAGCAGGATATGCTTATGGAAAAGCACATTTACCTTATATTATTTATCCTGATATGACGTTAAGAATCGGGTTTACTGATCCTAACACTTTTAGAGCTTTGTTTGTTGTTTACATTGTAGGATTTATCGTCTTAACACCTGGTTTTTATGTTTTTTGGAAAATGTTTTTGAAAGATAAAAGATATTTGAAACATACATAAAAAATAAAAAGGGAACTCTATAATATCTGAGTTCCCTATAATATTTTACTGTTTTATCAATCATTCCTTTTTGTTTCTGTATCTGCGAATGAAAAAGACTACAGCCACTATCATTAGTCCTAAAATGATTAAAACAGGTGAATTACCTACCAAGAGAATAAATAAATTTGAGAAGAAGTTTATTAATCCGTTTAAAGAGTTTACAAATTGTTCTTTGGTTTTAGCCAAAACATTTAGATCTTCATTATTAAATTCAGGAACAATGATTTTCTCTTCATTAATGGAAATGGATACACTTGCTAATGCGCTATGATTTTGCAAATAAATCATTCTGCCTTTTATTTGTTCAATTTCCTCTTGAATTCTAGCCAAATCATTTGATATTTTCAATAAATCTTCCGTTTTATCCGCACTTTCCATAAACCCTAAAAGTCTTTCTTCAACAATTTCTTTTGATTTCATACGTGACTCTAAATCAACATATTCTTCAGTTACATCTCTTCCAGATATATTCCGATTCGTCACTTTTATACTTAGAGCTTCAACTTCTTCCAAAAATGTAGTGAATTGAGCTTGAGGAATTCTTACATCTAGATGAGCACTTATATTTTGTTCAGAATGTCTATTTACAGATGAATTTACGATATATCCATCCATATGTAATAAAATTTGTTCTATTTTTTGTTGAGTTTGTAAATAGTCCTCTACATCAATAGATAGATCAGCATTGTAAATAATCATTCTTTGTGTATTTTCTTGAATAGATTCTGATTGTACTTGATTAGAAGATTCGTTGGAGCTAAAAGTAACAGTTAGGTCAGTTTCATATGGCACTTTAGATGCATCTTCATCACTGAGAGCATATCCATCAGTGCCGTATAAATCTAAAGGTTCCTCAGTGGCTGCTTCTTCAGCGAAGTTATATGAAGCATCCTCCCCTTTACTTTCATCACTGCTACAAGAAACAAGTAGTAGTGAAACTACTCCAATCACTAAAATAAACATCAATATCTTTTTCATCTATATTTCCCCCTTTTTATATAGGACGTAGCTAAATTATAAAATGTTTCATCATTAGATTCGTTTATTAATGTTTATGAATATTTTTTAATTCATAAAGTTAAAAAGAACCCAGAAAATAAAACTAAATAAAGTTTCATTTTCTGGGTTCATTCATTGCTATGAAATACATGAATCATTATGATATGTGGATAGTATTTTATCTAATGAATCAATCATTATTTCTTGGTTTTTTAATAATCCTGTAATACCGATCTCCATTTTTTGAATTATAATAAACTTGTTTACGTTCTTTGGAAATGGGATCAATGAAAATTTCATCTGTTTCTTCATAACCAGGTGGAATTTTATCACCATCTTTATCATCCGCTCTTCTGTCTAAAAGGGGTTGAAGAAGGAGTGCTCCAATAATAATAAAAATCGGTGCAAAAGCAAAAAGATAGAAAGAAGTATCCATTATTTATCAGCTACCTTTTCAACAATGACGGCGGTGCCATAAGCAGCAACCTCACTTAATTGTCCACTTGAACCAGAATCAAAACGCATCATGATAATAGCATTAGCACCCATTAAATTTGCATTTTCAACCATACGATCAATGGCTTGTTTTCTTGAATCCTCTAGTAATACTGTATATTCTTTTATTTCACCTCCAACCAATGAACGTAAACCTGCGACAATATCATTTCCAATTCCCCTTGCACGTACAACAATCCCAAATACAGGACCCTTTGTCTCCTTTACATGATAACCTTTTATATTTTCTGTTGTTACAACAATCATGTTATTTGCCTCCTCATTTCATTTTTTAAATCTTTTATAAAAGTACGAACAAATAATTTTTTACTATTTATACGATTATATTCTGTATTGTGTTTCAAATTATTCTTTCCAGTTTATTAATTGATTAAATGTTTTTTTATTTGGAAATAGGGGTTTTTATTACACCTTTTCAGGGAGTTCCCCGAATTACTTATTTTACCTTTAGAACTACAATAAAAGTATAAATTAATTCTTTCTTAATTATAAGATCTGGAGGAGATTAGGATGCAGAGTACAATCAAAAAATGGGAACCAGAAAATAAAACTTTCTGGACACAATCGGGAAAAAGTGTAGCGACCAGAAATTTATGGATATCAATTCCAGCTTTATTATTAGCATTTTGTGTGTGGATGGTATGGTCCGCAGTAGCAGTTAACTTAAACAGTATTGGTTTTAATTTCACAGACAATCAATTATTTACTTTAGCTGCTTTACCTGGTTTAGTAGGTGCAACATTGAGAGTATTTTATAGTTTTATGGTTCCTATATTTGGAGGTAGAAACTGGACGATTATAACAACAGCGTCATTACTAATTCCAGCTATTGGTATAGGGATGGCAGTTCAAGATCCTACAACTTCTTTTATGACAATGGCTATTTTATCTGCATTATGTGGATTTGGAGGAGGTAACTTTGCTTCTTCAATGGCAAATATCAGTTTCTTTTATCCAAAAGAGGTAAAGGGAGCAGCATTAGGATTAAATGCAGGATTAGGTAACTTAGGTGTAAGTGTAGTTCAATTTTTAGTACCTGTGGTAATAGGACTAAGTATGTTTGGAGTCTTTGGTGGAGAATCTCAAACGATGGTTACAGACAGCGGAACAAGAGAAGTATGGATGCAAAATGCGGCTTACGTATGGGTTATACCTATTGTAATCACTTGTATCGTGGCCTTTTTTGGAATGAATAACTTAGCTTCAGCTCAAGCTTCTTTCAGAGAACAGGCTGTCGTTTTTAAAAGAAAACATACTTGGATTATGAGTTGGTTATATACGATGTGTTTCGGTTCTTTTATTGGTTATTCCGCAGCATTTCCATTATTAATCAAAACACAATTTCCAGAAGTAAATCCATTGCAATTTGCTTTCCTTGGTCCTTTAGTTGGAGCACTGATTCGCCCTGTAGGGGGTTGGCTGTCTGATAAATTGGGTGGTGCTCGTGTTACATTTTGGGATGTTATTGTCATGATCATAGCAACTAGTGGTGTTGTTTTCTTCTTAAATACCGATAACTTCTGGGGATTCTTCATTATGTTTATGATCTTATTTATAACTACAGGTGTAGCAAATGGTTCTACGTTCCGAATGATCCCAGTTATATTTGAACCTAAAGAAGCTGCTCCAGTGTTAGGTTTCACATCAGCAATTGCAGCTTATGGTGCTTTCTTTATACCTAAAGCATTTGGTACATCTATTTCTGCAACCGGTTCTCCAAATACAGCTTTATATGCTTTTATTGCTTACTACGTGATAAGTTTGTTTGTAACATGGTACTGGTATTCTAGAAAAAATGCTGAAATCAAATGTTAGGGTGGGGGAATTCCCTGATCTAATGAGTTACTATAAAAGATTAAACTTAAGTGAGGGAATTCTCCCCTCACTTAGGTTCATAAGGAAGGAGGTTTTTGAAAATGGGCAGCTTGCAACCAGAAATTGAGAAACATTTAGAAGGTATTCGTTTACTAAGCTCAAGTGATTTTGCAGGATTTGCAATTTTAGATCATCAAGAGTATATCATTCGTTGGAAATATGTTTCAGGTAATCGAAACGACCGTTATAAACGAATAAAACTTCGTCCAGGAAAAGGAATTGCTGGGCAGGTCATAAAGCATGGTCGCCCTGTTATATTTGATTCACAATATGATAAAAAGTTAATCGATTTACGCGAATATCCCATATTACTCGCTGAAAGTTTAGAAGCTGTTGCCGCTGTACCTGTTACATTGAAAAACGCTGTTGCTGGAGTCTTGATGATAGGTAGCAGGATCCTAAGAGATTTTGATAAACAAACCATTGAATTATTAGAGAGCATAGCGGAACAGTTGGGTTCTATGATTCAAAATTATAACTCAAACGATAGGGAAATATTTCAATCACTTAGAAAACCAAATTCAAATAAAACAAATAGAAAGTTAGGAGGTTAAACTAAATGAATACTAAAGTAAATCAAAGACAACCCTCCATCGAACGAGCATTTGTTTCTAGATTTGCGATGCATATGTTTTTTACAATACTTATTATATTTATTTTAACGTTCGTTGGATCTAGAATGTTTACTCACATGGATTTAAATTTATATGGTTACATGGTGGGAACATTAGTATTTTTAATCGGGCTATTCTATCGTTTTTTAAGCTGGAGTGAAAGACCGCCTGCTAAATTAATGATCAAAAAAGGAAAAAAATTAATTTTTAGAAAGCGAACCGCTAAAACAACTACAAATGATATTGCTCTTCAACGTTTTATTTGGAATAGAGGTTTGTATAGATGGTTTCAACATATGATGATGGGCTGGGGAGTTATTATTTCTTGTTTGGTCACTTTCCCACTCGTATTTGGTTGGATGTATTTTACGATGGATGACAACGGTTTTTATACTGTTGTTTTTATGGGACTCAATTTGATGAAAATTAGTGCGGATGGATTTTTAGCGTTTTTATTTTATAACTCATTAAACATTACTGCGATTATGGTTATTACTGGTGCAAGTATGGCGATATATAGACGTTTAAAAAATATGCAAGCAAGAGCTGAACAAACCGTTGTTTTTGACTTTATGCCTTTATATATGCTTCTATTTATAAGTATTTCAGGATTATTGCTAACAGTAAGTAACGTGTTTTTCAAAGGTTTTATCCAACCTGAATTATCACTGATTCACCAATTTTCTGTAATCGTCACCTTAATATATTTGCCATTTGGAAAACTTGCTCATATTCCGATGCGACCGTTAGGGGTCTATGTTAAAAATTATAGAGAGTATTATGGTAATCAGTCCATGAAAAAATGTAAAGTTTGTAGTAATGAATTTGTATCTACTGAACAATCTAAAGATGTCATAGATGTATTAAATCAAAATGCGATTGAATTTAAAAAAGAAGAAGGTTTCCACTTAGCCGAATTATGTTTACCTTGTAGAAGAAATTATCGGATTTCAAAATTTAGTGGTGTAAAAACTCATTTAACAAAAGCAAAGGAGGCGAATCAGGATGCAAGAGGTTAAAGCTTTAAAAGAGATTTCGAATGTCAATCATCCAAATGAAGAATTAATTAAAACACATTGTAGTTATTGCGGCATGCAGTGTGGGATGAATCTTCGTGTAAATACAAAAACGAATAAGATCATCGGCGTTGAACCTCGCTATGAGTGGCCTGTAACAGAAGGTAAAATGTGTCCTAAAGGAGTTACTGCATATCAACAAACAAATCATAAAGATCGCCTTTTAAAACCATTAATTCGTGATGATGCTTCTAAAAAAGGAACGAAAGAGGGATTTCGTGAAGCTAGTTGGGATGAGGCTCTTGATCTTATTGTAAAAAACTTTAAAGCATTGCAGGGGAAACATGGTGATGACACCTTATCTGTATATAGCGGTGTATCAATGACGAATGAAAAATGTTACTTAACAGGTAAATTTGCTAGAGTTGCCTTAAAAACTAAATATATTGATTATAATGGTCGATTTTGTATGGCGAGTGCTGCAGGAGGTTCTTTAAGATCACTAGGGGTTGATCGAGGTTCCAGTTTACCTTGGACAGACTTGCATCAAACAGACTGTTTATTTATTGCTGGTAGTAATACCGCAGAATGTCACCCAACATCCATGTATCGAGTTTGGGAAGTACAGAATCGTGGAGGATATTTAATTGTTGTTGATCCCAGAGAGACACCGATTGCTAGACGTGCTGATCTTCATTTGGACCTTAGACCAGGAACAGACTTGGCATTAGCGAATTGTATGGTGCATTTATTAATCAAAAATGGTCGTGTTGATGAAGAATTTATTAAACAACATACCAATGGATTTGAAGAAACAAAAGAATTAGTAGCGTTGTTTACTCCAGAATATACTAGTGAAATAACAGGTGTAAGCCCTGAAAAATTAATCAGAGCCGCAGAGATTTATGGAAAAGCACCAAATGCTATTGTTATGTTTGCTAGAGGAGTTGAGCAACAATCTAAAGGTGTAGATAACGTTTCAGCTTATATTAATATGGCTTTAGTCTCAGGTAAAATTGGAAGGCCTAAATCAGGTGTGGCGACATTTACTGGGCAAGGCAATGGACAGGGTGGAAGAGAACATGGTCAAAAATCAGATTTGCTTCCTGGATATAGAAAAATTACGAATCCTCAGCATGTAAAAGAAGTGTGTGAAGTGTGGGGAATTAAACCAGAGGAAATGCCTGGACCTGGGGTTTCAGCTTATGAATTATTTGAATTAATGGATAAAAAAGAGATTCGTGGGATGTATTTATTATGTTCAAATCCAGCTGTATCTGCTCCAAATTTAAATTTTGTGAAAAATGCGATGAAAAATTTAGATTTTATGGTTTGCTCCGATTTCTATTTATCTGAATCTGCTGAATTTGCAGATGTTGTCTTGCCAACAACGACTTGGGCCGAGGATGAAGGAACGGTTACAAATTTAGAAGGAAGAATCATTAAAATCAATAGGGCCCAGAAACCACTAGGTGAGTGTAAAACGGACTGGGAGATACAAATTGAAATTGCAAAACGTTATGGAAAAGGGAAATATTTTGAACATTTAAAAACGGCAAAAGATGTAGCAGATGAATTTAGATTAGCAACCAAGGGTGGGAATGCAGACTATTCAGGGGCAACGTGGGAAAAAATCGAAAAACAAAATGGAGTTTTTTGGCCATGTAATGAAGAGAATGTTGATGGAACCCCACACATGTTTTTAGATAAGAAATTTTATCATCCTGATGGGAAAGCCAAAATTTGTGCGCTTCCATACAGACCACCGGCAGAAGAGCCTAATGAACAATATCCGCTTAGATTAACAACTGGAAGGGTAGTATATCATTATTTATCAGGAAATCAGACTAGAAGAATACCATTTTTGAAAGATATGTGTCCTGAACCTTATGTAGAAGTTCATCCAGAATTGGCTAAAAAGTATCAGATTGAACATGATCAAATTATCCGTTTGTTTACAAGACGTGGAGAAGCAAATTATAAAGTGAAAATAACGGAAGCTATTCGAAAAGATACTGTCTTTGTTCCATATCATTTCGGTCATGAACAATCTATCAATCTATTAACGAACGCAGCTTTAGATCCGATGTCTCGTATGCCTGAATTTAAAGTATGTGCAGCTCAAATTGAAAAACTGTGAGGTGTGAACAAATGAAAAAAGTTTTATATATTGAACTAGAAAATTGTATTGGTTGTCGTTCGTGCCTTGCCGGTTGTACACAGTGTGGTGGGCATGAACAAAGAAATCGAAATTATGTCATCGATGTAAATCCGTTTGTAGATCGTCAAACGATGCCTATGATGTGTTTACACTGCGAAAATCCACCATGTGCAAGAAGTTGTCCAGTTCAAGCCATTCAAGTGCATGAGACAGGAGCAGTTTTATCAGCAATGACGGAAAAATGTCTAGGTTGTCAAAATTGTACTATAGCCTGCCCATATGGAATTCCAAAATTTGATGTGGAGCAAAATTTAATGTATAAATGTGATTTATGTATAGATCGTACAAAGGATGGAATTCCACCTATGTGTGCAAGTGTTTGTCCTACGAATACTTTACAATGGGTAACAGAAGAAGAGTTAGCAGTGAAGAAAAGTCAATTTAGATTAAGTAATGGAATGATGGCCAGCATGGAAGATCCATATTTAGAAAATAAAACGAATGTACATGTTAGTTTGCCGGGTATATTAGAAGGTAAAGAAAAACTATTTTAGTTTACCCCAAAAAGTGAAGCAAAACAAACATCTAACTTTTCAGCACAAGACGTGCTGATCCTACGTTAGACACATGGATGTTAGGTAGAATTCGGGGCTCATAAGCCTATTTAATAATTCTAGTGAGATTATATAAACATTAGAATAATACCTCAAATAATCGTTAGGGAGTGAAAAAAATGGATAAGAATAATAAAATCCCTTTTGACGAAGATAATTATACTCATAATATTAATAAAAATAATGAACGTAAATTAGATCGAAGAGGATTCATGAAAACGATGGTTGGAGCTGCAGGATTATTTGCTGTTTCTACATTGCCATGGGGTTCTATTGCTGCTACAGAGTTAATGGGTTTAAGAGAGAAAAAATATCCAAAAAAAGAAATTATCGATGTAAAAAAATTAAATATTGGGGATGCATTTGAATTTGCTTACCCAACAGATCATGATTCAGCATTATTGATTCGATTAGGTGAAAATGAATATAAAGCTTATCAAAATGCATGTACACATCTTCGTTGCCCAGTTTTTTGGGAACAAAGTAAAAGCGAGCTGGTATGTCCATGTCACCATGGCTTCTTTGATGTAAAAACAGGTTCACCAACAGCTGGTCCACCAAGAAGACCACTTCCTGAAATTACAATTCAAGTTGAAGCGGGTAAAATCGTAGCAACAGGGGTGAAACGATATGAAACGTAGTTATCGTGGAGTTATTTTACTGTGTGCCGTACTATTTTTAAATATTATATTTACTCAAAAAGCAATTCATCAATATTATTATGAAGATTATACAGCGACAGTTATTTATGCAATATTAAATATAATATTATTCCCAATAGCACTATTCATCTACCACAAAGAGAAGAATGTTTAAGATGTACCCCCAAAAGTGAAAGGTATGTTTCGTAGTAGTCAAGAATTCAACTACTTCTTCGTTATAACATCAATCAGCGATCTTGTTTATACTTTTCGGGGGACCCCTATAACCTATTTGAACTATTTAAAAAGGAAGGTGGACTAGATGAATGATTTTCGCTTGGAGATATGTTTCATTCAAAAGAAAGGTTTAGCATTATCCGATAAAGTAAAGAAAGAAATGAATATGTTATTTGCATTACAAGCAGAATGCTTTACTGATACCAAAGAAAAGGACAATATGGAAATTGTCACAACAGAGATTAGAGGTAAAGGAAGTTGGGAAAATGAAGAGCAAATCATAGCCTATATTGAAGAACATCTTGAATTGGAAGTACTAACTTCTATATATGGATACAGTATACAGGTTTTCCCTAATAAAAAAGGCTGTCTTCATTGCGGTTAACCAATTTTAACATTTATGATAAACTAATAAAAAAACCAAAAAAGTGAAGATACCCTTTGTAGTATATACCTATTACTTTTGCGGGGCCCTAAACTAAAAAATACCCACAAATATCTCATGGGAAGTAGGGATATGAAATGATTAAAATTTTAATCGTTGACGACCATGCCGTTGTAAGGTCAGGTTTAATGATGTTATTAGATGCTAATCCATATGTTGAAGTCATAGGTGAAGCTGCTGAAGGTAATGAGGCCATCCAAAAATCACTTGATTTAAAACCCGACGTTGTTTTAATGGATCTTAGTATGCCACAAGGAAAAGATGGTTTATCTGCTACCACGGAACTTAAAAAACTGTTACCAGAAATAAATATATTGATCCTTACTATGCATGATGATGAAGAATATTTGTTTCGAGTAATTCAAGCCGGAGCATCCGGATATATTCTTAAAAGCGCTCCACATGAAGAATTATTAAATGCCATTCAATGTGTTGCCTCAGGTTCTGCTTATTTATATCCTTCAGCGATTAAAACATTAATGGAGGAATATCTTGAGAAAGTAAAACAAGGTGAAAATTTTGATACATTTGATTTACTATCTGATCGTGAAAAAGAAGTACTGACATGGGTAGCTAAAGGGTATGCGAATAAAGACATTGGTGAGCAATTAAACATTAGTGTTAAAACAGTTGAAACACATAAAAGCAAATTAATGGAGAAGTTGAATTTAAAAACAAGGCCAGAATTAGTGAAATATGCCTTAAAAAAGGGGCTGCTTCATTTTGAATAGAAATAATCTATATCCTGATATTAATGAGAATGTAAAACAACTTCTTTCTAATATAGGTGCTAATAACGTTTCAAAGAAAACAAAAGAGAAATTACATGAAACTTTAAGCCAATTAGTAGATCTTAAAACTGCACTAGATGAATCATCCATAGTGGCAGTAACTGATCAGTATGGTACCATTAATTATGTAAATGATAAGTTTTGTGAAATCTCCAAATATTCAAGAGAAGAATTAATCGGTCAAAATCATCGTATTGTTAACTCTGGGTTTCATTCTGAAAAATTCATAGGAAATCTATGGAGTACGATATTAAACGGAGAAGTATGGAAAGGTGAAATTAGAAATAAAGCAAAGGACGGTTCGTTTTATTGGGTGAACACAACAATCGTACCTTTTTTAAATGAAGCAAACCAACCTTATCAGTTTTTATCTATTAGAACAGAAATTACAAAGTTAAAACAAGCAGAAAAAGAACTTAAAAACATGATGACAAAACTAATGAATGTACAAGAGGATGAAAGAAGAAAAATATCTAGAGAATTACATGATGGAATTGGACAACGTTTGTTTTCATTACTCATTCAAATTGATCAAATATCTCATGACATTGAACATAATAACTTAGAGGTCATGCGGAATGATGTTTCAAATATCATTCAAGAAATTCGTGATATGTCTTGGGAGCTTAGACCTTCAGTTTTAGATGATTTAGGTGTAGTTCCAGCTATACGTTCCTACTTGAAGGAATATTCACAGCATTATGGTATTGAAGTGCAATTAGATACAAATATAAAAAAACGTTTGGAAATAGATATAGAAACTACAATTTATCGCATTATTCAAGAAGCTTTGACCAACATAGGTAAATATGCAGATGTTTCAGAAGCATTTGTAAAGATGATTGAAGATGAGAAAAAGATTGTAGTTAGCATTATGGATTACGGTCACGGATTTGTAAGACAAAGGGATATGAAAGGTGTAGGTTTATTTAGTATGGAGGAGAGAGCAAGGGCAGTGAATGGCGAATTAGAAATAGAATCTGAGCCTGAAAAAGGTACTCATATTAAACTAACGATAAATAAGTTATAAATTGAATAGTTCTATATGAGAGGAAGAGGATACATGAAAGGAAATAAAGATATTCCTTCAAAATTCAAGCGAAACATAGTTCAAGTGTCAGAAGCACAGAAGCTTATATTTAAACATATTCAAAATGGTAATATTGAAAAAATTCCTTTAATTGAATCTTTAGGGAGGCGATTGGCGCAAGATTTCATTGCACCGATTGACCTCCCTCATTTTAGAAGATCAGGTATGGATGGTTATGCGATTCGATCTATAGATACAAAAGGTCTATCCTCCTCAAACCCAATGATATTAGAAGTTATTGAAACAATACCATCTGGAAAAGTACCATCACAATCTATTTCAGCAAAACAAGCTGCGAGAATTATGACAGGTGCAATGTTACCTGACGGAGCAGACGCAGTCATTATGTTTGAAATGACTGAAGAATTTATTGAAAACGGTAAAAAGTACATTCGCATTAAAAGAGAGATAAACAAAAAACAAAATGTAACAAACATTGGAGAAGAAGTTGAATCAGGGACTCATCTAATGAATAGAGGAAGAAAAATCGGTATTGGGGAAATAGCTCTTCTTGCGACATATGGGTTTCATATTGTAGAAGTTTATAAAAAGCCTGCAGTTGCCATCATTGCAACTGGATCAGAACTCCAAGATATTCAAGAACCCTTGGAAATGGGTAAAATTAGAAATAGTAATTCAAGCATGATTGCCTCACTAATCATAGAGGCAGGTGGAAATCCGATTTGGATAGATAAACTGCCAGATGACTTGAATATTGCAAAAAATAAAATTTTAGAGTTACTTGAAACTGTTGATATAGTGATTACAACTGGAGGCGTATCAGTAGGCGATTATGATATTATGTTTGATTTTTTCCAACAGTGGAAGGCAGGGGAAATGTTATTTAATAAAGTGGCTATGCGCCCTGGCAGTCCTACTACAGTAGGTATTTTTCAAAATCACTTTCTATTTGCATTATCAGGTAATCCTGGTGCATGTTTTGTTGGGTTTGAATTGTTTATTCGACCTGTTTTAAAAGGTATGCAAGGTTGTGATCGATTATATCCGGATACTTTCATAGCGTATCTTGAAGAGGATTTTACTAAAGTGAATGCATTTCAAAGATTTATAAGGGCCAAGAGTAGAATTGATCATGGTTCTGTCTATGTTAAACCTATTGGTGAGGATAAATCAAGTGTAATGGTGTCCATTAAGGATGCGAACTGTTTAATCGTAATTCCTGCTGGTGGACAAGGATTAAGTAAAGGAGATAAGGTTAAAGTGATTCGGTTAAAGGAATTGGAGTGATATCATGAAAAAACCAAAAGTGATTCAAGTAGTTGGTTACAAAAATACTGGAAAAACAACATTAATATGCAAATTAATTGAAAAGTTACAATCAGCAGGGTATATGGTTGGAGTAATTAAACATGATGCACATGAGTTTGAGCTAGATATGGAGGGTAGGGACACTTGGATGTATCAGAAAGCTGGTGCACATAGTATTGCAATTACATCTGATAAAGGAAACGAAACCTGTATCATACACAAAAAATATACACCTTTAAATGAAATTATAAAAAATATGAAAGACAAAGATATTATCATAGTGGAAGGTTTTAAACTTGAAAAATATCAGAAAATTGTTATGATCAAATCTGAAGACGATATTGAACTTCTTTCTAGTTTAGAAAATGTGATTGCTGCTGTTACATGGATTCCAGTTGAATTCAACGAAATCCCGGTATTTTCAATAAATGATATTCATTCAATTTCGTCCGTCATTTATCCAGAAAAGTAAAGAAAAAATGTTCAGAGGAAGTGTTTTATGATGATCAAAATATTATTTTTTGCAGGTTTAGCAGATGCAGCAGGTGTTCGTGAAATTAAAATTGATCTAACTAAACCGAATATGACAATTGAAAGTGTCAAACAATTGTTAAAAAATCAATATTCTTCAGCAGCATTTATAGATGAATTAGATAAAAGCTTTGCTTCAATTAATCAAGAATATGTAAATCAGGATACAGTTGTTACAGAAAATGATGAAGTCGCTTTTATTCCACCTGTAAGTGGAGGATAATGATTTGTTTTTGTATGACTAATTCAATAAGGACATATATTCTAACAAACAAATGTTCTAAATCAGCACTTCCTGTTTAAGAGGTGTGACGTCCACTTACACTAAATATTCTTATATTGGAGTATAATCTACTATTGTATGCTAAAACTTACTAAAAACCCTATTTATTTGTTTTACAACTATATATATTAAATAGGAAGAGCTTCTCTTATAGTAAATCAGGTAGTAAATATAAAACAGCGAAGAAATGGGATACACTTCCAGCAATTACAAATAGATGCCAAACTGCATGGTGGTAAGGGAATTTTCTCCAAACGTAAAATATGGTTCCAACTGTATATAAAATACCTCCAAGTACTAACCAAATAAAACCATTTAACAGCATATTCTCGTATAGAGGTTTAATTCCAATTACAATCATCCAACCCATTAATACATAAAATATTGTTGATAATAGAATAAATCTTTTTACAAAAAACACTTTAAAAACAATTCCAATAACTGCTAATCCCCATATGATACCAAATATAGTCCAGCCTAATGGACCTCTAAGTGTTACTAATACAAATGGTGTATATGTTCCAGCGATTAACAAGTATATAGCAGAATGGTCTAATACTTCAAATACATTTTTAGTCACACCTTCTTTAAAACTATGTAGTAAGGTGGAAAATACATAAAGTAAAACCATGGTAGATCCAAATATTGTAAAACTAACAATATGCCAAGGAGATCCATATAGGCTTGAAAACACAATTAATAATACAAGTGCAGCAATACTTAATAGTGCGCCAATTCCGTGTGTGATGGCATTCACTATTTCTTCTTTATGAGAATATTTCATAAGAAAAATACCTTCCTTTATATTAATTTGATATATAAATCATATCTTAATTTATAATTATAAATCAATATTTAAAGTTTTTGTTTTCAAATCATCCACAACTAGGTATAATAATACAGGACGATTTTTGTCGACAAATGTTTATAATTGAAAAATCAGGGGGATTTAAAGACTTATGGACTGGCAGGATTTGATTTTTAAATTTGTGGGTGGATTAGGAATCTTTTTATTCGGTTTAAAGTACATGTCTGAAGGTTTACAGAAAACTGCTGGGGACAAATTAAGAAGTTTGCTTGCTAAATACACTACGAACCCGTTATTAGGTGTTCTGGTTGGGGTAATAGTTACGATATTAATTCAATCATCTTCAGGCACAACAGTGTTAGCTGTTGGTTTAGTCAACGCAGGTTTAATGACATTGAGACAATCCATTGGTGTGATTATGGGTGCTAACATTGGTACTACGATGACAGCTTTTATCATCGCAGGTGTTAAAATTCAAAACTATGCACTCCCTATAATAGCAGTTGGAGTATTTCTCATCTTCTTTTTGAAGAAAAAATTGTACAATTACATAGGACAAGTCATTTTTGGATTTGGTATGTTATTTTATGGATTGAAAACGATGGGGAGTGGGGTTAAACCACTAAAAGATCTTGAAGTGTTTAAAGACTTTATCATTAATTTGGATAATCCTATTTTAGGTGTAGTTGTAGGAACAATATTTACGGTAGTTGTTCAAAGTTCAAGTGCAACGATAGGTATATTACAAACAATTGCTACAGAGGACTTGATCAATATAAAACAAGCTTTGCCAGTATTGTTTGGGGATAATATCGGAACTACAATTACGGCTATCATTGCTTCCATTGGCGCATCCGTTGCAGCTAAACGTGCTGCGGCGGCACATGTAATTTTTAATATCATTGGAGCAACTTTATTTATAATTTTTCTATATCCAGTTACTCAATTAATCATATGGTTAGGAGACTATACTGGAGCGAGTGTAAGTATGCAAATTGCTTACGGGCATGGTTTCTTTAACATCACAAACACATTAGTACAATTGCCATTTGTAGCATTCTTAGCTTATCTAGTTACAAAAATTGTTCCGGGGGAAATGAAACAATTAGAGTTTGAAGCCAAATACTTAGATGAACGTTTATTGTCAAATCCATCTGTTGGATTAGGGCAAGCTCAGCACGAAATTATTCGTATGGGTGAGTTAGCAAGAGAAAGTCTGCAGGAAGCTTCAGAGTATTTCTTTAATAAAAATGATAAAGCGAAAAATATGGTTGAACAAACGGAAGAGTTAATTAATGAACTAGATAAAAAAACAACAGAGTATTTAGTGAAAATTCAACAAAATGAACTTAGTGAAAAAGAATCAGGCAAAGCCTCCATTTTATTGCAAACGATCAATGACATTGAAAGAATAGGTGATCATTCAGAAAACATCATGGAACTTGCTGATTTATCCATTTTAAAGAAAGCTGAGTTTTCAGATGAGGCTTGTACAGAATTGAAAAAAATGATTGAGCTTACCGACAAAACAATTCAACAATCCATTGAAAGTTTAGAGAATGATGATAAGGAGTTAGCAGAGCAAGTTTTAGATAATGAAGCTGAACTAGATAAAATGGAAAAGCAATTCCGTAAAGCACATATTAAACGTTTAAATCAAAATTTATGTAGTGGGACATCAGGAACTGTATTCTTGGATATTTTGAGTAATTTGGAAAGAATGGGTGATCATTCTAAAAATATAGCTCAGTATGTTATTTTTGGAGAGTAATTAGTATATATTTTAAACTCTTAAAAGTGTGGTAATGATCCACACTTTTTTTCTATATTTGATATAATAAAAAGAAAAAAATAAGAAGTGATGATTGTGAAACATAAACAGGATCTTCAAAAAAAATCTTATTATTTTGCATATGGATCATGCATGAATCGAAATTCATTTAAAGGAACTGTTCATGAGTTTGAGGTATTAGGTAGAGCTGAATTATTTAACTATAGAGTTGGATTTACTAGAGAATCAGACAAATGGGGCAAAGGTGGAATTGCTGATATTCTTTTTACACAGGATCATATCATGGAGGGCATTCTTTATTCGGTTCCAGATCATCTTATACCTGAACTTGATCGTAGAGAGCGTGCTGGAGAAGAGTTTTTACATCCTATTTACAGAAGAATTAATGTGACTGTGTTTTTTAATGAAGTTCATATGAATGCATTTACTTATGAAGTGATAAATAAAGAGGTTTCAGAAATTGCACCAAGTGAAAAGTATAAAAATGCAATCATAGGTGGAACAGATTTGTTAAGCCGTAAGTATGTGTACAATTTGCAAGCACATATGAGTCAATTAATGAAATAAGGATTTGTAAACTTTTTATAATAATTTATACATGAAAGGTATGAATTCATATTGAATTCATACCTTTTTTATGATTACTTAAAATCATCATTATGAAAGACACGCACTTATTCACTTAAATCCGGGCCCCGCAAAAGTAATAGGATTAATCTTCAAAGCATTATTACTTCACTTTTGTGGGTATCTTAGTAATAAGGTGATATCATTAAATAAACGAGTACACCTGTTAAACTAACGTACAACCAAATAGGCATCGTCCATCGAGCAATTTTACGATGACGTTCGATTTGCATATTGAAACCTCGTGTGATTGAAATCAGTGCAAGTGGTACAATGACAATAGACAATAATATATGAGATAATAAAACAAAATAATATATATAACGTATAAAACCTTCTCCACCGTACAATGTAGATTCGCTTAAAGAGTGATATGTTACATATGAAATCAAGAATAAAAATGTAGTTGAAAAAGCCAGTATAATAAAATTGCGGTGCACTTTAATATTTTTCTTCTTTATAGAAATTAAAGCAAACAATAAAAAAATAAATGTAAAGCTGTTAAAAATAGCATTAAGCATTGGCAGTATGGTGATATCAAAACCAACTTCAACCTCAATTGAAGGTAAAAAGTATAGTAGTGCGACAACAGCTATTAAAATAATAGATAAAGCAATAATTAACGGTGTGAAATTACGTTGTTTCACAGGTGAATGGTTTGACATAAGTTCCTCCTAATTCATTTCTATTCGCTGAACTGTAGTGATGATTGAAAATCCTAATTTAGAATAAACGATTTCTCTTTTAAACACAATAATGCCTTTACAAAAAACATGAAATATTTATGAACTTAGTTCTATTAGGTGATTATGAATTTACCCACCAATATGAGACATTTCAACTTTGTTTCTATTCAATCCTTTAGTATCTTTTAGTCTAATTTCTGAATAACGATCATCTCTTTTATTCCAAACATTAAGAATGATTTTTTCAATTTCTTTATCTGTAGCTCCTTCTCTTATAGGTGTTCGCAAATCATGACTTTTATTTGCAAATAAACAAGTATATAAAAAACCTTCAGCAGATAATCTTGCTCTAGTACATGAAGAGCAAAATGCTTGGGTTACAGAAGAAATAAATCCAATCTCCGCATTAGATCCTTTATATTTATACCTTTTTGCTACTTCTCCAAAATAATTCGCTTTTATAGGTTCTAGTGGCATTTCTTTATGGATTAAATCTAAAATTTGTTTGCTTGGAATGACTTCATCCAACTTCCAACCATTGCTATTTCCTACGTCCATAAATTCAATAAATCTTAAAGTATATCCTTTGTTTTTGAAATATTTTGCCATCGGTAAAATATCTTGTTCATTGATTCCTTTCTTTACAACCATATTGATTTTGATTGGAAAACCCGCTTCATGAGCAAGGTCTATAGCTTCTAAAATAGGCTCTACATCAAACCCCATACCGTTCATCTTTTGAAAACGTTGATGATTTAAACTGTCAATACTTACTGTTATACGATTTAACCCTGCATTTTTTAAATCTGGAATAAATTTTTTTAATAATGAGCCATTAGTAGTTAATGCAATATCTTTAATTCCATTAACTTGTGAAATTTGATGAATCAAATCAGGCAACTGTTTTCTTAAAAGGGGTTCTCCTCCAGTAATACGTATCTTTTCAACGCCGATATTTGCAAATATTTTAACTAATCTTTCCAATTCCTCGAAAGATAAAAGTTTGTTTCTAGGTAAAAATTCAAAATCAGGACCAAATATCTCTGCAGGCATACAGTAGGAGCATCGGAAATTGCATCGATCTGTAACCGAAATTCTTAAATCACGTAAAGGTCTTTGAAATGAGTCGAGTATATTTGATTTTTTATTATTTATCATCTAAGATTCCTCCAAGGTTAAGAGAACGTTAAAATCAAGTTATTTATTTTTCATAACTTAGTATATCTATTATAATACATTAAAAGAGCTTCATGTTGAAAATGTAAAGGATAAAGGATAATGATTATGTATAAATGGGTTACATTGATATTAGCAGGTGGGCAAAGCAGAAGAATGGGGACTTCAAAAACATTCCTCCCTCGAAAAGATCAATTGATGATTGAGCATTTAGTATCTATTTCACAAGAAGTATCGGGGCACACGATTATCATAAGCCATGAAAATGATGTGCTAAAATTAAATAAACTATTCATACAAAATCAAAATATTGCAATTTTACAGGATGAACAACGATTTAAAGGTTTCGGGCCTTTGGCTGGTTTGTACACGGGTATGAAACATATTAATGCAGAGTGGTATTTTGTTTTAGCTAATGATATGCCTAATATAAACATTTCATATTTAAAGGGATTGCAGCAATGCACGCTATCTCATCCCCAGTCTGACATTATTATTCCAATACACAATGGACGAATGCATCCTTTAGCTGGTGCATATCGGAATCAAGAAAAAGGATTATATGAGTATTTAAATAAAGGAAATAAAAAAATGACAGATTTCATTGATTCCGTCTCAACCTATAAGATATTAGAACAGGAATGGGGAGAATGGACGAATCAAAACAAGCTTTTTTTTAATATGAATACACCTTCAGATTTATCAAATTGGGAAAAAAATATTGATAAATAATAAAAATGTGACTAACACATAAAAATAACGATTCATTGGAGATGATGGTATGGGGCATTCACAACATTCAGGTCCAATCAAAATTTCAAAAAAATTAAATCCCAAACTTTGGGCAAGTAAAGTTCCATTTGGATTTGGTAAAGCCAAACCTCATCATTTAAAGGACACTTTAAAAGTAGTTTGGGAAAATCGAGACCAGTTACCCTATGCAGGAAGAATATTAACGCAAGGTGTTTGTGACGGTTGTGCTTTAGGTGTAAGTGGATTAAAAGATCAAACGTTAACAGGTGTACATGTATGTACGACTCGTTTAAACGTTTTAAGATTAAACACTTTGCCTGCAATAAAATCTGAGGTGTTACATAAAGAAATATCAGATCTGCAGAAATTAACTAGTACGGAATTGAGAAAATTAGGTCGGATTCCATATCCATTAATTCGAAAGGCAGGAGAAAACAAATTTGAAAGAATTACGTGGGATAAAGCACTAGATTTTATCGCTGCAAAAATGAATTTAATAGACCCCAAACAGATTGCATTTTATTTAACTTCACGTGGCATTACGAATGAAGTTTATTATACAGCTGCGAAAGCAGCTCGTTTAATTGGAACAAATCATATAGACAATGCTTCACGTATTTGTCATTCCCCTTCTAAAACGGCATTAACTCGTTCACTTGGCATAGGGGCATCTAGTTGTAGTTATAAAGATTGGATAGGTACAGATGTATTAATTTTTTGGGGATCTGTAGCAGCGAATAATCAACCTGTTTCAACAAAGTATATGTATGCTGCTAAACAAAAAGGGACCAAAATTATTGTCATTAATCCATATCATGAACCTTCTATGGATCAGTATTGGATACCTTCCATTGCAGAATCTGCTTTATTTGGAACAAAAATTGCTGATGATTTTTATCAAGTGAACATTGGTGGCGATATTGCTTTTATGAATGGAATTATGAAACATTGGTTTGAAATGGAGGATAAAGTTCCAGGATCGGCTATTCAGCATGAATTTGTGGATAAACACGTACAAGGATATGAAATCTTAAAGGATCATGTTCAGCGAGAAAAATGGGATGACATTGTATCTTCCTCGGGAATTTCACGTAATAGAATCAATCAACTAGCAGAATTATTAGCAAATGCCAACTCTGCTGTATTTGTTTGGTCTATGGGATTAACTCAACATCGTTTTGGATCTGATAATATATCTCAAGTCGCTAATTTAGCTTTATTACAAGGATTTATTGGAAAAGAGTTTTGTGGAGTCATGCCGATAAGAGGTCATTCTGGTGTGCAAGGTGCTGGTGAAATGGGGGCAGATCCATTCAGCTTGCCTGGTGGAGGATTTGATTCAAACCATAAAAAGCGTATCGAAGAGTTATGGGGGTTCGAACTGCCTGATTGGCAAGGAGATATTGTAGGGGTATCTTTAGAAAAGACCCATCTCCCCCAACATCATGAGCAGAAATTAAAGTTATATTATATGTCAGGTGGAAATTTCCTTGAGACCATGCCAAATCCGTTATTTGTAAAAGAGTGTTTAGAAAATGTTGAGGTTCGTGTACATCAAGATATCATATTGAATACATCAACATTGGTTGACAGTAAGGAAGCAGTTATCGTACTTCCTGCCCAAACTAGATATGAACAATTAGGCGGTGGCACTTCGACTTCAACAGAAAGAATGGTTTATTTTTCACCAGAAATTAAAGGACCTAGAATAGAAGAAGCCAGAGCGGAGTGGGAAATTTATGTTGATTTGGTTAAACGTATGAAACCAGAATATAAACATCTTATCAACTTCCAAAACACACAATCAATCCGAGAAGAAATAGCAATAGCAAACCCGAATTATGATGGAATTCAGCATTTATCAAAAAAAGGAGATTTTTTTCAATGGGGTGGGGCTTGGTTATGTGAAAATGGAGTATTTCCTACTGAAGATGGAAAGGGAAGATTATTGCCTATCCATTTACCAGAAAGAAGAATAACAGAAGGGCACTTTTATGTCACAACTAGAAGAGGTAAGCAATTTAATTCAATGATTTATGGCTCAAGTGATCCTTTTAATTCAGCAGATAGAAATGATGTTCTTATACACTGGGATGATGCTTATGAATTATACATTTCAGAAAAAGATGCAGTTGTTGTTTATAATCAATATGGATTATTCCATGGACGTGCCAAGTTCGTAAACATAAAAAGAGGAAATATTGAAGTTTATTGGCCAGAAGGAAATGTTTTAATACCAAAAGGGGTATATGAGCAGCATGCAGGTATACCAGAATATAATACTAAGGTAATTATTGAAAAGGCTGAAGTTTTCCATGCACAAAAAGATGAGAGATACGTAGAAAAAAGAATTGAAGATTTAGAAATGGATGTCAGCTAATGGATGTTCAAGATGATAAAGTGATGCAAAAAAGACAGGTTATAAAATTTGATCTAAATAATTCGGATGAACAAGTAAAAGAAGTCTCAGATCATATTGCTGTAGAATTTGCGCTTACGATAAAAGTAAATGGGGAAGAGTTTGCAACATTAGTTTGTACACCTACGAATTTAAAAGAGTTAGTGATCGGTTTTTTGGCAGGTGAAGGAATCATTCGCTCAAAAGAGGATATACAGGATATAAACATTGATTTAAACACGGGATTTGCATTCATTGAATTAAAAAATAAAAATATAAAAGCAAGTGAATTTATTGAAAAACGTTTCATTGGGTCTTGTTGTGGGAAAAGTAGACAATTCTATTTTCAAAATGATGTAAAAACAGCTAAAACAATATATAGTAAGATGTTTATGACAGTTACACAATGCTTGAATTTAATGTCATTGTTAGAGGCTCACTCAAAACACTTTAAAAAAACAGGAGGGGTACATCAAGGAGCACTATGCAATAAGACTGAAATTGTTATAATTCAATCAGATATAGGCAGACATAATGTCTTAGATAAAATATATGGACAGTGGTTATTGCAAAAAACGTCCATTCAAAACAAATGCCTTGTATTTAGTGGTCGAATCTCATCTGAAGTCCTTTTGAAAGTAGCAAAAATTGGTGTAGGATTGATTATATCAAAATCAGCGCCAACTAGTTTAGCGCTTGATTTAGCAGACGAATTAGGGATTACAATTAGTGGTTTTGTAAGAGGAGATACAATGAATGTGTATACTCACCCAGAACGAATAATAACATAATTTAATTTTAATATGAAATGTCGGCATAACTTTATAAGTTATGTCGATTTTATTTTCGATAATATGTGATTTTATAACATTTGATATTCAAAAAAAGTTCAAAAATTACAAAGAAACACTTGTTTATATAAATATGAAGTGTGATAAAATTTTGTTTGTATTTGTTATAATATGTGATTTTATCTCATAGTTATGAAAAATAGGAGGGGTATATGATGTTACCATCTGAGAGAAGAAAACAAATACTGAATTATATTCGTGAAAAAAAATCATTGAAAATTGTTCAGTTAAGTGAATGGCTTGGAGTTTCTGAAATGACTATTCATCGTGATATTAAACCATTAGTTGAAGAAGGGTTAATTATAAAAACCTTTGGTGGGATTTCGTTGAATCAGGAACGAAATGAAGTAAATAAGCAAGATTGCGTTTATTGTTATAGCCCCATTAATCAAAGGTTAGCCTATCGATTGATATTACAGGATCAACGTATTGAAACGACTTGCTGTGCACATTGTGGTTTGTTACGACACAAACAATTGGGAGATGAAGTCTTACAAGCTATTTGTCCTGATTTCCTTATGCAAACAACGATTAGTACAACTTCTGCTTGGTTTTTAATGGATACATCTTTGGATCTTGGATGTTGTCAACCACAAGTCTTATCATTTCAGCACAAAGAACATGCAAGTAAATTTGCACTAGGTTTTGGGGGAACCATTTATTCTTTTTCAGAAGCTTTACATCTGGTTTTTAATCAAATGCAAAGTAAGAATAAAGGATGCTGTTATTAAATTCCTCTTATTTTAGTCAATCAAGATAATGCAGATGGGGAGTGATGCTATGGAACTGATTTTACAGTCAGGTCTTTTGGAGTGGAATAAACAACTCTTTGTTTTTATTGCATTAATATCCACTGTGTATTGGTTACTATCTGGATTCATTAATGAAAGAGGAAAGGCGAAAATTCAATATAAACATCGAATTTATTTTTTATTAGGACTTTTAGTGTTTTATGTATGTTGGGGAAGTCCTTTGTATGGATTTGCTCATTTAATGTTTAGTGCACACATGTTGCAAATGAGCCTATTATATTTTTTAGTTACCCCATTGTTATTTTCGGGAATTCAAATACATCTATTTTATTTACCTAGAAGGTTTCAAACTATGAGTAAAGTATGGACTGCTTTAACGAGTCCTATCGTATCTTTTGTACTATTTAATGGTCTGTTTATTGTTTATCATATTCCAAAAGTAATGGATACGATCATGTTGAACAGCTGGTTATATTATAGTTTTCACATATTACTAGCCTATGCTTCTTTTTGTGTTTGGCAAACTATAGTTGGAAGATTTTCAATAAAAAAGTTAGCCTATCAAAAACGAAAACATTATATTATGGCAAATACATTAGTATTACTTCCTGTTTGCTTGTTATTATTTTTTTCTACGTTACCATACCGTACATTTACTGATGTTACTGCTCAATTTAATATGTTTCAAATTTGTTTTGATCAAAATATAAATGTAAGTATTTTGATAGGTATAGACATGTTACCCACTGATGTTGATCAAAAGTTGGGTGGTGCGATTATGCTGGCACTACATAAAATGTCATTTTTAGTAGGGGAGTATATTCAACCTAAAATAACTGACTAAGATTAGAATGAGTCTAAAGTTAAAACAATTATGATGGAGGGAAAAGATGAAATCATTAAAATTAATTTCAATTTTACTAATAGTTGCTATAGTTCTTGTTAGTTGTTCCAATGAGACTTTAGAAAGTGAAGATAATAAGGGAATGGAATCCATGGACAATACTATGGAAGAGTCTTTAAGTCTTCTTGAGGTAGAAATTAAAACGGCCTCAGAAAGTGTAGAGGTAGGAAGTGAAGTAAGCTTTGAAGCGATCGTATCTCAAGGTAATCAGCCAGTAGAAGATGCAAATGAAGTGAAATTTGAGATTAGAATGAATGGACAAGAAGATGAATCAGAGATGATATATGGACAACACCAAGGAGAAGGAGTTTATACAATTCAAAAAACGTTTAATCAACAAGGTATATACACGATCATATCCCATGTTACTGCAAGAGATATGCATAATATGCCTAGTTTAGTATTAAAAGTAGGTCAAGTTGATAAGTCTCAATCTTTTGATGATGATCAATCTAAGTCAGAAAATCAAATGAATGAGTCACATGAAGGACATACAGATCAACATTAATATAGGAGGGCTATTGTGTATAGATCAATAAAATTATATTCAATTATATTAAGTATTTGTTTTTTACTAATCATATCTGCATGTAGTTTACCTAGTGAGAAACCAAATGATATGAACAATGAAGTTGAAGATTTTTCTTTTACGAATCAAGAAAATGCAACCTTTGGTTTATCTGATCTGGAAAACAAAGTTTGGATAGCGGATTTTATTTTTACAAACTGTACAACAGTATGTCCAGGTATGACATACAATATGGCTCAGCTTCAAATTAAAATGAAAGAAGCGGGTATAGATGCAGAAATTGTATCATTTAGTGTAGACCCTAATGTAGATACACCAGAGGTATTAAAGGATTACGTAAGTAAATTTGGGGCAGATTTTTCAAACTGGCATCTTTTAACTGGATATTCTGATGAAATGATTCAAAATTTTGCTAAAACTTCTTTTATGACTATTGTGCAACAAGATGCAAATTCTGACCAAGTGATTCATGGAACTGCATTTTATTTGGTTGATCAGAAGGGTACGGTGTTGACCAAATATGATGGAAATAATCCAGATTTTGAACAAATATTAAAAGATATTAAATCAATTCAATAAAAATATTGAAATAGCCCAAAAGTTAATCAATTTTTGCGGCTATTTTTGCATCTTAAGGAGCTTTTTTTCATACATTGGATATATACATTAGTTTGTCCATGTGAAAACTGTAGATTGGAGGGCAGCAGTATGTCTTTAGTAGAAGAAATAGAAGGACAAGTTACAATTCAAATCTCAGGAATGACATGTAGTAATTGTGCTGCTAGAATTGAGAAATCATTGGGTAAAATAGAGTCGGTCCATGAAGCAAAAGTAAATCTGGCGATAGAGAGAGCTTCAGTTCGTTATAATAAAAGAAAAATAAATATAAATCAGATCATAAATAAAATTGAAAAACTAGGGTTTGGTGCAAATATTTATAAAGACTTACAAAAGAATCAATCAGATTACCGTAAATTACAAGTAAGAAGTTTACGAAATCGGTTTTTAGTCTCAGCACTTCTTACCTTACCTCTTTTGTGGACTATGCTTTCCCATTTTTCTTTTACTTCTACAATTTGGGTTCCAGAATTGTTCTTGAATCCATGGTTTCAATTAACGTTGGCAACTCCAGTTCAGTTCATCGTTGGTATGCCTTTTTACTTTAATGCCTTTCATGCTGTTAAAAATAGGAGTGCAAATATGGATGTGCTTGTTGTTCTAGGTACCTCTTCAGCTTATTTTTATAGCCATTACTTAACTGTAAATTCTTTATCTTCTTCCATTGCAAATCACCATATTCCTCTTTATTTTGAAACTAGTTCTATGATTATAACCGTTGTGTTATTAGGTAAATTAATAGAATTGAAAGCTAGAAGTAAAACGTTAAAAGTTGTACATCGATTACAGGACATGGGTAAGAAAGAAAAGACTATTATTAGAGATAACATTTCAATAACTCTTCCAGCTAAAAATATTCAGGTAGGAGATATTATGATGATACATCCTGGAGAAAACATTCTCATAGATGGTGAAATACTTGAAGGGAATTCAGCTATTGATGAATCCATGATTACTGGAGAATCTATTCCAATTGAAAAAGGTCTAGGAGATAAAATAATTAGTGGATCGATAAATATAAATGGATTACTTAAGATTGTTGCCATAAAAACAGGTGAACAATCAACAATAGCAAGAATGCATGAGTTTATAGAGGAGGCACAGGTCTCTAAGCCACCAATTCAGCGTGCAGCAGATCGAATTGCTGGAATATTTGTACCCATTATTGTTTGCTTATCCTTATTCACTTTTTTCATCTGGTATTTTGTAATTAATCCAGGGGAGCTTGCATTATCTTTAGAACATGCAATTGCAGTGATGGTCATTGCATGCCCATGTGCAATAGGTCTAGCAACTCCCACTTCCATTATGGTTGCTTCTGGGAAGGCTGCTGAGAACGGTATTTTATTTAAAGAGGGAAGTCATATTGAAGCTTTAGATCAAGGAACTATTATATTCCTTGATAAAACAGGAACAATAACGGAAGGGAAACCTTCTGTCACTAAAGTTGTTAGTATGAATGTTTCTGAATTACATTTACTAAGAATGGCTGCAGCAGTAGAAATTTATTCTGAACATCCAATGGCTAAGGCGGTAGTGAAAGCAGCAAAAAATAGAAAATTAATTTTACCTGACTCTCATTCCATTATTACTTTCCCTGGATATGGAATTAGTGGAATTGTTGAAGGTTCTAAAGTGATCATTGGTACAAAGCAGCTGCTTGAAAATGAAGGGATATCTATATACATAAACCATAGAGAGGTACAACAATTGCAAGAGCAGGGGAAAAGTGTATTATTTGTATCCATTCAACAAAAATTTGCTGGAATGATATGTGTTTCAGACACATTGAAACAAAATTCAATTACGGCTATTAACTTGTTAAAACAATTACGGTTAAAGGTTGTAATGGTTACCGGAGATCAAGATTATACATCTAAATTGATTGCAAAAGAAGTTGGAATTAAACATATTTATTCAAATGCGTTACCAAAGGATAAAGGTGACTTAGTTAGGCAATGTCAGAAAAACGGAGAAAATGTTATATTCGTGGGGGATGGTATGAATGATGCACCTGCTCTAGCAGCCGCAAATGTTGGAATTGCTATGGGGACAGGAACGGATTTAACGAGTGCAGCTGCTGACGTGAATTTAATGAAAAGTGATTTAATGGATATTTCAAAGGCAGCAAAACTAAGTACAAAAACGATGAGAAATATTAAACAAAATTTAAGCTTCGCACTAATATATAATTGTATTGCCATTCCTTTTGCTATCTTGGGAATGTTAGAACCTTGGATGGCGGGTACTGCTATGGCATTAAGTTCAGTATCTGTAGTAAGTAATTCTCTCAGATTGCAAAAGTTAAAATTATCGAATTAGGATATTTTGATGTATGGTGATGAACTAGTGCAGATAGAAAAATTCCTATGTTCATATGAACATAGGTTAAGAAGTGGTGAGGTATTCATTTTTTATTTAAGGAGTTTAGAGAGTTATTTATTTTTCTATATATGAAGTATCTACAGTACGGTTTCTTTTAAATAAATTTCTAACGTATGGTACTACGTAATAGTCTAGACCTATTTTACCAGCATTTGCTCCAGCTACGAGTATGAATATTGTTAATATAACCATTTGAGGGTTTGTACTTGTTGTTCCAGATAATAAGAATGCAAAGTTCATGACAATCCCCATTAGAGCTGCAAAGGTAGTAAAAATACCTAGAAGTAATGCTAAACCTACTAAAAATTCACCCCAAGCTACGAGAAAATTGAATAGTCCAACATTGGGAATTGCAAAACCTTCTAAGAAGTTTGCCCACCATGTTTGTACAGCAGGATGTTCGCCAGTTGCTTTACCAACAGCTCCTTTTAAATAACCAGATGCATCAAAGTCCCCATTGATTTTATCCCAACCTGCAGTTAACCATTCCCAACCTAAGTATAATCTGAAGAATAGGAACACAATAGAAGCGTAAATATTGTTTCTTAAAAACTTAACAAACATTTTACTCAACTCCTTTAGAGTTATTTGCATTCTAACCTTTCCATCATGTGGTAATCTATTTTATTTATACTCCTATTTTAAAATCATAGACCATTGATATATGTGAAAAAAATCACATTTTATGCTTCATATGTTACAATTTATTGAATAAATTTCTTGATCTGACCAAAAAAATACCCTTCTAGATTATATATTTCAAGAAGGGTCAAAAATGAGGGGTTTATCATCATGTTTAACACAATAATAATATATCTTGTTCATGTGAAATTGAAGTGAACTTATGATGGACTGTATGTGAAGGATGAAATTGGATGCAAATTCACATGGATTACACATGATTAAGATATAATAATAAAAATAATGATTAATAATGATCAATAATAAAAAGAGGTATGAATTAATGGATAGAACCATTTTATTTGTAGAAGATGAAGAAAGATTACGTGAAATTGGTGTGGATTATTTATCATCAGAAGGATTTACCGTTATTGAAGCCGTTAATGGCAAACAAGCACTTGAACTATTTGAAATGAATCGAATCGATTTAATGATATTGGATGTGATGATGCCTGAACTTGATGGATGGGCTGTATGTAAACGAATTAGAAATAGGTCAGATGTCCCTATTATTATGTTAACTGCTCGATCCGAAGAAGAAGATAAATTATTGGGGTTTGATTTAGGTACGGATGAATATGTAACAAAGCCATTTAGTCCTAAAGTTCTAGTTGCAAGAGCAAAGATGTTAATTAAACGTGCGGAAGGTACGATTGGAAATAACAACTATAAGATAAAAATAAACGGTATTGAAATTAACAAACAATCACGTAAAGTGATAGTAAATCATAGAGAACTAACTTTAACTCATAAAGAGTATGAATTATTGGTTTTTTTAATAGAAAACAAAGGAATTGTTTTGACTAGAGAGAAGTTGTTGAATCAAGTTTGGGGTTATGATTTCTTTGGTGATTTGCGCACAGTAGATACTCATATTAAAAAAGTGAGAAGCAAATTAGGGGACAAAGCAAAATATATAAAAACAGTAATTAGATCTGGTTACAAATTTGAGGTAGAAAATGAGACGTAATAGCATTGTATTTAAATTATTCATTGTGACTACCTTATTTTTTTCAATATTTGTAGGTTTGATTGTCTTTAGTCAGACGTTATTCTTTGATACATTTTATATGAAAAAAAAAGAAAATGGAATTGCAAATGAAGTTGAATTGTTTCGTAAAAAATTTGTAGATAATCCTAGTGTTTTGGATCAATTAACAAATGAATATTATGAAAAAAATAATGCATTTATTTCCGTTTTAAATGTAGATAAGCAATCATATTCAGAAGGTATGGGATTTACGATAGTGGAAGTACCTGATCCACCAGTAATTTTTGAAAATGGACTTCAGTTTTCTATGTTATCTGAGGAGGGTGAATTATTAACTGTATCCCTTACTGAATTCTTTTTAAATGGTGAGTTTGATACTATAAACCTAGGAACACTTGGCATAATTGAAGGAAAATATATTGAGGTTATGGGTACGAGGGATGATGGTAAAGTTACTCCTGTTTATATAAGAACATCGAATGCAGAACTAAACACTTATCCTTTAAAAAGAAATGTAAAACACGAAATCATAAGAGGTAAAATAAATAAAATTGATATAAATATAGGCGAGGAAACAAAGTTTAAGTGGGACTTATACATGCGTGCTTTTCAACAATACAGAAAAGACAATTACTCATTAACATTTCCTACGGATGAAACTGTGTTGATGTCATATTATGACAAGAATACCGGAACCGACAATCTCATCTTAGTTCAACCCATTTTTGAAAATAATCATGCTGAAAAGTATATATTCACCATGCATTCTTTACAGCCTGTGAACGAAGCGATTGATGTAATGAAGGATTATTATATTTATGCTGCATTCGTTTTTCTTATCCTCATTTTTATCTTGTCTATGTATTACTCTAGAATCATTTCCAAACCTTTAATTAAGATCAATAAGGTAGCAACTAAAATGTCAAATCTTAATTTTACTGAGGAACTTGAAATAAAATCAGAGGATGAAATCGGGAATTTATCAAAAAGCATAAATAAACTTTCTTCAAAATTGCATGAAACTATTACTAATTTACAAACCGCAAATCAAAAATTACAAGAAGATATAGAGAGAGAACGAAGATTAGAAAAAATGAGAAAAGAATTTGTATCTGGAATTTCTCATGAATTAAAAACACCTCTGAGTATCATTCAAAGTTATGCAGAAGGAATTAAAGATGGTGTCTCTGTAGATAAGTCCGATTACTATACGGAGATCATTATTAAAGAATCTAATAAAATGAATGAATTGATTTCAGATATGTTGGAGTTATCTCGTCTGGAATCTGGTTTTTATCATTTAAACATTGAAAAGTTCTCTATAAGCGATTTAGTAAACGAGGTTCAGACCAAGCTGCAATTAAACATAAATGAAAAAAATTTAAAAATAAAAAATGATATACAAATTGATTGTATTGTGTATGCAGATCGAAAGAAAATGGAGCTAGTGATTTTAAATTTTTATAGTAATGCAATTCGATATACACCAGATGATAAGGAAATTCATATTCAAGTGAAAAAGGTAAAAGATCAAATTTTATTTTCTATTGAAAATCAAGGAGCATCTTTGCCAGATGATGAGATAGATAAAATATGGGATCGATTTTATCGTGTTGAGAGTTCAAGAAATAAAGAAACAGGGGGTACAGGGCTTGGACTTTCTATAGTTAAAAATATTCTAGAACTTCATCATGCTCAGTATGGAGTTCAAAATACTGAGAAAGGTGTTTGTTTTTATTTTAGTTTGAACGGAAAAGAATTCACATCATCACCATAACGAAGACACTTCGATTTCACATTCGTTTTGTACATTATTCATGTAAGACAAAACAAAACAAAATCGGAGGAGAGAAAAACATGAGAAGTAAAAAGATGATCGCTTCAGCAGCATTATCAGTTTTATTATTAGGAGGTGTAGTCAGTGCAGTAAGTGCAAATGAAAGTGATGATCTCCCACTTAAGAACATTGGAATTAAAGGTGTTGTAGAGCAAATTGATATTACTTATGATGTAGAAACAGACAAATATTACGACCAAGATGGAAATGTAATTGATATTAATGAATTTGAATATTCATTGGTAGAAGAAGTTCAAGAATATATTGAATTTACAATTGATGAAGAAACAGGAAAAGTTTATGATCAGCACGGGAATGAGATGGATGGAATTCAACTAGGAGACTCTTCAGATATAAGACCATCGGAGGATTATGAATATACGTTAAATAAAGTAAGAGTAGATAATGAAACAGGAAAAGTTTACGATGAAGATGGAAATGAAGTTGAATTCGTTGAATCTAATTATTCAGTGGTAGGTGAGGCTGTCGAATTTACAATTGATGAAGAAACAGGGAAAGTTTATGATCAAGACGGAAATGAAATTGAACTAGGAGAATTTACAGAAATAAGGTCATTAGAAGATTATGAATATTCAATCCACACAGTAGATGAAGAAACAGGGAAAGTTTATGATCAAGACGGAAAGGAAATTGAACTAGGAGAATTTACAGAAGTAAGGTCATTAGAAGATTATGAATATTCGATCCACACAGTAGATGAAGAAACAGGAAAAATTTACGATGAAGATGGAAATGAAATTGAACGTGGAAATCATTCAGAAATAGAATATACAAAAATTAAATTTGACAGAGAAACAGGGAAATATTTTGATTTAGATGGTAATGAAGTTCATTTAGATGATTATATGGATCAAAGATTACAAATTGAATTTTAA
Organism: Chengkuizengella marina; assembly: GCF_009910845.1. Classification (GTDB taxonomy): domain Bacteria; phylum Bacillota; class Bacilli; order Paenibacillales; family KCTC-33759; genus Chengkuizengella; species Chengkuizengella marina. The sequence goes on along the minus strand of NZ_SIJB01000019.1, from coordinate 11,461 downwards.
AAAACACTTCTTTTCTATAATTAACTTCAAATCTTTTCTTATTTTATAGATTTAATGAGAGACACCCTTCAGTGAAAGGGTGTCTTTATTTAATTAATTTCTGTAAATATAAGGTTTGAGAATATTTATTATCTTTTTTTATTCTGTAGTGGAGATGCTTCTATTTGTTGAACTTCAAGGGCATCTTCTTTTGTTTGAGATAATTGTTGTTGAATATATTGGACCTGCTGTTCCTGTGATTGATTAGTTTGAAAATCTAGATTTGTTTGGACTTTTTTTAAATTTGTCATCGCATGATCTAACTGATCTTCAGATTTTTTAATATCCTGAGGGCTTGCGGTTTCTTTTGCTTTTAAAACTGCTTGTTGTGATTTTTGCAACATGGTGATAGCATCATCTGCACCTTCAACAGCATGTTGTATATGCTGTTGATGTTGACCTTTCTCAACCATCATCATTACCTCCTTTTTGTATAAGAAACAAAATAAACTTCATTTAGTATGTGATAATTTTAAAACAAACATTCGGTTTCTCAGTTAAAAAGAATTAACAACAACTATTTAAAAGGACGATTTAGAATTAATATTCATTTTCTTGGTCTTTTAAGGAATATTGTTTTACTGTACTGCAAAACTTAATAAGGTAATCCATAATCAATAGATAAGAACTAGGTGAATAAATGAAAAAATTAATCTTTTTTCTTTTAGCATTATCTATATATATAATATATGTTTTCACTAAGAACCTTTGGAATAGTGAAATTTTTACTTTCATTAGTCTTTTTTTTTCTATGCTCTCTTTTTTAATTGCACTTCTTCTTATTTTTGAAAATCGTTCCCCAACAAAAACCTTAATATGGTTAATCGCACTTATTTTCTTTCCTATTTTTGGTTTTATTTTTTATATTTTATTTGGACGTAGTTATATACAAAGAAAAATTAATGAAAAGAATAATTTTATTCAAACCAATCATGAAAGCAATTTTGAACTAACTAAATTAATAAATCCAAATAAAGAACTTTTAGATGAAAGGCAAAGAATTATATCAAGATTAGCTTACAATTTAGGTAACAGTCCAATATCTTATGAGACAGAAGTTAAGGTGTTAGCAAACGGTAAGATTACGTTTGAAGAAATCATAAAATCACTTGAAAAAGCGGAACATCATATTCACCTGGAGTATTACATCGTTAGAGATGATGAAATAGGTCAAAAGATAAAAAATATTTTGATTCAAAAAGCAACTGAAGGTGTCAAAGTTAGATTTATTTATGACCTCTTAGGTAGTTGGAAGCTACAAAAACAATACTTAAAGGATCTTCGATCTGTTGGGGTAACTATTGAACCATTTTTACCTATGAAAATTCGGTTTTTAAATAATCATATCAATTATCGGAATCACAAAAAAATTATCGTTATTGACGGTAAAGTAGGGTTTACTGGTGGTATTAATATAGGGGATGAATACTTAGGAAAAGATAAGAAGGTTGGTTTTTGGAGAGATACTCATATACAGTTAAATGGAGAAGCTGTAAATGCACTTCAGTACTTCTTTCAAAAGGATTGGTTATTTGCTACAAATGAAAAGTTTTCGTCGGACGAATATTTTAATAAAAATGTTAAATCAAGTGTTCCAAATACAGAGACAGGTGCTGTACAGGTTATTAATAGTGGACCAGATCAAAAGTGGAATGTCATTAAAGATTTATTTTTTTCTATGATCACTTCAGCTAAAAAATCGATATGGCTTGCCTCCCCTTATTTTATACCAGATGAAGATATCATTAGTGCTTTGCGAATTGCTTGTTTAAGCGGAATTGATGTTAAATTTCTCTTCCCATTAAATCCTGATAACCGATTTGTATATTACGCATCAAGATCATATTTTTCAGAGCTTTTAGAAGCTGGAATGAAAATTTTTGAATATAAAAATGGGTTTATGCATAGTAAATTTATTATTATTGATGAAGAATTTGCTACTGTTGGAACTACAAATGTGGATTTGAGAAGTTTTTATTTGAATTTTGAAGTCAATGTAATTTTATACGAAGATGAGAGTGTAAGAAAATTAATAGATGATTTTCAAACTGATTTACTTGTTTCAACATTAATTGAATATGAACAGTTCTCACACCGTTCAATAACTCAGAAAATAGCAGAGTCACTCGCAAGATTGGCCTCCCCATTTTTATAATCATAAAATTTCATTTGGTGAATCGTGAACAGTTGTTGGACACATTTATGAGAGGTGATAGAGAGGTGATTTTCTTATAACTAATGTTATAATATATAATCATGTACATACTTAGGAGATGAGTAAACTTTGAAAAAGCTTGAGGGGAAGAAAATTGCCATAGCTGGTGGAAGAAAAGCGGATGAAATCAGTAAACTTATTGAAAATTTCGGAGGTACTCCATTGATACGTCCTGCTCAAGGTACTGTTTTTCTTGATGATTCTAATGTAAAAGAATCATTAAATCGATTGCTTCATGAAAAATGTGATTGGATCATTTTTACAACAGGAATTGGAACAGATAAATTATATAGGTTAGCTAAAGAGACAGGGAATGAAGATCAATTTATACATGTGTTAAAAGAAGCAAAAATTGCTGCAAGAGGATATAAAACAGTAAATGTTTTGAAAAAATTGGGAATAAAACCAACTATTAGGGATGGTGATGGGACAACAGCGGGGCTTACTCGAATGTTCCAACCCTATAATTTAGAAGGGCAGCATGTAGCACTGCAGCTTTATGGCGCTCCTGCTCCACAAATGATTGATTGGCTAGAGAAATCAGGTGCTAATTATTTTGAAATACTACCTTACAGACATATACCGCCTGCTGATGAAAAAATGGAGCAAATTGTTTCTGAAATCTTGAATGGTGCAGTGGATGTGGTTGCTTTTACTAGTGGCCCTCAAATTCGATTTATGGTTGAATATGCTCACAAAATTCAGAAGAGAACGGAATTCATACATGCCTTAAATGAGAAAGTATTGGCATTATCTGTTGGAAAAGTGACTGAAGCTGCTATAAGGGAAGAGGGAATTAATAGAGTTGTAACTCCTGAAATAGAACGAATAGGAAGTATGGTAGTTACATTAGCAGAATACGTTGAAAAAAATAAATAACTAAGAGGTGTATCAAATGCGTGAATATTTTGATGAAACTATTGATCGTAATCTTACGTTTTCATATAAATGGGATGAAAGAAAGAAGTTTTTTGACAGTGATGAAGTATTACCCATGTGGGTGGCAGACATGGATTTTCGTTCCCCTAAACCTGTAGTGGATGCATTAATTAATAGAGCACAGCATGGTGTTTACGGCTACTCATCCTCTACTAATTCTTATGATGAAGCAGTAGTAGGTTGGTTAGAACAAAGACATCATTGGAAAATCAAAAGAGAATGGTTATCGTATTCACCTGGTGTGATGCCTACAATTGGATTCTTAATCGCTTGTTTAACTGAACCAGGGGATAAAGTAGTTTTACAATCTCCTGTATACTATCCTTTTTTTGATGTGATAAAAAGAAGCGGGAGAAAAATAGTTGACAATGCTCTCGTTCTAGAAGATAACACTTATAAAATGGATCTAGATAAATTAGAAACCCAACTAGACTCCTCTGTAAAAATGTTATTACTTTGTAGTCCACATAACCCAGTTGGTAGAGTATGGACCAAAGATGAATTGACACGATTAGGGGAGATTTGTTTAAAACATAATATTATTATTGTTGCTGATGAAATACATGGAGATTTAGTTTTTAAACAAAGTAAACATATCCCTCTAGCTTCCATTAGCGAAGAGTTAGCTCAACAAACCATTACTTGCATAGCACCTAGTAAGACCTTTAATATTGCAGGTTTGCAAGCTTCAAGCGTAATTATTTCAAATGCTGATTTAAGGTTGAAATTTAGGAAAGAAATTAGCAGGTACTCTTTAAATATGATGAATACTTTTGGAAGGGTGGCTGCTGAAGTTTCTTATAGACAAGGTGGTGAGTGGTTAGATCATTGTTTAGAATACATATACGATAACAATCAGTATGTAAAACAATATGTAGAAACAAATATGCCATTAATTAAAGTTATACAGTCTGAAGGAACATATCTTGTTTGGCTAGATTGTAGAGATTTAAAAATGAGCGGACAAGAATTGCGAGAGTTTATGTTGAAAAAAGCAAAAGTAGCATTAAGTGATGGTTTTATTTTTGGTGAAAATGGAGATGGTTTTACGAGAATGAATATAGGATGTCCTAGAGAAGTATTAGCCGAGGGACTTGAAAGGATTAAATCAGCATATATCAAAACCTTTGAGTAACATAAGGATTTAACTCCGATAGGAGCTTTTGTTCTAAAGTTTATATGAATATAGAGGATGGTGATATAATGAAAGTCACTTTTTATGGACATTCATGTTTTCTAGTAGAGGGTAATCATAAAAGTATTTTAATCGATCCTTTTTTAAAAGGTAATTCACAAACCTCAGCTTCTACGGAAGACTTTAAAGTGGATGCTATCATTTTAAGTCATGGACATGAGGACCATTTTGGCGATTGTTTACAAATTGCTTCTGAAAATCAATGCCCTATTATTGCGACATTTGAATTAGCCATGTATTGTCAATCACAAGGAGCAAATGTACATCCCATGCATATAGGTGGATCATTTCAATTTGAAGGATTTAAAGTGAAATTAACGCAAGCATTTCACGGTTCTTCTGTAAAACATGGGGATCAAATGATATATACAGGAATGCCTGCCGGTATATTATTAACCATGAATGATCATACATTTTATCATGCTGGTGATACAGGATTATTTGGAGATATGAAACTCATTGGTGAATTAAATGAAATTGATTTAGCAGCTTTACCTATAGGTGATAACTTCACGATGGGACCTGAGGATGCTTTAATAGCTGCGAAGTGGCTTCAGGTAAATCGAGTAATTCCAATACATTATAATACGTTTCCAATCATTGAACAGGATGTTAATAAATTTGCTAAAAAATTAGATGACCAAGGAATGAAGTGTCACATATTAAATAGTGGGGAACAGGTTGAAATTTAACAAACAAACAGCAGAGAATTATATTTAATTCTCTGCTGTTTAAATTCCTTTACATTATTAATTAATATTCTTCTCCAACTTTTTTAGAAAATAATTTTTTCAACCAAGCGAAGAATCCTGATCTTGTTTTTTCTTTAGTTTTATTTTTTTCATTTTCAACCTTTGTTTTTAATTCATCTATTTCTTCATTTAATTCAGAAATATGATTTTCTGTTGCTTCAGATTCTTGTTGTGACTGTATCATCTCATTATTTAATTCATCTATTTCATTATTGCTGATTTCGATAATTTTCTCTTCCTGTCCTTCAGTTTTTAAGTGAATCTCAGCATTTAGAGTGATTTTTTCATTCATATTGTTCATAAGTTCTTTTAATTCATTTATTTCCGCACCTAATGTTGATATATGGTTGTTTTCATCTTCAAGTGCCCTTTCTTGTTCAATAGAATCAATCTGTTCTGGGAGAGCTTCAACTTCAATATTTTCGCTGATTTCATTCTGATCGGCTGATTTAATTGTTGCAATGTCATCACTTTTATCTACATCTAAATCTTCTTCTTCCTCTTCTGACTCAAGTTCAAAACATATAATGGGTTTATCTTCTTCAGGTTCAGGACAAACGTTAACGGGTTCAGGTTCAGGCGTTGGTTCAGGTTCAGGTGTTGGTTCAGGTTCAAGCGTTGGTTCAGGGGCAGGTGTTGGTTGTGTCACCGTAACTGGAGTCTCGATAATAGGTGTAAATGATTTTACTTGTTTTTGGGCAAGCGTTATTATTAAGGTTACAACCATTTTTTCTGTTATTTTTGTGAAAGTACCTTCATTAGTTGGACCGCATAATAATGGGGTACGATTACTGAATAAATCTCTTTCATTAATTAGAACTTCTTCAACCTCACATGTTACAGGTGAGTTCAAAGGTTGCCAAAATGATTGATCGAACTGAGTACGTTTACGCCCATGGAAGCTTTTTGTAGCACTATCATTGTGGTCTAATATTGGGAAAATATTTTCAACAGGCAGTGAGCAATTAAATGGAACATTCACAGTGCAATGTCTTATTTTACCACAAACACCATCATATGAATCATATTCTACTGAAGAGTAACGTATATTTTTACGAACAAACCCGCCTAAGAATAATTTACCTGCTAATTCACAGGGGCTATTTGGGTTGTTAACTTCAATAAATTCGGCCTGGGTTATACAAATTTCTTTGTCAATATCTTTAATATCTAAAGCAGGAGAATCTAATTCAATTTCAGCTTCTATGTCGATTTGAACATTTAATGATCCTAGAACAGTATTCATTTGAAAGGTATCAGGGCTTGCAGGCGTAGTGTGAGAAGTACAATCAGACAGTATCGGTGTCACTTTTACGCTATCATCATATTTATCTAACACTATTTTTTACTCCTTTCTCTATAGATTTAGATATTATATTCTTTTAAATATCTTTTTGATTGGTTATTTGCTGATATTATTAAGAAACGGGCTAATTTCTCTTATAATCTCATTATAATCGTAACCCTTAATTGATTAAAATTTTAAAGTAACTAACCTTTTTTGAGTAAGTGTGATGTTTAAACAAACAACCATTTTCTCTCTTATTTTAGTGAAAGTATCTTCTTTTTTTGAACCGTGAGATATTGTAGTGTGATCTCTGAACAGATTTCGTTCATTTATCGTAACACTGTTAATTTCACATTCTACTGGTTCATTTAAAGGCTGATATGAACTTTGGTCAAATTGTGAGGACTTGAGTCCATGTAAACTTTTTGTATTACGATCGTTGTGATTGAATGTTGGGAATATTCCTTCTACAGGGACAGCACAATTAAAGGGTAATTTTACAGTACAATGACGGATGGTTCCAAATCCCTCTTCATTAGTTGCACTTTCAACTGAAGAATAACGTACGTTTTTACGAACATATCCTTCCATAAAAAGCTTACCTGTAAGTTCACAATCAAGAGTAGGGTTATTTACTTCTATAAACTCTGATTGAGTTACACATACCTCTTTGTCAATATCTTTGATATCTAAAGCAGGGGAATCTAATTCAATATCAGCTTCAATATCAATCTGACAGTCTAAAGTTCCCAATACGATATTTAATTTAAACGTATTCGGTTTTGCAGGTGTAGTTTGAGCAGTACAATCACTTATAATCGGTGTTACTTTAACATTACAATCACCCATATTATATAACTCCCTTCGAGAAGCATAATTATATGTATAATCTAATAAAAATAAACAGGTTATTTATTGTTAAATATTTAAATTAATTAACATTTATACTAGAAAATTAAATTTTCTAAAAAAAATTCACCTCTAACTATCCAATTAAAGGTGAATTTATAAATTTTAATTTACAATTGTACATTTCATTATTCTATTAACAAGTCGTAGTCGTAGTCTTCGGTGGTGCTAAAGTGACAACTCTTTTTTGAGATAGAGTAATGTTTAAAAAGACAACCATTTTTTCTATTATTTTGCAGAAAGTTCCTTCATCTTTAGGACCATAAGATAATGGAGTACGATTTTTGAATAAATCTCGTTCGTTAATCGTAACACAGTTAATTTCACATTCTACAGGTGCATTAAGAGGCTGCCATAAGCTTTGGTCAAATTGCTTAAGCTTACGACCATGGAAACTTTTTGTTGCACTATCGTTGTGTTCAAGATGTGGGAATATATTATCAATAGGTACAGCACAATTAAATGGTACATTCACAGTACAATGGCGAATATCACCACATATACCTTCATCTGTTACACATCCAACTGTAGAATAACGTATATTTTTGCGAACAAAGCCTCCCAAAAATAGTTTTCCAGTTGTTACACAAACATCAACAGGACTTTTTACATCAATAAATTCACACTGTGTAACACATACCTCTTTGTCAATATCTTTGATATCCAAAGCAGGACAATCTAAATCGATCTCAGCCTCAATATCTAATTGAACATCTACAGTACCCAATACTACATCTACTTTAAACGTATCTGCGTGTGCTGGTGTAGTATGCGCTGTACAATCAGATAAGATAGGGGTAACTCTTGCACAATCTTTATCACTCATTTGTTTAACTCCTTTCATTAATTTAAAGTTGAAATGTTATTTCAATAACATCATATTCTTTTTTTTGCTTTTGGTTTGGACATTTGCACTATTTTTTAAAGAAAAAGGCTCTTGTGTAGTTTTTTTGAATAAATGTTGAAATAAGCTTTATGTTGATCACTTTATTAATGTATTCACACTTGTAGTATATTTGTGAATGTAGACATTTGATTGGATATGAGCCTATAATTTTAAAAATATACTACCTATCTTTAATTCACTTTATTTTATTAAACAATTAATATTTTAAATCAATGGACGTGAGAAAGTATGTACAAACTATTTTGAGTTTTTATAATTAAATTAGATGGGGAAATATTTCATAAAAATGAGTAGCTAAATTTAGTAAGGAAATAATATAATCAAACAAAGAAGTCTATTTAGATTCATCATAAAAAGCTTGTTATATATGTTGATAAAAGGTTAAAGATTGAATAGCAATGGAAATCTTGTTAAGATATAACTAAGTTTGTTTAATGACTGGAGGAAGATGATGATATGAATTATAGACAACTTGGTAATCGTGATCTAAACATAAGTGAAGTTAGTTTTGGTACCTGGGCAATTGGTGGTTCTTGGGGTTCAACGAATGATGATGAGTCATTGAGAGCGTTACATAAAGCGATGGATGAAGGTGTAAACTTTTTTGATACTGCGGATGTTTATGGTGGAGGGCATAGTGAAGAACTTCTGGCCAAAGCTACTAAGGGAAAAGAGGACTCAGTGCATATTGCCACGAAGTTCTGTCGTTTTGGAGATATTCATGATTCAAAAACATATTCTATGGAAAGTGTTCGAAATTACTGTGAAACAAGTTTAAAAAAGTTAAATAGAGAAACAATTGATCTTTATCAGATTCATTGTCCACCTATGGATATTTTAAAAGATGGCAGCGTGTTTGAAGTATTGAACAAATTGCAAGAAGAAGGAAAAATCCGTTATTACGGAGTAAGTGTAGAAACAGTTGCTGAAGGTTTAGTATGTTTGAAAAATCCTAATGTTGCTGCTCTACAAATTATTTTTAATATTTTTAGACAAAAACCAGCTGAACAATTATTACCTAAAGCTAAAGAGAATGGGACAGGAATATTGGTCAGATTACCTTTAGCAAGTGGTTTGTTAACGGGTAAATTTACGGCTCAAAGTACTTTTGAAAAAGATGATCATCGCAACTTTAATGAACATGGTGAACAATTTAATGTAGGTGAAACTTTTGCTGGTTTAGGTTTATCTAAAGGATCTGAATTAGCAAATCAATTGAAATGGATTGCTGAAGACAGGGGGAATATGACAAGAGCTGCCTTACGTTGGATACTTGATCATAAAGAAGTAAGTTGTGTTATTCCTGGATTCAAAAATGTGAAACAAGTAGAAGATAATTTACAAGCCATTCACGTACCTTCATTTACAAAGGAAGAAATGGAAAAACTGAACTATTTTTATCAGAATGAAGTGGTTGACCACATTAGAGGAGTTTATTAATAGAAAATATTTTTTTCATTTTGGAGTGGATCCTAAAGTGGCTCCACTCTTATTTATATTGGAATATTAAAAATGACTAATTTTTATAATTTGATATGTGTTACATTGTGTTGGAACATAGGAGGCGAGAATTATAGCGTTTAATCGAATTTTTTGGGGAATACTTTTTTGGTTTGACTTTAGAATTAATAACTTTGATATTTTACCAGATATAATAGGGTATGTCCTTATCTATTCAGGCTTGGCTCTATTGTTATATCAAAGTTCTTATTTTATATCAGCACAAAAGATCACTATTCCATTAATCGTACTATCGATTTTTGATATATTTGTATTCAATATTGGATTTTTTGGCTATGTCCTACTTGTTGGTTATACGGTATTAAATTTATTGTTTGTTTTTCATCTTTGTAAAGGGATTGAGGTATGTGCAAAATATAATGGACGGTATAAGCTTGCAGATAAAGCAATCCTTAGATGGAAGAGTTATTTTATTATAACTGTAGTCGGGGCAGTCTTAATGACGGGATCCTTGCTGCTTCTTCCTTTGGCTATATTGTTAGTTATTCCTTTATTTATTGCAAACATCGTTGTAATCATATTGCTATTAACTCTAATGAAAAATGCAGAGAATGAATTAAGGTATTAATTGAGATATAACTATAAACAGTGGACGAATGAATAATACTCGTTCACTGTTTTGTGTTTATTTGTTCATTAAATTTTCATAATGACATTCTTTTCTATATTGTTTCGTTTCTAGTAGAATTGTAGACTATAAAAGTGATCTAAATCACAATGACTTGGTTTAAAATAAGTTATTTGATGTGAACAATAATTTTAAACAAAAAAAATCCTCATTAAATGATATGTTTTTTTGACTAAAGGAAAAGGAAGGAATCTTTACAAATGAGAAAAAACTCAGTACTTAAATCGTTTATATTCATCATAATGATCATAGCATTTGTTACAGGATGTACAGCAAATCAAGAAGAAACGTCTGAATTACCCCCACCAAAATTGTTTGATGTAGACATCCAAATTAGTCCAGATGAAATTCAAAAGGGACAACCTGTTAGAATTGAGGCTATTGTAACTCTTGGTTCTGAAAAAATTGAAGATGCAAGTGAAGTTAAATTTGAATTTAAGAAAGATGGAAGTGAACAATCTAGTTTCGCCTATGGAACTCATCAAGGAGAAGGTATTTACTTTGTAGAAGAAACATTTGAAGAAGACGGAGTTTACAGTGTAACTGCACATGTGACTGCAAGAGATATGCATAATATGCCCAAAAAGCAATTCACTGTTGGAGAAGTGGATGAAATGTTGGATGAGAACATGGAATCAGACCAAATGGATCATGAGAACATGGATGGCTCTATGAGGGATTCCAATGAAGGTGGATTAGGAATACATTTAATGGGTGTTGAAAATGTGGTTGCAAATGAAGAAGTAGAATTAACAGCCCATCTTCAACAAGGTGATCAGTTGTTAACTGATGCTAGTGTGCAATTTGAGATTTGGTTAGACAATAATGAGAAACATGAATATGTCGATGCAACTGAGGATATGCAGGGGATGTACAAATCTGATTATATTTTCAATTCTAGCGGTACTTATCATGTTACAGTTCATGTTGAAAAAGGTGAAGAAATTCATGATCATAAGGAACATAAGGTAGAAGTTCAGTGATTCTTTGATTCTTCACTTTTCCACTAGAGATTTTCCTAAAATTGAAAATTAAAGAAGGTGTCTGAATAAACTGGCACCCATGTCA
>NZ_SIJB01000018.1 GCF_009910845.1 Chengkuizengella marina | reverse complement strand
TTGACATGGGTGCCAGTTTAACATATCATCCTCTTTTATATTTTTTATTTAATCATCAAAATGCACTTTAATACTATTGTAATCTTCATCATCATCAGGTATTTTAGGCATACGAACTTCTAAGATCTGATTTTTATAAATTGCTTTTGTATCATAAGTATCGATATGTGTAGGAAGGTTTATTGTTTGTGAATTCCCACTAGGCAGTCCTTTAATTTTAAGTTTATTTGTATTCAGGCTTAGTTTGATTTTTCTATGATCGATATGTTTTGGAATATATATTTTAGCAATTAAATAGTGATGTATATCTAATAGATCTGTTTTTAATTCCCCAGTATTCGTATTCGTATTCGTATTCGTAATCGTATTTGTTTTAGGTTTACTTGAATCTACATTTGATGTTGTTCTTGAAAAAGCTTTTTCTATCGTATCAGAAACATATTTATCTATCCATGATAAATCTAAATTGTTTGGATCTATATTATTTAGATTTGTATTACTCATTTGATCTCTTATTAGCTTATTAAATTGATGTTGATCAAATAAATTACTCATATTACCTACCTCTTTCTTATACATATTATTAACTAGTGTATTCTTATCTATCTAAATGTGTGATTTGGCAAAAAGAGCAGAACATCTAAAGAAATGGAAACATACAATAAAATATTGAAACCATGAAAAAGGATGTCTGCTTATGCCTGCTATTGTAGGAGCTATAAAAATAATAAGTGTAGGAAGCGGTGCTATTGTTCAATTTGGTGATTCAATTCAAGTGTCTCCTGTAAGTTCATCCAAAACTTATGCTGGCTCAGGTTCTTTTAATACTGGGGATTTACCAATTACGAATAACCTTCTTAGTGCAACGAACACTTTTGATCCTGATGTGAAAGATCAAACTCAAGATAACTTTGGTGTTGAGGGGAATGTTATATGAACCTAACTGTTAATCAGAGCATTCAAATTGGCATGATTAAAATTGGAGCAATAACAAATTCATCTTTTTTACAAATAGGTAGTGCAGGTGTCATTAAATGTTTATCTAATCTGTATAATACAGGTGGATTTATAGAACCAGCACCCGAACTTCAAGCTATATCAGAAGCCTCAGCTGCTGCTCTGGTTCCTTTGTCACCACCTTCATAATGTATGGATGATGGGGAGGATTATTATGTACCAGGACCCTCAAATGCAACAATATATAAAAAAGCTAACAGATAATTTAATCGAACATCAAAATAAATTAAATAATTTAGAAAAGTTAATGAAACAAATGAAAGAAGATATGAACAAACTAATTGCAAGCAAAAATAATACGATTGAAAAAATAGAATATAACTTTGATCAACTTAAAGTGGAAACTTTAGAGGGTACATTAAACATAGGTATTACTCCTGGTGGGAATGGTATAATTGAAGAACTTGAAGTTAATGATCAAACGGAACATGAAGTACAGCTAGGGGGAGAAATTGAAAGTGACTGTCATCAAGGCATCAGAGATGAAATCCATCAACATTTAGATGAGGAAGTCCCTAATGCAATAAGAACATTACAGGAAAAGTTCAATTTAGTCGTTGGTGAAGAATACACACAAGAAATGATCAAAGATATTAAAAAACAAATTGATGGTCGAATTCATCATTATTTAAATAATAATGAAAACAAAGAATTAAACCAAGATGAAATTAAAAATAATGTTTTGGCAAAAACAAAAAAAGATATAGAGACTTCTATTTTAAATCATTTTCATAAAATTACAGGTAAGGAGAATGAAAACCAATGAAGATGAATTGCAAGATGAATTATACAGTGGTAAATAAGGATATTCATGTAGGAGATATTAATATTATTGGTTTGACAGGATCTTCTGTTTTATTAGTAGGGGATACTGAACACATTACAAGTGGTTCTGCTTTTGATACACCTCCTGAGGCATTAATTATTGGACCTCTTGCTCCTTTAGCTCCTGAAACTCCATTCTAAGGAGATCAGCAAATGAAAATAACTTCAAATAGAAGAACTTCCGTAGTTGAAAACATAAAAGTCATTTCTATTACTAGAAGTGCTGTTTTTCAAATAGGTGATTCAGTAGAATTAAACCCTAGGTCATTTGTTTATGCTGTTCAGAGGGAAGTCCCTGTTTATTTTCCAGGTGAAGGAGATTTTGCTCAACTAGAATTATTTCAAGAACGGATTCCAAGGCCAACAGTTACTGAAGATGTAAGAACAACCTTTATTAATGAAAATCCAAATATTTATGTGGACAGTATCCGAGTACTAGGTTTGGGTGGTTCTTCCATCCTGCAAGTAGGATCAAATTGCAGTGTAGATACTGAATCTAAAGTTATCAATATAAGGCAATTTATTGATCAAGATCTAGATGATCACACATATATGCCTACACAATATAAAAAGTCAAATTCGTAATTTTTTTATATTTTAAAAAACCGACTGTGTTCTTAGAACACAGTCGGTTATCAATTTTAATTTATTATTTTATAGCACTTCCACCTAATACAAAACGGTATTCCCAGTGAGTATTTTCAATGTTATTCACTTTAACTCCACCAGATTCTTTGGAGTAAGTGTGTAATATTTTCCCGTCTCCTATATAGATACCTACATGTGTAATACGTTGTTTAGATTTATTAATTCCACTATAACTGCTTTCCTTGCTACCTTTATAGGACATGAAAAACATAAGATCACCTGGCTGTAAATTTTTCCAATTTGTTGTTGTATCCCCAATATCTCGTACATAATCTGCTTGTTGTCTAGAATCATATGGTAATTTAACACCTAATGCATCAATGAACGTTCTTCGCACAAAGTCAGAACAATCAAATGTCTTCGTGCTATTTCTATTTGATCCATATTCATATGGTGTTCCTAAATATTTCATTCCTGCTTGGATGATTTGATCTGCAGCATCTGAATTGATTTCAGTACCCTGATCTGTATTAGTATCCGTATTTGAATTAGAATCTGGGTCCGTTTCATTCTGAGGAGTACTTGTCTCATTATTTTCAGACAATAATTTTATAAATTTTTTACTGGAACTTACATAACCAGCTTGTCCTTTTTTATCCAGTACTTTATACCAGTATTTATTGACTTTTTCTATAATCGTAACATCTTCCCCAGTTTTTAAATAACGCATTCGATCATAACTTGTTGAAGGTCCAGTTCTAAAAGATACACCTCTAACTATAGTAGCATCTGCAATTGAATTTGTATCTTCAGACAAGTTTAACTCGTTATTATTCCCACTTTCATTCGTTGGTTTGGTATATTTTTTATTTGCACTTATATACCCAACCTTCCCATTTTTATCTTTTACTTCATACCAATAATCATTCACTTTTGAAATGATTTGTACGTCCTCACCTTTTTTAAGCATTCTAATAATCTCACCTGATGTTGAAGGTGCTTCTCTGAAATTTACTCCCCATATCACTTCTGCTGTTTGAATTTCACTTGCAAAAGCTAAGTTTTGGACAGGTGCGATACTTAGAACTAAAGCTGCGGCTAATACCGTAGAGATCATTTTTTTCTTCATGTTGAATTTCATGTTGAAATTTCCCCCTAGTTAGTTTTTTCAACAAAAATCAACCATTCCCTTAATGAGCTCGCTTTCATTCTAACATAGATTCATAGACAACTAGACAAGCAAGTTATACCAATTAACTTGAAACTCAAGGCAGACCTGTGCTTAAGTAGGTTACGATACTAGACTAAGGTCTAGGGTTAAATATGGTCCAGAGTCTGTTTTGCAAGTTAAGGGAATCCCCTACAATAATATTAAAGATACACAAACAGCAGTCGAAGGTGGTGAGAAACATGAAATTTAATAAAAAGAACTTACTTGCTTTGTTTTTAATATTATTTGGGGGATTGCTGCTCTTTGAAAAAATTGGCTTCAATTTTGGGCAAAACATATTTTCTTTCTTGATTCCGTTCGTTGTTTTGGGGATTGGTTACTTGGGTATTAAAAATGGAAAATTTATAGGATGGCCACTATTGATTATTGGAGCATTCATGGTTTTAGGCAAATTTGCTGGGTTGTTTGGAATTATTTTAGCAGTGGGACTCATTTTATTTGGAGTTCATTTACTTAAAAAAGAGAGAAGGATTGAATAGAAAGGGGTAAAGAAATGAGCCTAGTAAAAAGAATTAGAGATATTAGCGTTGCTACTTTAAATGATAAAATAGAAAACTCCGAAGATCCTGTACGTTTTATTGATAAATACTTACAAACACAAAAAACAAAATTATCTCAATTAGAAAAGTTATATCAACAAACGTTAACACATGCACATTCTGTCAAGCAACAATATATGGAGGCTGAAACAACTAGAATAAAAAGAGAAAACCAAGCAGAGATTGCATTAAAAGCGGGAGAAGATCAACTTGCAAAACTAATATTATTAGAAAAGATGCAAAGTGAAGAAAAAAGTGAACAATATAGGAAATTGTACGAAGATGGAAAACAAACGATTTTGGAGCTGGAAGAGCAAATACAAATCTTAAAAGATGAAGTGCAAGAGCTTGTTGATAAAAGAGCATTTTACACAGCAAAGATAGAATCAATACGTTTGCAAAAACAGTTAAATCAAGTCAATCATTTTATTGAGAAACAAGATTATTATGAACAATCAAGAACAATTGATCGAAAATTTTCTGAACTGGAATTACAAACAAATGCTTTAAGAGAAGTGAGATCACTTGATTCCAATACAGGATCATCTCTTGGATCTAAATTACAAACAGAAGTAGAAAATCAATTTGAAGCATTAAAGAAAAAATTAGAGCAAAGGAGGTGAATTGGTGATGGCAAACTTATATAGATCGCAGACGGATAAAAAACTAACAGGTTTATGTGGTGGTTTAGCTGAGTATTTAAATGTGGATGCAAATTTATTGAGAGTCATATTAATTATTACTGCGGTTTTTACGGGAGGCACAGTGATACTGCTTTATGTTTTAATCAGTTTAGTCATCCCGAAGGAACCTGCACTGCAATCTTCATTTCAAAATCAACATACAGCTTATGATCAATCAACTGTTCAACAAAATTCTCAAACTCAATCAACAACTACTTATGACAGTGGTTCTAAAATAGATGACATGATGAAAGATATTGAGAAAAAAGCAATGCAACAAGAAATAGAAGATTTAAAATCAAAATTAGCCAAATATGAGAAAGGGGAACAAAAATAATGGGAGTTTTTAAAAGAATATCAGATATGACAAAAGCATCTTTACACGAGGTATTAGACAAAATTGAGGATCCGATTGTGATGCTAAATCAATACTTAAGAGATATGGAAGAAGAAATTGCAAAAGCGGAAGTAACTGTAGCTAAGCAGCTAGCAAATGAACGCATGTTAAAACAAAGAATAGATGAAATGAAGGGTACTAGTAAAAGTAAGGAAATGAAAGCATCAGAGGTGTTGAAAAATGGTCAGGAGGACGAAGTAAAGGTAATACTTGAACAAAAAATACATTTAGATCAAAAAATTGAAGAACTTACTCAAATGCATATAAGTTCAAAATCTCAAGCAGAAGAATTGAAAGATCAACTTCATGAAATGAAAGAAGAATTTTATAAAATGCGTAACAAGCGTAATGAGTTAGCTTCAAGATCTCAGCTAGCAGATACAAAGAAACAAATGGCCCAATTAACAAATCATCAACAAATTGATCGTGGTAATGCTGCATCTGGTTTTAGAAGAGTTGAAGAAAAAATTGTACAAAAAGAAATAGAGTCGCAAGTGTTTAGTAATCAGGAATCAAAAACTACTCTTACAAATATGAATCCTGCAAATAAAGAAAAGTTAGATGCAGAATTTAAAGCATTAAAAGATAAAGCTGCAAAAACAAAATAAACAAATTTAGATTTAGATCAAAACATATACCCAAAATTTGTACAATTATGTTATGCTATTAAAGGATTAAGCCATACGGTTTGTTATTGCCGCTATGGCTTTTCATCGCTTATCGTTTAGAATTATTTCTCATTTGTAATGATATAACCATACTCAAAGAAAGGGAGGGAGCGACATTATGAAGGAGCGGAGTAACCGAAATACTGCTTTAGTTTTGATATTTGCTGGACTATATTTATTGTTTGGTAACTTATTTGGTTTTTTAACTGTTGCTGCCCTAATTTTGATATGGTTTGGTACTAAACGAGTTCGTATTGGAGAAAAAAATAAAGGATACTTATTAATTGTTATTGGAATTATTATATTGATTAGTAATCATGTAATGTTTGTTATTGGTTTAGTTTTAATTGCTTTTGGATATTTATATATGAAATCAGATAAGCAGAAATTAGATGAAACATTTATGCAAAAACAAAACATAGTACAAAGTATAAAGTGGAAAAAGAATCAATGGACCCTGAAAAATATGATGATTCGTTCCATTGTTGGAGAAATCCAAATGGATGTATCACATGCACTTATAGAGGAAAAAGAAACTAAAATTGTTTTACAAGGTATCGTCGGTGATATTGACATTATTGTCCCTGATCATATTGGTGTTACGATTGAATCAACAATTACTATAGGAGAGATTAGTTTAAACTGGGAAAAAGAAGCGGGGATCATAAATAAATTTACATGGACTTCTCCAAATTATGCTACTTCTGATGTGAAAATCCACTTTGATATATCTTATATTATAGGAGATGTAAATATTAAGATCATCTAAGGGGATACCCACAAAAGTGACGTATTGCTGAGAATACTATTCCGAATACTTTTGCGGGGCCCGAAACATTAAATTATCCCAAAAAGTGGAGTGAAACTTAAGTCAAAAATTTACGTATTTCATTGTAATTGTAATGTCAACGTAATTAAATTTTGTATATGTTCTATGAAGGAGGGGAGTTACTATGCGACGTTATAAAAAAAAGCTAACAAATATGATATGGAAGAATATGGGTGAATCTATGATTGCTTCTATACTCATTTTTCTTATCATTATATATTTCTTAGAAACTAATGAATATATAAAGCGCTTTGAGCCATGGTTAATGGTTAAGCATAGTCTCACCCTTTTTGTTATTGTTCTTGTCATTGGGACGTTGTTTGGCTTTTTACAAAGTAATAAAATTAAAAAAAGGTTAGATCGTTTACATGATTCAATGCTTCTGTTAGAGAAAGGTAATTTACCAAAAGATATTCCTTCATTAGGTGAAGATGAAATAGGTAGATTAGCAGATCAATTAAGTGAAATTAGAACAAAGTGGGAGGATCAAATCACCTCACTGCAAAGATTATCAACAAATAATGCACAGCTTGCAGAAAAGGCTCGTTTTTCTGCTGTTACCGAGGAACGTCAACGATTAGCTCGTGAATTACATGATGCAGTCAGTCAACAGTTATTTGCTATTTCTATGACAGCAACAGCAGTAGGAAGGACTTTAAATATAGATTTTGAAAAAGCAAAAAGGCAAGTATCACTCATAGAAGAAATGGCATCTGTAGCTCAATCTGAAATGAGAGCTTTATTGTTACATTTACGCCCTGTTCACTTGGAAGGAAAAAGATTGTCACAAGGATTACATGAGTTGTTACATGAGTTGAACTCTAAGGTTCCTATACATATTACGTTAGATATGGATGACAATCTCCAACTAACTAAAGGTGTAGAGGATCATATTTTTAGAATCATACAAGAAGCGTTATCCAATACATTACGACATTCTAAAGCATCTGAGATGGAAATTAAGTGTTCATATAATGGTAGTATAGTTCGTTTAATGATTCAAGATAATGGTGTAGGATTTGATATGAATGTTCAAAAACATGCATCTTATGGTATTGTCTCTATGAAAGAACGAATTAATGAAATAGGTGGATCTATTCAGTTTATTACCGCACCTGGGAAAGGAACAAGAATTGAAATACGTATTCCTGTTGTAAGCGAAAGAAAGGGTGAGCAAGATGTCTATTCCAATTAAGGTTTTAATTGTAGATGACCACGAAATGGTTCGAATTGGTCTTTCAGCTGTTTTAAGTACAGAAGAAGATATTGAGATCATAGGTGAGGCAAGTAATGGGGAGGAAGGAATCAGACTCGCGCAAAATTATGATCCTGATGTTGTTTTGATGGATCTGGTGATGGAAGAAATGGACGGAATAGAAACTACAAAAAAATTATTGAAACTTAAACCCGAATGTAAAGTGATTGTTCTTACCAGCTACTTAGATGATGAAAAGGTATACCCTGTAATAGAAGCAGGAGCTTTTAGTTATTTATTAAAAACATCTCGTGCAACTGAAATTGCTCAAGCCATTCGCTCAGCAATGAATGGTCATCCTATTCTTGAATCACAAGTTGCATCAAAAATTATGAACCGTTTTAGAAAAACACAACAAGTAGAAAAAGCACCTCATGAAGAATTGACCGAACGTGAAATGGAAGTATTAAGACTCATTGCAAAAGGTAAATCTAATCAAGATGTTGCTGATGAACTTTATATCGGTGTAAAGACAGTTAAATTTCATGTGACGAACATATTAGCAAAACTTGGAGTTGAAGATAGAACTCAAGCAGCGATTTACGCTTTTAAACATAGTTTAGCTGAGTAACAATAACAATAATAAAAAAAAGCCCACTTTTAATAAAAGTGGGATGTTGCTCCGATAAAAGCTTTTGCTCAAAGTTTGAACTGACCGATACATGTTATGTTAATTTAAAAGAAACTTGTATCAAACAATAAATTAATATCGGAAAGGTCAATTTTATATTTTGTGCCGAAGTCTAATTCTGATGTAAAACCGACTTCATTGGGATAAAAGCCGATTCCTTCATGGAAAGTCGTGGCTTTCTTTTTTTTGCTTCTTTTTTGTTTTTTACTACTTTTCTTTAATTTTGAAGTACTGGTATGATTAAAATCATTAAAATATAGTCTACGCCTGCTGTCGATCCGACTCAGAATTCCAAAATGTTCTTTTCCATCATTAGTTAGGACTAATAATGGATTTCCTATATGTTTGCTTATGTTTTCCTCATCCAGTTTTATAGGAAACATAGGCTTTTCACCTCCTACAAATATCCATATATTTAACATATTCAGAAGTTGAATATTTGGAATAGACGAATAACTAGATGAGTTAAGCCCATTTTGAGTGTTATTTCATGACAGGGATATTGAATCATATAATTTGATTATGCTACACTTCTAAAAGGTACATAGAAAAATACGGATGAAAGAAATGATGATGAGATGAATAATAATTTAACTAGTCAATCAGGTGTTACGTTTTTTATTTTTGGAGCTACTGGAGATTTGGCAAAACGTAAATTGTATCCAGCAATTTATAGTTTATTTAGAGAAGGTAAGCTGTCTGAAAGGTTTGCAGTGATTGGGTTAGCCAGAAGACATCGTTCTATAGAAGAATTTCAAAATGATGTGTATCATTCTATTCAAGAGTTTGCACGATATGATATATCAAAGGATGATAACTGGAAAAGTTTTGTAAATCACTTTGAATATATGTCACTTAACACGAATGATAAAAATGGTTTTGATGATTTGAATCAACTAACAGAATCTTTAGAGCAAAGATTTAATATCAAAGGTAATCGATTATTTTATTTAGCCCTAGCACCTCAACTATTTGGTCAGGTCGCTAACAACTTACGTTCAGGAGGACTTCTGCAAAGTGCTGGCTGGCATCGAGTGGTGATTGAAAAACCATTTGGGTATGACTTAAAGTCTGCTGAAGACTTAAATACACAGATAAGAGAAGTGTTTGAAGAGGAAGAAATATATCGAATTGATCATTATCTTGGAAAGGAAATGATCCAAAACATAGAAGTTATTCGTTTTGCAAATGCTTTTTTTGAACCATTATGGAACAATAAGTACATCGCAAATATTCAAATTACATTAAGTGAAACAGTAGGTGTAGGTGATCGAGGTGGGTATTATGAGAGTTCAGGTGCTTTAAGAGATATGGCTCAAAATCATATGTTGCAAATGGTAGCAATGATGGCTATGGAACCGCCAAGCAGAATGGAGTCTGAAGATATAAGAGATGAGAAAGTAAAAGTATTACGTTCGATTCGATCTTATAAAGATGCTCAAGAAGTAAAGGATAGTGTAGTAAGAGCACAATATACTGAAGGTACATTAAATAATAAAATTGTGAAAGCCTATCGGGATGAAGATTCTGTTTCTAAAACCTCAAATACAGAAACTTTTTTTGCAGCAGAATTGTATGTAGATAATTTTCGTTGGGCTGGTGTTCCTTTTTATGTACGAACAGGTAAAAGATTGCCTGCAAAAGCAACAGAAGTTGTCGTGGAATTTAAAAATATTCCAGAAAATGTGTATTTCGCAAAAACGAACTCTTTAGAACCAAACTTGTTAGTATTCCGTGTTAATCCTCAGGAAGGAATTTATATTAAATTTAATGCTAAAAAACCAGGTGGAGAATCCATGATTATTCCAGTAGCTATGGATTTTTGCCAAAGCTGTGAAGTCGGATTAAATACACCTGAAGCCTACGAAAGATTAGTATTTGATGCAATTCGCGGAGATTCAACTTATTTTACTCGTTGGGATGAAGTAGCTTCAGCATGGAAATACATTGATTCTATCTCAGAATCTTGGTCATCATCAGATGGAAGCGACCTTCAGCATTATGAAGCGGGAACATGGGGACCAAAAGGAATGAAAGATCTATTAGAGAAAAAAGGGTTTAAATGGTGGCCAGTCCATGGACAAGAAGAAGCTGAGGTCACATGGGTTCAGGTTAAGAGTGAAAAATAGGAGGGTTTTTTATGTTTAAAATATATGATATTTCTATGACCATACATGAAGGAATGCAAGTATATAAAAATAAAGAGGAAAAAAAACCAAAAATTCAAACAGCATCTGACTTTTCAAACTCATCTGCTTTTGAATCTATTTTAAGTTTAAATGTACATACTGGAACACATCTAGATGCTCCGTTACATATGATTGAGAGCGGAGATACGATTGAATCCATCCCATTAGAAAATTTAGTGTCTACGGCACGTGTATTAGATTTAACACACGTAGAAGGTCAAATTGGAAAAAGTGACTTAGAACCTTTTGCAATTCAGGAAGGGGAATGGATCTTATTTAAAACAAAAAATTCACTATCAGAACAATTTGACTTCAACTTTATTTATTTAGATGAAGATGGAGCGGCTTATTTAAAAGATTTAAAAGTGAAAGGGATCGGCACAGATGGATTAGGTATTGAACGTGCCCAACCTGATCATGAAACACATAAAATATTATTTGAAAATAAAATTATTATAGTTGAAGGTCTTCGTCTTAAAGATGTTCCATCAGGGACTTATTTTATGGTAATCGCTCCTTTAAAATTAGAAGGTATCGATGCTGCTCCAGCACGTGCGTTTTTATTAGGTCAATAAAGAGAAAATTTTAAAAATATTTATCATTTTTAATTTTAAAAACATCAATTTAAATAAATGAAAATTAGAAAGGATTTATAAATGAATCAGACTTCAAAAGAAACATTTGATCAAGAAGTGAATAAAAGAAGAACATTTGCCATCATCTCTCATCCTGATGCTGGGAAAACTACATTAACGGAGAAACTTCTTTTATTTGGCGGAGCTATTCGTCTTGCAGGAACGGTTAAGGGAAGAAAGGCTTCTAAACATGCAACATCAGATTGGATGGAAATTGAGAAGCAAAGAGGAATATCAGTTACTTCAAGTGTTATGCAATTTGAATATGAAGGGCATAAAGTAAATATATTGGATACACCAGGTCACCAAGATTTTAGTGAGGATACTTATCGAACGCTAACAGCAGCGGATAGTGCTGTGATGTTAATTGATTCAGCAAAAGGTGTAGAGGCACAAACGATGAAGCTGTTTGAGGTTTGTCGTAAAAGGGGTATCCCAATCTTTACATTTATAAATAAGATGGACCGAGAAGGTCAGAATCCATTTGATTTATTAGAGGAAATTGAAAATGTGCTTGGAATCCGTTCATTCCCAATGAATTGGCCAATAGGCTCTGGCAAGCAATTGTGTGGAGTATATGATCGTCATGCCACAAGAGTTGAATTATTCCAAGGGGATAACCATGATGAAATAAAAGTTCAAAATGTGAGTGGATATGATGATGAAATCATAAAAAATATTACGACAGATTATTTATTTGAAAGCTTAAATGAAGATTTACAACTGTTAGATGTTGCAGGAGATCCTTTTGATTACGAGAAAGTAAAACAAGGGGAATTAACTCCAGTATTCTTTGGCAGTGCGATTAATAATTTCGGTGTTCAAACTTTTTTAGATAACTTTTTAAAGTTAGCTCCAACCCCAGCACCAAGAGAAAGTAATCAAGGACAAATTAGTCCAAGTGATAAAAACTTTTCAGGATTTGTTTTTAAAATTCAAGCCAATATGAATCCAGCACATCGTGATCGAATTGCTTTCTTACGCATTTGTTCTGGGGAATTTGATCGTGGGATGAGTGTAAAACACATTCGAACAGGTAAAAATATTAAATTAGCGCAACCTCAACAATTTATGGCGCAAGATAGAGATATTGTTGAACAAGCTTATGCAGGTGATATTATTGGATTATTTGATCCAGGCATTTTCAAGATCGGTGATTCATTAAGTGTAAAAGCAAATATAGAATTTGATGAACTACCAACATTTCCTCCTGAATTATTTGCTAAAGTCATTGTGAAAAATGCTTTGAAAAACAAACAATTTCAAAAAGGAATAGAACAGTTAACAGATGAAGGGACCGTTCAATATTTCCAGTCCATTTCTGGGGATGAAAAAATATTAGGTGTAGTAGGACAACTCCAGTTTGAAGTTTTTGAATACAGAATGAAAGTTGAATACGGTGTTGACATTGAATTACACCGATTAAGTTATCAGTTATCAAGATGGATTCAAGCAGATCAAATTGAACCAAGTAAATTTAGAATTAATTCACAATTAGTTTTTGATAAAAAAGGAAACCATGTTGCTCTTTTTGAAAATGAATACGCGATGAGGACATCGATGGAAAAGAATGAGAATGTTCAGTTTCTAGAAAATCCTCCTCAGTAATTCAAAGTGATAAGGATTTTAAAAAATAACCAGAAAAAAGGGATTGTCTGATGAACTTATAAGACAACCCTTTCACTGTAGTTTTATTGAGGTAAATTGCTTTCTAAAGTTGAAATTAATAAGTTTTGTGTTTGTTCATCGGATTTTTTCCAAATTAATTCAAAAATGACACCTAAGCCTGGTAATGTTCTTTCATCATTATTGATGGAATCAGTTATGATCTCATGTAATTCAGATTCATTTTTGTTTTGAAGCCTTTGGAAAATGGCTTGTCTTAAGTCCATCATCAGTTAAAAACCTCCACATCATGTTGTACTGTTTATTTTGCTCAATCATTACGTTTAATATCAATTTTGTTTTAACCTCAAAGGAGGAATTTTTTTGAAAAAACAGTTTGCGGTTATTGGAATAGGGCGCTTTGGATCAAGCGTTGCAAAAACATTATATCATATGGGTTTTGAAGTATTAGCTATAGATTCCAATGAAAGTCGTATACAAGAACTTATTAATGAAGTTACTCATGCTGTCCAGGCAGATACAACCGATGAAGAAGCTTTGAAAGCGATAGGAATTAGAAATTTTGATGTTGTAGTTGTTGCTATTGGACAAGATATTCAAGCGAGTATTTTAACTACTCTAATATTAAAAGATCTAGGAGTAAATACATTAGTCGTTAAAGCACAAAATGATTTACATGGTAAAGTTGTTCAAAAAATTGGAGCAGATAAAGTTATTTTCCCAGAAAGAGATATGGGTGTTCGGGTTGCTCATCATTTAATATCCCCAAATATAATCGACTATATAGAACTTTCAGCTGATTATAGCATAGTCGAGATTAAAGCAGCATCAAGAATGGTTGGAAAAAATTTAAGTGAGTTACACATTAGAGCGAAATTTGGTTGTAACGTCATTGCAATCAAAAGTGCTGATAAAATGAATATTGCTCCACATGCTGAGGATTTAATCAAGGAGAATGATATTCTTGTTGTTGTAGGAGACAATGATCATTTACAAAATTTTGAAATGTCATTTCGGGAGTAATTGAAACCATGAAAATCACCTCGTTAACAAATAGTCATGTAAAAGATTGGGTTAAACTTTTGTCTAAAAAAGGTAGGGATAAACAAGGTAAGTATATTGTGGAAGGAATTCATTTAGTCAAAGAAGCTTTAAACAATACTAATGTAATAGTTGAACATGTTGTGTATTCATATGAAAAGGGTGTACCCGAAGAATTATTAGATTATGAAGAGCGGAAATGGATAGGTGTTAGTGACGATATCATAAATAAATGTTCTGATACAAAAACCCCACAAGGTATTTTTGCAATTGTATATAAAAAAAACGGGGATGATTCAATTTTATTTAAGGATTCCGCTTTGGTTGTTGTTTGTGATGCTATACAAGATCCTGGTAATTTAGGAACAATTATAAGAAGTGCTGATGCAGTAGGCGCAACTGGAGTTGTATTAGGCAAGGGATGTGTAGATTTATATCATCCTAAAACCGTTCGATCAACCATGGGATCTATTTTTCATTTACCAATCATTGAAAGTGATTTGAATGGTATGCTTCAAAAAGCTCAAAATCATTCGATTCAAGTGTTAAACACAAGTTTAAAAGCAGAATCAAACTTTTTTCAAACGGACTTAACAAAAGCAAGTTGGATTATAGTAGGAAATGAGGGGAACGGAGTTTCTCCAGAGTTACATCAATATGTAAGTAAACAAATTAAAATACCAATTGAAGGCAGTGCGGAATCATTAAATGTTGCTATGGCAACAACCATCATGTTGTATGAGACATTAAGACAGAGAAAATTCAAGGGATAAATAGAATTACTATCAATCAATATTTAGGAAAAGCATTATAAATGCTTTTCCTTTTTTTTGTTTGAAAAAAACCTCTCGTCTTTTTAAGGATTATTTTAAACAGCTAAAGCATAAATTTATTTAATAAGATGGGATTTCTTGCAAGCTGTCTCTGATTCATTGTTTAAGCAGCAGAACTTTTAGCTAGGGGGCATTAATACATGAGGAGAAAAAGAAGGTGGAGAAGTCGCACAGTTAAAAAAGGAAGCAAAAAGAAAGTGTTTTTCCTAGTTCTAATTATCTTTACTCTAATTACTGTACAAAGCTTTATTTTTATTGAGAAAAATTTAAGACCCCCTTTGATGAATGTTGCAAAAGTTAGAATTAAACAAATCGCTACTCAATCCATTAATGCTTCACTTACTGAACAGATATCTAAAGGGACAAATTTGGATAAATTAATTGAATGGAAATACGACCATACAGGGAAAATTACTGGTTTTATGTTAAATTATACAGAACATATGCGAATTGCTGCTGAAACTAGGAATATCGTTCAAAAAACATTAGATGATTTACAAAGAATGCCTGAGTCCATTCCATTAGGTCAAGCTTTAGATAGTGCAATTATAGCTTCTTTTGGTCCAGAAGTACCGATTAAATTTGTACCTGCGGGTTCAGTATTAATTGACCTGACTACAAGAAAACAGGATGCTGGGATCAATATGATTCTTGTTGAAGTTTACATACACATCATTGCAGAGGTAACAATCATAATTCCTTTTGATACAGAAGCTGAAATAGTAGAAACAGAAGTTCCTATTACATATTTATTAGTTGTAGGGGATGTACCAGCATATTATTTTGATTCCAATGGTAAACCAATCGATTCCTTAAACGGAATGAATCCGATACCTCCTATATCTATTCCACAATTTAACTCAACAGACTCAGAGGATAATACTGAAAATTAATCAATAAAATGCAAAGAGGAGTGAAGAAGCCATTATTTTCTGCTTCTTCGCTCCTCCCGCTCCCATTTTCTTAAATAAGGATACGGGTCAAATGACCATTCATTATATCCATTGTCACGGTATAATCCATAATGAAGATGTGGAGGGAATTTACCTTGTGTTCCTGGTTTACCATAACCTGAGCTTCCTACCCATCCCAATACTTGACCTGGTTCAACAATGTCTCCTTGTTTTATTTCTTTTTGGTATCCAGATAAATGAGCATAATAGTGGTATACGTTATTAAGATCTCGTATTCCTATTCGCCAACCACCATATCGATTCCAACCCAAGACTTCAATAATCCCATAACAAGTACTTCGTACAGGTAAACCATGATGAGCAAAAATATCAGTTCCTTCATGAATCCGGAATCCACCAAAACTTCTTCCTGCCCCCCAAGTACTGCGGTATGAATGATCTGAACGTAATGGTACAGGAAAGGCATGTTTGTATAAATCCAATGTACCGTACCTTTCATAAATTTTTGCAAACTGTTCGATCCTTTTCACACTTCTTGAATTTTGATAATACTCCCACAGAGCAATGCGAAAATCATCTTTTGATAATCCATATTTTAAGATGTGTTGAGACATCGTGTATAAAACATCCTGATCATTGTTCCAATCTGCAAGTCCATCTCCTGAACCGTCTCTTCCTCTGCCGTTAAAAAAGATAATGGATTTTAAGTTAGAATCATGTTCATCTGGATTTAAATATCCTACCCAATCAGATTTTTCAAAATAAATACTTATAAGCCCTTCTCTAATCGGTCTATTTTTTGGATTTGCTATACTTAAAGATCTTTCATATTGATCAATGGCGGCTAAATAAAACCAGGGTATTTCTGTCACAGCACTCATTTCTTCATACAATTGCTGTCGTTTTTCATAAATTTGTTTTAAACTAAGTTCCTCTGTTTTTGCTAACGCAGTTGAATTTATAAAAGAAACAGTTAAGATCATAAGAATGAATAGACGAAAGTAATAAAGGAATTTTATTTTCAATATGATCCCTCCTACAAAATTTGCCATCTATGTAGTTTCAGATGTTTAATTATTTGTTCATTGACCTAATTGTTTTATAGAGTGCACGATGGTATTTTGTATTATCCAATCCAATTTTTACAAAGGTGGCATGTTTTTAAATCCATTGTTATAATACATATACATAATGATTTTGAAGAACCCAGGAAGGGATATGGATAAATATGGCAATACAAACACCACAGAGAAAACCAGATTGGTTAAAAATAAAATTGCCTTCTGGCAATGAACTACAAGAATTTAAAGAACTAAAAAAAACGATGCGGACAAAAACTTTACATACAGTATGTGAAGAAGCAAAATGTCCTAACATTCATGAATGTTGGGCAAATAGAACGGCTACTTTTATGATTCTAGGCGACATTTGTACACGAGCTTGTCGTTTCTGTGCAGTAAATTCTGGACTACCAAATGAATTAGATCTAAAAGAGCCTGAAAGAGTTGGTGAGGCAGCAGAAGAAATGGGATTAAAGCATTGTGTTATAACTTCAGTTGCACGCGATGATTTAGCAGATGGAGGAGCAATGATTTTTGCTGAAACGATCAAAGCTGTAAAAAAACGTCTTCCATTTTGTGATGTTGAAGTATTAATACCTGATTTTATGGGAAATGAAGAAGCTTTATATAAAGTTCTAGATGCTAAACCAGAAGTGTTGAATCATAATATAGAAACGGTTGAAAGATGCTCAGATCGAGTTCGATCAAAAGCTAAATATAAAAGGTCACTTGAGTTGTTACAACGCTCTAAATCATACAAAAGTAAAATTCCTACGAAGTCCAGTATTATGATTGGAGTTGGAGAAGAGTGGAATGAAATTCTACAAACGATGGATGATTTAAGAGAAGTAGATTGTAACATATTAACGATTGGTCAATATTTACAACCTTCTAAAAAACACCTTTCAGTTGAAAAATTCTATACACCGGAGGAGTTCGCTTTATTAAAAGAAGAAGGTATGAAACGAGGATTTAGCCATGTTGAAGCAGGACCTTTGGTTCGAAGCTCATATCATGCTCGTGAGCAAAAGGAAGCGGCCAATGAAACATTAAATGCCAGATAATAATTTTAATATATATTGCTTTTTCAAAAGGGGAATTTTTTAAAGAACCTCTTAGAGGATTGAATATAGGAGGATAATTAGAAAGATGATCCAAATTACAGGAAAGTCATTTGAACTTATTAAAGATCATAAAAATGGTTGGAATCAAGAAGCATTTCGTGCTAGATACAGTGAAGTATTGGACCGTTATGATTTTATTGTTGGAGATTGGGGTTATAATCAGCTTCGATTAAAAGGTTTCTTTCACCACGGTCATACAAAAGCATCTAAGGAATCTTCCATTAATAGCTTTGAGGATTATATCTATGAATATTGTAATTTCGGTTGTGCATACTTTGTACTAAAAAAAGTTAAAAAAACAAATTAATATTGAAATTAATGAATTTAATATGAATTAGTTAAGGGTTAGTGAAATGCTAAAATAGCCGAAAAAATGCTTAATGATTTTTTCGGCTATTTTTTAACCATTTAATTTGATTCGACACCCACAAAAGCTTCTTTTACTCTATTCCAAAATGGAAAAGTACGATATCTTGCAAATCGAACCTTTTTATGTGAAACACTACTACGAATGGAAACGATATCTTTATGCTCAAACTGTAAATGATCTACAGACAGTAATATTTTTTGATTTGCTTTAGGATAAATATCACAATGATGATGATTTGGTAAAATAATAGGTGAACCTAAAGTTCTGAAAACACGATTATTTATAGAAGCCATTTCAGCAATTTGAATCGCTGCTATTGAAGGATGAATGATTCCACCACCCAAACCTTTGTTATAAGCTGTACTACCGGATGGAGTAGATATACAAATCCCATCTCCTCTAAACATTTCAAATTTTTCATCATTAATATCCAGTTGAGCTACCAATGTTGCATGAATTCCTTTAATGGTAATTTCATTTAGCGCATAATATATTCTTTTATCATTTACGGTTTTAATTTCAATTTGTACAATAGGATACTCTACGATAACATCCTCAGAATTCCCTTTTTTAGCCATAATTTCTAATAGATGTTCGATTTCATCTGGTTTCCAATCTGCGTAAAATCCAAGATGTCCAGTATGAATTCCAACGAATGAAATAGTTTCAAGTTGTTGTACAAACTTATGAAATGCGTATAACATGGTTCCGTCTCCACCAATTGAGATCACAATGTCAGGTGAAATTTCATCAAGAATCATATTGTGTTGTTTTGCTAATTTATGAAATTTATCAGATAATTTTAAAGAAGTTTCATCTCCACGGTCCAAGACGAAATATTTCAAAAGTGTAACCTCCTACTAATCATTTGCTGTATCCATCATATACAAAAATCATTTATAAAACAATGTTCACTTTTTAAGATAAAAAAAAGATCTCAGTATTACGTATATAAAGTACAAGGATAAAACACATACAAATAAAAACACTATGCTCCAAAGGGAAAAGTAAAGAAATATGAATTGGGTTTTTGTCGTTAATTCACTTATAGTTGGAAGGAATAAGGAAGAGGCAACCTTATAGGAGTAAATTGGATCAAATATTAAATAAACGATTCCAGCGGTAATGAATCCATGAAGTAATCTCGCAATGAAAAAGGGAGTGTACCGTAAATTTGTAAAATGCAATATGCTGGCGATTTGTGCATGAACCGATAACCCACTCCAAGAGACAACAAAAGCAGCAGCAGCGGTTTTGGCTATCAAACTAGTGTTTGCATCACCTGCTGACTTAGCACCTAAAGTCACCTCAAAAGTTCCGTTAATAATAACTTGGCTGAGTTCAACAGGAAATCCAAATAATTGCATTAAAGATTGGAATAAAAGATAGAATAGGTCCAAAAAATGGATTGTCGTCAAAATTTCTAATAGCACAGAGAAAAATACAACGAGTCCTCCAATAACAAAAATTAATTTAATGGAAGCTTCAACTGCATCAGATATAATTATAGCGAGAGTTCTACCATCTTCTAAACGGGCTTTATGCATCGATTGAAACGCACGAAATAAAATAAATCCTTTTTGCTTCGTTTCAATTTGAGATATTGTTTTAGCATTGTTTTTCCCATGAAATCGCATCAATAATCCAACTATAATTCCCGCTCCGTAGTGTGAGATAGCTAAAACAAGAGCTAGGTTTACATCGTGAAAAAAACCAACAGATACAGCTCCAATTAAAAAAATAGGATCAGAAGTTGAAGTGAAAGCAACTAATCTTTCTCCTTCTACTTGATTGACTAGCTTTTGTTCCCATAACTTAGAGGTTAATCTAGCCCCAACAGGGTAACCCGATGCAAACCCCATAGTCATGACAAAACCACCTATTCCTGGTACTCTAAATAATGGACGCATAATTGGATCTAAAAGTGTCCCAAAAAAATGTACAATACCGATACCTAATAGTATTTCTGAAACAACTAGAAAAGGAAACAGCGCTGGAAACAAAACATCCCACCAGATACTGATTCCCCTTACAGCAGCATTAAAACTGATCGTTGGATAAACTAAAATGAGTGAAATGAAGATTAAACTAATGAATGGAATGATGTATACAATGTATTTTTTTATAGGGAGCATAAAGAGGCCTCCTAGTGAATTTAGCCTTTAAGTATCTGTTCAAAAAAGCTCCATTTTAAGCAAGCTTGTCTTTTATAACATAGTATGAAATTATAAGCAGGTTCATTCCGACAACTAGGATGAGGCTGGACTATGATATAATATGAAATAAATAAAGTTCGTTCGTCTTTTACATATTAAGGCAGAACAACCTAGAAGTATGGGAGGGCTTAACTTATATGGAAGAAAAATCATTATACGAAGTCATAGGTGGAGAAGCAACGGTTCGTAAAATTGTAGAAACTTTTTATCCTATAGTACAAGAAAATTCAGTAATAGGACCATTGTTTCCAGCAGATATTATGCCTGTTAAGGAAAAACAGTTTTTATTTTTAACACAATTTTTTGGGGGGCCTCCTCTTTATTCAGAGCAATATGGCCATCCCATGATGAGAGCTCGACATTTACCATTTGAAATTACAAGAGAGCGTGCTGATGCATGGTTGGGTTGTATGAAAAAAGCACTCTCTACGATAGAACTAGATAAGCAGCTACAAGCTATTTTGTTAGAGCGATTATCTGGTCCAGCATATCATTTTATTAATAGCTAAAAAAACCTATTTATAGTTTTAGGTTTTTTATATCAGCACAAAGTATTAACTATTTTTTTATTTGTGACATTAAAGCTAGGTAATTATTGAGTGCTAATCGTTTGAATTGTTTTTATCCTGTTTTGCTAATTCAGCTAATTTTTGCATTAATATATGCTGAGGCATGTGCATTAAGTGTTCTATAGGTACATTTAATTTTTTAGCTAATGCCTGAGCAGTTTCTGGTGATATTTGTAATGGTTTCAATCTTAATCTCTCCTTTAATATAAATTTACAATATATATAATATTTACTTCAATGTTTCGGGGTCCCCAAAAGTATTCGGATTTAACTTCACTTCACTTTTTGGGGTGCAATATTAGTATAACATTTTTAAATGATCTTGAAAGATCAAAAAGCCATGATAAAATGGTATTAGAAAACATTCTGACTTTTTTGACAATTATATATGGCTTGGTTTTCCATGAATGAGAATAGTTATTTTATTAAAGGGGTGATCTGATGGGTAACAAGTATTTTTTTACTGGATTTCCAGGTTTTATTGCTAGTCAAATTATCCAGCAGCTTCAAAAGGAACAAGAGGACGTAGATCATATTTATGTATTAGTTTTACCAAATATGTATAGAGAAGCTGAGGTAGAAGCTGCTAAATTAATGAATGATGGAGGTTTTGAAAAGGATCGTTTTACGATACTAGAAGGAGATATTACTAACAATAATCTAGGTATATCTGATGATCGTCTTCAAGTCCTTCAAAGAGAAGTTACACATGTATTCCATCTGGCTGCAATTTATGATTTAGCTGTTCCTAAAGATATTGCTTATCTTGTCAATGTTAAGGGTACGGATAATGTAAACCAATTTGTTAAACAGTTAGAGAGTTTAAAAAGATACATATACTTTAGTACTGCATATGTAGCAGGGGACCGTAAAGGTAAAATTCTAGAGTCTGAACTGGAGAAAAACCAAACTTTCCAAAACTATTATGAAGAGACAAAATATGAAGCGGAAGTGCTAGTAAAAAAAATAATGAATGATGTACCTACTACCATTATACGTCCTGGCATAGTAAAGGGTCATTCCTTTACGGGTGAAACCATTAAATTTGATGGACCTTATTTTATATTAAACTTTTTGGACCGCCTTCGATTTCTTCCCATTCTTCCATACATTGGACCAGGGGAAGCAGAGATTAATCTTGTTCCAGTAGATTATATCATTGCTGCTTCTTGTTATTTAGGTCATGCTGAAATTGGTGAAGGTAAAACGTATCACTTAACGGACCCTTCTCCTTATAAAGTGAAAGAAGTTTATTCTGCTATGATGCAGGAATTGTTACAAAAAAAACCAATTGGAAGAGTCCCAATTATGTCTACAGTTCTTTTCTTAAAAATCAAATTTATTCGTAAGTTTTTGGGCGTTGAAAAAGAAGCATTGGATTATTTCACGTATGAGGCAAGATTTGACTGTCAAAATGCAGTGGAGGACTTAAAAGGATCAGGAATTCACTGTCCTGATTTTATGGAAATATTAGAACCGATGGTCACATATTATAAAACACATAAACATGATCAAAAGAAACAATTAGTGATTAGATAATTCATTTTAGATAAAAAAGATCACCTAATATTCAGGTGATCTTTTTTTTGAAATTTATTTTTTGCATGTTATCTTAATTTAAAAAATTCAATCGATTGTTGGAGTTGTGAAGCTTTATGAGTCATTTGCTCTGACACACTAACCATTTCTTGAACGGATGATATTTGTTCGTTCATTGATGCTGAAACTTGCTCAGTACCTGCAGCAGATTGTTGTGTAATTGCAGATATATTTTCCATTGATTCAGAAATATTTTTTGCGCTACTAAGCATAAGTTCACTTTCTTTTGAAAATTCATAAATTCGATCAGTAATAAACTGTATACTATGTACAATCTCACTGAACACCTTTTCCGTTTCTTCTATCATTAATGTTTGATTTTTAACGATCTCTTCATTTTTTTCTATATTCTCAATCGCTTGTTTAATGCCGAAGTCTATATTTTTAACAAGATTAAAAACTTCTTTGGTTGATTCAGTTGCTTCCTCAGCTAAATTTCTTACTTCCTGCGCAACAACAGCAAAACCTTTACCGTGTTCTCCTGCTCTAGCTGCCTCAATAGATGCATTTAAAGAGAGGAGATTTGTTTGTTCTGCAATTTCTGAGATCGTTTTTGTTATCTTTGAAATGCCATCTGCTTGTTTAGCTAGTTCACTTATAGTAGATGCAACATGGTTCGTTGCTTCAACAGTATCTTTCATTCCAGCACTTTGACTTTCTACCGCATTTCTCCCTTTGTCCACTAATTGTATCGTGTTTTGAGAATGTTTATTCATTTCATTTGTTGATACCGTATATGCACTGACCTTATTTTCAATATTTTGAATAGATGTAGAAATGTTGGATACGTCCTCAGAAATTTCATTGGCTCCAGTAGCCAATTCGTTAGTAGATAAGTTTACTTGAATTAGAACATCACTCAGAGCTTTGTTTTTTAAATAAATATTTCTACTTGAATCTGAAACTAACTTGGAAATATTAAGCGTGTCATGTAATGTATTGTTCATTCTTTCAGACATTTTGTTAAATGCATTCGCCAGTTCTCCAATTGCATCATCTGATGTAA
Source organism: Chengkuizengella marina (assembly GCF_009910845.1). Taxonomy (GTDB): domain Bacteria; phylum Bacillota; class Bacilli; order Paenibacillales; family KCTC-33759; genus Chengkuizengella; species Chengkuizengella marina. The sequence continues at coordinate 153,846 of NZ_SIJB01000018.1, read as the reverse complement.
TATATATTTTTTGTTGTAGGTCGCCTTGCGCTATTTTTGTGGCTGCTCTGGAAACATTATCTATAGATTCATTAATCACTTTCTCTAATTTTGAAAGAATAGGGTAGATTATAGCTAATAAAAATACAATAATCATTGAAACAATCAATTTATTCTCAGCAAATAGGATAGATACTAATGAAAATATAGATAATATGGAGTATACTCCAATTAATAGTTTATTTTTAACAGATTGCTCGTAGAACCAGCTCATATCATCTACTCCTTTGTTAGTTGTTAAAATTTTCTTTATTATAGCATTCAAATTTGAAAAAAGTCTATGAGGTTGTATGAATTAATAAAACTAATAGGATAGAAAATTATTTACATTTTTATATTAATATATTATGATGTGTATAAATATGTAAATTTACATAAGGTATATACTCTAGTCTCATTTCCCCTGATTTTGAATCTTCTACATTTTTCCTTCTGTATTATTTAGTTGATCCACATGTAAATCTAATTTTATTTCCTAGAAAGCACGTGTGTATTTTTAAACACTTGTTTAACTGTGTTTATTTAACAATGCCAATAAAATAATGGAAAGGGAGAGAAATTATGTATATTGAGCAGTTATCTTTAGCTAAACAGCTTGATTTAGTATTTGAAGAAATTCAGCCTGAATTAGGGAGTCTGACCTCGGGTATTGTATTTTTACAAATTCGCAATAATACTGTTGGTAAATTTGGTGTGATTCATGACCCAATAGAAGGAAATAATAGAGAAACCCGAGGGCATATTCAAGGTTTAACTAAGCAGCAAATATTTTCTTTTAAAAAGATGGCAATTCAATCTCTAAAGTACAAAAATCATTGGACTCATGGGCAGATTTCCTTTGAATTTGCTTTAAAAAACAAAAATCTAGCTACGAGTGTTCAATTCGAATCTAATTACAATATGGCTAATTTGTTGAATAATCCTCAGCAAAAGGTTTTATGAGAGTAAGACAAATTATATGATGCATTAAATGACCGTTGTGTTACCTTAATGAAGGAGCGAAACGGTTTTTATTACAAAAAATTGTTATACTATGGTTGATAAATGGGCTTCATGAAAGGGGTTAGAAAATGAAATTAATTTTTGATCATTTATCTTTGAATAAAGAATTGCAAATTGTACAAGCAGATGTCTATTTACAAATAAATGATGATATTATTATAGATGAACCTCTATGTATAGATGTGGGATTACCTGCTTTACTTTTAAGTGCACTGGAAGACACTTTTCCAAATCGATTTGCTTCAGCAACGGAGTGGGAGAAAACTCCTTTTTTTGTATGTGGATGTGGTGATCCTGATTGCAGAGGGTTTTCATTTGTGGTAAGGCATATAAATAAACAAAGCATCCAACTCATTGAGGTGGAAGAATCTGAAGGAGAACAACCTAAGGAGATGGAGGAATATATTGTTGATTTAAAAAAATATCAACAGATTGTATATGAAATTGGACTCCAATTTTTAGAATTTATTAAGGATCTCAACTATTCTCCTTACTTTAAGGATACTTTACCCGTAATTAATGATTTAATGTCCCAATTGAAGAAACAAGTGACTCTTAGTCATTGACATTTATGAATTGTTGTGTATAATAATGAAATTAAATCATATGATGCGATGAGAGGAAGAGTAAGGAGACATCGTTGTTTTCCAGAGAACCGATATATTGCTGAAAGTCGGTACAACGTGTTTTCTGAAATGGGACCTTGAGCTTAAAGTTGAACTATTTTTTTAGTAGACTGCACGGATTTCCCCGTTATCGGAAATAAAGTTTTCTTTAGATTAAGATTAATTTTTAGATTTAAAGAAATAAATTAGGGTGGCACCACGGTCTTTCGTCCCTTTCGGAGGAAGGCTTTTTTTTGTTGTATAGGTAACTAATTTTAGAATTATAAATAGGGGGTTAAAGAATGAAACGAGTTTTATCTGGTATTCAGTCTAGTGGAAAATTAACAATTGGAAATTATATTGGGGCTTTGAAAAATTACGTTAAACTACAGGATACACATGAATGTTTTTTTTCTATTGTAGACTTACATGCGATTACTGTGCCTCAAAAACCGGAAGAATTAAAAGAACAAACTGAAGCAGTTGCAGCTTTGTATTTTGCTTCAGGTGTAGATCCGAATAAGTCTAGTGTGTTCGTTCAGTCTCATGTACCTGCACATGCCGAATTAGGCTGGATAATGACAACATTATCTTATATGGGAGAATTTGAAAGAATGACCCAGTTTAAAGATAAGTCCAGGAAGCAAGATTCTATAGGTGTAGGTTTGTTCACATATCCTGGTCTAATGGCTGCTGATATATTACTTTATAATGCTGACCTTGTACCAGTAGGAGATGATCAAAAGCAACATCTTGAATTAACTAGAGATTTAGCAAATCGTTTTAATCAACGTTTTGGTGAATGCTTAAAGATCCCAGAACCATATATACCTGAAGTTGGTGCGAGAATCATGTCCTTAGATGATGGTTCAAATAAAATGAGTAAAAGTAACCCTAATCCAAATAGTTATATTGCAATGTTAGATGAGCCGGATGTGTTACGTAAAAAAATCAAAAGATCAACTACAGATTCTGGGAGAGATGTTTTATTTGATCCCGTTAATAAACCTGAAATTAGTAATTTAATGACAATATATTCCTATTGTTCAACTTTAAGTATAAAAGAAATTGAACAAGAATATGAAGGTAAAGGATATGGTCCATTTAAAAAGGATTTAGCAGAACATGTTGTAGCTACTCTTGAGCCGATTCAACAACGTTATAAAGAAATTCGATCTTCAGGCGAATTAAGTAAGTATTTAAAACAAGGTGCTGAACAGGCAGCTGATGTGGCAAATGAAACTTTAAGGGAAATAAAGGAAAAAATGGGTTTTGTATTACCATATTAATGACTATTTTTCTTTCTAATTTTTGCTTTGGCCATAAAACCAATTCCGACAGTAAAAAAAGATAAAAATAAAAAAAGTAAGGCTAATAGAGATTGTTGATAACTTAATGCGATACCTGTGAAAACCAAGAACAGTACACCAATCATAGAAAAAAGTAGGGCAGTTTTTTTACTCATAATATGACTCACCTTTCATGATATAAAAATAATATGAATAGTTTTTTTCAAAAGTTAACATAATAGTTATACAAGCAGCTTGTAAAAAACAACATAGATTGAAAGGAGTGCTCATCAATGGCAAGATCTAACCAACTAGTGGTGCCTCAATCTAATGCGGCATTAAATCAATTAAAATATGAAGTAGCACAGGAGCTAGGTATTCAAATTCCTCAAGATGGTTACTATGGTAACATGGCTACTCGTGATACAGGTTCTATTGGTGGATACATGACTCGTCATTTAGTACAAATGGCTGAGCAAACATTAGCAGGTAGACAACCTTAATAGTAAAATAAAAGTAACAAAAGCTCAAGGGATTTAATCCCTTGAGCTTTTTATCTTCAAAATTTGTAAATTTTCATATAAAAATTATTTCTGTACTTCTTGGTTTTAATTTACATTTTTCAGTATATTCACATTTCATGCAAACCAAGTCGTTTGTTTAACTTCTCATCATTTAACCATCCTACATATGATTTAATTGTGGTAAAATCTTTTTCCATTAGTAAAACACCTACAAAAGGATATTGTTTTCGATGTCGATAACGTACATCAAACCAACGAACTTCATATCCCCAAGTATGTTGTATGATGTCTGAACATGCGTACTCAGAACTAAAATATAAAAACGAAGCGATGTCAGGATTCTTTTTGGAAATTTCGATAGCAGGATGTGCTTTACATTGCACTTTATCTACCCATTGTATATTTCCATTACTTTTTAATTCACCTAGTATATGAACGTTATTTTTATTTTTTTTAACGATGTTCCATTCTGATAGATGAACTGTCGGGATGAGCATATATGAGTCACCTTTTTGATAGTTGTTGTCTTTTTTGTAAAGGTTTTTTTGCAAAAAATAATGTACTGCTGTTCTCCAAATATAATAGACAATTAAAAAGCCATATAATATTGGAAAAATAAATGTAGCTTCACCAATATGGAATACCCAAAGGAATAAGGCAATAACATGAGAGAAAAATATAATAGGATCAAATATATGGATAATATTCCATGAAATCCATTTATCTGAGATAGGCCTTAGAGCTTGTGTTCCATAAGTATTAAATAAATCTGAAAAAACATGAACACATATCGCTATGAAAACCCATAACAATACATGAAGAATGGCAGTGGGCTGAAAAATTAGAAATATAAGCCCCGTAATCAGAAAAGTCCAAATGAAGAGAGCAGGTAATGAATGAGACAACCCTCTGTGATTTTTTATATATGCACTATTACTTTTAAATCTATATAACCCATCAGCATCTGGGGCTTGTGAACCTAATACAGTTCCAACTAACACAGATACAAATAAATTAGGATCATTTGAAACAGCAGGATCAATGGTTGCTAAACCAGCTAATCCTAAACCTACTACAAAATGAGTACCAGAATCCAATATGGCTCCCTCCTGTAAAAGCAAAATATCTTTATCTTTACTCTTTATCTTTATCCTGTTCCGTTACTTATAATCATGTTCAGGGTATTTAATTTATCAAGAGTAAAAAGACCCATTCATCAATTTGATAAATAGGTCTTTTATATTCTTATATTATATGTTTTTGTTAAAACCTTGTGCTTAATAAGTTGGAATATAATTTAATTCTTCATCAAAAGTAATATAATCTAAATTCACCATTAGCAGTAAGTATCTTTTTCCTGTGTCACGATCGCTAATTACAATGTGATCTCTACCAGCTGCTTCAAGAACTCCTGTAAACACTTTTGCATTCCACTCAGTGTTATTTTCATAGGTCATATAAATCGTCGCTTCTTTTCCTAAATTTAATCGTAAAATATTTTCAATGTAAGAAACTTCCATTGGTAATTGACCTGGTGGTGTGATATCTGACATAGCTGGTGAAGTACTTGGGAGAACTGAGCCACTTGGAGCATATGGTCCTGACATAGATGCTTGCATAGAACTAGGCATAGACCCAGACATAGACCCAGACATAGACCCAGGCATTGATGGAGAGCCATGCATCATATTAGCATACTGTGCAGGCATGGCCATTGGATTAGCGGCAGGCATCGCCATTGGATTAACACTTGCAGGCATTACATTAGAATATGGCTGAGCCATTGCATTATAATTATTTCCATTCATTTGTTAAATCCTCCTTTAATTAAATAAATGTAAAACAAAAACATATTAGTACACACTCGGGCAAACACTTTGTAAAGGGGTGAAAAAGCAATGAGCTTTATACCTTCCAGAATTATATTGGTCATACCATTGAGGTGGACATGCCCCTTCTGGTCTAAAAAACCATAAAGAATTCGTTGCAGGATGGAATCTTTCACCGTTAATGACTCTTTGGGCTAAACGGATATCTTTATCCCTTGCTTTTTGGTAAAAGTATCCTTTAATTGTAGCTTCATATCCACCTGGTCTTTGAAACACCATTCGCTTCATATCTCGAATATCTTTAAAATCTAAACAATCTGCTCTTATTCGGTTTACACCAACATTTCCAACCATTAACATTCCTAATTCGCCTTCACCCTCTGCTTCAGCCCTCATTAATCTTGCTAGTAACTTCACATCTTCACTATTTGCTTTAATGACCGCCATATGTTTATGTCCATCCTTTCAATAGGGTATATTAAAAAGGAGATCGTCTTTTCATGTAAACAAACAATTCAATACATTAATATAATTATGGAATAATGCTTGACAACATGACAATTAAATTTGCGTCTAAAATATGAATAAAGAATCGATTTTGTTGTCAAATGTTCTGCAGACTGATATGATTAAAGATATGTTTTTTTACGCTCTAAGGAGGCTTATAGATAGGTGGGTAAACAGTTAGATGTGCAAGTGATGAATGAATCAATCTCTGATTCTGCAGTTATAGATAAAGCTTCTTGGAGAGATTTTGTTCAGCTAACAAAACCAGGAATCATTAGATCTAATCTTATTGCAGCATTTGGAGGGTTTTGGCTTGCATCACAATGGGATATCAATTGGTTCATTTTAGCTTATATGATGCTTGGAACAGCATTGATCATGGCATCAGGTTGTGTTTTAAACAACTTTTTGGATAGAGATTTTGATGAGAAGATGGAGAGGACACAAGGTCGTTCCCTACCAGCTGGAAGGATTCATCCAAATGTTGTGCTTTGGTATGGGATTGTTTTAGGTATAATAGGTCTGTTTGTTCTTTATTTTTTAGTGAATCCTATTTCAGCTTTTTTAGGTTTTATTGGATTTTTTGTTTATGTTTTTGTTTATACAATGTGGTTAAAGAGAAATTCTACTTGGAGTACATCGATCGGTGGGATTTCAGGAGCAATGCCTCCTGTTTTAGGATATTGTGCAGTGACGAACGAAGTAGACGCTGGGGCGTGGTTACTGTTTGCTTTATTATTTTTATGGCAGCCACCACATTTTTGGGCGTTAGGTATAAGACGTAAAGAAGAATACAGAGCTGCTGGATTTCCATTGTTACCTGTAGTAAAGGGAGTAAAAAGAACAAAAATTCAAATGCTGCCCTATGTGTTCCTTTTAATACCTGTAAATATCATGTTTTATGTTTTTGGATACGTAGGAATGATTTATTTAGTTGTTTCTATTTTATTAAGTATAGTTTGGGTTATTTACTGTATTATAGGTTTTGTTACTAAAGATGATGATAAATGGTCAAGAAGGACATTTCTTTTTTCCATTAATTACTTGATGATTAATTTCTTTGTAATGATCATAAATACTACAAGTTAGGTGAAAGTATATGAATCGAAAAAAATGGTTGCAAATTATTTATTTTAGTGTGATGGGGATTTTAATCATAGGAATGTCAGCTTATTTGATATATAATTTGATCCCAGAATCAAAGTCCGATATCAGCTTTATAACGGAAGAAAATACTGAAAAGGCCCCTCCATTTGAATTAGATAATATTGATGGAAGTACCGTATCTCTAGAGGAGACTGATGGAAAAGTAAGGTTAGTATACTTTTATTTTTCAACTTGTGTTGATGTTTGTCCACCAACAACTTACTTGCTTTCACAGGTACAAGAGCGATTAAAGGAAGAAGATATATTTGGCAATGAAACTGCCATTTTTTCTATTACCTTTGATCCTGAGAGGGATACTCGTGAAAGATTAATTGAATTCTCAAGCGGATATGATCCAGATCCATCAGGTTGGTATTTTTTACGAGGAGAAGAGCAGTATTCCAGAGATCTAGCCACAGAATACGGCATAAGTGTTATGGAGTTAGAAGGTGGGGATTTTGGTCATACGAATTTCTATATTCTAATCGATAAAAAAGGAAATATTAAAAAATACCTACCTATTAAAGATGACTTATCTGTTGAGGAAAACGTTGACTATATTGTTGATCATATAGCAGCCTTATTATAAAATTAGATATAAATAAATCAAAGAAACAGCCTTTCAAGTGGCTGTTTCTTTTTTTAAATGAGTATGTATTCGCTCAAATCAGATTTTTCGAGCTGGTTTATAATATGTTCATCAGGTGTGCCTTCCACACCAGCATATTCTTTTTTTGTATATAAATGTTCCGCATCTGGAAAGACTTCTGCTAAAGTTTTTCTAATTTTTTTACCTGCTATATCATTGTCAGTAAAAATAAAGATTTGTTTTTCGATGGTTTGTTGAATTAACTTTTCTAATCGATGAGAATTTAATGTTCCATTTGTACATAAAATCTCAATTTCTTCAGATAAAAACTTTCTTAAATGAATTCGATCATTAGTTCCTTCCACAATGATAACAGCGTCCATTGGTTTATCCTCCTATACGAAAAGTAATAGGAAATAGTCTTCAAAGTTTGGCATCACTTTTTGGGGTTAGGAATACTTGTTTCTCACTCCAAGTCCATAATGTTTTGGAAAGTTCATTGTCCTCTGCTATTTTTGAAACTAGAGCGATTTTCTTTTTATAAAAATACTCACCTGTGGTATCTTTTACTTCATCACTAGTTGCCAGGTAAACAGCAGTTGATGCACCTTCTTCTGGGGATAGAAAAAATGGCTTCAACAATTTTATTAGATTTTTCCCAAATCCAGTTTTTCTATTCACACCTATGTTAGTTGCTACTGCTCCTGGATGAAGAGCATTTACAGTAATATTTGTATTTTTTAGTTTTTTTGAAAGCTCTTTTGTAAACAGAATGTTCGCTAATTTAGATTGAGCATATCCTTTCATTAACCCGTATCGTTTAGTTAGGAAGGGATCCTGAAGATCAATTTTTCCAATTTTATGAGCTCCAGAAGAAACATTAATAATTCTTGCTTCTTTTGCATTTTTTAAATGTTCTAATAGCAAATTGGTTAGTAAAAAATGACCTAGATGATTAATGCCTAACTGCATTTCAAATCCATCACTTGTAAGTTCTCTTTTCAGAGACATTACACCGGCATTATTGATTAATATATCCAGTTTATTATATTTTTCCTTAAACAGGGACACAAATGTACGTATGCTTTCTAGTGAACCAAGATCACAAATCATTAACTCAATATTTTCAGAACCACTTTGTTGTTTTGCAGTTTTGAGTGCTGTCTCTCCACGTTGTTTGTTTCTGCATAACATAATAACAGTAGCTCCTGTGTTAGCAATTTCAATTGTTGTAGCTAAACCCATTCCTGAATTAGCACCTGTGATAAGTGCAATCTTTTCGTTCATTTTATTTTCCTCCCCACATTTAATTTAAATACCATAATTCATATTACATTAAGGATATACGACTTTCTTTTTAAGGTAAATATGCAAAATCCATTTATTGTTCGCTGAAATTTATTGAAAATTATACTTTCCTTTGAGTGAAGATGGTAAAACGATTAGGATAAGGTAACATGGAAAGGGAAACGAATAAAAAGATAAAAGCAAATAAGTATGGTGATACAATATCCCTTACCTGACCTGCAATAACAGGACCAATAAAGGCTCCTAATGACATGGAAATTGCTAAAATAGCAAAAATACGTCCATATTTTGAGATACTAGACATATGAGTTAAATAAGTAGCCATTGCTGGATATATAATTCCTTTTGCCATACCTATTAAAAACAAGGATAAAGCTAAAGGGAACATTTGATGCAACGCCAAATCAAAAAATATAAGCGCTAAAAATAAACATCCTGCCGCCGTTCTTACAAAAGGAGAAAGTCGGTTTAAAAATAACATGCTTAACGTACATAAAGCTCCGAGACTAACAATGGAAAATAAAAGTCCTGATGCAAAAATGGAATTGCGTGATATTGGAATTAAAGGTAATTCAAAGAACAAAATGCCTTGCGAACAAGATAAAGCAAGGGGCAAAACATAAAATAGCCATGGGATTTTTTGTTCTTCATTTTCCATTAAGGTTTGGGGATGAGGAAGTTTTTTTTCTATAGAGGTTGATTTTATATTTTGTATCCCCCAGAATGCCAAAACCCCTGTGATGATGAGTATCCAACCTAACAAATTAAATGCAATCGAATACCCGACTTTTGCAACTAATAATGCCCCAGCAGCAGGAGAAACAATAGAAGCTAATGTATGAACGAGTCCATTTCCTGCCATTAATTTTCCCTGTTGAATCTGATCCTTTGCAATTTTCGCTAATAAAGAAAGACAGGCTGGTGATAAAAAGGCTAAAATAAATCCACTGATTGAACGGATGACTAATAACTGCCAAGGATCTGTAACGGAAGACTGAATAATTAACAGCCATCCTGCAATGATTAGACTGAAAATAATAAAATATTTACTACCATAACGATCTACACCATAACCTGCTAATATATTTCCTGGAATATGTGTTAAAGAATACATCCCCATAATCAAACCGATAAAGGAGGGAGCAGCTCCAAGGGAAATTGCAAAAGGAGACAAGATTGGAAATTGTGCATGTAAATCAAAAAATGCAATGAACATAAATAGATATAACCATATTGCTGTTTTCATCTAATCACCATCCATTAGTAGTTACTCTAAATGAGGTTGTTCAAAAAAACTTCTTAAACATTTATTTTAATCATTTTTAAAAATAGCTTGTTATTACTTGTACGTTACTTTTGTAAAAATATTCATATTGAGTAATCAGATTAAAGTTTATTCTAGAGCTGAATATGTGCGTTGATGGTTGATTTTTTGTATAATAGACATAGTTGGAATAAGCTAAGAGTAGAGACGGGAGTGTTTAGATGGAAATAGAGAGTTGGATTACATTTGCCCAAGAAAAATGGTATATCATTCTTGCAGCTATTATTGTGTTATTTATCGTTATAAAACTAGTAAAAACATTAGTGAAGTGGTTCATTGTATTGGCAATTGTAGGTGTATTGATTTATTATGGTTCTAACTATAGTGAGACGCTAAAAACAGCTAGTGATCAGTTTTTGGATATGATTCCAAAAGAAGAATTGATAGACCTTGCAATAAATGAAATTAGAGAATACATAGTAGATGAAGCTATGGATGGTGATTTCCTCATTGAAAATGAAAATGTAACGATAGAGGGAGATACAAATTCAGATTTTTTAACCATTACTTATGGTGGGGAAACCTATACGATAGAAATGAATGATGAAATTAGAAAATTGTTAGAAAAAAATAAGAACTAATTAGGTTATTTGGAGGAGAACAGATTGCAAACTTTTATTGATATGATCACAAGGTTAAACTACATTACATTGCTCATCGTGTTCGTATTTTTAATCTCCTTAATTCAGGGGATAAAGAGAGGTTTGTCTAAGTCTGCATTTCAATTATCTCAAGTCATCCAAGACATCATTATCAATATAACTGCCGTTATAATAACTTGGAAAATTACAAATTGGCTTTCTCCTAAACTTCAAAACTGGATGATATTGAAATCCATTCAAATTCCATCTGAAGAACTGAATGTGCTGGAAAAAGGGTATTATATTGTACTTACCTCAATTCGAGACTTTACTTTTATACGCTTTATTCTTATTTTTTTAGTCATTTATTTATTGATCCAATTTTTGATCATGCTGTTATTTAATTTGGTATTTTTAAATCTAATAAGAACGATGAAAATGATGAATGGAAGAAAACAATCAAAGTCTGAAATTCCACTATTCATCAGTCAGCTCTTTGGAGGATTTATCGGTGTCATATTTGGTTTAGCTAAGGGTTTGATTGTCATTTTGTTTTTGTTTATTTTTGTAACTTTATTTCCTCAAACCCCCTTTACCTCATATATTCAATCCTCCACTTTGTATCAAAGTGGTACAGAAAAAGTACTGCAGCCGATAAGTCAAAATTTTATAGAGACTACTTTACCTGTATTAGCTAAAGAAGCTGAGGATGAATATAATGAAGTGCTCCAAAGGAAATATGAAATTATAGATCATAACATTCCTGATAATATCGTGGAAGCAACACATGTCATTGTAAAAGACTTAAATACTGATGAGGAAAAAGCTAAAGCTTTATATGATTGGGTTGGAACAAGAGTTCAATATAACTGGGAAAAAGTAAGGTTATACGAAGAAGAAAAAGTATGGATGGAACAAACACCTGAAGATACATTTCTTACAAAACAAGGGGTTTGCATTGATTATTCTAGATTATATGCTGTGATGGCAAGAACGGCTGGATTGGATGTAAAAGTAGTTACAGGACTTGGATATGATGGCCGCGGAGGAATGGGTGCCCATGCTTGGAATGAAGTGTACTTATCTGAAACAAATGAATGGATTCCTTTAGACACCACTTGGGTGTCATCAGGAGGAAATTGGTTTAATTCTAATGACTTTTATGAAACACATATAAAAGATGCTTAGCTTTTCATTTGCCATCTATAATAAATAATGGATACTAATTTTTTATAAATAAATATATATAAAGAGGAGAACTTACATGAGCGGCTTGAAAGACCCAAAGAAAGAAGAATGGCTTAAACGGACAAATTTTGCCTTTCGCTTAAATATATTTTTCTTTGCTATTTTTATTATATTTTCAGTATTAATTGTTAGACTGGCTTATATTCAGTTTGTGGAAGGAAGTAAGTATCAAGCACTTAAGAATAAAAATTCAGAGGTAGTTAATCAAATTCCACCGATTAGGGGCAATATTTATGATGTGAATGGTTATGCTATCGCTTATTCTACTTCTAGTCAGTCTCTTTATTATGAACTTCCTAGTAATCCCGATCAAGAAGAGGTGATTGATCTAGCTAGCAGATTAGAAGAAGTATTTGAGCAATATGGAGATGAGAAATCTGAAAAGTCAGCACAAGAAATTGTTGATGATATGGATGTAGGTTTTAATATATATAAAGAAGAAAAAACAATTATGAATTATGCTAATCGTCCTAGAAGGTTAAAAACAGATCTTACACAGGAAGAAATTGCATACATCTTAGAACATATAGAGGAGTTTCCTGGAATTGAAGTAAGAGAGGAAAGCGTTAGAAAGTATAGTCAGGATACCATTGCAGTTCAGTTGGTAGGGTACTTAAAAAAGTTTAATTCTGCAAGTAATTTGTCAGGTTATTTAGATTATTATAAAAAACAAAATGTTGTAAATGAGTATTTAGATCAGGAATATGTTGGCTATGATGGCTTGGAGTTTTTGTATCAAGAAGAGCTTAGAGGAAAGAATGGGACTAGGACCTATCCAATTAATGCTCTAGGAAGAATTATTGGAGATCCGCTAGTTGTACCTCCAGTTAAAGGGAATAATTTATATTTAACGATAGATAAAGATGTTCAGCTTGCGACTGAGCAGGCAATTCTAGATCAAATAGAGTACTTAAAATCAGATCAAGGTGCATTGTATAACAAAAGTGGTGTGAATGCGACAACAGGTTATGCTGTAGCCATGGAAGTGGATACAGGGAAAGTAGTAGCTATGGCAAGCATGCCTGATTACGATCCGAATATTTGGGAGGGTGGTTTATCTCAAGAAGATTGGGAAACAAACCAAATTTATTTTAATAATGGTACGATTTCAACCTCTTATTCTAATCATGAAGATTCTGTAGAAAGAGGAAAACATCCAACCTCGATTGTACCGTTAGGATCAACGATTAAACCGTTAACCATATTAATTGGATTAAACGAGGGACTTATTACACAAAATACAACTTATAACGATACAGGTTATTTTTATTTTGGAAATGACAACACAAGAATTAGAAATGCACTAAGTAAAGGAAATGGTACAATTAATGCTTTTGGTGCCATTCAATACTCCTCTAACACATTTATGTCCGCTATGATTGGAGAACCTTTATCAAAACAAGGACAAGATGGACTAGATTTATGGGATTCATATATGAAACAATTTGGATTAGGTGTTTCAACTGAAAGTGGATTACCTAACGAATCAGCTGGAATTATTGAATATACGAATATACAACAAACAGGTAGTATATTATCTTCCTTAGTTTATTCTTCATGGGGTCAAGGTGCTAGATATACAACACTTCAACTAGCACAATATGCTGCAATGGTAGCAAATAAAGGAAAAAGATTACAGCCGCAATTTGTAGATAAAATCACAACTTTTGATGCTGAGACGGTGGAAGAGTTTGAACCGATCATTTTAAATGATGTAGATTTACCAGATTCATATTGGAACTTAGTGCATAGTGCAATGACTCAAGTAAAGAAATCAGGCTTTGAAGATTTTCCTTATGTGGTTGCTGCCAAAACGGGTACATCACAGCAATCTGTAGCTGGGGAAATAGTAGATAATGCAGTATTTATTGCGTTTGCCCCAGTCGAAGATCCAAAGTTAGCTGTTGCGGTTGTTGTTCCAGAAGGTGGGTATGGTTCATTTGGAGCAGGTCCAATAGCTAGAAAGATGTTTGATGCTTATTTTGGATTAGACGATGAAGCAGAAGAAGCTGTAACTGATGGTGAAGTTGAAGGCACTTCTGCTAACTAAAGCAGTTATAAAGGCGAAATCAATGAATTGATTTCGTTCTTTTTTTTGAGGCATAAAAAATAAATGTTGCACAAGATCAACTTTTTTGTGTATAATAAAATTATTGCAATGGGTATTCATCATATTTTTTTGGTTCTTTTTTTGTGCTAGACCAACTTTTTTATATTAAACCATTTTTTATAGATGGAACAAAAATGGGATATTCATATTTTTTAGTTAAAAAAGTTTCCTAAAACAACAACACTTGCTACAAATATTATCTTATATAAAAGGAGTTGATTTAAATGTCATCTGCAATTCAAGTGGAAGATTTATATGTTTCTTATCATGGAAATACAGCACTTAAGGATGTAACTTTTTCTTTGGAAGCTGGGAATTTATTGGGGATTATCGGACCTAATGGAGCAGGTAAATCAACTTTAATAAAAGCCTTACTCCAATTGATACCCCGAGATAAAGGTCAGGTTACTTTTCTTGATAAAACCGTAAAAGAAATTCGTAAGCAAGTTGCTTATGTACCACAACGTAATGATATTGACTGGGATTTTCCAATTACAGTTTTAGAAACTGTTCTACTAGGGACTTATCCGAAAATAGGGATGTTTAAGAGGCCCAAAAAAAATGATAAAGAATGGGCATATGAATGTTTAAAGGAAGTAGGGATGGAGCAATTTTATAAACGCCAAATTGGAGAGCTTTCCGGAGGACAGCAACAAAGAGTTTTCCTTGCAAGAGCGCTGGCTCAGAAAGCGGAGTTGTTTTTCCTTGATGAACCTTTTGTAGGTGTGGATTTAGGTAGTGAAGAGACAATTATTAACATACTTAAAAGGCTTAGTAATCAAGGTAAAACCGTTACCGTTGTTCATCATGATTTAAGCAAAGCAGAAAATTATTTTAATAAATTGTTATTAATTAATCGAGAACTAATCGGGTTTGGTTCAGTAAATGAGGTTTTTAGACCTGAAATTATGGCAAAAGCATATAAAGGTCAATTTGCTTTTATGAAGGAGATTGGGGTGAGTGTATAAATGTTTGGCGAGATTATAAATTATGTGAACTATGTAATGGAGTATGAATATATGCAAAGGGCATTCCTTACCTCTGTTATCGTAGGAATCATATGTGGAGCCATCGGCTGTTTTATTATTTTAAGAGGGATGGCTTTAATGGGGGATGCTATCTCCCACGCCGTATTGCCAGGTGTTGCATTGTCTTATGTGTTAGGTATTAATTTCTTTTTTGGGGCAGTAATTTCTGGTGTTTTAACAACGATTGGGATTGGATATATAAGTCAAAATAGTCGAATTAAAAATGACATTGCCATCGGAATAATGTTTACTTTTGCTTTTGCAATCGGGATTATCTGGGTTACATTATTGAAAAGCAGTACGGACTTATACCACATTTTATTTGGAAATTTATTAGTTGTTAGAACTTCTGAATTGTGGGCGACATTTGGGATCGGTGTATTTGTATTAGTCATGATTTATTTATTTTACAAAGAGCTTTTAGTTAGTTCGTTTGATCCAACAATGTCAGCTGCATATGGTTTACCTAATAAAATGATTCATTACTTGTTAATGATTTTACTTACAATGGTGACTGTGGCTTCTATTCAGACAGTAGGAATCGTGCTCGTTGTAGCGATGTTAATTACACCTGCAGCAACCGCATATTTACTTACAGATCGATTATGGATCATGATTTATTTATCTTCAGGTTTTGGTGCAATTTCTTCTATTGTTGGATTGTTTTTTAGTAATAGATTTGATTTAGATTCAGGAGCTACGATTGTATTAACAGCAACAACCATGTTTTTAATCGCATTTATATTCTCACCTAAACAAGGTGTGTTATGGAGAAGTATTAAATCTAAGAGCACTAAATCATTAGCGAGAGTGTAATTCTGATATTACGTACACATAATGTGTCATGTTAACTTTGAAATTCCACAGAAGTAATAGAGGGCTAAGCGGGATCATATTTTACGAACTTCTGCTTCAGTTTATTTGTTAATGTTGATTTTTTGTTGCAAAATAAGCTTTTACTTTTGTGAATTATATAATACTTAGGAGTGATTTTGTTGAAAAAGGCATTATTATTAAGTTCATTTATTCTGATTTTTATTATGGGTTTGGTAGGTTGCAGTACAGACGAATCTGAAAATGGTTCAGAGGGAGATAAGCTTCAAGTAGTAACAACATATTCTATTTTATACGACATTGTAAAAAATGTAGGTGGAGATCAAGTTGAAGTGCATAGTATGGTACCTATTGGTGCAAATCCACATGAATTTGATCCTTTACCTTCAGACGTTGAAAAAACACAAGATGCCGATGCGGTATTTTATAACGGTTTAAATCTTGAAGCAGGGAATTCTTGGTTTTCGAAATTACTTGAAACAACAGGTAAATCAGGTGAAGATGCTCCTGTATTCCGTTTAAGTGAAGGTGTAGAAGTGAAATACCTTACTACTGCAGGGAAAGAAAATGAATCTGATCCACATGCTTGGTTAGATGTTAGAAATGGAATTATATACGCTGAAAATGCAAGAGATGCTCTAAAACAAGTTGATCCAGATCATGCGGAAATATATGATGCTAATGCAGCAACTTACATTGCTCAATTAGAAGAGCTTCACCAACAAGCAGTTGATCGTTTTAATGAAATCCCGAAAGAAGATCGCTTTTTAGTAACAAGTGAAGGAGCTTTCAAATACTTTAGTGCAGCTTACGACTTTGATGCAGGATATGTATGGGAGATTAATGCAGAGAATCAAGGAACACCTTCACAGGTTAGTGCGATTGTTGATTTAATACGTGAAAGAGAAGTTCCTGTATTATTTTTAGAAACCAGTATCGATCCAAGATCAATGGAGACAGTATCCAATGAAACAGGGGTTCCGATCTTTGGGAAGGTATTTACTGATTCAGTGGGTAAACCAGGTGAAGATGGAGATACTTATATTGAAATGATGGAATGGAATATTGATATGATTTATAACGGGGTCACTTCTAAATAAGAGAAGTGGAATGAAAGCCATCCATGATGATCATTCATGGGTGGTTTTTTGTTTGGCATATTGGGATGAAGAGGTGAATGAATACAAACAGAAGGCATGAGATTCAAATCAAAACTTAAATCCATTAAGGGTGATATCATGAAAGCAAGTGAAGTTAAGAAAAGTATAATCCTTCAGTTATGAATGAAAGGATTATACTCTTATATTGTTTGTTTTATCATGATCTCTTTAATTTGCTGAGGATGGTCTACTATATATTCTGGCTTTCCCTGTTCTAACAACCTCCTTGCATCAAATCCCCATGAAACACAGATAATTTTTATTTTTGCTTTTTTGCATGCTTCAATATCCCTTATTTCGTCCCCAATATATATTACATTCTCTTTTTTGATTTTAAAATGATTTAAATACTTATAAATGAGTCGATGTTTGCCAAAAACATTCGTTGAGCAAATAACTTTGCTAATATGTTTAATTCTGTGCTTGGACAAGTATTGAATGATATTCTTTTTATCGTTTGTTGATATAATGCCAAGTTGATATCCTAACTTATGTAATTCTTTTATAACTTCCGGTACACCATTCACAGTAGGGACTTTTAATATTCTTTGTTTATATTTTTTCCTTACCTCGTTGACAAGACGGGGTAGTTTCCACAATGGTACCTTAAGATACTTACTTCTTTGAGGTATGCTTAGAGAACTTAAATATGCGATTTCCTCCTTTTTAATAAGCTTATAATTATGTTTTGCAGCAAGTTCATTATATATATCTATCGTTAAGTTTTTGGATTGCACAATCGTCCCATCAAAATCAAAAATGATGTGTTTCATTTATGTCCCCCCTAAGTAAGTACATGTATATTCCAACTTATTTAAGAATATGTGAGTATAAGTCATTATAAATGATTTCAGGAGAGAATAGTTTAGTTATTTTATTTAAGTTTCAGAACTATTCCCTTACGGGGGGGGGGTGAAATAAATTCATCCTCCTTTTTAATATCCTAACATTTTATAATGGTTAGGAAGATTAAAGTGTATAAATGAGACGGCTTATACAGTGGAGGTTTAATGAAGGTGAAAAAAACTGTTTTAATTACAATATGTGCATGTATCTTTTTTGGTGGGGTTACATATATTGGATATTTATCCATCTTTGACAAAAAGAGTGAGGTAGAAGTTGATCCTAAAAATATAAAAAATATAGAAGATGATGGCCTCCTTATTGATATAACTAATGCCACTGTTTAGTAATTAGAATAATAGATTACTTTTTTAATTTATTAAATACATAAGGAGAAAATATGGAAATATTATTTTATCTATGGATATTTTTATTTGTATTTTTTATTTTTGCAATCGTATTAGAAATTCGTATTACAGAGAAAATGAGAAAGAGAATTTCTAGTAAATAAATTTAGAGAGTATGTTCAACAACTTTTTACAATCCTTTATTACAAGTTTTAATCTTATCAATATGATAGCAGAGATAATCCTCTTCATTTCTTCTTATCTACATACTTCAACATAATTAAAATTCCGCCTCCAAAGAATCATTCCTAATAGTTAATTAGGATTGATTCTTTAATTTTGTGATCATTTAATATATATATATTTACTTTAAGTGTTTACATATGGATAAGATAAAGATTAATGAAAATTTGACTTATATCATTATTATATTAATAAGAATGATAACTAGATTTGTTGAAACGTTATTTTTTGTCAGGAAAGAAAATAGTTTAGGGGGTGATATAATTTCATCCTTTTTCCAGTAATGTATAAATATTATAATACACATAAAGCTGGCCAGTATTATTGTTAATTTATCTTAAAAAAAGTAAAAACAAACAACGTGAGTAACGTGATGAAACACTAAAGGGTGTTGACAATGGCAAGAAAACAATATCATTTAAAGAAATACGTTTGCATCTGGGAGAGGAACGAACCATTGAAACAAACTTCGCTTCGAATAAGTAGATAGAAAATAATTGGTTTTGTTTAATTATCATAAAAAGATATTTAAAAATAATTATTCCCATTTTTATGATATAGTTACTAATGTTGGTATAAAGCTGGCCAGCTCATAAATAAAAACAACCATAAAAGGAGTTGTATTGAAAATCACTACATGTTTATACACTCCCAAAAACCATAAATATTGAAGGAAAGGATAATGGAATAATGAATAAAAAAATAATTACTATTTTGATGATTATCTCTATGATTTTTCTTACTTATAGTGCTGTGTTAGCTCATCATCCTTATAATCCAGGTAGACACTTAGCGAGTCAACATGGTCCAATAACTGATGTCTATTGTGCTGATGCTAAAGCTTCAAGTTTATCTTTGTCTACTATATTAACTTTAATTGACGAAGCATTAAATCACCCTGATGGGTTTGAAGATGGAAATGAATATAATTTACAATTTGCGAATCCTACGTATGCAAAGGAAGATTGTTCTGATATATCCAGTAGTAATTTGGAAAAAATATCTATAAGATATTATGTTTCTCCAGAAGGGTGTGGCGGATACTCTTGTATTGTAAACCCGCGTGGGGGTCAGACTTTGGTACATGACAATGGTAAAGGTGGAACATCAACAGATTGGCAGTATGCAGTATTGAAAATAAGGGATGCCTCTTTTACTTATTCAAACACAAAAAAATATATAGTTAACCATGAAACAGGTCATGCGTTAGGCCTTTTAGATGGAGATAGGACTTGCCCAGGTAGTATAATGCATTCAGCTGATTATTCGTGTACTGGTTATCCTGATGTTCCAACTCAACTTGATAAAGACACTATAATAGAAGAGTCTGATCAAATAGATTATGGAGAAGATGGTCCTAGATATCCTTAATAAAGGTATAATATCTAAAAAAATTAAATAAATAATTTAGAGGAGTTTGAAGTGTACATGAAAAAAACTATTGCAAGTTTACTAACATTAATAATCTTAGCTCTTGTTTTTGTTACATTTAGTGTTTATGGTAAGCAAGATAATTACAAAGAAAGTTATAATAGTGAAAAAAATAAATTTGCTCAAAATTATCTTCTTACAAAAAACAGGAAAGATACACTAAACATTTGTGTCGAAAGTTACAGTTCTCTTGTTAATACAGAAAGTATTAAAAATAAAGTTGTGAATAGTATAGAAAAAGATCTGAGAAAACATGTTAGATGGAATATTCAAGGTCTTGATAAATTTAAAATAGATGTGTCTCAAAAATATAGCTTTGATCCAATCCTCTTACAACCTAATAAGAACCATGTGTTTTTTAGCGGTGATCTTGATTCAATAAGGATTGTAGAAGAAGAGTCTAATGAACGAGTTGGAATTTTCATAGTTGACCATAGTGTTATAAATAAACATTTTAATGATACAGTTTCAAGATTAACACCTGAAGAATTTCTAATTGATAAGATTACAAATGAAGCACTTGAAGTTACAACTGGTATATACGTAACATCAGAAGAATTTGAAACACAGGAGTTTATCGATCAGTTTAAGTATGTATTGGGTTTAGATATATTACTTATAAATTAAAAATTTAATTAAATAAATTATTTAACCCTTGAGCTAATTTTTTTATTAACTCTCAAGGGTTAAATAATTTTAATTAGGAGGATTTAAAATGAATAAAATTTATATTATGAATATTGTGATAATTTTAATGATGTTTATAACTGGTTGTAATAATAATCCTGCAGATTCAGTAAACAATCTTTCTAGTTTAGATTTAGTAGAACTAGAATCTAAATTGTTAGAAACACAGGAGGAGTTAAAAAAAATAGAGGAAAAATTATTATATGAATCAATAAATAATAGCAAATTAAAGGATGAAATAAGAAAATATGAACAAATAGAATTTAGATTTAGAGAATTGCAAAAATATATAGATGGTATTACTCGTATTGAAAATTTAAACTATGAAATAATATATAATACTAATAATGAAATAGGTCTTTTTGTAAAAGATGTTCCTAAAGAAGAAAAAATTGAGAGATACTACTTATTAAAATTATCAATACTATATTCAGATGAAAAAGATAAGATTATAACTTTATGGAGTGAAAGCCAACCAGCTTTAGATTACTATAACCAAGATTATGATAATGAAGAAACATTAGAAGGATGGTCTGGGTTTGATTCTAGGTTTGGAGAAATAGATAATGAAACAAATAGGATTACATATTTCTACAGTAGAGCTGATGCCACGTATATAGATTTTGGTAAGTACACGAGTGATTAATCCCAATGGTACAAATGATGACTACCCAATGTTTTATAAATGTAGAAGAGTCAATAAAAACTCGTCTTACGATTATAAAAACCAAGGGGGTTATAAATGGGTGTTTATGTATGGTACTTTTTGAAAAAGGTGGTTATTATCCACAGTTTGGTCATAAAGGGGAATCGAACGATATCGTGAAAACAAAGAATTTTTTCTAGGGAATAAAAAATACATAACTCTCCTTCTTATTCCGCTTTCCATCAATCTTGCGGTATGATTTACATGAAATCGGCGGATTTTTTATTTGTTGAAACCTAATGGTTTCATTGATCCAGAACAAAAGACAATTGAGCGTATAGTTAACGAGTCTAGGTCTCATATATATTGAAAGGGAACATTATTCTTATTTTGTTTTCCTAAGGGAATATTTTCTTCTCTTAGGTTTATTTTCAATTAAATCAATAAAGAAAGGCATTACCTTGAATGTATTCGTGACCTGTATCATCGTTAAACCCGGATATTTATTGATGAGTACCCTGCCCAGACGATCTGGGTGATTTCTACAGGGCTACTTACTGTACTTAAGCTCTTTGTAATAGTGACGTAAACTATTTATAAAAAATAATACCTAATAATATTATAAATATTTTATATTTGGTTCATAAATTACCTCTCCTTCCTTATTTTTAATCTTGGGATCCTTTAGAATCAATCTTTGGGAGCAGTCTTTAGGGGGTGAAATAAATTCACCCTCCCCACTACCAAACAAAAATCATATAATTTTAAATAATGTTATCCAAATATTAGAATTTTTAAAACATTTCTAAAGTTTAATAAGAACATGTTAATTTTTTCTAGGTAATAAGTTATTACTATACTAAAATAGTTTTTTCTATTGAACTTAACTTCCATTCGACATTATTTATAATAAATCGACAATTTATTGTAAAATTTTTAGTATATTATGTTAAGGTTAAATATGTAAAAATATTTATTCTTAAAATTCTTCAACCAAAAGGGAAGTAGGTTCAGCTAAATGGAAAAAATAAATGTTATTTTAGTGGAAGATAGTTTATTTTGGTTACAACAATTATCAAAAGGATTATTAAACCAGAATGATTTTCATTTAATAGGTACAGCAACAAATAGAGAAGAAGCTCTTGATTTATCTATCAAAAATAATCCAGATGTTATCATACTTGACATTAATTTAACTGAAAACAATTTAGATGGACTTGATTTTGCAGAGGAGTTAGCCAAGAGAAAAGAAATAGACAGTAATATAATTATCCTTTCTGGAATTATGGAGGAAGATGTAATACTAGAGTCATTTGCTATAAAAAATGTGGTTAACTATTTATCTAAATTTAATATTTTAGATATATTTCAAGCGGTACGAGATGCATATCATGGTAAAGCTGGCATTCATTCCGACGTGTCGGAAATTCTGAGAAAAGCATATCGAAAAAACCGCAAAGAAGTTAGACTATCATTATTAACCCCAGCGGAAAGGGAGTTATATGATTTAGATAAGAAGGGACTCACAAAAAATGAAATGGCGAAAAAGTTACATAAGTCATTCAATACAATTAAATCTCAGTTAAGAAGTATGAGGAATAAAATGAAAGGTAAATAATTTATAGAGTTACTATATCCGAAAAGGCGTGATCTGTTTGACTTTAATTGATATTATTAATTTTACTTTTTTTTCAATGATTGAATATTTTATTTTATTCTATTTTATTTTTACCATATTTCGAATTAGAATGGTTGAGTATATACCTCAAATTGTATTAACCTCTTTAATTTTGTTATACGTTTCTCTTTCTTTACGTGATGGATATGGTTTAGAGACAATAGCACCTATTTCTCAAATGGTTTTATTGAGTTTTTTAATGTGGCAACTATTTAGGATGAAACTTGTCCACGCTATCATGATGTCTGTCGTTGGATTTGTTGGTTTTGCTCTCTTACAAATGATTATTTATTTATCGTATAAACCTGATATATCATTATTTTCAAATGAAGTATATTTTCTTCAAACAATAATAGCTGTTATAGGATTTGTAATCGTTTTTATAATAAAAAAGTTTAATGTAGGGTATTCATTAATTTCTAATGATCAAATGAAAGGAAATCATTCAAAATTCAGTGCTTTTCCCATTATTTTATCACTACTTGGTGCCATATGCATAGGTCCGATATATTTTCTTTTATATAGTCCTCAATTAAGGTTTTTACATCTTGTATTAGCAATAATAATTATTTTTATCGTTTTTAAGATTATTTCAATGAAACAAAAAAGATTGATTGATCAGAAAGTACTAAATAAAACATTAAAAGCCATGGATACAGGAACCTCAATGATTAATCACTCTATAAAAAATGAATTATCCAAAATCAATTTTTTAGTGAATCAATTATCAGATGAATCAAAGGGAAAATTAGATGAAGAGCAAAAGAATAAAACTATTAATCAGATTTTAAGCAGTACTAAGCATATGAATGACATGACGGTAAGAATAAAAGAAAAGACAGAAGATGTACAGTTACTTATTTCAAATATCCAATTATCCGATTTAGTATTAGAAATAACAACTAGCTTCCAACAGATTTCTGATGATCGTAAGATACAAGTAAATGTAAAAGCAGACAATGACATTATGGTTCAAGGGGATCAAACTCATATTAAAGAAGTTTTGATGAATATAATAAATAATTCCTTTGAAGCATTAAAAAAATGTTCTAATCCTCAAATTGACATTGGAATTATAGAAGATAAAAAGTACTTACGTTTATATGTGAAAGATAATGGTACTGGAATTCCAAAAGAGATACAAAATAAAGTACTAGATCCATTTTTTACAACAAAGAAAACCGCGAATAATCATGGTTTAGGGTTGACTTATAGTTACAACATTATGAAAAAACATAATGGGGATTTAAAAATTATTAGTGAAGAACACCAAGGGACTGAGGTTGTTTTAAAGTTGCCTAATTTTAATCCCACAAAAAATAAAAAATTACAAAGTACCAAAGAATCCAATGTGAATCTCTCTACTTAATCTTATGACATCTTATTGACTTATTTCTTGTTAGTAAAAGAGAGAATTAAAAATGAAATAAGAATGAGGATATTTTTAAGGGTGTGTGTTCTTTTTGACTATTGTTGACTTAATTAATTTCACAATTTTTTCTTTATTAGAGTATGGAGCCTTATTTTTTCTAATGTTCACTTTATTTCGATTGAAAATGCTAGACTATATTCCAAAAATTATTTTAACTTCGAACATTTTACTATATGTTTCAATTTCTTTACGTGAAGGGTTTGAATTAGAATTACTAGCTCCTATTTCTCAGATGTTTTTGTTGTGTATATTGATGTGGCAGTTATTTAGTCTGAATTTTTTACATGCAGTAATAATGTCTGTAGTTGGATATGTGTGCTATGCTATAATACAAACTATTTTATATTTAATTTATACTCCAGACATTGCACTATTTTCTAATGAAGTTTATATTCTTCAAATAATAACAGCTTTTATTACCTTTATAATAACCCTTATATTAAAAAAGTTTAATATTGGGTATTCTTTTATAGTAAAAAAGCCAAATAAAGTTAAATTATCTAAATTAAAATTTTCACTAGCATTTCTAATATTAGGGTTTTTACCACTAATATCTATGTATTATTTCTTATATAAACCTGATTTTAAAGTTGTATATGTTTTATTTTTTATTGTTTATCTTTCTATAGTTATTAGTTTGATTATAAAAAAATGGAAGCAAAATCTTAAACAACAAGTATTTAACAAAACGATGAAAGCAATGGATTCAGGTACATCTATTATTAATCACACAATCAAAAACGAAATAAATAAGATTAATTTTTTAATAAATCAATTAAATGAAGAATTAAGAGGAAAATATAATGATGAGAAGATGAACGAAACCGTTCACCAAATCATGTCAAGTTCAAACCATATGAACGAAATGACGGTAAGAATAAAAGAAAAAATGGAAGATGTAGATTTAATCATTTCAGATATACATTTGAATGATTTAATTAGAGAAGTTCTAGATAGCCTCCAACAAATTATAAATAATCGTAAGATACAAGTAAATGTGAATACAGACAATGACATTTTAATTCAAGGGGATCAGACTCATATTAGAGAAGCTTTGATTAATATAATAAATAACTCTATTGAGGAATTAAAAAATTGCTCTTATCCTCAAATTGACATTGGAATAAGAGAAGAAAAAAAGTACATAAGATTATACGTGAAAGATAACGGAAATGGTATTTCAAAAGAAATACAAGATAAAGTACTTGATCCATTTTTTACAACAAAGAAAACCGGGAGTAACTATGGCTTAGGATTAACTTATGGTTACAATATTATGAAAAAACATAATGGAGATTTGAAAATCATTAGTGAAGAGCAACAGGGAACAGAGGTTGTTCTATCATTTCCTATAATTAATCTAATAATTCAGGAAATTATAAAGTAGAGAAGGAGGGCATAAGATTTACCCATTTGGAAATGATTATTAAATAATGCTAGGTAGGATAATAAGGAGGTAAAATAAATGAAACATCGTCAGCAATGACAACTTTATAAATATTATTATCAAGTGTATTATTAGCATTAAATATAGAACGAATCAACTCTCTTGAAATTAATAAAAAAATCAGGAAGTAAATTGAAGTTAATGATTTAATAAAAAAACATAAAATATCGAATGTCTCCCTTGCAATGAAGTCTTAATCATCTATACTCCCTTCTATATCATCTTCTATACTATAATTTCAACAATCGAGTTTATTATTTTTTAATTCAATTGGCATAAAATATATCTAGTGATATTTTATTAAATCTTTGTATTTATGTGAAAGTTTATTGATTTCAAAGATATTTATTATAGATTAAAATTATTTAAATCTAATTAATTATCCCATGTTTTAGTTCTTCTTATGGTTTTTACAATTCCCCACTTTTAATCTCCAGGCCATAATTTTTCAATTATTTATATCTTTAAGTGATTGTAATCAATTCATCAAAATTCACCATAAATCGAAAATATTATACAAAATTCCCAAAAATTCTACTGTGAAATATAAATAATATAGTTTAGAATATAGGAGACTATTATTATGTATTTTATTAAGAAGTGAGAGAATCAAGATGATCGAAACATTAGCTTTTAGAATTGCAAAATCAATTAAAGACATAGATCCTGAGAATACTAATAGTATAGAAGTAATGAAATTCTCTTTAATTATATTGATTAATAATTTATTAGTAATCTCTATTTCCATCATTTTTAGTATGTTATTTGGATATACTATAACTGCAATTATAGGATTATTAGCATTTGCGATTTTACGCCTTTTAACAGGTGGTTACCACTTTAAAAGTGCTTTAGCTTGTACAGTTACTTCAATAACATTGATATTATGTATCCCCTTATTTCCTGTTTCTAAAATGATAATAAGTTTATTAACTATTTTAAGTTTAATACTCATTTATTTCTTTGCTCCTTCAAATATTGAAGATAGTTCAAGGATACCTAAAAAGTATTATCCTCATTTAAAATTAGCAGCTTTAACACTAGTAGGAATTAGTGTTTTTATTCAATCAATTCCTATATCAATAGCTTTTTTTATTCAGTCTCTTACATTAATAAGGAGGTGATATTAAATTGTTGAAAAAAATAGCCGTAATATCATCTTTAATTCTGGGTTTTATAGCTGAAATGACTGTAAGTACTGCTAGCAATATGATGCTACATCAACCTAAAGTACCGAAAGAACTTCTAGATAAAGAAGTAGATCATCATAGATAATAATATAAAACACCTATCCTCCTTATTGGTTGGAATAGGTGTTTTATTCTATTCCATTTTTAGTGGAAGTTGAATAGAAAATTCTAGTACTTGATTTGATAATGTTTTAACTTCTATAGTACCTTTATAATGCTCTACTCTTTCTTTTACAATAGCTAATCCAATTCCTTCATGTAGGTTTTTTTCCTTAGTAGAAAAGCCAGATTGAAACAACTTATTTTTTTCATTTATTACCTTTGAACTACATGGGTTTTTAGTAGTTATAAATAATTTCTCACTTAATGTAGTTACTTTTAAACTTATCCATTTCTTATCTAATGGAATTGTTTCAACTTCATCAATAGCATTGTCTATTAGATTACCTATTATTTTTATAATATCTATAGATGTAATACCTAGGGAAAGTCCATCTAAACCAGTGATATCATATTGAAATTTAATTTTCTTTTCAAGTGAGATAATCATCTTACTTTGTACTAAGGCTGCTAATGCAGGATGTCCGATTTCTAAAATTTCATTGACTTCTGATATCTCTTTGGTAAGTTCTTTTGTGTAATTTTCCAATTGATTATATTTCTTATACTTTACAAATCCGTAAATAACCTGAACATGATTTAAAAAATCATGACGCTGACCTCGTATACTAGTAAACATTCGATTGACATCACCAATATAATACTTTTGAGTCATACGAACTGCTTCATTTTTTGTCTGTTTTATAGCGCTAAATGTAACTAATATAATAATAAGACTTAAAAAGATCATTATTGATAATAATATGAATAGAGTTTTAGAGAGTATATGAGTTGAATTAAAGTATCCAATAGAAATAATGAAGCATGTTACTATAAATTGAATAATCAGTATACATAATAATAGTGTGATTTTCTTATGTTTCTTGATATTAACAATTAGGGTTTCTCCAGGGGAAAATTTTTTCTTAATCATAAAATAAATTAAAATTGTCATAATTACTACTGTTGGTAAGGAAATATATATAAGGTTTAAAGTGCTTTGTAACAATTCATCTCTAGGGATAAAAATAAATGCTATGCTAGCCACTAGTATTTCTATCGTCATAGATATAATATAAGCAAATATAGGTATTAGTGTTTTTTGTAGTTTATTTAGATGATAAAAAACAATGTTGAATAATATAAAGTAAGATGTGAGACTATTTATAAGCTGGAGTTGAGGAGAAGAGGTAAATATAAATAAATCTATATAAATAGATTGAATAATTGCAAATAGCAAGATTCTTTTCCATACTGTATTTAATGGAATTCCCCAAAAAATCAATGAAAAACTTAAAGTAAGAAAATAGTTTGGAAAAGAATAAATTACAATTAAGGGTAAAGCATTCATAAATAGTTTGAAAAAAGTTTCTATCAAATCATTCACCTTCTCTATATTTGTAGCTAATCTACTAAATATATACATTCATTAGTAATATAATATCATAATATGAAATAATTTTGTTAAGTTATGTATTTTCGTGTCGAATAACCTCGAATATAATTTACCATGATTATTAATAAATAAAAAGTCATAAAATGTATTTGTTATAAGGGAATATTTGCATTCCATGTAAAGTGTTCAAGTAAACCCGATATGTTATACTTAATTACTAATGAAACTAACAATAAAAAGCTATAATTTAAGTAGATCATAGGAGGGAATGACTTGACCAAACAATATAAATTACTTGCTTTGGATATGGATGGAACGGTTTTAAATGAAAATAGAGAAATTTCTGATGTGAATAAAGATGCAATAAATAAAGCCTTAAATAGTGGAGTTATTGTTAGTTTTGCAACAGGCAGAGGATATCAAAGTATAGAACCATATATACATGAACTGAACTTAGACACACCTATTGTGGCTGTGAATGGAAGTGAAGTATGGAAGAACCCGAAACAATTAATGCAGCGTCACCTACTAGAAGTTGAAGTCATTAAAAAAATGCATGACATTGCACTCCATTATGATACTTGGTTTTGGGGATACACAGTAGAAGGATTATTTAATAAAGAACAATGGACGGATAATTTACATGATTATCAATGGTTAAAATTCGGTTATTATACTGAAGATGATAGTAAGATCAAACAAATTTTTGAAACCATAAAAGCATGGGGCACATTAGAGTTAACTAATTCACACCCTTCTAATCTTGAATTAAATCCAAAAGGGATCAGTAAAGCAAGCGGTTTACAAGCTTTATGCAACTGGAAAGAATTTAATATGTCAGAAGTCATTGCGATGGGAGATAGTATGAATGATCTTGCTATGATTAAATCAGCAGGTCTTGGAGTTGCGATGGGGAATGCACAGGATATCATAAAAAAAGAAGCTGATATAGTGACGTTGACTAACGATGAAGATGGTGTGGCAAAAATAATAGAGGAATACATATTAGGAACATAAGATCTTCAAAAACGCATTTTGCAGAAAAAGTGAAACTACCGGTAATCTGCTCTTATGGCTCGTAAATATATATTTTCATGATCGTTTTTTAATATATTATTCAGGAAGGAAAGTTACTTTGTCAAAAAAAGATTCTTTAATTAAAGGCACAATAGTACTAGCAATCGCAGCTTTTATTGCACGTTTTTTAGGGCTTTTTCAAAAGGTCCCACTGCAAAATATGCTTGGGGATACCGGCATGGCCACCTTTAATATTGCTAATTCAATCTACTTTCTACTACTTATGATTGCAACAGCTGGTGTCCCAGTTGCAATCAGTAAATTAGTATCAGAACGAGTGGCAATAGGTAAATTTGCAGAAGCTCATCGTATTTATGTTGCATCTATTAAGTTTGCCATTTTTGCAGGTCTTTTTATGACAGCATTACTCTGGTTTGCATCCGATTATTATGCGACTAATATTGCTGAGGATAAGGATGCTGTTTTAGCGATTCGTGCTCTTGCTCCTGCCTTATTGTTTTTCCCTGTCATTGCCATCATGCGGGGGTATTTTCAAGGAAGGCAACAAATGATGGGTAACGGGATTTCACAAATTGTTGAACAAATTGTAAGAGTGATTGTATCTGTTGGACTCGTATCATTATTCCTTTTCATTGGTATTTCAAAAAAAGTTGCGATCGCTGGTGCTACTTTTGGTGGAGTCGTTGGTGGAATTGCTGCACTTATTGTATTGTTGTTTTATTGGCGTAAGTTAAAAAAACAAGATAGTAAGGATCAACAGCTTCATAAAACAAATGATAAGAAACTAGAAGCTAGTGAATCATTAACTTATAGAAAAATATATGCTATGATTTTTAAAATTTCAGGGCCTGTCATTCTCATAGCCATCATTGTCCCTGCAATTAACTTTATTGATTCTTCAACTGTAATTTCATTGCTTGAAGGAAAGTTAGGGTATGATGGTGCAAAAGAAATGTTAGGTATTTTGCAAAGTAGAGCCCAACCACTCGCAGGTCTACCAATTATATTTTCAATTGCAATTAGTCAATCTATTCTTCCAATCATTTCATCAGCATATGCAAAAAAAGATCAGTTAGTATTAAACAGACAAACCTCTCTAGCATTAAGGATGTCTATTCTTTTCAGCATGCCAATCATCTTAGTTATATGTATTGCAGCTGAGCCTATCAATGGTTTGTTATTTAAAAATACTGTAGGAACTTCTGTTATTATTTATTTAACAGCCAGTACAATATTTCAAGTGTTAATGATGACATCAGGTACCATTCTAATGGGGTTAGGTCAATTTAAGAGACCGATGATTCATGTATCGATTGGAGTGTTGTTAAAAGTGGCAGGGAACTTTTTATTAGCACCTTGGCTTGGAATAGATGGAATCATTTTATCTACTGCTATCAGTTTTTCTATTGTAATGATATTAAATTTATCTTATTTGAAACAAACCGTTTCATATACTGTATTGGGGAAAAAGTGGATAGGCACGATAGTATCGTCAATCCTGCTCATCGGTGTTGGATATTTAATTATACTTTTCAACGAATCCATCGTTCAGTATTCCATAGATAGGATTACATATTTAGTGCATTCACTTATTTTAGGACCGATTATTGGGATCTTATATTTACTGTTCATGATTAAATTCAGAGTTATTACTGAAAATGATATTCGACACTTACCTGGTAAAGCTCAGAAAGTGATGGAAAAGGTTTTACGTATCATTAACCGCTAATTAATGATCTTCAAACAACATTTTTTCTGCCATAACAGCAAGTTCTATTTTATTTAAAGCTTGGCAGTAATTATGCGTCATTTCCAAAGTGATCGGTGGTTTTATCTTTTTAAAATGTTTTAGGATAGAGAGATCCATAAACCAATCCTCTTGCGTTGTGGACTGAAAGGGTACATTAGACCATATTTCCGTTAATTCGGGGCTGAACAGCGGTTCAGCTCCTTTTTTTAATTTGCATCCTATAATTTTCTGCATGCTATAGTTGGAAGAGGCTGATTTCTTTTTTGAAAATAACTCGGGACAATAATCTACTCTAGAACCAGTGTGAGGGACTTGAGTAGAGAAAGTTTTAATTGCTTGATAATAGTCAGGATAACAAAATAAAATAGTATATAGTTTTTTGCCTACTTCAATTCTTTCTTTAAGATTGGAAAAATTCTGAACTGTGACCCCCACTAAGTCTTTTTTATCATTTTGATGAGAGGTAATCATTGGAAAGAGGACTTGATTTAGCTGTAATATGGATTGTGTTTTAAAATAAAATTTATCCAACACTTTTTCTTTATATTTTGGATTTAAGACAACTCTTTTTTCAATGTAATTTTGTTCATTTATAATGAGAGCGATCGTTAACAAAGTAGATTGTTGTTGATTACTCCAAAAGAAATCCCAGAAAGGACGCATGAATTTAGATATATGAAAAGCGTCCAACAAATGAAATAAGTTCTTATTCAATCGGAAACTTTCTTCATACAGTAATAATTGGGGATAGGCATCTTGAAATATAAGTGCATTAGCTCTCTCTAACATTAAAAACGTAGCTAATCTCTTTTCGTTGTTAAGTAATCGAGGTAGAAACTCTCCTTTTAAATCCGTCATATTCCAACCGCCATTTCTCGATACCATATGAGCTAGAAATGCCCAGTGAAGGTTAGAATTTCTCTTGTAGACTTCCAGGTACGCTTGGGTGCGTGTATTGTTATTTAGGTTATTTGTCTTAGTTTTTTCCTGTATTTTATCTATAATTTCCTGTTCAACTTTAGTAAAATTATTATTCATAGGTTTAGGGTGTTCCAATATACTTTTTAATTTTTTTTGAATCATTTTGAAATCCATTGGATCGTATACCAAAGGGGTATATTGTTTTTGCAGTTGTAAGAATGTTATTAAGCTTTTTGCTTTTTGTCTTGTTTCCTTGAAAAGGTTATTAAAAATTTGCAACACCTTCTTTCTACATTTAATGAATGTAAGAAGTTTTACATATCTACGCTTTAACATTAGTAAGTGTAAGAAGTATTACATACTAATTTATGATATTTTGTTAATATGAGTGTGAACAATTTAACATTTTCATTTTAGTTTGAATGGTAGTACTAGTATTCCGTATAATAGTTGTTAAGATTCCTTTTTTATAGAGGATAATCAAAGGAGGAGTAAAAGATTATGGAAAAATTAACAAGTGCAAAACAATTCACAGAAATGATTTCAGATAGCACTCCCGTCATTGCCGTTTTCAAGGCGGAATGGTGTGTTGATTGCCGCTTCATAGATCCATTTATGCCTGAAGTAGTTGCAAAGTATGAAGGGAAAGTTCGTTTTATTGAAATTGATTCAGAACAATTTTCTGAATTAGTAGATCAGAATAATGTGCTAGGTATTCCAAGTTTTATCGCTTTTCATAAAAACAAGGAGCTTATTCGATTTGTAAATAAATTGAGAAAAACCCAAGAGGAAATTGAGGCTTTTGTTGATCGTGCCATAGAAGTCGCTTCTGCATTAGAAAAGTCATAATGTAAATGAATTCTAAAACAAAAAGATTCAAACATATGATGTCGTCACCCTAAAAGTTTATTATTTTGGGGCGGCGATTTTTTTATTTGATAAAATTGAATAGTGCTTCTTCGCACTTTCTTCACTTTTTAATGAATAGTGATATGGTATTCTTAACTGTGAACAGATATAATGAAAATTGTTGTTATTTGTACAAAGAGAAGGGTGAAAGCATTGGTTAAAGGATTAAAATGGATAGCTACGATCACATGTGTGGGTATGTTCCTCGTTTTACTTGCGGGGACGTTAGTTACAAATACGGGATCAGAATTAGGTTGTGGTCATGATTGGCCACTATGTAACGGTAAATTTGTACCTTCATATACTATTCCATCCATCATAGAGTGGAGTCACCGATTTGTAACTGGTATAGAGGGAATATTAGTGGTGATTACCCTTGTTATGGTCATTAAATATTTAAAACAACGCAAAGATGCCTTATTGTATGCATGGGGAACATTATTTTTTACTGTAGTACAAGCCATCATGGGAGCTATGGCCGTCATGTGGCCACAATCGTCTCCTGTCCTAGCACTTCATTTCGGAATATCAATAATGGCATTTGCAAGCAGTTTGTTGCTCGTGATGATCGTTTGGAAAATAAATCCACAAGAGCAGAGTCAATATACAAAATGGGGCGAACCGATATCATTTAAAGGGAAACCGATTGGTAGAAGTTATCGTATCTTTGTATGGTTTACGACCATTTATACTTATATCGTCGTGTATACTGGAGCGTTAGTGAAACATACGGATTCAGGCTCTGCTTTTGTTGAGCTTTATCAAAATACATTCGTTACCTTGATAGGAAAAGTAGGTGTAGCACTTACACATGTTTCTTCTGCCAGTTTCTTATTTATTATTATGTTGATTGTTGCTCATTTTGCCTATAGATCATATCATCATATTCGTCCAATTCGTAAAGCTGGAATAGCTGCACTTGTTTTAATTATAGCCCAAGTCATAAGTGGTGGTATACTAGTTGCAGCAATCAGTAATGAAAACTGG
Organism: Chengkuizengella marina; assembly: GCF_009910845.1. GTDB lineage: Bacteria > Bacillota > Bacilli > Paenibacillales > KCTC-33759 > Chengkuizengella > Chengkuizengella marina. The sequence goes on along the minus strand of NZ_SIJB01000018.1, from coordinate 119,679 downwards.
TACTTATTTGCCATCTTGTTGCATACGTCTATTATTTCAGCCATGTTCGGAGTATTGTGTTATTTAAGCATGTTAGTATGGCAATGGAGGGAGAAAGTGAAATGATTCAAGATTTGAGAGCATTTATTCATCTTTTAAAAAAAGAAAACGATATCGTAGAAATATCTGCATCAGTTGACCCATATCTAGAGATAGCTGAAATTCACCGACGTGTGATTGATGAGGGTGGTCCTGCATTGTTATTTACCAATGTAAAAGGAAGTCCTTTCCCTGTTGTGACGAATTTATTTGGGACAAGTAGACGTGTGGATTTAGCTTTTGGTCCAAAACCTGAGCAGTTAATGAAACAGATTATTGGAGCGATGGACACACTTCTTCCACCGACACCGAAAGCATTATGGAAAGAGAAAAATTTAATATTTGATATGTTGAAAATAGGAACGAAAACCGTACCAAAAAATGAAGCTCCTGTCATGCAAGTATTAAAACAACAAAAACCGTTAAGTGAGCTTCCAGTGATTACAAGTTGGCAGGAAGATGGGGGGCCATTTTTCACCCTGCCTTTAGTTTATACGGAACATCCTGAAACAAAGGATCACAATCTTGGTATGTATCGTATGCAAGTATATGATAATCAAACAACAGGAATGCATTGGCAAATCCATAAGGGTGGAGGGTTTCATTATCATGAGGCAGAGAAAAAGAATGAACCTTTTCCAGTTACTGTTTTTCTAGGAGGACCGCCTGCACTAATAGCCTCTGCAATAGCTCCTGTACCAGAGCATTTACCAGAACTATTATTAACTTCTTTAATTTTAGGGAAGAAATTAAATACAGCTGACAATCCACTTGGAGACCATCGTCTGATTGCAGATGCTGAATTTGCCATTCATGGTAAGGTACCACCAAATTACACAAGACCAGAAGGTCCTTTCGGAGACCATTATGGATACTATTCTTTAATTCATGATTTTCCTGAATTTAGAATTGATCATATGTGGCATCGTAAGGATGCTATTTATCCAGCAACCATTGTAGGCAAACCTAAACAAGAAGATTATTATATGGGTGAGTTTCTACAACGACTGCTATCTCCAGCTTTCCCAATGGCGATGCCAGGGGTGAAACAGTTGTGGACATACGCGGAAACAGGTTTTCATCCACTAGCAGCAGCCGTAGTTAGGGAAAGTTATTCTCGTGAAGTATTAGCTAGTGCTTTTCGAATTTTTGGGGAAGGTCAGCTTACGTTAACAAAATTTTTAATTTTAACAGATCAAAATGTAAACTTAGAAAATTTTCCACAATTATTTGAATCTGTATTAGAAAGATTTGAACCCAAAACGGATTTGTTTATCTTTAATAAAACCTCACATGATACATTAGACTACACTGGGAAAAAGTTGAATCATGGGAGTAAAGCAGTGTTAATTGGAGTTGGGGAGCCTAAGAGGGAACTACCTGGTGATTATACAGGTGGAGATTTAGCAGGCATATCTAAAGTTTCTTCTTATTGTAAAGGGTGTCTAGTTATCTCAGGTAAAAAGTATGAAGAAGAACCTGAGTTAGCAGCACATATTCTAAAACAAAATAAACAGAACCTGAAGACGTGGCCAATGGTTATACTAGTTGATGATGCAGATATCACTAAAGATCAAACTTCCTTTTTATGGACCGTGTTTACTCGGTTTAATCCGGCAACAGATATGTATGCAGATAGTGAAATTCAACAGCATCATCTAAACTATGAACTCCCTATAGTCATTGATGCAAGAATGAAACCAGGGTATCCTGATGAGTTATTTCCACGAGAAGATATTGTAGCGCTTGTTTCAAAACGTTGGAGTGAATATTTTAATTCATACTAAGGAACGTTTTCGTCAGGAGAATAGAAGTGGAAAAAATAGTAAAGAACTGATATGAAGGAAGTGATGTGATGTTTGATCAATCATTTAAATTACCTGATAGGAAGAAAGAAGGAGATTTCTTTCATATCAATCAAGCTATTGAAAAATTTAGCGATCTCATTATTGAACTTGATCAAAAAAAGGATTTACCAGATAAATATATTCGAATAAAGCTGTTAGCTGAAGCATTTATTATTTCTTTGAATGAATTGGAGCAAAGTGTATTTTCCAGTAAAAAATATAGTAAAAAGATCCACACTACTTATGAAGAAGATATGGATGCAGCTGAATTAAAGGACTATTATTTGCATGTTTATTATTATAAAAATTCTTTCATTCGAATTTTTTCTATATTGGATAAATTGGGGTATTTTTTGAATGACCTATTTGATTTGAAAACAGAACAGGTTAAATCAAGGTTTTCATATTATACTGCTTTAAGACAGATGTATGATTTGAAGAAACATCCTACTTTACAAAAGTTACTATATCATATTAAATTAGAATATAAAGAGCCGATGAATCATTTAAGAAAAAAAAGAAATTTAGAAATTCATTACATTAATGTTGAAATGTTAGATGATCTGGCTAAAACGGATGATGTTTCTGAAGAAAAAGTAACAGTTGAAAACTTAGCAAACAATGTATATATTTTACAACAAGGATATAAAATGGTTTGTTTATCTTTAATTGAAGTATTTGATTATGCTAATCAATTGTTACAAAAACAACTGGAACATACATAAAGATGGACAGTAATTCAATTGTCACTAGAGGGGGACGAGAGAATTTAATGTTAAAAAATAAAGTAGCTCTAGTCACAGGTAGTGCAAAGGGGTTGGGCAAAAAAACAGCTCTAGCATTTGCTGAACAAGGTTGTAATGTCATTATTAATTATGTACATAGTAAAGAGGAAGCGGAGCATTTGCTTGAAAAGATTGAAGCAATGGGAGTACAATCTGCTGCCATACAGGCTGATGTGACCCAATTCAATCAATTACAATCCATGATATGTAAAATTGAAGAGCGATTTGGCGGAGTTGATATATTAGTAAACAATGCAGGTCCATTTATTCGTGAAAGAAAGTTGTTTTCAGATTATTCTTTTGAAGAAATGAATTATTTAGTTCAAGGGAATTTTTTAAGTGTTATGCAGCTGGATCATTTAGTGCTTCCTTATATGAGGCAAAAAAAATGGGGGAGAATTATACACTTCGGTTTTGGACATGCCGCAGAATCAAGAGGATGGCCTCATAGAGCGGTTTATGCAGCTGCAAAAGTAGGATTAGTATCGTTTACAAAAACATTGTCTGTAGAAGAAGCAGAACATGGAATTACAGTTAATATGGTTTGTCCAGGTGATATTCGTGGTCAAAATAAAGAGATAGAAATTAAAGATGTTATCACTGTTTTAGATGAGGAATCGCCTAGAGGTAGGCCAGGAACTGGTGAGGATGTATCAAGGGTTATTACGTTTTTATGTCAATCACAGTCTGATTTTGTAACCGGGAATATCATTGATATTTCCGGTGGGTTAGATCCTATACGAACTTTTCCAATGAAATGAATATAAAAAGTATATAATACAAAAAAGAGTCGTCCTGATAGTGGACGACTCTTATATTTTTGCTTTCAAAGCTTAACTTCACTTTTTGGGTTTAGTATTTGTTTCAGGCCCCGCAAAAGTAATAGGATTACTCATCAAAGTCTTACTTCCCTTTTGTGGTATCTTTTTGTTCTGGGGTCCCCGAAAAGTAATAGGTGTTATCTCCAAAGCTTAACTTCACTTTTTGGGGTGCTTTAGAATACTTGTTCTACTTCAGTGATTCCTTCAACTTCTTCTGTAAGAGCTCTTTCAATCCCTGCTTTAAGGGTAATTGTAGAACTTGGACAACTGCCACAAGCACCTACTAATTTAAGCTTAACAATACCATCTTCTACATCTACAAGTTCACAATCTCCTCCATCACGCTGAAGAAATGGGCGGAGTTTATCTAATACTTCAAGTACCTCATCGTACTGCTTTTGTTTATCTTCTACATTCATTTGATTCATCTCCTTCCTTCTATTATTATATTACAATAAGTAAGTATTGCAAATGGTTGCTCTTGAAAAAAATAAAGAGTTAACTCCAATAAAGTGAATCATGGTTGATACAGGAAAAAAATTACATTAAGCAGGTGTTAAAATATGAGACCTATTATAGAATTTTGCACTAATAATATGCATTTAGGAACGGATAAAATTATGAAAGAATTAGAAAAAAATCCGGAATACGATGTGATTGAATACGGATGTCTAGGTTACTGTGGGGTCTGTTCTATGGAACCGTATGCCCTCGTAAACGGAGATTTAATTACTGCCGAAACACCAGATCAATTGAAAGAAAAGATTGAAAAAGAAATTGAAGAATATTTAAAATCCTATGATCTTGATGTTTAATGAAATTTTTAATTGTTATATATCGGTTTATAATTTATCCAAAATGATTTTTGGACATCCAAAGTACCCCGCTTTTTAAGACTCTTGGTACTCTTCCAATCATGACTGTTTTTTTACCCATAACGCCGAAACCTTCTTTTTTACCTAGAGAACCTAAAACTCCTTTAAGCTTGATTTTACCAAGCTTTGGAGTTTCTTCTCTCCATAAGGCTTGTATGACTTCTGCTACTTGTTTTCCTTGTGCTTCTGCGGCTTGAGCACTAGGTGAAAAAGGTAAACTAGCACAATCACCTACAACGTAAACATTAGGATTTGAAGGAATTTGATGATATTCATTTAATATAACTCTGCCTTGATTATCTTTCTCAAAATTAAGATGTTGAACTAGTTCGACAGGTTGAATACCAGCAGTCCATACTGTAATATCTGTTTTTATCTTTTCATCTTTGTTATGTATTACATTTGGCTCTACTTCAGTTACACAGATATTTCCACGCATTTCTATATCATGTTCTTCGAACCAACCACGTACATAAGATTGTAGTTTTTTTGGAAATGATGATAGTATGCTGTCACCTCGATCTAATATTCGGACGTTAAGATCTGACCTGCTTTCTCTTAGTTCAGCCGCGATTTCCACACCACTTAAACCTCCACCAACAATGGTTACTTGTCCATAAGGTTTAATATCATTTACTTCTTGATACGTTTTGCGTGTTGCAGATAATGTTTGGATGCTATTCGTATAAATATCTGCACCAGGAATTCCATGATAACGATCTGTACAACCAAGTGCAATAACTAATTGATCATAAGAAATGGGGTCATCATTTTGTAATTGAACAAGTTGACTTTCAGTATTAATATCTATAATTTCCCCATATTTAACCGTTAATCTTGAGTCAACTGGATATTGAACTCTGATAGCCATATCTGAGATTGTTCCCGATGCTAATGCATAATATTCTGTTTTTAAACCTTGATAAGGCATACGATCTACTAAGGTGATATGTGCATCTTCTGGAAATTGATCATTTAATAATTCAAGTACAGTTGATAATCCTCCATATCCACCGCCTAATATTACGATATTTTTCATTGTGTTAATCCTTTCGCTGATACTTATATATAATTTATTTAGAAATAAAGGGAATTTACGGTCTTATACAAATTGCTTTAAGTGTTTAATGTTAAAGTGTCTGAATAAGACCATTTAATTCCTTTATTATTTTTGCTATAATGTTGACCTTTTTGAGAAAGTATCGATACCAGTTCGTCCATAAATTGAGAGATTAGTTATAGGTGTTCTTATCTTTTCCTTATTCGTAAACTTTAATCTCGTTATAAAAAGTATCTCTTTCCACAGGAATACGATTGGCTCCTTTTATTAACCAAACCAATTCATCACGAGTTAATCCTTCTTGAGATAAAGCACCGGCAGCATGGCTGATTCTTTCTTTAATTAACGTTCCGTGAACATCAGAGGCACCGAAGCTTAATGACATTTGAGTTAATTGCGTCCCAATGTTAATAAAGTATGCTTTAATATGAGGGAAATTATCTAACATTAAGCGGCTGATCGCCATTGTTTTGATATCCTCAAATGCAGAAGTACGTCTCTTGATTCCTGCATTTACATTTTTAGGTTGGACGGCTAAAGGGATAAAAACCATGAATCCATTTGTTTCGTCTTGAAGTTCCCTTAAATAAACCATATGCTGAAGTCGTTCCTCTAAAGTTTCAATAGAACCATATAACATTGTAGCATGTGTTTTCATACCTACTTGGTGTGCTGCACGATGGACATCTAACCATTGCTCTGTAGTTGCTTTGTTAACGCTCATTTTTTTTCGATATCTTTCTGAAAGAATTTCAGCACCACCACCAGTGAGCGTTGCAACACCAGCTTCTTTTAAAGCAAGTAACACTTCTTTTGTACTTAAACCACTAATTCTAGAGAAGAATTCAACTTCTGCAGCAGTGTATGCTTTCATAGTTACATTTGGGAAATGTTTTTTAAGTCCTTGGATACAATCTAAATAATATTGAAAAGGAACAGTATGATTATGTCCTCCAGTGATATGAAATTCTCTTATCCCTGGATGATAGTGTTTTTCTGCAAATTCAATGACTTGTTCAGCGTTGTAGGTAAAAGCACCTTCTTCGCCGGGATTTCGTTTATAGCCGCAGAATGCACATGTAGCTTCGCAAACATTTGTAAAATATAAAGTCATATTTTCGATAAAATAAACTTTTTTTCCATTTTTCATCAAATTTACTTGATTAGCCAATTGACCAATTGTTAAAAGATCATCTGATTGATATAAATGGAGTCCATCTTCTAGGCTTATCCGTTCTCCATGTTGAATTTTTTCTATTATAGATTGCATTTTAGTATCTGAATGACTTGTAAGGATACTCATGATATTTACCCTCCTATTTTAGTAGTAAAATATATAAATAAGTACACGATTAACAAGGTACATATATTTTTGAAATGAGCTGTTACTCATAAAAATCTAAATTAACACCCTATCCATTATAAACCTAGTGTCAAATACGAGCAATACACAAAATATATCCTTTAGTTGTTACAAATTATGTTTCTTAGTATAATATACTTAAATGATAACAATTAAATTTGTAACACATAGTTAAATGATATAAGTCCCACAAAATTTAAGGAGGGGAAGATATGATTAATATCACAAATACAGCATTAGATAAAATAAATGAAATGTTAGCTGCTGAGGATTCATCTGATTTATTTTTACGAATTGGTGTTAAATCAGGAGGATGCAGCGGTTTCTCATATGGTATGGGTTTTGATAATGAGCAGGCTGATGATGATAAAGTATTAGACATTCAAGGGCTTAAAGTTGTAGTTGATGAGGATAGTCAAAAATATTTAAATGGTTTAAATATAGATTATAAAGAGTCAGCTATGGGTGGAGGATTTACAATAGAAAATCCGAATGCATCTGCAACATGTGGTTGTGGAAGTTCATTTAGAACAGAATCAGATGCAGGACAGCCGAGTGAATGTTAATGTTGAATGAAATATGAACAAAGATTTTACAACTTAATAATAACGATCATAAAAAACCTTCTTGATAGTAAGGATTACACAATACTATCGGGAAGGTTTTTTTTATTAAAAAGGAGATGAGTTTAATGGTCGCATTTTTAGTTATCGTTACATTATTCTTAGGGTTTTGTTTATTGTTAGCATACTTTTTAATGGTAGGGGTGAAGAAGGATACAACTGATTACGATCAAAAATTTTTGTGGAATAATGATAAAAATATAAATCTCTGAAATTGTGATCAATCCCAAACATATACATATATAACTCACTTTAAAGGGGGAGTTATATATGTGGTCATTTATTATTATTATCGTTCTTTTTTTAAGTTTTTGTTGTTATTTAGCGTATATTCTTGGATTAGCAGTAAAAACAGATACAGCATTGTATGATCAAACCTATTTATGGAAGGATTTTAACATAAGTTTAGAAGAAATGAATTTAAGTAATAAAAACTAAAAGTGATTACAGAAGAGGTATTCGTTTTTTGAATGCAACAATATTGTAAAAGAAACTGATGAAATCCTTCATCAGTTTCTTTTACGAAATGCGCGTCTTTCAGCATACTCTGTACAATTCCTGCATACCACGACAGGTTCCCCAGTATCATTGTAATAATTCCTAGCATCCATAGCTTTTTTTCCACAGATCGCACATTTTTTCGGAGCAAATAAATTTTTTAACCATTGAAACATTTCTTCACTCTCCCTATAGCAAAACAAGAACACTTGTTCTAAATTATGTTTTTTGTTACACTAATAATAAATCTATATTAACAGGTGATGAATATGAAATTACTTAGTGATGAAAAATTGTTGAAAACATATGCTTTGTCCTTGAAATTAAAATTAGACAAAGACTTTATTCAATTACTGTTAGAAGAATGTATGAATAGAGGATTGAAGATTAAGGATGAAGATGATAATAATGAAATCAAAGAAAGTGGTATCTTATATTCTATTGAATGTGCTTAAATATTATTATGTTCAGTTTCACTAATCATTTTATGAAATTCTAAATGACATGATTCACAATAAGCAAGATGCACACATTGATGATTTATTAAATCAGGATAACCATTTGTATTTTTTAATTCATCTATAGCCAAATAAGCAGAATACGGCCCCATAAAGTCACCTAGTCGTCCGCAATCTTTAGCTTCATGGTTACATTTGGGGCAGTTTACATTTAATTTTGAGAAGCCATTACAAACCGAACAAAAAAAAGTCATAGGGTATCCCTCCATTAATAACATTCTTTAAGGAGTAGGATACCCTATATTTAAAATTTCATATTACTGCTGTGACCTGGAGATAATTTTGCATCTGGATCAACATATACCTTTGCATTGTTAATGGCAGTCGGAGCTTCACCAAATCCAACTGCAATAAGTTTTAGTTTTCCTGGATAAGTTGAAATATCCCCTGCTGCAAAAATTCCTGGTATATTTGTTTCCATTCTTGAGTCAACTTCTATGGAACCTTTAACAATATTTAAACCCCATTCAGCAATTGGACCTAATGATGAAATGAAACCATAGTTTACGATGACTGTATCTACGTCTAAGTCAAATTCCTCATCTGTTTTGCAATCCTTAATCGTAACTTTTTCAATTTTATCTGTCCCATGAAGTTTACTAATCTCTTTTGGTGTAAGTACATTTACTGAGGAATTCATTAAGTTATCTACACTATGCTCATGTGCTCTAAACTTATTTCTACGATGGATGATTGTTACTTCCTTTGCAATAGGCTCTAACATTAATGCCCAATCGACGGCAGAGTCTCCACCTCCACATATCACTACTTTTTCATCTTTATATATACTTAGATCTGGAACAAAATAATGCAGATTTTTCTTTTCGAATTGTGCTGCATCAGGCAAACCTAATTTTCTAGGTTCAAATGCACCTATCCCACCTGTAATAATGATAGCTTTTGCTAGATGTACAGTTTTATTAGTAGTGATTTCAAATAAACGTTCTTCTTTTTTTTCAACTTGCAATACTTTTTCTTCTAAGCAAACTTCCGTGGGAAAGTGTTTCATTTGTTCCTTTAGATTATCGATTAACTCTTGTGCTCTTACCTTAGGGAACCCAGCAACATCATAAATGTATTTTTCAGGATATAGTGCTGCTAACTGACCACCTAATTGTGGCATGCTCTCTATAATTTTTACAGAAGCATGTCTCATACCACCATAAAAAGCAGCGAACATTCCTGCAGGTCCTCCGCCAATAATGGCAATATCAACGATTTCATTATTATGCTGTATATTTGACACGAAAATTGCACCTCCGAGAATTTGAACCTTCCGTACTTCATTATAAACTTACCGATCTTAAAAGAAAACCTTTTTAAATTACACTAAATACAATTGATTGATATAAAATTTATATGAATTTAATCACTTTTTGTTATCAATAATCATAGTTTGTGAATTTTGTTACGAATTTAGACAAATATCTCTTGCTATTTTTGAATTAACGTTATATTATTGCATTTGGATAAGTAAATGATGCAGTAATTTACAACATAAAATGAATTAGGATGGATAAAAATAAAGTTAAATTTTCATGAAATTGATTGTGCTTTTTTTCACAAGTCATTTACAAAACGGAAAATACAGAAATGGATGGGAGTATATTTATGAGTCAAATACCAAGAATAGTCATCATTGGTGCAGGTTATGGAGGAATTGTAACGTCAATTCGTTTGCAGAAAGAATTAAATTATAACGAATCAGATGTTACTTTAATTAATAAACATGATTATCACTATATTACTACTCATTTGCATATGCCAGCAGCTGGTACAGATGATCCTAAGAATGCAAGAGTGGACATTTCTAAATTAATTGATGAATTTAAAGTTGATTTCATTAAATCTACAGTGGTTGATATCAATACGGATGAAAAGAAAGTGATCTTGGAAGATGGTTCAGTTTCTTATGATTATTTAGTTATTGGACTAGGAGGAGAGCCGGAGACATTTGGAATTCCAGGACTTAAAGAGTATGCGCTTAGTATTCGCAGCATAAATAGTGTGAACTATATCCGTGAGCATATCGAATATATGTTTGCCAAATATAAAAATGATGAGAGTCGTACAGATTATTTGACTTTTGTAGTAGGTGGATCTGGATTTACAGGAATTGAATTTGTTGGAGAGTTAGCGGATCGACTTCCTAAATTATGTAATGAATTTAATGTAGATCCTAGTATTGTCAGAATTGTCAATGTAGAAGCGGCTCCTACAGCTTTACCAGGTTTTGATCCAGAATTAGTTAAATATGCAATGGATGTACTTACAGAAAAAGGTGTAGAGTTTATGATTTCTACTCCAATTAAAGAATGTACAACAGATGGAGTAATTTTAGCAAACGGAGAGGAGATTAAATCTCAAACTGTTGTGTGGACTGGTGGAATACGTGGTAACAGCCTAGTAGAAAATGCTGGTTTTGAAGCAGTAAGAGGCCGTGTAAAAGTTGATGAGTATTTAAGAGCTCCAGGTTTTGATGATGTATTTATCATAGGTGATTGCTCTGTTATGTTCAAAGAAGATGGAAAACCATTTCCACCAACTGCTCAAATTGCAATGCAGCAAGGGGTAGCTTGTGCGTATAACTTAGCAGCCAGCATTAGGGGTGAAAAATTAAAAACATTTAAACCAGAAATCAAGGGAACAGTTGCATCGTTAGGTAAAGGTGAAGCTATTGGTGTTGTAGGAGAGAGAAAAATAAAGGGTTATACTGCAGCTGTTATGAAAAAAATAATTGATATTCGTTATTTATACAATATCGGTGGAATTTCACTTGTGTTGAAGAAAACCCGCTTATAATAATCCTTCTTTTTTAATTGATTTAATTTTGGTATCATTATTCATTATAAAGGGTTTTTAGAAGGAGGTTGTACGGTTATGAAACATTGTAGTGTACAAGTTCGGGGTTTATTAACTAGAGAAGAGCTGGATCGATATAATGCTTTAATGGATGTTGGTCATTATTTAGAAGATCAAAGTCGGCATGATTTAGCTTATACAGTTCAAAAAGAAATTGATTATCTCGTACAACCTGCAATTGAACGTTTAAAGGAAAAAAGTCGACAAAGAGATCGGGACACAGAAGAATATTTAAGGAAGAAATCGGAAATGGAGTAATTAAGGAAAACCATCAGTGAAAGTTATATTCACTGATGGTTTTTCATCTATAATCATTTAAATTCTGACTACTTTATTTTAGTTGTTTTAAATTTTCAATTGCTTCTGACGGTTCCATACGTTTGTAATATTCTGCACTAGCAAAACCTGCAGCAATTTTTTTATTTGAATCGATAATATAAGTAGCTGGTATTGGCAATGTCCAACTTTCATCATTATTTCTTTTTACTAAGTCGTATTGAAATACATTTTTATACACTTCTACTAAGTAATCAGGGAGTTGAAACGTTAATTTGTAGTCCTCAGAAATTTTACTTCCTACATCGCTTAATACTTGAAAAGATAAATCATGTTTTTCTTTTAAGGTTAATGAATAATCTGGTTCTTCAGGACTAATTGCAAATAATTGAGCACCTAGTTCAGTAATTTCATTTATTTTTTGTTGATATGCTCTTAATTCTAAATTACAGTATGGGCACCACTCACCACGATAAAAACTTAATATAACAGGTCCTTTATTTAGTTCTTCATATAGGTGAACATTTTCTCCTACAGCATTTTTCAAAGTGAAATCTGGCGCAATATCACCTAAGTTTAATCCTTTAGGATGATCAGACTCATCTAATTCTTTTATGGATTGAAAGACTTTTTCTAATACCTCTTTTGGTACTCTCTTCAAATTTTCATCTTGAAATTGTTTGATGTCTTGAGCTAAGGTCATATATAATCCCTCCCTTTTATAAAATAATTACTTTTAAACTTAACAAAAAAATAGTAACATGTTGACTCTATAATAAATGTGAAATACATTACAAAAAATATTACTAGTAAAGAAAAAACGAGCAGTCTTCTGCCCGTTTTTACCATTTTATATTTTAAAAACTATATTATTTGCTTAATGAACAACTTTTTAATTTAGTTGTTTTAAAGCCTTAATTGCTTCTGATGGTTCCATACGTTTTGTATAATCTGCATTAGCAAATCCTGCAACAACTTTTTTATTTGAATCAATAATATAAGTAGCTGGAATTGGGAATGTCCAACTTTCATCATTATTTCTTTTTCCTAAGTCATTTTGAAAGAAATCTCTATACACTTCTTTTATATAATCAGGAAACTGAAACGTTAACTTATAGTCTTCAGAAACTTTATTTCCAATATCGCTTAATACTTGAAAAGATAAATCATGTTTTTCTTTTAAGGTTAATGAATAGTCTGGTTCTTCAGGACTAATTGCAAATAGTTGCGCACCTAGTTCAGTAATTTCATTTATTTTTTGTTGATATGCTCTTACTTCTAAGTTACAGTATGGGCACCACTCACCACGGTAAAAACTTAATATAACAGGTCCTTTATTTAGTTCCTCATATAGGTGAACATTTTCTCCTACAGCATTTTTCAAAGTGAAGTCTGGGGCAATATCACCTACGTTTAATCCTTTAGGATGATCAGACTCATCTAATTCTTTTATAGATTGAAAAACCTGCTCTAATACCTCTTGCGGCACTCTCTTCAAATTTTCATCCTGAAATTGTTTGATATCTTGAGCTAATGTCATATATAAACACTCCTTATAAAATAAATTACTTATTGAAACTTACAGATAAAATAATACCATGTTAGTTTTAAAATGAATGTGAAATAGATTACAAAAAAAACGAGCAGTAGTTTTCTGCTCGTTTTTGCTATTTATATTTATGAAATTAGATTTCTAACATTTTTGACATCTTATTCTGATCTAATAAATTCCCTACAAAAAACTCTCCAAATTCACCAAATCGAGCACTTACTTCATCAAAACGCATTTCATAGACAAGTTTTTTAAATTGCAATGCATCATCAGCAAATAAGGTAACTCCCCATTCCCAATCGTCAAATCCAACGGAGCCTGTAATAATTTGTTTTACTTTCCCAGCGTATTGTCGTCCAATCATGCCATGACTTCTCATCATTCCACGACGTTCTTCCATGCTTAACATGTACCAGTTATCATTACCTTCTCGACGTTTATTCATTGGATAAAAACATATATGATTCGCTTTAGGTAATGTAGGTTTTAACCTAGCTATAATCTCTGGATTTTGCATTGGATCTCCGTCACCTTGCGCCATGTAATTACTTAATTCAACTACAGAAACATAGGAATACATTGGAATTGTAAATTGAGCCAGTGTTGTTTTATTAAATGCAGTCTCTAATTCATTAATTTCTTCTAATGATTCGCGAAGGTGCATCATAACAAAATCCGCCTTTTGGCCAATAATACTATAAAGAGCTGTACTTCCTTGTTTTTTATCTTCTATGTCAGACCATTCTTGTATAAATGAAAGAAATTCATCCTCAGCTTGTTTTCTTTCTGCTGGAGATAGGCTTTTCCAAGCGTTCCAATCCATTGCTCTAAAATCATGTAGCGCATACCAACCTTCTAAGGTTAAAGCTGCTTCACTCATTAAAATTTCACTCCTCTAATTTTATAAACGTATGTAATAGTTGATGTAGTTTCTTCATTATTTTAAACTAAACATTAGTTCGTAGCAAACCTAACGGTTCAAACCATGACAAAATTCATAATTTGTTTACAAATTTAAAATACGCTGTAAAAAACGCTCATACTTATTGACTTTGTATAAAAAAATCAAGTAAAATACTAGAAGTTCTTATTTATTTATTGAAAAATGAGGGGTTAACAATGAACGCCGACGTTGATATTATTCAATTACCAATACTGTTTGCCTTAACGTTTGTTTTATTTTTTGGCATCGGTTTTATTTTAAACATGTTATTAAAAACTACCTGGTTTCCGACTTATGTGTACGTATTTGTTGTTATTCCTTACATGGTATATTGGTTATGGGAAGCAGGACAATCTCTACTTACAAACATATCTCATTATCAAATCACGGATTACATTACTTTCATTGGCGGTCTTGTAGGTGCCATTTTAAGTGGAATAACGATTAAAAAATTAAGAGATCAAGGTTATAAGATGTTCTAAATTGTAAACTTTAGCAGCTCCTGACATGGAGCTGCTTTTATTTTGAAAAATTCCCATTTAATTGGTTAGTAAAAACAACAACTAAGGAAATAATAAAAAGCAGAAATAAGAAAATGATGGGGGAATGAAAATGCCTTTTAAACAATTAAATGGAGTTAGACTTTATTATCAAGTGAAGGGTTCAGGAATACCCATTATCTTCATTCACCCTCCTTTGCTTACTTGTTCTAATTTTCTTTATCAAACACAGCAATTATCCGATGAATTTGAAGTCATTACGTTTGATATTAGAGGTCATGGTTTAAGTGAAGCATCAGAAGAACCTCTTACCTTTTCTTTGATTGCGAATGATGTAATAAATTTATTGGATTTTTTAAAAGTAAAAAGATGTTATATTTGTGGATATTCTACAGGTGGTACTATAGCACTGGAAGCCATGTTAACTTATCCAGATCGTTTTTTTGGAGGCATATTAATTAGTGCTATGTCTGAGGTAAGTGATTTTAAATTAAAGAGAAGAATTATGATGGCTGTAGGTTTAACATCAATAAGAGCCAAAAGCTTTCTTGCTTATGTCATTACTCGTGGAAATGCAGATATGAAACCTACATTTAAACAATTATATAAAGAAGCAAAAAGAGGAAATGTTAAAAATATAAAACAGTATTATAGAGCTACACTTTCTTATAATTGTTCCTCCAAATTGAAATACATACAATCTCCTCAATTATTAATTTATGGTGATCAAGATAAAGGATTTTTTAAATACGCCAATATTTTACACAAAGAATTACCTAACAATGAAATTCATTTTTTGGAGGGAAAAACCCATCAAATCCCAACGAAGTCAGCACTACATATGAACCAATTGATTACAGATTGGATTGAAAACCATCAAATAGAGTTATGTAAGCAAAATGAAGAAATAGCTCATTTGGATTTCTGTAATATGATAAAAGAATCAGAGAATGGATTGGATAATTTTCATTGAAATTTGAGTATATTTTAACTTCACTTTTGTGAGTCATATTATGTTAAAATAAAGAGTACTATAAACTTATTTCTATAATATTTATAGAGTTTATAAATCTATCAATTGGTGAGTTTTAAATATGAAAATAATGAATATATTACACTTTACAGAAAATCATCGATTTTACATATATCGTGATTTTTCTATGAGTTCTATGAATACGTATATGTTAAATAATATATATCAGCCGATGGTTGGATTAAGTGCTATTAGCCTGTATCATTTTTTATATCAACAAGTATCCACTGATCAACTAGGGTATTCGGAACTAGAGCAGCAAAGAAAGCTTTTTTTATTTTTAGGGATTGAACCTAGCGAACGAGGAAGAAAATTTTTAATCGAACAGTTTTCTAAACTAGAAGCCATAGGTTTACTTCAAACTTACCGTAAATATATTTTAGGTAGCGATGATTACATATATGAATATAAGTTGCTTTCTGCTTTATCTCCAAAAGAATTTTTTAAAAATCAACATTTAACTTTATTATTAAGAGATAAAATTGGTAAACATACTGTTATTTCCTTAAGAGAATCATTTAAAGAAAAGCTACCTTCAGAAATTTCAACGGAAGAAATATATTCAAAAAATGTGTCTGTACCATTTTATGAATTATTTCAGTTAAATACACAAGTAGTAGATAAGGAGTTAGAGGAAGCTGAACTTGAGGTTGGAGCATCATTACAAATTGTCAATCAGACTCTTGAGACTGAACCTTCAGATGAATATACTTATGCAGATTTAATCACTAGAATACCTCGTAATTCCATGAATCGTTCATTTATTGAGAATTTAAAATATGAACCTGAACAAATCAATGCGATCAATTATATTATAAAAAAATATCATTTAACCTTACAAGAAGTTAGTAGCTTATTAGATGAAGATGGTATCTTTTCTCAAAATGGTGAGTTAATCATTGATCAGTTACAAAAAAAAGCAAATTCTAATTATAGACAAGATAAAACACGAGAGGATATTCGTGAACGATTTATGAAACAAGATTCAAAAGACGAACGTGTACCTTATGAAGAAAAAATTGTGGATACGGCTTATTTTCTAGATATACCAGATAGATTCAATGGAAAATGTGATATTCAGCAATATAATATGATGCTTTGCAATGCTCCCTACACACATGTACTTAAAAGTGTTTTTCCTGGGTCTATTCCAGATCGTATATTAGATATTTTTGATAAAATAGACATGAACTATAAACTTAAAGAAGAAGTTATTAATGTCCTAATTCATTATTTAGTTTCTCATGATTTAGACTGGAACAAAAATTTTATAGATTCTATTGCATCTGATCTATTAGGAAAACAAGTCATTAGTTTTGAACAGGCTGTTATTTATATTCGTAATAAAAAGGAAGTAAAGGAAAAATTAGCAGCGAATAAAATAAATAAAAACTCCAAAAGCAGAACATATTCTACAAGAAATTATCAGAATCAGAAGCCAAAGATACCAATTATGACTTATACAAATCAACAAGAAACAGTATCGAAAGAAGAATTAGATAAGCTTAAGAAATTAGCTGCTGAATGGGATGGGCAATAACTATGTTCGTGAATTAGGAAAGGAGGAGTAAGATATTGCAGTCATTATCTGAGATCGTAAATGTTATCCCTAAAACTAAAATTCAAGAAGCTAAAGATAAAATGCAAACTTTATTAAATGATCCTTTAATATTAAAATTTAGAGAGAAGCATCCAGAGATTTCGAATGAAGATCTCAAAATTCATATGAATCGTTTATATGAATTCGTAAGAGAATATAAGCAGTGTACAAATTGTCCTGGTTTAGAAAACTGCCCGAATGATTTTAAAGGTCATTATACGAAACTTACTGTACAAAATTATAATGAATATCGACAAATCACGGATCAAAAAATAGCCTGTAAAAAACTAAAGGCATATGAATCACAAGAGCTTATTCGTAAAAAAATTCGTAGTTTTTATATTGATGAACGAGCACTAAAAGAAGGGTACTCTTTAAATGAGATTATGCAAAAAGATGAGCAAAGACTTCCAGCCATCATTGCATTAACAGATTATATTCATCAAACAAAAAAAGAAGGGTTACAAAAAAAAGGTTTGTATTTATCAGGAACTTTTGGTACTGGGAAAACTTTTTTATTGTGTTATATGTTGAATGAATTAGCTAAAAGTGGTCATACGGGTGTGATTGTATATGTACCAGATTTTATAGAAGATTTAAAAGAAATGATGAAGGATACGGCTAGATTAAAAAATACAATTGAAATGTTGAAAACGACAGATTTATTAGTATTTGATGATCTAGGTGCGGAAAATATAAACGCTTGGGCTAGGGATCATGTATTAGGGACAATTCTAAACTATAGAATGAATAGAAAACCTACTTTTTATACTTCTAATTATGATTTGAAAGGGTTAGAAAAACATTTTAGTTTTACTAGCAAAGATGGAGAGGATGAGCTTAAAGCACAACGCATCATGGACAGAATAGAGCCATTTGTACAAGTAATAGAAGTAAAAGGAACAAATAAAAGAAGGACGAATGAATTTAATTAAAAATAATGAAGAACCCTCATCTATGATTTAAAAACATAAACGAGGGTTTTATATTAATGTACACATATTATGTATCATTGTGAAATTACAGATAAAATTGTAGCAATAATCGCGATGAGAAAGAAAATACCAGTAGATACTGCAAATCCGACACCAACATCAATAAAATCGTTTCTTGGTTCTTCATTTACGTGTAATTCAGGTTGTCTAGTTTCGCTCATAAGAAATTCCCTCCTAAAATAGCTCAATTAGTTTTAAGTATACCTAACCAAGTATATACTTGTAAAGCATATGAAAGTGACAATTGTGAGACTTTCGCATAAATTATTTAATTGTGACCATAATAAGTTTGAATCATCATTGTAGATTAGAAACATTCTAATTTAGATTTGAAATTAACTAACTTTATGTTATAATGTACAAATAATATTAGAAATTATACATTTTTAAATAAAGGAGAATCAATCATGAGTATCGTGAATGTATCAGATCAATCATTCAAAGGGGAAGTTGAGAGCACTGGAACTGTTCTTGTAGACTTTTGGGCACCTTGGTGTGGACCTTGTAAAATGGTAGCTCCAGTACTTGAAGAATTAGACGAAGAAATTGGTAATGAACTTAAAATTGCAAAAGTGAACGTAGATGACAATCCTGAGTCAGCTTCACGTTTTGGAGTAATGAGTATTCCAACTTTAATCGTTTTTAAAGACGGAGAACCTGTAGATAAAGTTGTTGGTTTCCAACCAAAAGATGCTTTAAAAAGTGTTGTATCTAAACACCTATAATTTTAAAATACTTGTAAATGTTAAAGCCCTCTTAAGAGGGCTTTTTTGATTCTCAAACAATTTACAAACAGTATCCCTAATTCTCAACTGAAAGTTTGTAGACTTTATGCTATGATAAAATAAAATAGAAACATATGTGCTTAATGGATAGGGGAGAAGCAAGGATGAGTGAAATAGAAAGGCAAAAAAAAATAGAAAAAATAAAACATAAATTGTCATTGCTTCCTGATCAACCTGGATGTTATTTAATGAAAAATGAAAACGGTGATATCATCTATGTTGGTAAAGCTAAAGTTCTAAAAAATAGAGTAAGATCTTATTTCACAGGAAGCCATGATGCTAAAACTCAAAAACTTGTGAGTCTGATTGAAGACTTTGAATATATTGTTACTTCAAGTAATAAAGAAGCACTTATTTTAGAGTGCAATTTAATTAAAGAACATCATCCACGTTACAACGTTATTTTAAAAGATGACAAAACATATCCGTATATTAAAATTACAAACGATACTCATCCTAGATTAGAGGTTACAAGAAAAGTCATAAAAAATAATGGTAAATATTTTGGTCCATATCCTAGTGCATTTGCAGCACAGCAAACAAAAAAATTATTGGATCGTTTATATCCTTTACGTAAATGCAAAACCATTCCTGATAAAGTTTGTCTATATTATCATTTAGGGCAATGTGTAGCACCATGTGAATATGAGGTAGATCAGAAACAATATGAAGAAATGGTTCAAGAGATAACAAAATTTTTAAATGGTGGTCACGAGCAAATCAAGGTTGAATTAATAAAACAAATGCATGATGCAGCAGAACAGCTTCAATTTGAAAAAGCCAAAGAATTTAGGGATCAGATTAAACACATCGAAGTTCTAATGGAACAACAAAAAATTACGATGAAAGATAACATAGATCGAGATATATTTGGATTTGCAGTTGATAAGGGTTGGATGTGTGTGCAAATTTTATATGTAAGACAAGGGAAAATGATTGAACGTCATGCTTCCAGATTTCCTTATTATGGTGAGGCTTACGAAGATTTCATTTCTTTTATAACTCAATACTACAGTGAAAATCCTGCTTTACCTAAGGAGATTGTATTGCCAAGTCACGATGATAAAGATGCTGAGGAAAAAGATAGCATTAAAGAAGATTTACAATCATGGTTAAAAGTAAAAGTGCATTTACCTAAACGTGGTTTAAAAAAGCAGGCAGTCTTAATGGCGAATGATAATGCAAAAATTGCACTAGAAGAAAAGTTCAAATTGATTGAGAGGGACGAAGAACGCACAATTAAAGCTGTGGAAAATTTAGGTAAATGGCTAGGTACAGAACCAGTTCATCGTATAGAAGCTTTTGATAATTCTAATATTCAAGGTGCAAACCCAGTATCAGCTATGGTTGTTTTTGTAGATGGAAAACCTGAACGTAAAGAATATCGTAAATATAAAATTAAAACAGTTAAAGGTCCAGATGATTACGGTTCTATGCGAGAGGTTGTTAGAAGGCGGTATGAAAGGGTTCTAAAAGAAAACTTACCTTTACCTGATTTAATTATTGTCGATGGGGGAAAAGGACAGATTTCAGCAGCGATAGAAATTTTAGAGGACGAGTTAGGATTATTTATTCCAGTTTGTGGTCTGGTGAAAGATGAAAAACATAAAACAGCACAACTTATGGTCGGAAATCCACCTGAAGTCATTCCTATCCCGCGTGATCAGCAAGAGTTTTATTTACTGCAAAGAATTCAAGAAGAAGTTCATCGATTTGCAATCACATTCCATCGTCAATCTAGAAGTAAATCAATGGTTGCATCACAGCTCGATTCCATTCCAGGCGTCGGGGAAAAAAGAAGAAAGAAATTATTAAAACACTTTGGATCTTTAAAAAAAATCCGAGAGGCATCTATTGAAGATTTTAAACCCCTCGGAATTGGAGATAAACTAGCAGGTGAGATTATGACATCTCTTCGGGAGGATCAGAATAATTCCTCTTAAATCTTTGATGAAACTTAAACATGGAATAAGCAACAATGGCTGGTAAAACCATATAAAATAATGATAACAAAGCGTATTTAGTAAAATCAAAGTATAAAAGCTGAAGTGAAAATAAAATACTATCAACAATGGCATGTGCGAAAACAGCTGTCATGAATCCGAATTTCAAAAAGATATAACCAAAAATCAGACCAATGATTGTTACTTCAAAAAAACGAGTGTATGCAGGGTAGATTGGGTATGCCATATGCCCGATTGCCCAGGCCATACTTGATATGATTACGGCAACAATCGTACTTCTAAAGATTTTCTTGAATAATGGAATGCCAAACCATCGATAGATTATTTCCTCGGAAATGGCAGCTGCCCATGCAATGAGTGGCATTAAACCAGGCATCCATAGGTTATATGGTGAGAAAGTGAGATCACTTACTGACCATACATCAAAGAAGGTTTCTCCAATGAAATAAAATATACTTTGCACTGCTAATATAATGAAAGAAAATAAATATCCAAACCCCATTGCTTTTAAGACAATGTTACCGTAATTTGGATTTTTTCTATTTGGCCAAAGTGTCTCACTCCTGTTTTTCCAGAGACCATCAGCTGAGACAGATGTAAAATATATAATAACGCTGAGTAAGGTATAAATAACAATGGATACTATCATCATGATAATAGCTACGTTATTACTTTCTTCTGGAAGCATCGCTCGATTAACGGGATACATATTAATATTGGTAATTGTGTAAATGGCAAGAAATGTGAGTGTGAGTAAAATACCTTTTTTAAAAGAAATATGCTTTCTTAAAACAATGGAGATGATCAAAGCAATAATTCCAAATATAACATTTAAAACAATCATTAATAAAGACATGATTGAAGCTTGAGCATCTTGTTTATCCATCCAACTTACAAAAGAATCTGGAATAGAGAAACTCTTATTAAATGAAATCACTTGATCTGCTTCGACCATTGTATGTAACTGCAATTTTGCCTCTGCTACACCTTCTTCATAACTTTCAAAAATATAGTTATTCATTTCCCTCTCATTTAGAGGCAATAAGTAAAAATTGTTAATATCATACCCTTTCTCCATTAAAAATAATTCAGCGATCTCTTGCTGATGTATATCATCTGTACTCATATTTCTATTCATTGTTTTCCATCCAAGTACATTCCCACTTGTCATATGTATATCAACTAAGTATTTTTGCGTATTATCATTTACTTGAATTTGAAAGTAATCAATAGGATTTGAATCTCCAAACTGTTCATTATATTGTGATGTTAGATCATTCTTTTGCAGGTATCCTCCTAACTGCTTGTCAGTTTGAAATGTAAGTAGAGTTTCAACCTGATTTATATTAACATTATAAAAATCAGATAGAAACTGCAAAGCGCTCTCCTCAGCTTGTTGTGTACTGATTATTTTTTCATTATCAAGTAGTGCTTCATCATTGTTTTCCGAAGGTAAGAAACTCATAACTAAAAAGATGAAAAAACTGAGTAAGGCAATAATAATGACATTACGAGTAGAATGATTCTGTTCCATATACACAATCTCCTTTTTGGTTAACTGTATTTTAGAATATCATATATTTCCAATTGTTTCTTTTTTTTTAGATCTTATAGGTTTGATATTGCACTTTTACTTTTTGAATCCAATTTTGAGTAGTAGGATCAAGTGAATCCCAGTTTTTATAAATTAATGACGTTGTTCTCATCGTTTGCTTTAATTCATTTAAATTAATGACCAATAAGTCGTTATCTTCCAATAAACTGTCTCTCAAATAGGAGTGTGGTAATAAAGTAGCAGCTCTAAGGGTTGATACTAACCTTAAAATAGCTTCAAATGAGTCTATCTCCATTTTGATTTCTGGATATACTTTATAATGATGAAATAATTCTTCCATTAATATACGATATAAGGTGCCTTTAGAAAAAAGAATCATAGGTAATTTATCTAAATCTTCTGTATTGATCATTTTTTGCTTTGATAACTCATGTTCCTTTGGAATGACAAGCTTTAAATAATCGTCAAATAGAGGCTCACAGTGGATGTCCTTATCTTCTACTTTAGAAGCGACTAATCCAAAATCCACTCTGTCCTTTTTTACGAGGGTTAAAATCTCATGTGTTTTTCCTGTGATCGCTTTTATATCTGTTTCAGGGGAATCCTTTGTAATAAGCTGTATTAAATCAGGTAAAGTAGATTGAAGAGTGGTTAAGCTGGCACCTATAGTAATGCTTTTTTTAGTACCATTTTTAAAGTCCAATACTGCTTTTTGAAACTTTTTATCTAATTCAACCATTTCAAGGGCATACTCATAAGTAATGAAACCTATTGGAGTGAGTTTAAGACGGTTGCCCTTTCTATTAAATAAAGACACTCCCAATTGCTCCTCAAACTTGCTGATTTTTCTAGATAACGCGGGCTGGGATATGTTTAATTTTTTAGCCGCTTGGTTTAAACTTGCTTCCTCAACTACGGTTGCGAACATATGCATGATTTCCATTGAATCATTCCTTTATGCAAAATTGTTATAATAAATTATAAAATAAATGCACTTCCATTATAAGCTATAAAGTTGTAATATAATAATTGTGTCTATTTATTTACGATAACATGAAAAAAAATTGAAAATGGAAAATGAAATTATCGATGTCGACTCAGGATGAAAGGAGATCACTGTTATATGAAATTAAATTCATTCTATTCTCGTAAGTTACATTCCTTGCTGGGTGTAATTCCACTAGGGTTTTTCTTACTTGAACATTTACTTACCAACTACGAGGCGTTTATTGCCGGTAAAGAAGGTTTTATTGAACAAGTTATTTGGTTGAACGGGCTACCTCTAGTTCTATTTCTAGAAATTTTTGGAATATGGCTTCCGTTATTGTATCATGGCGTTTACGGTTTGTATATTGCATTGCAAGCTAAACATAATGTAGGTAATTATGGATATGTTCGTAATCATATGTTTCTTTGGCAAAGAATCACAGGTGTAATTACTTTGATTTTTGTGGTTTGGCATTTTTCAGATACAAGATTACAAGTTGCATTAGGCAACTTAAGACACGAAGAGCTGGCTACCCATATGTATGGAACACTCTCTAGTCCTTACTATTTTGCATTATATGTAATAGGTATTGTTGCTACTTGTTTCCACTTCAGCAATGGAATGTGGTCTTTCCTAGTTAGCTGGGGAATTACAGTAGGTCCAAGAGCTCAAAGAGCATCTGCTTATATTTGGATGGGTGTCTTTGTAATATTATCTGTTTTATTTATTTTAGCTTTAACATCATTTACAGATGAATCTTTTGCGTTATCAATCTTAGATTCAGCTCAAATTGAAATCGGTTAAGAGGGAGTGAACGAAAGTGGCAAATTCTAGAATTATCGTAGTAGGTGGAGGATTGGCAGGGCTAATGGCAGCTATCAAAGCAGCAGAAGCCGGAGTTCATGTAGACCTCTTTTCCTTCGTACCAGTTAAAAGATCACATTCCGTTTGTGCACAAGGCGGTATTAACGGAGCTGTAAATACAAAAGGAGAAGGCGATTCTCCCTGGGAGCATTTTGATGATACGATTTATGGTGGAGACTTTTTAGCAAATCAGCCACCAGTGAAAGCAATGTGTGATGCAGCCCCAGGTATCATTCATTTAATGGACAGAATGGGTGTTATGTTTAATCGTACTCCTGAAGGTTTGCTAGATTTTAGAAGGTTCGGGGGAACAAAACATCACCGTACAGCATTTGCAGGCGCAACAACTGGACAACAGTTATTGTACGCTTTAGATGAGCAAGTTCGTCGTTATGAAACTGCAGGGTTGGTTACTAAATATGAACATTGGGAGTTTCTATCAGCAGTCATTGATGACAGCGGTGTATGTCGAGGTATTTCAGCTCAAAACTTGCGCAATATGGAAATTACTACTTTTGTTGCAGATGCGGTTATTTTGGCAACAGGAGGTCCAGGAATCATCTTTGGTAAATCTACAAACTCTGTAATTAATACTGGAACTGCGGCTAGTGCTGTATTTCAACAAGGTGTTGATTATGCAAATGGGGAATTTATTCAGATTCACCCAACAGCTATTCCTGGAGATGACAAGCTTAGATTAATGTCTGAATCTGCTCGTGGTGAAGGTGGTAGAGTATGGACATATAAAGATGGTAAACCATGGTATTTCTTAGAAGAGAAATATCCAGCTTATGGTAACTTGGTGCCAAGGGATATAGCTACTAGAGAAATCTTTGATGTATGTGTAAATCAAAAATTAGGTGTTAACGGAGAAAACATGGTTTACCTAGATTTATCTCATAAAGACCCTAAAGAACTAGATGTTAAACTTGGTGGTATAATTGAGATATATGAGAAGTTTATGGGTGATGATCCTCGTAAGATACCAATGAAAATTTTCCCTGCAGTACATTACTCTATGGGAGGTTTATGGGTAGATTATAATCAAATGACAAATATTCCTGGCTTGTTTGCAGCAGGAGAAGTAGATTATCAGTATCATGGAGGAAATCGTTTAGGGGCCAACTCACTCCTTTCCTCAATATTTGGAGGTATGGTTGCAGGGCCTAAAGCGATTGAATATATTAAAGGTTTAGAACATTTTGCAGAAGATGTATCATCTAGCGTATTTGAGGCTGAGAAGAATAAACAAACCCAAAAATACGAAGATATTTTAAAAATGGATGGGACAGAAAATGCTTATAAGCTTCATAAAGAATTAGGAGAATGGATGACAAACTACGTTACTGTTGTTCGTTATAATAAAAAACTTCAAGAAACAGATGATAAGATTGTCGAGTTAATGGAACGTTATAAAAACATTAATATTAATGATACAGCAGGCTGGAGCAATCAAGGCGCTTCCTTTACTCGTCAATTATGGAACATGTTTGAACTTGCACGTGTAATTACAATTGGAGCATTAAAACGCGATGAAAGTCGTGGAGCCCATTACAAACCAGATTTTCCTGAACGAAATGATGAGAAATTCATGAAAACTACAAGAGCATCCTTTACACCAAATGGACCTAATATCAACTATGAAGAAGTGGATGCTTCATTAATTGAGCCTCGTTTACGTGACTATTCTTCAGATAAGAAGAAAGGAGCCGTTAATAAATGAGTACAGAAACACAAAATAAAACGATTAGATTTATAATAACTCGACAAGAAGATCAACAATCAAAACCGTATAAAGAAGAGTTTGAAATTCCATACCGTCCTAACATGAATGTAATTGGTGCATTGATGGAAGTACAAAGAAATCCTGTCAATGCAAAAGGTGAAAAAACATCACCAGTCTGTTGGGAATCTAATTGTCTTGAGGAAGTATGTGGAGCATGCTCCATGGTCATCAATGGCAAACCTCGTCAAGCTTGTACAGCCCTTGTAGATAAATTAGAGCAACCAATTCGAATTGAACCTATGAGAACATTTCCAGTTATAAGAGATGTCGTTATAGATCGTGGGCGTATGTTTGATTCTTTAAAACGTGTTAAAGCTTGGATTCCAATAGACGGGACGTATGATTTAGGTCCTGGACCTCGTATGGCTGAAACAAAACGTCAATGGGCTTACGAGCTTTCTAAGTGTATGACGTGTGGTGTTTGTTTAGAAGCATGTCCTAATGTAAGTGAGAAAACAAGTTTTATGGGCCCAGCTCCTTTATCACAGGTACGTTTGTTTAATGCACATCCAACAGGTGAAATGAATATGGAAGAACGTTTAGAAACGATCATGGAAGATGATGGCATTGAAGGTTGTGGAAATTCACAAAACTGTGTAATGTCTTGTCCAAAAGGCATCCCATTAACAACCTCCATTGCAGCATTGAATAAAGACACAACAAAACATATGTTTAAAAAATGGCTTGGAAATTAACTTTTTAACTGGAGAAACCCGACTCTGCTGTCGGGTTTTTTAGTATACATAGTTGAGGTGTATTAAATGGAAACGATAGAGCAATTAGAAAAGATGTTAGAAGAAGTTGAAATATGGGAAAAACAACAAGACGATTTGTGGTTTTGGGAAAAAATTGGAAGAATACCATTCTTCATCTTAGATAAAGTGACTCCCAAATTTATACACAAAAAAATAAATCTAATATTAGAAGAACTAGTAAGTTATATTGATAATGGCGGAAAATATTTAACAAACCAAAAGAAAGTATTAAAAAGATTTTCAAAATATAATATAAATGTTGATGTTAATGAAATAAAGGATGTTGATACTAAGATACCAATTCATATCATGGATCATGTATCACAAGAAATTAGGAAATCACATAAAGATATTGCCATGGTTCAAGGTGCTACAACAGGATTTGGAGGATTTTTTACACTAGCAATAGATATTCCTGCTATTCTAGGTTTATCGTTAAAAACACTACAGGATATCGCAATTACATATGGTTATGATCCAAGGAATAAAGATGAACGAATATTTATTATTAAGTGTTTACAATTTGCTTCATCTGATATTGTTGGTAAAAAAGCAATATTAAATGACTTAAAAAATTTTAATAATAGAGATAAAGAAAAAGAAGCCCTTTCTCAAATACAAGGATGGAGAGAGGTTATTACGGTATATAGAGATAATTTTGGTTGGAAAAAATTATTTCAGATGATACCAATAGCAGGCATGTTATTCGGTGCTTTTATAAATAAACAATCCATTGATGATGTTTCAGAAGTTGGAATGATGTTATATAAAAAAAGAAAAATACTAGAAAGATTAACAACTCGCCAATAAAAATTGAGAGTGAAGTAAATAAATTAAACAATAAATATAAACATTTTCAGTGGTTAAACCTCGTATTATCCACGTAATCAATCTTTTCATGATTGCAAGTATTCATCACCCTCGTTTAAAAATATCCTCAGTTGCGTTAGGTTCAATGAATAAGGATATATTTTGCACTAGATTTTTGATGGTTTCATCTTTAAGTTGATATGATACTTTAAGCCCCTTTTTTTTTCCAACGATGATGCCTGCTGCTCTTAACTTTTGCAGATGAGTAGAAACAGAGGATTGAGGAAGTTTCAAACAATTTTCCAAGTAAGAAACATGACAGCTTTCTTTTTTTAACAATCCTATGACGATACATAATCTAACAGGGTGACCGATAGCTTTTAACATTTCAGCTGTATTTTGATACTGATTAAACTCCATATCACAATCCTCCTTTATATTTTATATTTAGATATTACGATGTAAGGGATAAGAAGTAAAGGTTTTTAATGGAGGTAATTTGTATATTAAGTTTTCAAATGATCAACCAATGGTTGATATTTATATGTTTTTTGACAATAACATAAATTTCTTAAGAATTTCTTCATTTTTGTTTAATGAGATTATTAAGAATTGACCATTATACTTAGTAAGAGACCAGGAATGGGGTGTGGCTGTGAATGAGTATACAATTTTAATAACGGATGATGAGGAGGAAATCAGAGATGGGATTGAAATTTACTTAAAAAATGAAGGTTATCAAGTGTTAAAAGCGGCCAATGGAGTAGAAACACTTCAATTGTTAGAGCACCATGAAATACATTTAATTATTTTGGATATCATGATGCCTGAAATGGACGGAATCCAAACGACGTTTAAAATACGTGAGAAATATAATATTCCAATTATTGTGCTTAGTGCAAAAGCTGAAGATACAGATAAAATTCATGGTTTATCAGTAGGGGCTGATGATTATATTACTAAACCCTTCCATCCAATGGAATTGGTGGCACGAGTTAAATCGCAAATGCGTAGGTATGTTCAACTAGGGACATACAATGAGCAGCAATCATCAACTGAGGTAAATGGTTTAGTTCTTGATCGGGAGGCAAAGGAAGCTAGGGTGGATGGTAAGTCAATAAAACTTACCCCAATTGAGTATAAGATTACTGAACTATTATTGCTTAATGCAGGGCGTGTTTTTTCCATTAATGAAATTTATGAACGTGTTTGGGAGGAACAAGCATATAACGCTGAAAATATTGTAGCTGTTCATATTCGAAAAATACGAGAGAAAATAGAAGAAAACCCCAAAAATCCCCGTTATATAAAGGTTGTATGGGGGATTGGTTATAAGATTGAAAAGTAATACTGTTGAAAAATTTAGAAATTGGAATAATGAACGGGTTTAGAGGGGGGTGTTTCATAAAATGCGGAAAAACTTTTTTAAAACATTCAGTTGGTGTTTATTATTAAGTATAGTGTTAACGTCTATCTTCATAACTTTTGATCATGCTGATCGTTTTATAGGTACAGAGGATTATTTTGATAGTGAAGAATTCAAATATTCCTATAATAACTTCTTAGATTATTTAGGTTTAATGGAATTGGAAGTATTTGATTTAGAAAATATAACCATTAATCAATCTCATATAGAGGATTATAGAAATCGTTACGGTAGTTTAAGTGACGAATTATCAGTGATTGAAACCGAATATAATGTACGTATTTCAGAGGCACAAAATTTTGGTAATACAGCAGCTATTGATGCACTGAAAGCAGAACGAGACCTTAAAATAGATGACATTAAGAAAATTTTTGAGGATGATGTTTATGTAGAGGAAAAAATAAGAGCAGAATTAAATGAAGATATTAACTCATATTTAGAACAGTTTGGAAATGATTTTTATCAGTTTGATTACAACGTTTTTAGTTATGAACTAAGGAATATAGAAACTGGAGAAACTTTTTCAAAAGGAGATGTGTCAGAGAACGCAGCATTTTCTATGACATATAACGATAAAAATGGATTTTTAAAGTTACCATTAGCATCCAACAATACCAATATACCACTAATGATTGATCTGTTATTAGATGGAAGCTCTGCTATGTATGAGGGGAAAATCATAATTCCAACTTCTAAAACACACTTAATTCCTCAGTATCAGTCATTTTATACAGAAAGAAACATAACTTTTTCATCTATCATTATAGGTGTTGTTATTTTACTCATTATTTTATTTATATTTAAACTTCGAAAATCTTGGTTTAAAAATGGATTTATGACACATCTTTTTGATAAATGTCCGTTGGAAATATGGCTTCTATTATTCATTTTTAATGCGGTAGTGTTAACTGCTTTTTTAACTATACTAATGGGCTTCTTTAATTTGTTTTTTTACGGCAATTTTCAAATTTCTTTGGGGATATTACTATCTCAAATCGTTGTAGTTTTTTCTTTATGGTTCGGCATTTATCAATTGGTTTGGATATATGAAAAGGTTAGAGATAGAAACGGTTTGATTACAAAAATAAAAAATAGTTTGATTGCTAAGTTTATGTATACAATTCAAGATGCATTTGCAAAAACTTCTGTTGGAATACAAGTATTGTTAACCTTAATTTTAATATTTGTCTGGGGATTCTTGACTACGTCTATAATACAGTTCTCATATTATTTTGATGAATTGGTTTTAATGTATGTTTTATTTATTCTTTTCATTGGGATACCTTTACTAACATTCATCTTTAGAAAAATTGGATATTTGAATCGCGTGTTTATCGCAACAGAACATTTAGTTGATGGTACTTTACATGATCCAGTACCTGAAAAGGGAAGGTCTGTCATAGCAAAACATGCTGCAAATTTAAATAAACTAAGAACTGGAATTAAGGTCTCATTATCAGAACAAGCCAAAAGTGAACGATTAAAAACAGAATTGATTACAAATGTTAGTCATGATTTGAGAACACCGCTTACATCAATTATCACGTATACAGATTTGTTGAAAAATCAGGAGCTGACAGAAGAAGAAAGAATGGAATATGTGAAAATATTGGAACGAAAGTCCAATCGATTAAAAATATTAATTGAGGATTTGTTTGAAGTATCAAAGATGGCTAGTGGGAATTTAGAACTGCATAAACAAGAGGTAGATTTGACCCAATTATTACAGCAAGTGTTAGGTGAACATCAAGAGCAACTCGAACAATCAGGGCTTGAACTCAGAGCAACAATACCAGAAACACCGGTTATTGCAAATGTGGATGGACAGAGATGGTGGCGTGTGTTAGACAATCTTATCGTGAATGCGATGAAATATTCAATTAAAGGATCGAGAGTATATGTTTCATTAAAACATGATAATGGACAAGCAGAATTTATAATCAAGAATGTAACTAAATATGAGCTTGGAGAAAATATTAATGAATTGCTTGAACGATTTAAACGAGCAGATAAGTCACGTCATACGGAAGGGTCTGGATTAGGACTGGCTATTGCTCAATCCATTGTTGATCTGCATGGAGGTTTACTTAAGATAGAGTTAGATGGGGATTTATTTAAAGTAACTGTTCAAATTGCAACTTCTTAAATATAGGTACTAAATAAAATTAGTACTTACCAATAAAACTTGCTGGTGATAACATGAACCTAAATTAAATTTGGTTTATCTAATGATTGAAGGATTTGAGCAAATGATTACGTCTAAATGAATGTTACGTAACAACAAATCTATTTAATTGAAACCAGGCAGGTGAATATATATGAAAAATATTTTAATCTTATCAGAAGGTTTTGGCACTGGTCACACTCAAACTGCAAATGCCATTGCAAAAGGTTTAAATCTAAATGATTCCAATTTACAGTGTCAAGTATTAGAGCTTGGAAAATCACTTCATCCCATTCTAGCACCTTTCATTTTAAAACTTTATAAAAAGGCAGTTTTTAGTCACCCTAAATTATATGGGTGGTTATATCAATCTCAAAATGAAGGTGTTACTAAACCAATTTCGCAGTTAGCGATACACAAAATTTTTTATGCTCAAACTTATAAATTCATTCAGCAATATAAACCAGATGTGATTATTTGCACACACCCTTTCCCTAATATGGTTATTTCTAGACTTAAACGAAGGGGATTGAACATTCCCATAATTACAGTCATTACAGATTATAATCTACATCAAGCTTGGTTAACGAATGAATGCGATATGTATTTTATATCTAATTTTGAAATGAAATTAAAAATGATTCAAAATGGAGTACCAACACATAAAATAAAAGTTTCTGGTATACCTATTGATCCTAATTTTTTGGTAAAGCATAACAAGAAATCGATTCGTGATCAATTTGATTTGAAGGAGATGCCAACCATTCTTGTTATGGGAGGTGGTTGGGGGGTACTCAATTTTGAGGAGTTATTGACCCAACTTTTATCATGGAAAGAAAAAATTCAGATTGTTATTTGTCTAGGAAATAATAAGGAGGCATTTACTCAATTATCATCAAATCCTTTGTTCAAACATCGGAATATTAAAATACAAGGGTATACAAAATACATTAATAAATTGATGGATGTTTCCGATCTTTTGATTACCAAACCAGGTGGAATCACTTCTACAGAAGCAATTGCTAAAAAGTTACCAATGTTATTTTTTAATCCAATTCCTGGTCAAGAGGAAGAGAATTGTAAGTTTTTTGAGAAATATCAATTAGGTGAGAGAATACACACATTAAATCAATTAAATCAGCGGTTGAATCAATTCATAAAAAAAGATAGGAATCAGGTAGAGTTTTTACCAGCAAAATATAATTATTACCCTGCCAAATGTATGGATGAGATTTTTCAATCCATTTATGAAAAAGTCATTTAAAACTTTATCCTTTAAAAAGTTGCATGAAGTGCAGGGTATAGAAAATTAGTCTCGTCTATTATTAATATCAGAGTAAAAAACGTTAAGCTTTGTTAACTAAGTAAAAGGAGTTTTTGTAATGTTAGTTAAAAAATTATTAATACTGACAGAAGTAATTACTTTAAGTGTTACGTTATCCATTATAACTGTTGTAGTATCATCAAGTTGATTTTAATTAAAATTTAACCATTTATTAATACGATAGGCTGACCAATCAGCTAAATTTATATTTGAATCGTATGTATATTATTATACTGAAGATTTATTTACTACACGATATTGGCTTAAAAGGACGATAATCAATGAAAAAATGGTTTAGAGGTGTTAAATATTATTGTATTAGATTGTTTAGATTAAAAAGTGGGGCTAAGCAAATTTCTCTTGGATTTTCATTAGGTTTTATCCCTTGTTGGTTTCCTACGTTTGGAATTGGACCCATGCTATCGATTGCTTTAGCTAAAATCTTTAAGGTCAATATGGTTGCAACGATTATAGCAGCATCATTAGGATCTTTTATCTGGCCTGTATTATTTATAGGGAATTATCAAATTGGAGAATGGCTATTTTTTCGTTTAGAGCATATGGATGCTTTATCTATGACATATGATTTTATGATAGGAGCAGTAATTAACAGTATTTTAAGTAGTGTTATATTGTATTTTGTACTATATTTTCTTTTCAAGAGATACCGTATTACGATATTGAAAAAAATGAAGACAAAAAAAGCGTAACTGAAAAAATTAAACATAATGAACATAAAGATTGTAAATCATATCACTCATAAATTGAAAAATAAAATCCCGTAGTCAAATGGATACGGGATTTTTTTCATTATTCATTATAAAACTGTAAAGTTAACTTGACGTAAAGTCAACTTTACAGTAAAATAAACTTTACGTAAAGCTTGCTTTACTTTTTTGGGAAAATAAGAGAGGTGATAAATTGAAGAACAAAATGGTTGAGTATAGAAAGAAATTTGATTTTTCACAAGATAGGTTAGCAGAAAAGGTAGGTGTATCCAGACAAACGATTATTTCGATTGAAAAAGGAAAATACAATCCATCCCTACCTTTAGCAATGATAATAGCTGAAATATTTCAAACAAATGTAGAAAGTATATTTATTTTAGAAGAAGAAGACTATAAGTAGAAATTATTAAAACTGGAGGTTTAGATCATATTATGAGTACAAGATTATGGTATACAATTTTAGGTTTACTTTTACTAATAGAAAGTGGGTATCTCTTTTATGGTGGAATGATAGATGAATTTTCATTATCACCTACAACCGCACTTATTTTTGCTTTATCTGTTAATTTTTTATCATTAAGTTATTTACATCCTCAGTTTAAAAAGAAAGATGAAAGAATGAAAGTAATACAAGAAAAAGGGATGTTTTACTCCTATTTTATTCTGTTGTTCTATTTCTTTATGTTTATTACCTTACTTCAATTTAATATCATTTACCTAACTGCTATAGGAGTTGTTACAATCCTTGGTGCTCTTACTATTATGACTTTTTCTCTTTCAATGGTTGTATTTTCAAAAATTTATTAAGGTATTATTAGTCATTTATTTATAAGACTTAATTTGGGTCGTTTCTGAAAAAAAACCTAATAAAATCCTTACTTATCTAATTTTAAAGATAAGTAAGGATTTTAATTAATTAGTTCATTTTACAGGAAATAATTTATTCAAATAAAGTTTAAATCTTAAATATCTCTTCGCATCGCTTTTAATACATCTACTGTTGTTGCTTTTTTTGCAGGACGCCACCCTGAAAAAATAGCCACTAATAAACTAATTGAGACTGAAGTTGCTACTAATGAGATTGGGATATAAGTCAGCATTATATCTTGAGTGGTTGCTCCTTCATTACCACTAAGAGCTTCAATAATCATTGGCGTTACAAAATTAATAACAATACTTATTACATAAGCAAATAACGTACCAATAAATGCACCTATCAAGCCAATATAACTGCTTTCAATTAGGAAGATTTGTTTTATTGTAGATGGATGTGCTCCAATTGCTTTCATAATGCCAATATCTTGTGTACGCTCTGTAACTGACATTGTCATTGTATTAAAAATACCAATGGAAGCAATAAGCAAGGCAATGGTTCCAACAAATATCAATCCAATTTTTATAACAAGAAATAGAGTGTTGATTTGTCCCAGTTGATTTGTAACAGAATAGTTCCCATAACCAAGTTCATTCAATTTTTCAATTACACCACTCACATTTTCTAAATGATTTGTATATATTCTTACATCGTCATAAGTTTTTTCTTTATCTAAATTTAACTCCACATCTTCATCGTTACTTTGTTCTGGATTAAGAAAAGCTTCCACTGTAAAATCTTCAATTTCTTTTAGTAACGGTTCAGAAATAAGTGCAAATTGTTCTTTGACTTTAGGAGCTGGTTGTTTAGTAATACCCACTATTTTTACAGGAAACGATTCAGATTGTTTCATTTCTTCTTTATCATAATATATAACTTGAAGATCTATGGTTTTACCAATCAAGTCCTCTTCATAATATACAATTTCATTTCCATTTCCTTCAGTTAAAATTTCATTAAAGTGATATCCTACTATAATTTCATCATTAGCTTGAGGCATTCTTCCATCACTTAATTCTAATCCAGCTTCTATTTCAGATGGAAAGTTTGTGGCATAAACCTGAGGCCAATATGATTCATATTCCTCTAATTTGAACATCATTTCATGATGTAAAGTATTTCGTTTAGTCACTGTTTTGACATGCTCTATCTGTTTTAATATCTCTACATCTTCATCATTAAGTTGATTAAAGTCTTTATCATGATATACATTTATTTCATTTGCTAGTCTCCCTTCAGTTAAGTCTGATATAATAGATTTTTCCAATCCAAAACCAACAGAAGCTAATAAGATTAAGAAGGCACAACCTATCGCAGTTGCTAAAATCGTCATAAACACTCTCATCCGATTTTTTTTCATATTCTGTCTAACAAAACGTATCTTATCTTTGAACTTCATAGACTTCTGCCTCCTTGTATTTTGCCGTCTTTGATGATAATCGTCCGATGCCCAATCTTTGCAACCTGATCATCATGTGTAATAATTAGAAACGTAATATTATGATCTTGATTCAGTTTCTGAATAAAATTTAATAATTCCTGTTCGTTTTCACTGTCTAAACTTCCTGTAGGTTCATCAGCTAGTATAATAGGTGGTTTTACAATTAAGGCTCTAGCTATACTTACACGTTGTTGTTGTCCTCCAGATAACTCACTTGGATAAAATGCTTTATAATCTGACAAACCAACCATTTCAAGCATGTCCAATGTTTGCTTTTTCCTAGCCACTTCACTAGCCCCTTTTAAAATTAAAGGAAGTTCGATATTTTGATAGGCTGTCATACTTGGAATCAGTTGAAAACTTTGAAATATAAAACCCAAATGATTGATGCGGAAATTTGCCCAATCCCCCTCACTTAATTCAGAGACATTTTGATTATTTATGAAAATGTTCCCTTCGGTAGGTCGAATATATCCACTGATTAAATTCAACAGGGTTGATTTTCCTGAACCACTCTTCCCTACAATCGTGACGATTTCTCCTTTACTCACTTCTAAATTTATATTTTTTAATACTGGGATAATCGTTT
This sequence comes from Chengkuizengella marina, assembly GCF_009910845.1. Taxonomy (GTDB): domain Bacteria; phylum Bacillota; class Bacilli; order Paenibacillales; family KCTC-33759; genus Chengkuizengella; species Chengkuizengella marina. Next base: position 83,397 of record NZ_SIJB01000018.1, on the reverse strand, counting down.
CTCTTTTCTTTTTTCCAATTTTAAATTGATGATTAAGTTCCTTAACTTGAATCATATTTATTCTCCCCTTCTTATCATGTTGTTCATTTTTATCAGCTGACAATTTCTAATGATCTGAATACCCACTCATGTTTCACTTCCTTGTCCATCTCATCTGTTAGTAATTGTAATAAATAATTCTTAACTTTATCATTAGATAAAAATGAAGAAATTCTTAATAAATACTTAAATCAAAAAACTAAAAAAGCTGCCGTCAATTCATATGACAACAGCTTAGGGATTTTTTTCAATGTTTTTCTAAATGAAGGTTTGAGCAAGTTTCAAGCTTTGGTTAATATATGTTTTAACTTCCAGATTTTTGTTGTAAAAACTCTTTACCATATTCACCATGGTCATGGATATTAGCGTGCTCTACTTGGATCGTTGTATGTGTAATACCGTACTTCTCTTTTAATGTTTCATTGATGGCTAGTATAACGCAAAATGGTTGTATTTGTTCATCTACAAATACATGAGCAGTTAATGAATAATGCTCCGTTGATATAGACCATAAGTGCATTTCATGGACGTCTTCCACCCCTTCAACTTGACTAATGTCCTCACGAATTTCATCTAAATTAAATTTATGTGGTACAGATTCCATTAATATGAAATAAGACTCACGAATTATTTTAGCACCACCAGTAAAGATAATACCGCCGATCACAAGACTAATTAATGGATCAAAAAAAACTAATCCTGTAAAGTAAATTAAAACAGCGGAAATGATGACACCTAAAGAACTTAACAAATCTCCTATAAAGTGCCACAAAGCACTTTGCACATTTAAATTTTCTTCCTCTTCAATACTTCTGCTTAATATATAAGTTAAAATAGCATTTACTATAAAACCGATGATTGCAATGATAAGCATGAGTTTAAAATTAATAGGCTCTGGGTTAATAAATCTTCGAATCCCTTCAATAAAAATTCCAATGGCAATGACGGCAAGTGCTAGTCCATTTAAAAATGAGGCAATGATTTCAAAACGTAGGAATCCAAAGGTATACCTTGCATTTGGAGGTCTTGTGGCTAAGTATATCGCTGTCATACTTAGACTTAGAGCAAATACATCTGATACCATATGTGCTGAATCAGATAACAAAGCCAATGAATTGGACCATATTCCCCCAACGATTTCTACAATAGTAAAAAATATAGTAATGAATAATGTAGCCCAAAGTGTTTTCTTAGATTTAGATTGTTCTTTTACGTGTGAGAGATGGTGGTAATCATACATATAATATCATCTGCTTTCATAAATTATTTAAGTTACATAACTATATCATAAGAGAAAAGATAGGGAAATACTCATTCTATTGAAATTCTTAACACTTTTGGTTACTGGTATATTTGTAAATTTAGGCTAATAATTAGTGGAAATGTTTTCATGTAGTGAATATAATGATATAATTAATCTTAAATAATAATCAATAAAATAACGATTTAGAAAAAATGAATTAAAGTGCTGCTATCTCTTGAGATGGCAGCTTTCGCCTTTTTATGGAGTGTTTTGCAATTGATTATTCTTCTCAATGATATAAAAATGGAGGTTTGAAAATGAATGCAGATTTAAAATTATTAACTGATGACAAAAGACAAACGAATCAACTTAGTACAATAAAAAAAATACAACAATTATTAATGCCTCATATTCAATTGGCAGCAGCTAGTCTTAGTGGAGTTCTTATTGTAGTAGGTTGGATATTATCAAATATGAATATTACTTCGATATCAATCATACTCTTTGTATTTTCTTATTTAATCGGAGGATATCAGAAAGCAAAAGAAGGTATTTTGGATACGATAAAAAACCGAAGTTTAAATGTTGAAATGCTGATGATATTTGCAGCAATTGGATCTGCGATCATTGGATATTGGATGGAAGGTGCAATTTTGATTTTCATTTTTTCTTTAAGTGGTGCTCTTGAAACTTATACAATGAATAAAAGCAAAAAAGAAATCTCTGCTTTAATGAAGATTCAACCTGAAGAAGCCTTGATGATTAAAGATGATATTGAAGTTCAAGTGCACGTGTCTAAATTAAAAATTGACGATGAAATTCTTGTCAAGCCAGGGGAGAGGATACCTGCTGATGGGGTAATCATAAAAGGTCAATCAACGGTAGATCAATCTGCTATTACAGGTGAATCTATACCCGTTATGAAAAAGTTAAATGACGAGGTGTTTTCAGGGACAATGAATATGATGGGTTCCATCTTTATTAAAGTTTCTAAATTGAGTAATGAAACACTTTTTCATAAAATTATACAACTTGTGCAATCTGCACAAAGTGAGAAATCACCATCTCAATTATTTATAGAAAAATTTGAAAGAATTTATGTGAAAGCAGTGATTATTATTGTTAGTTTAATGATGTTTATGCCACACTATTTATTGGAGTGGTCATGGAATGAAACGATATATCGAGCTATGATTTTATTAGTTGTTGCATCACCCTGTGCTCTTGTAGCATCCATCACACCAGCTACTTTATCTGCTATTTCAAATGGTGCAAAACTTGGTATCCTTTTTAAAGGGGGAGTTCATATTGAAGGTCTTGCAAAAATAAAAGCCGTTGCTTTAGATAAAACAGGTACTCTAACAAAAGGGGAGCCAGAAATTACAGATCTCATAGTTAGAGAGGGAATTACTCATGAATCTTTTTTAATCTATACTGCTTCCATTGAAAATCATTCTACGCACCCTCTTGCTCAAGCCATTGTGAATCATACCAAATTTGAACAAAAACTTAAGCTAGTTCAACCTGATTTTATTGAAGATATTCCTGGTCTAGGTGTGATTGGAAAAGTGAATGGTAAGGAATTCAAAATAGGAAATGCAGAATTTGTTGGGCTACAATTATCTGAGGTCTTTTTAAAGAAGAGTGGAGAAAAAATAATTAAAGATGGTAAAACTCTTGTATTTGTAGCAGATCAAGATGGAATTGTAGGAGTTATAGCTTTAAAAGATCACTTAAGAGAACAATCCAAAGAAGCGGTGTTACAATTGAAAAAACTTGGTATTTATACCATGATGTTGACGGGTGACGATGAAGAAACAGCAAAAGTCATTTCAAAAGAGATGTCCGTTGATGGTTACATTTCAAGGTGTTTACCTAAAGATAAATTGAATTATGTAAAAAATTTAAAACAGCAACATGAAAATGTGAGTATGGTAGGGGATGGAATTAATGATGCGCCTGCAATGGCAACGGCTAATTTAGGAATTGCTATGGGAGGCGGCACAGATGTTGCTTTGGAAACAGCAGATATTATACTAATGAAAAATGACCTATCAAAACTTCCTAGAGCAATACACCTATCAAAAAAAATGAACAAGATTATAAAACAAAACATCGTTTTTTCATTAGCTGTCATTTTCATTCTTATCTGTGCAAATTTTTTTCAAATATTAGATTTACCATACGGAGTTATCGGGCACGAAGGCAGTACAATTCTAGTCATTCTAAATGGTTTGCGTTTGTTAAAAATCAAATAAGTCATATAGGGTGACTAAATATTGGAGAGCCTTTCTTTAATATTTAAACCTGCTAAAATAATTCGGTTTTTTAAATTTGCTATAAAACGATATAATAATGTGATAAAAATATTGTTACAGACATCATTTGATAATTTAAACAAAAGTTTTTTTATCACGATTTATGGATATATAGGTAGGAGGAGCCTAATATGAATAGACAATTAGAGGTTATCACTTTTGGTGAGAGTATGGGATTATTTACTCCATCAGGAGATAAAACATTAGAAACAGCAACACAGTACTGCCGTTCATTTGGTGGAGCGGAAAGTAATGTTGCTATTGGATTAGCTAGATTAGGGCATTCAGTTGGTTGGTTTTCTCGTTTGGGACAAGATCCTTTGGGTACATCCATTTTGAAATCTTTAAGAGGAGAAAATGTTGATGTATCTAGAGTTCAGTTACATGAAGATGCACCAACTGGATTTATGATGCGACATATAAAAACAGGCAGAATAGAAGTTTTTTATAACCGAAAATCATCTGCAGCAAGTATGATGGAACCTAGTGATGTGGATGATCAATATATACAACAGGCGAAAATTCTACATATTACAGGAATCACGCCTTCGCTTAGTTTATCCTGTCGTGAAACGATATTACATGCAGTTCAACTAGCAAATAAACTTAATGTAAAGGTTTGCTTTGATCCTAATTTAAGATTAAAACTTTGGAGTATAAACGAGGCTCGGTCCACTTTGTTAACGATAATGGAAAAAGTGGATTATTTTCTTCCTGGATTAGAGGAACTTGAGCTTTTGTTTGAAACTAAAGATTGGAATATCATTCAAGATAAATTAATGGAGTTAGAAGCAATATCTATTGTAAAAGGAGGAAACGGGTTAAATTACATTATCTCCAAAGAAGGTACAGTTGAAGTTCCATATGAGTTATCAGAAAAAGTTGTGGATACAGTTGGTGCTGGGGATGCATTTTGTGCTGGTTTTCTATCAGGAGTGTTAAAGGGGTTACCACTGGACAAAGCAGTGGAAAGAGCTCACTTAAATGCTTTTGTTGTAATTCAAGATCATGGTGATTGGGAACCTCTACCCGAAGCTAAAACTATAGATCAAATGTTATCAAAAAACAATTTTGTAGAGAGATAACCTATTTTTAATATTAAACTAACTAGAATGAAAAGAAGTGGAGAGATGAGAACATGAAAAAGTATGAGACTTTAAAAAAAATAAATAAATATGGTGTTGTTGCAGTATTAAGAGGAAAATCGCCTGAGGAAGTTTGGGAAATGTCCGAAGCTGTAATTTCTGGTGGAATTAAAAGCATAGAAGTAACAATGACAGTTCCAAATGCTTTAGATATTATAGGAGATTTAAACAGTAAATATGCTCAGGACGAAAATTCGGAGTCTCCTATTATTGGTGCAGGTTCTGTGTTGGATGAAGTGACTGCACGATTAGCTATTCTTAAAGGAGCATCATATATAGTCTCCCCAGCATTTCAATCTGAAACAGCTATGATGTGTAATCGTTATCGAGTTCCTTATCTTCCCGGAATAATGACAGTGCGGGAAGCACAAACTGCATTGGAAGCGGGAGCAGACATTGTAAAACTATTTCCTGGTAATGTGTACAGCCCTTCAATGATATCGTCTTTAAAAGGACCGCTTCCACAGTTGAATATAATGCCTACGGGTGGTGTAAATATAAATAACTTACATGAATGGATTCAAGCAGGTGCATTTGCAGTAGGGATAGGATCAGATTTGACTAAGGAATTTGAAAAAGGAGGAAACATATCAATCGTTACGGATAAAGCCAAAGCTTATATGAAAGCTTTTCATAGTGCAAAGGAAACTTGAAAGTATACAAAACAAATAAGTCCTAAGTTCTAAGGAGCTTAGGACTTAGACATCCTTTAAGTGGATTTTATTTATAAAATAACACTGATCTGATGTTTTTGTTTGAAGTAGACCCAATTTTTAAATCCGATATCCTTTAATCTCTTTGTCACTAAGTCCCATTCATCTCCAACTCGATCAGGTACATGTGCATCTGAACCGAAGGTCACGTTTACTCCGTAAAACAAAGCTTTTTCTAAAATATCGTCTGAAGGGTACCATCCTCCAACATCTTTTGTTTTACCAGAAGTATTAATTTCAATTGCAACATCACACTCAGCAATGACTTGTAATGTCTCATCTATACTCTCTGTTTGAATGTTTGAAAATTCAGGATAATAACCTTTCATGGCATCTATGTGTCCTAAAACCTGAAACATTCTACTACGAGCTGATTGTTGAATAAGCTCATAATATTCATCCTTCTGTTCAATTTTCTCCTGCTCACTTAAACCATTCCATCTTTTTTTATTAAAAATACTAACGCCCTTTACTCTATGGATTGAACCGATCAAATAATCTAAGGTATATTTATTATATTCTCTTTGATATATGTGAGCATATTCAGGAAAGAAATCGGATTCCACTCCTAGTAAAACCTCTATTTGACCATTATACTTTTCCTTTAATTTTAAGATTTCATTTACATAGTTAGGAAATTCACTTTTAGCCATTGCAATTCTAGGCTCAGCTTGATCTTTAGAATGTGCAAAATAAGGTGAGTGATCTGAAATGCCAATGATTTTTAAGCCCTTTTCTATAGCTGCTTTGATGTAATCTTCTATAGAGCCATCTGCATGACCACATCTATTATGATGTGTGTGTAGGTCAAATTTCATGAATTCATCTACTCCGATCCTAAAAATTGTGACTCTGACATTCCTTTTAAATCATCTAAAAATTGTTGAAGGGCGGTACTTAAATATCGGTCTGATTTATAAATGACACCAACTGGATGACTAACGGCTTCCAATTCATCTACTTGAATCATTTTTAAGGTGCCCAATTTTAGTTCATTTGAAATTGAAGACTTAGAAATAATAGCAGCCCCTAGATTAATTTCAACCATCCTTTTAACTTCCTCACTACTTGTTAATTCCATGACGATTTGTGGTGTAATATTAAGCTTTTTAAAAATTTGATCCATAAACCTTCTGCCTGCTGATCCTGGTGAAATCATAATAAAAGGTAAGTCTTTTAAAGATTCTGCTGGTGTATGTCTTTTATTAGCCAAAGGATGTTCAGGAGAAACAACAAGCTCAAAAGTATCATAGTATAAAACGGATGTTTCAAGAGTAGGTTTTTTTTCAAATAAATAAGTAATACCGATATCAATGAAACCGCTCTCTACACTTGAAACAACTTGCGATGAAGGCATAGAATGAATAGATGTTTTAATAAGTGGAAATTGATTTTGAAAATAACTTAATACACGTGGTAATACCTGCATAGCTATCGAAGTGGTAGTCCCTAATTTAATATGCCCTTGTGGCGTTTCATTCATATCTGATAATTTTTGTTTTAATTCATCTACAATATTTAATATTTTAATCGCATGCTCTATAAAAAGGTTTCCATTATCAGTTAAGGTGATGGGTTGATTGCGATCAATGAGAACTGTATGAAATTCATCTTCTAAGCTTTTGATTTGAGCAGAAACTGCAGGCTGTGTTAAGTTTAAATAATCCCCAGCTTTTCTAAAACTTTTCATTTTTGAAAGAGCAATTAATGTATCTAGTTGATTAATATTCAACAGTTATCCCCCCTTTCTAATAGATAAAATTTATTATAGAAATAGAAAGTAATAAAAAGTTTATATGTTTTATTATAAGCAACCTTTTTAAGTGAAGCAAACCAATCCTTTGATTCAGAGGATTTTTTTTCTAGTCCCTGTATATTCTAGTCGTGCTTTGTAAGAAAATTCATGTACTTCATTATATTATTTCGTTATAATTAGCAAATAACATCATTCATTTTCCAAATTAAGGAGTATTTATGGATAAAAATTATATACACCCTTTTTTAGAGTCAGCAAGTAACGTCCTTGAGCAAGTAATTCGAGTTCGTCCTACCTCAGGTGAACTGGAGATCAAAGATGTACAATATCTTGACCATCATATTTGGATTTTAATTGGTATGAGTGGGCAAATGAAAGGAGAGATTCTATTTGGTTTACCAGAGCAAGTGGCACTTAAAATTGTTTCAGAAATGATGGGCGGATTTCAAGTAAATGAGTTGGATGATATGAGTCGAAGTGCAATTTCAGAATTAGGTAATATGATCAGTGGTAACGCTTCAACTTTATTGTATGATCGTGGTGTAACCGTAGATATTACTCCTCCTCAAATTATTAAATCTATTGAACATTTTGATACCCAGAAGGCATGGACTATACCATTAAATATAAAGGAAGTTGGAGAGTTTAATATTCAAGTATTAACTAATTAAATAACTTTTTTACGATAAGTTATCAGAGTCCGTTATGATAGCTTGATTTTTTTTATATAGAGGTTAATATGAAAGAATTAATGTATTAATAAATGGACAAAGGGATTCTTATCTAATAAAAATAGGGAGAGAGAATGAGTGCTAAAAGAAAAGGTTGTAGTCATTACTGGTGCCTCAAGTGGGATAGGCTCAGATATGGCGATACATCTAAGTTCTCATGGAGCTATTGTTATTTTAATGGCTAGATCCATGAATCGTCTAAAAATAGTATCACAAAAGTTGCAAAATCAACATGAACTTTACAAAGTTGATATTTCTTCAAGAGAACAGGTTGTTGAAGTTGTCTCTTCTGTATTATCAAAATATGGAAAAATTGATATCTTTATTAATAATGCAGGTTATGCAATTTTTAAGGACTTTATGAATTTGTCCATAGAAGAGATTGAAGAAATGATGAGAACGAATTATTTGGGGACAGTATATTGTTGTAAAGCTGTTATACCTTCAATGTTAGAAAGGCAATCAGGTCATATTATTAATGTGGCTTCAATGGCTGGTAAGGTAGGGTCAGCAAAAACGTCGGCATATGCTGCAAGTAAACATGCTGTTTTGGGATTTACAAATAGTTTGCGTCAAGAGTTATTTGGTACCAATATCATTGTTTCTACACTTAATTGTGGTCCTATAAATACACCTATGTTGGAAACAGCGGATGTCTCAGGCGACTACAAAAAAAACTTACCTAGTTGGTTTATATTAAAACCAAAAACGGTAACAAAAGCAATACTAGATATTATTGTCTCTAAACGAATAGAAAAAAACATTCCTTTTATTGCGAATGTTGGTTCCAAATTATTACAAATCTTACCTAAGTCAATGGAAAAGGTAGCTGTTAAAATTATAAATAAGAAGTGAAGTGATTTCACAAATAAACCTCCAATCTATTCAATTGAGCGAATGGACTGAAGGTCTAGTTTGTTAGTTATTTGTTTACACACTGATTTACTTGATTTACAACTTCCTCTGCTGTTAATCCATCCGCATTGATAACAGAAGCTTGTGTCTGGGTATTTGCCATACCCATCATATTTTCATCTTGTCCTGTTATGACACAGCACTGGCAGTTTTGCATATTGTTTTCCTCTAAATTACATACTTCATGTCCTTCATTTTGCAATGCTTGTTTAACATTGGATAAGTTGTCTTCTACAGCTACTTTTGCCATCATTCTTCCCTCCGTTTATGTAAGTTTCCCCATTAATGTTTCATATTGGGGTTTATCCCTTTCAGTATTTTGAACATTGTTAAATAAAAATATTCCCTTTCGTAATTTTGATAAAAAAAACTACAGGTATTATAATGGAAATCATAAATATAAACAAAATCGAGATGGGGTGTTGGTTTGAAGCCTGTTTTGCAATTAAAAAACGTTACAGGGGGATATAGTTTGAAAAGACCCGTCTTACATGGGTTATCTATAAATGTGAACCCTGGTGAAATGGTAGGGTTAATTGGTTTAAATGGTGCTGGTAAAAGTACCACGATCAAACATATATTGGGATTGTTAAAACAACATAAAGGAGAGATTTACATAAACGGGAATACATTGGAGAGCAGTCCGATGCACTATAGATCTTCATATGCGTATGTCCCAGAAAGTCCATTAATGTATTACGAGTTAACTGTAGAAGAGCATTTAAAATTAACGGCAATGGCTTATGACATTGATAAAAAGGAGTATGCGAATCGTGTAGATTACTTAGTTGATGAATTTCAAATGAGAGACAAGCTAACGAAATTCTCTGCTCATTTGTCTAAAGGAATGCGTCAAAAGATGATGATTATGAGTGCTTTTCTCGTCCAACCATCTTTATATATCATTGACGAACCTTTCCTAGGATTAGATCCTCTTGGTATTCGTTCATTGCTTGATTTAATGGTTAAAATGAAAGAAGCTGGAGCAAGCATATTAATGAGCTCCCATATTTTATCAACAATAGAACAATATTGTGATAAACTGGTTGTTCTTCATGAAGGACATGTCATTGCAAGTGGAAACTTAAGTAACATACAACAAGCTTCTGGAGTGGACAATGCCACATTAGAAGATGCCTTTTATGCTTTAGTTAAGGATGGAATTTAGCTCATGAAGATGTCTGTTTTATGGAATAAAAGGTTTAAGGATTTTTGGACAGAGGTGTCCCCTTATTTGAGATTTGTATTCAATGGGGGACTGATTGCTTTTATTGTTATTAGTTTTTCAATCGGAAGTATTTATTACAGGAGGTTTATAGAGAATCCACCAGTTGATTTTCCAATTCATTTGTTGTCAGCTTGTGTTTTATTCTGGTTTATTGCTTATAATCCAGTCCGCACTTATTTAAGAGAGGCTGATTTGATTTATTTAGTACCAGCAGAATACAAAATGAAATCATATTTCAATAAAGCGATACTCGTAAGTTTTATATTGCAATGTTTAGCTTTAATTATGATTTGGGTAGTACTATTCCCACTTTATTTAGTAACTAGTAATACCAATGGTCTAATGTTTTTTGTATTTTTGATTGCATTATTTTTAATCAAATGGATTTTTATGATTGGTTCATGGCAAGAGATTCAATTCAAAGCTGTCAGTCATAGGAAGGTGTATTCTTATTTTCGTTGGGTTATATCTTTCATTCTTGTATATATTTTATTCTCGTATCACCTACCTAAAGGAATGTTATTTATTGCTTTAGTTTTATTGACTTATATAGTTTCTTTTAGATTAATACCAAAATTTCATATAAATTGGGACAGACTGATTCATGTTGAAAAACAGCACAAAGCTAGGATTTATGCTTTTTTAAGTTGGTTTGTAGATGTTCCTCAACTTCCAAAACGAGTGAACAATCGTAAAACGCTTAGTAAAAGTGCAGAATTATTTTCAATTCAAAAGAGAAATACCTTTGTTTTTCTTTATTATTTAACATGGATTAGAACTGATTTATTTGGCATAGTTGTTCGAATGACTTTAGTAGGAATGATATTAATATTCTTTTTAACAAATGATTGGATGAAATACCTTTTTTACATAATCGTAATCTATTTATCAGGTATACAACTATCTTCCTTAAGACAATATCATAAAAATATGTTTTGGTTATATATCTATCCTTTAAAAAATGAGCTAAGAGTAGACGGGATTCTTAAGAATTCCTTTCGAATTCATCTCGTCATTATCTTTATGATTACGATACCTTTACAATTAACGATTTCAAATTTAACATATGGGTTTATTTTACTAGTTGTTAGTATTCTATTGTCTTATATGTATCATCAATCGTTGAGTAAAAAGATTTTCTCAAAAAAATAAAAATAAAGGGAATTGGTGGTCTTATCCAGCTTTTTTTCACAATCTTATGCATGATTTTGCAAAAAATCCTTCAAATAAGACCACAATTTCCCTCTGTTTGTTTGTGAAACCAACTTTTTGATTTTTTATAATTCACCTATGAGTTTATAATTTCTTAACCTAGTCTTTTCTTTGTTAGGAAGTCTCTATGATGAGAGATCCTCAATACCTTGGTAAATTTTGTTGAACAAATCTTCAAGATCATCTTCTTCAATACAAGAAAAAGCGACTCTTAAATCTTTTTCACCTAAAGCAATCGTACCAATTTCATATTTATCCAGTAAATGGACTCGTAATTTTTCCGCATCTATTGTTTTTAATTCTAAACACATAAAATACCCAGAATTAAATGGATAGTAATCCCAAACAGCTTGAAATTGTTCATTTTTCAGAATCTCTTTTACTTTATTAGCTCTCCCCTTCATAATTGTGTATTTTTCAAATTTTTGTTGTTCATATTCAGGTGATTGTAAGGCATGAAGAACAAAAGTTTGTGAAGGGTGTGAGCCGCTGGATATGGTAGCACGAATAATTCCCATTGTTTTCTGCTCTAAAGCAGCATTAACTGTTTCACTATTTGCAGCAAATGTAATAAATCCAACTCGAAAACCCCATACATAATCTTCTTTGGTTGCTCCATCAACTTTAATTGCTAAAACATTCGGATGGATATTAGCAAGCTGTCCAAATAAAGACTCGTGAATAGAATCTTCAAAGAACAATCCATAATAAGCATCATCAGTAACAACTACAATATTTATTCCTTCCTCAGCTCCAGCTAATATTGCATTGACAATGTTCTCACTGTCTTCTTGACTTGGTGTATATCCTGTAGGGTTATTTGGGAAATTTAATACAACAATGGCTTTTCCTTTATCTTTTTGAGCAAGAATAGCTTCCTTTAACCCACTTGCATTAAAGTTTCGATTTTCATTATAAAGTGGAAAGTTTACAGTCTTTGTTCCTCTACGGATTCCAAAAGTAAGTTCATAATTTTCCCAATTTTTATCAGGATAAATAACACTATCTCCCGGTTCTGCAAATAGATCAGACACTATGCTTATTCCATGAGTTAAAGCATTGGTTACAATAGGATTACTTATTTTTTTATTTTTAAGTGTTGGACTTTCTTTTATCATTTTTTCCAACCATACTTTTCTTAATTCAGGTTTACCAGCAGGAGGTGCGTATGGATAAATATCTTTAGGTGCATATTCTGATAATGTATTTTGTATTACTTTTAAATGCATTGGATTTTTGTTCTCTATAGCGATTCCAATCGTAGCATTATATTTTTTGGCTTTTTTTCCAGCTTCAGCAGATTGACTAATAATGCCTTCTTTAGGAAAGTAAATGTTTTTTCCTAGTGAGGATAACATTTCATATACATTTGTTTGTTTTTCTTCAATAGTTTTGTTCAGTGATTCTGCAAGTGGGTTCATGGACTCCATCCTTCCAATAAAATCTAATAAATTTTTGTGAATATTATAACACTTACAATAAAAAAGATGAACCGCTCTAATAAAAAGAACGGCTGATTATACAAATTCATAATTTATTAATTATTGCTAGTTTGTATACCTGATAATAAATGAATGTCAAACTTGTTTAATAATTAAAAAACCACTCATTGAGTGGTTTTTGTATCATATTTTAAAATTTGTCCTAAAGTTTCTCCCATTTTAATTTTATCCCCAATAAATTTTTCTTCCTTGTATTGAAACGAATCTTTTTCCATTAATAATACTACCGTTGAGCCAAATTCAAAATATGCTAATTCATCTCCGATTGAAATTTCATTGTCTAGGGATTCAATTAGTTGAATACTGCTTACATTCATAGCTCCAACTTTTACAAGAGCCAACTCTGTAAAATCATGCTGAATATAAGTGATGAGACGTTCATTTCTGCTTAATACCTTACGCATATGTTTTAGTCCAAAATCATTTACAGGATAAACTTTGCCAAGTATATGTTCATGTTCTACAATTTTTCCAGAAATAGGAGCATGTATTCGATGATAATCTGAAGGACTTAAATATAGTACGATATAAAAGCCATGTTTATATGTGACAGCTCTTGGTGAATCGTTTAAAAGTTCCTCTATGGAATAATCTTGTCCTTTTACATTAATAATTTGTCCATTCTCAATAGTTCCGATTCCAGTAATTTTAGCATCAACAGGGCTAACAACAATGTTGTCATCTTGTTTAATTTTCCTGGCTCCTTCTTTTAACCGTCTAGTAAAAAAATCATTTAATGATACATACTCATTTATATGTTTTTCCGCTTCATTTATATTAATTCCGTAAGTTTTGGCAAAACGAGGGATTAATTTTGTACTTATTTTTGATTTTGCAAATTGACCCGTTAATCTTGAAATTGTTTTTCTAGAAGAAAGTTCTGTCAATAAGCGAAAAATTGTTTTCATTGTTTATTTTTCCACCACATTTCTTTGATCATTATGAAAATGAAAGCGACCTTCCTATGGTCGCTCATATGAAAACAACAAATGATAACAAAATTGAAAAGTCTAGTATTATATTATCACACTAAGGAATTGTTTAATAGTGAAAATTAAATTCATGATCTTGATTTGAATAGTATAGGTTGAACATTATTTTTCCATTATTACCAATAGTTATACCGAATGCTGAATTTGGTTTCACCATACAATATAAATGTTTAGTTATTGCAAAAAAATGATAGTAATGGGTGGTGATCATATGCGATGGATGATGGGATTACGAAACATGCTGCGAAGACGAGGGGTGTTGATGTCCCTAATCGCAGTATCTGCTGGGGCTGCAGCATTTGGAGCATCCCGCCGCAAAATGAAAAATACTGCTGGGGAGAAGTTTATAAGTAGATTTTTAAAATAAAGTGATTTGTTTTTTCATGTGAATTCGTGCTCGTCTAATTTAAGACGGGTTTTTTTTATAAACTTAAGAATGAAAAATTTGGCTTAAGAACAACTATTATCTGATATATAAAGGGTTTATCTTCATCAAACCGAATATATTGTGTGAGGTTATTATTTAATCATACAGAGATGAGTGGTGAGATAATTGTCAATCCAAGGTCAAAAAGTATTACCAGCTATTCGTACATTAAAAGATTTTGAGCTAATGATAAAAAGCGAATACGAGTATGGTGTTTTTTTGGATTTGCATATTTCAAGACTGAAGGAAGTTTATCGTATGGCAAATCATCATAAGAAAAAAATGTTTTTACATGCAGACCTTATTCAAGGTTTAAAAAATGATGAATATGCTGCTGAGTATTTGTGTCAGGAATTTAAGCCTGCTGGTTTAATTTCCACTAGGTCAAAAGTGATTTCAAAAGCAAAACAAAAAGGCGTAATTGCGATTCAAAGATTATTTTTACTAGATACTAATGCTCTTGAAAAAAGTTATTCATTAATAGAAATTATAAAACCTGATTTCATTGAAGTTTTGCCAGGAATCATTCCACGAATGATCAGAGAAGTGAACGAGAAAACAGGCATTCCGGTATTTGCAGGTGGTTTAATAAAAACGATAGATGATGTAAATTGTGCTTTAGCAGCAGGCGCTGTAGCGGTCACAACTTCAGATAAATTCATTTGGAGAAACTATGAAACAAATATTTGAAACACATAACGACAATCCAATGTTTCTTTAAATAATTATGACAGCAAAATGATTTAAAAAATTGAATTTATATGGTATTATTATTCTAAGTTAATAAATAGGTTGGAGATCAGGAGAGACCACATCACATTATGGATGAATCCATAGTGTATGTGGTCTTTTTCTATTTTTTGGGAGGGACAACATGGATAATCTATTTTCGAGCTTGAACAGGCATAACAAGCTAATTAAAATGAGTGAGGA
Source organism: Chengkuizengella marina (assembly GCF_009910845.1). Classification (GTDB taxonomy): domain Bacteria; phylum Bacillota; class Bacilli; order Paenibacillales; family KCTC-33759; genus Chengkuizengella; species Chengkuizengella marina. The sequence goes on along the minus strand of NZ_SIJB01000018.1, from coordinate 68,243 downwards.
AACACAGGACTTACTTATTATAGGTGGAGGAATTACCGGTTGTGGAATTGCCTTAGATGCAGCTACAAGAGGGATGAAAACAGCACTGGTTGAAATGCAGGACTTTGGAGCTGGAACATCAAGTCGATCTACAAAGTTGGTTCATGGCGGACTGCGTTATTTAAAACAATTAGAAATAGGAATTGTTCATGAAGTGGGTAAGGAGCGAGCTATCGTATATGAGAATGGACCTCATGTAACAACTCCACAATGGATGTTGTTACCGATTTATAAAGGAGGAACCTTTGGTAAATTCAGTACTTCAATCGGATTAAAAGTATATGATTATTTAGCAAAAGTAAAGAAATCAGAAAGAAGGAGAATGTTATCTTCTAAAGAAACCTTGGAGAAGGAGCCTTTAATTAAAAAAAAGGGACTAAAAGGCGGTGGATATTATGTTGAATATCGGACTGATGATGCCAGATTAACGATTGAGGTAATCAAAGAAGCGAGTAAGCATGGTGCAAATGCAGTAAACTACACGAAAGTTGACAAATTGATTTATGATAACAATGGAAAAGTGACGGGAGCACAAGTGCGTGAGATTGATTCAGGAAAAACATTTAAAATTTATGCAAAAAAAGTCGTTAATGCAACAGGTCCGTGGGTTGACAATATTCGTACAATGGATAAGTCCGTAGATAATAAAAAATTGACTTTATCAAAAGGGGCACATTTGGTTATTGATCGAAATATTTTCCCCTTAAAACAACCGATTTATTTTGATACTAAAGACGGTCGAATGGTTTTTGCAATTCCAAGAGATGGAAAGACTTATGTAGGCACAACAGATACAGTTTACTCAGGGGATATATCAGATCCTCAATTGACAGTAGAAGACAGAGATTATATTATTGGTGTCATTCATTATATGTTCCCTGAAGTCAAGATAACTGAGAAAGATATTGAATCTAGTTGGGCGGGTGTAAGACCGTTAATTTATGAAAATGGCAAAAATCCTTCTGAGATATCCCGTAAAGATGAGATTTGGCAATCTCAATCAGGATTAATTACTATAGCTGGTGGGAAATTAACAGGTTATCGGAAAATGGCTGAAACGGTTGTTGATATCGTTGCAAAATATTTTCATGATAAAGAAAAGAGAACTTTTTTGAAGTGCAAAACCAAACATGTGTCTATCTCTGGGGGACATGTTGGAGGAGCAAGACATCTAACATCATTTATACGTATTAAAGAAAAGGAATCGCAGCACTATGGATTTACAAAATCACAAGGGAATCATCTCATTCGTTTGTATGGTTCTAATATAGATACTTTATTTAAATTGACAGAACATTATAAGAGCCAATATCAATACGATTTTAAATTACCATTGGATGTATTTGTACAGGTTTTATATGGAATTCAATATGAAATGGTTACAAAACCTGTTGATTTCTTTATAAGAAGAACAGGAGCACTATTTTTTGATATTCATTGGGTACGAAAGTGGAAACAGCCTGTAATTGAATACATGGCTTCCATTTTTAATTGGTCTTCTGAACAAAAGTCTAAGCATTTTGAAGAGTTAGAATATCAATTACATGCTGCTCAATTTCCTCAAACAAGGTAAACAATCTTAAGAATAAACAAACCTCTATCCTCATTTTTATTGAAATGAGATTAGAGGTTTTTGTTTATAATAAGCTCTAATCTAATTGAAAAATAGTTCATTTGTGACAAAAGTCACAGCCTTTTAAAACACGTAATTTTATAATTAATTTATAAACAAGCAAGTTAAACAAAATAATAAAATATATGGAACCAATTAAGAGGAGGAGTGGAACTCATGGCTATGAAAGAAAAGAAAGTACAACAGCAAGATTCCGCAAAAAAAGAAGTTGATTTATTAGTACAGCGTGCTAAAAAATCACAGAAAGAATTTTTAAAACTAAACCAAGAAGAAGTGGATAATATTGTCCAACAAATGGCATTAGCAGGATTAGATCGTCATATGGAATTGGCAAAACTGGCCGTTCAAGAAACAGGAAGAGGCGTTTATGAGGATAAAATTACAAAAAATATTTTTGCTACTGAATATATATATCACAGTATTAAGTATGACAAAACGGTAGGTGTTATTGAAGAAAATGCTTATGAAAATTTTCAAAAAGTAGCTGAACCTGTAGGAGTAATCGCAGGCGTTACACCAGTTACCAACCCAACTTCAACAACGATGTTTAAATCATTAATTTCAATTAAAACAAGAAACCCTATTATATTCGCTTTCCATCCATCTGCACAAAGATGTAGCAGAGAGGCTGCAAAAACACTTCTAAAAGCAGCAATAAAAGCAGGTGCACCTGAAAATTGCATCCAATGGATTGACAACCCTTCACTTGAAGCAACTGGATTATTAATGAATCATCCTGACGTTGCGTTAGTTTTAGCTACTGGAGGATCTTCTATGGTCAAAGCAGCTTACAGTACTGGTAAACCTGCACTTGGTGTTGGACCTGGTAATGTTCCTTGTTTTATTGAAAAAACAGCAAATATCAAACAGGCGGCTACAGACTTAATTCTTTCTAAATCTTTTGATAATGGCATGATATGCGCTTCTGAGCAAGCTGTAATTATTGAAGAGCCCATTTATCAAGAGACTACCACATTTATGAAGGATATGGGCTGCTATTTTCTAAATGAAGAAGAAACTGCTAAAGTATCAAAATTAGTAATTAATCCTGAGAAATGTGCAGTTAATGCTGTGATAGTAGGTCAATCTGCATATAAGATTGCTGACATGGCAGGTTTGAAAGTACCGAAGGATACAAAAGTTTTAGTTGCTGAATTAGATGGAGTTGGAGATAAATATCCATTGTCAGCTGAAAAATTAAGTCCTGTGCTAGCTTGTTATAAAGTGAAGAATGCTAAAGAAGGGATTCAACGTGCAGCTGAAGTAGTTTCTTATGGAGGTATGGGTCACTCCTCTGTTATCCATTCAGCAAATCAAGATGTTATAAATGATTTTTCCGCAGTATTACAAACAGGGCGTGTGATCGTAAATTCTCCATCTACACATGGAGCAATTGGAGATATATACAATACTAATCTTCCATCTTTAACTCTTGGTTGTGGAAGTTATGGTAATAACAGTACAACATCTAATGTTTCTGCGGTGAACTTAATCAATGTTAAAAGAGTGGCACATAGAACAGTAAATATGCAATGGTTCAAAGTACCAAACAAAATTTATTTTGAAAAAGGTGCCACTCAATATTTAGCTAAAATGCCTGATATTACAAGAGTCATGGTCGTTACAGATGAAATGATGGTGAAGCTTGGATACGTTGAAAAAGTAGAATATTATCTACGTAAACGACAAATACCTGTTCACATCGAGGTTTTCTCAGATGTTGAACCTGATCCATCTGTAGACACAGTAGAGCGGGGTACAGCGATGATGAATAGCTTCAAACCAGACTGTATTATCGCACTTGGTGGCGGTTCTCCAATGGATGCAGCTAAAGCAATGTGGTTATTTTATGAATATCCAGATACAAATTTCAACTCTTTAAAACAAAAATTCTTAGATATTAGAAAAAGAGTTTACAAATATCCACGTTTAGGTAAAAAAGCTAAATTTGTAGGGATTCCAACAACGTCTGGAACAGGTTCTGAAGTGACTTCATTTGCTGTTATTACAGACAAAGAACAAGGGAATACAAAATATCCGTTAGCGGATTATGAACTAACACCAGATGTTGCGATTATTGATCCTGATTATGTTTTAAGCTTACCTAAAACTGCTGTAGCTGATACAGGAATGGATGTTTTAACACATGCTATTGAAGCTTATGTATCAGTCATGGCAAATGATTATACTGATGGGTTGGCTATGAAAGCAATACAACTTGTATTTGAACATCTTGAAAATTCTTATAAAGTGGGGGACGCATTATCTAGAGAGAAAATGCATAATGCATCTACGATCGCTGGTATGGCCTTTGCGAATGCTTTTCTAGGAATTAATCACAGTTTAGCACATAAGTGGGGTGGTGAGTTCCACACGGCTCATGGTAGAACAAATGCAATTTTACTACCTCATGTTATAAGATATAACGCAACAAAACCAACGAAGTTTGCATCATTTCCTAAATATGATCATTATGTTGCAGATGAAAGGTATGCTGAAATTGCAAGAACGTTAGGACTACCAGCAAGCACAACAGAAGAAGGAGTTAATAGTTTAATTCATGCAATTCGCAAATTAAATAAAACATTAGATATACCAGAGAAATTTAAAGATGTAAATGTTAATCCTACTGAATTTGAAGCAAAAGCAAACTATTTAGCAGACCGTGCCTTTGAAGATCAATGTACAACTGCCAATCCTAAAATGCCATTAGTTACTGAATTAGCTGAAATTTACAGAAAAGCGTATTATGGAAAATTTGAATAAAATAAAAATATCAGGTGGAGAACAATTTGCTCCACCTGAAAATACCTCAGCTTAGATAACTTGCCTACAATCTAACTGAGGTAGTCTTTCATTATTTCAATACTTTTGAGTTATATCTTATAGGAGGTGTTTTTTATGTCTATGGTTGAAAAAGAAATAAAAAAGGATACACAATTACATCCTTGGCGAAATTTTCAAGTAGGTAAATGGGATAAAAAAATTGATGTTAAAAACTTTATTGATCTAAACATTACATCTTATGAAGGTGATGAGCAATTTTTGTCAGATCCTACAGAGGATACAAAGGCTTTATGGGATATTATCAGTGATTTAACTAGAAAAGAGCATGAAAATGGTGGCGTGTTAGATGTAGATGTAAGTACCCCTTCTACCATTACTTCGCACGGTCCTGGTTATCTAGATCAGTCAAAAGAAAAGATTGTAGGACTACAAACAGATGAACCTTTTAAACGTTCAATACAACCATTTGGTGGAGTGCGAATGATCAAGGACGCATGTGAAGCGTATGGTTTTACACTGCCAGATGAAATCTTCAATTTATTCACAGATATACGTAAAACTCATAACCAAGGGGTTTTTGATGCGTATACCACAGATATGAGGAAAGCGAGAAAAGCAGGGATTATCACAGGGTTGCCTGATGCGTATGGAAGAGGGAGAATTATTGGTGATTACAGAAGAGTAGCATTATATGGTGTTGACAAACTAATTGAACAAAAACAAGAAGAGCTTCTTCAATTAGAAGTAGATGTTATGAATGAAGAAGTCATCAGAGACCGTGAAGAATTAAACGAACAGATTCGTAGCTTACAAGAATTGAAACAAATGGCAAAACAATATGGGTATGATATTTCCTCACCTGCAAATAATGCAACAGAAGCCATTCAGTGGTTATATTTTGCTTACTTAGCTGCAATAAAGGAACAAAATGGAGCTGCGATGAGTTTAGGTCGTGTATCTAGCTTTTTAGACATTTTTATTGAAAGAGATTTACAAGAAGGCACACTTACCGAAAAAAAAGCGCAAGAATTAGTAGACCATTTTATTATGAAGCTTCGTATTGTGAAATTTTTAAGGACGCCAGAATATAATGAATTGTTCAGTGGAGACCCAACTTGGGTTACTGAATCTATTGGGGGAATGGGCCTTAACGGAAAAACAAGAGTGACAAAAAACTCATATCGTTTCCTTCATACTTTGTACAATTTAGGTCCAGCCCCTGAACCAAATTTAACTGTGTTATGGTCAGAGAAGCTTCCTGAAAACTTTAAGAACTATTGTGCAAAAGTTTCGATTCATACTAGTTCGATTCAATATGAAAATGATGATCTTATGCTTCCATACTATGGTGATGATTATGGAATTGCTTGCTGTGTATCTGCTATGCGTATTGGTAAGCAAATGCAATTTTTTGGTGCAAGAGCTAACCTTGCAAAATGCTTATTATATGCAATTAATGGTGGTATTGATGAAAAATTAGGTGTTCAGGTAGGACCAGAATATACACCCATTACTTCAGAAGTTTTAAATTATGATGAAGTCATGAAAAAGTATGATGACATGTTAGAATGGTTAGCAAAATTATATATGAACACCTTAAACGTTATTCATTTTATGCATGATAAATACAGCTATGAACGTATAGAAATGGCATTACATGATCGGGAAATTATAAGAACGATGGCAGCTGGAATTGCCGGTTTGTCTGTTGTGGCTGATTCATTAAGTGCAATAAAATATGCCAAAGTAAAACCGATACGTAATGAAAAAGGGATTGCTATAGATTTTGAAATTGAAGGTGATTTCCCTAAATATGGAAATAACGATAACCTTGTAGATTCCATTGCTATCTCGCTTGTTGAAAGTTTCATGGAAAAATTAAGTAAACACGAAACTTATCGTGAAGCCATTCCTACAATGTCTATACTAACTATTACTTCAAATGTAGTATATGGTAAAAAAACAGGTACAACTCCTGATGGGCGAAAAGCTGGGGAACCATTTGCACCAGGTGCAAATCCAATGCATGGTAGAGATACTAAAGGGGCTTTAGCTTCTTTAAACTCTGTTGCTAAGCTTCCTTATGAATGTTGCTTAGATGGGATTTCAAATACATTTTCAATCATTCCGAAAGCATTGGGTAAGGAAGATACGATTAGAAAGCAGAATTTACATGCCTTATTGGATGGATACATGACACAAGGGGCCCATCATTTAAATGTAAATGTTTTTGATCGACAACAGTTGATTGATGCCATGGAACACCCTGAAAAATATCCTCAATTAACAATAAGGGTTTCTGGATATGCTGTAAACTTTGTGAAGTTGACAAGGGAACAACAATTAGATGTCATAAACCGTACTTTCCACGGTTCAGTCTAAGATATAGGAAGGATGGAGAGAGGTTGAGCACGAAAGGTCGCATACACTCACTAGATACTTTTGGAACCGTAGATGGTCCTGGCATACGATTCGTGCTTTTCATGCAAGGCTGTGCACTTCAATGCCAATACTGCCATAATCGTGATACTTGGGATACAAACAAAGGAGATGTAAGAAAAGTTGAGGATATATTATTAGAGATAGAACCTTATATTCGATACTATAAAAGTTCTAAAGGTGGTATTACGGTTACAGGTGGTGAGCCAACTTTACAAGCCTCGTTTGTTAAAGAGTTATTTGAAGCGTGTAAGCATCGCTGGGATCTTCATACTGCTTTGGATACTTCTGGATTTAATGATCCTAACAAAGTTGAAGATTTGCTTAATGTAACAGATTTGCTTTTATTAGACATTAAACAAATGGATGATGAAAAACATAAACAGCTAACTGGTCAGTCTAATGAGAGGATTTTACAATTTATACGATACGCATCTGATAACAAAAAAAGAATGTGGATAAGACATGTACTAATACCAGGAATTACTGATGACTATAACGATTTATATGCGCTCGGTACTTTTATTGGTAAGTTAAAAAATGCAGAAAAGATAGAAATTCTACCTTATCATAGAATGGGTGTATTTAAATGGCAACAATTAGGTTTTTCATATCCATTAGAGGGAGTCAGAACGCCATCTGATCAAGAATTGAAAAGAGCGATTCAAATCGTCGAAAAAGGGATGGCGGAGGTATCTCTCTCTAAAATATAATTTTTAAATTCGACAAATTTCAATAGGGCAATCAGGACAAGAGACGATGGATTTTAAATCATTAAGTTTGTGGATGGTAATCGTTCCATTTTTCATGCTGATGATTCCATCGTCTTTATGTTTGTTTAAAAGCCTATTTACACTTTCTCTTGTTGTACCAATTAAATTTGCTATATCAGTATTTGTCAATTTAACATCTAATACAATTCCATCTTCAGTTAACTTTCCATAAGAATTGCTAAGTCGTATCAATGTAGAGGCCAGAGCTCCACTTTTTCCAAATAATAATAAATCTCGAAACTTAGATTCTGTTTTTCGATGCCATAAACTCATCCATTTCAGAAATTCTACAGCAAAATCTCCATGTTGATAAATGAGCATTTCCAAATCACTATGCTCAATCATGCCAATATTACAATTTGTTAACGCTTGAGCGGAATAACTGAAATTTAAATCACCAAGACCGCCAAACTCGCAAAACATATCTCCCTCTTGTAAGATATACAAAATGAGTTCCTTACCATCATCCGTTAGTTTGTATATTTTTACTTGACCTTCATTCACATAAAACAATTTTTTAGCTGGTTCTCCCTCATGAAACAAATATTGTTGTTGTAAAAAATGATGGGAGTACATGGCACTTTTTAATCTTTCAACATTTTCATCAGATAAAAATAAAGATATCTGACCTGAGGACTTACAGTTTAGAGCAAGATGATCCATGTTTGAACACCCTCCTGTTTCATATTTATATCGTTTAGAATGTGTTCTTATTCATATTATATAACTTTTTCAAGAAGATTGCTCTGAGAGTTTTTTCTTTTTTTATATTAGGTATGTGCACATTTTGTTTCAATTCCTGTACATATCAAGAGAGGATAACATATGTTACAAATAAATGTAAAAGGAGGTTTAGATATGAAGAAAAAACGAAATCGTAACAAAAAGATGAAAAAAATAGATCCTACTATAAATGAATTAGGATGGTTAGATGAAGAGATAGATTCATTTAGAGAAAATATACCCATTCATGATTTAAGCTGGTTTCCTGATTTTCAGTTATTAAATCAACATTCACAAAATGGTTCAAAAAAAAAGAAGAAAGTAAAAAAAAGTAAACCTCTGATCTATACCAATCCATTTGAGTTTAGTTTTGAATATAATAGTTTTGACGATGAACAACCTACTATAACATATCAGGATAAAATAGATGACAAAGTTGATGATAATCAAAAAGAACAACAACTTAAAACAAAAACAATGCAACAATATAATAATTCTGAATTTAAAATGAATATTGATGAGAAAAGTACAGAAGTTTTCATCTTTTTTGATACTCCATTTAAAAACTCTGATTATGTTCTTGTTGCTATTACAGATTCTTCAAATTGTTTTGCAACAATAAATGAAAAAACTGCGGAATACGCAGTTATTGAAGTTGTTTTTATTGAAAATAATAATGAAAAACGGGAAGAAGTAGAATTAAATGGTTTATTATCTTGGATTGCTATTGGTGAATCCTAGTCATAAAACCATTAATAACTTTATCTTTTAGGATTCAAGTTCCACTCTACTAATAAACCAGCATAAACTAATCCACCACCAAAACCATAAAGTAATAAATGATCTCCATTTTTAATTTTGTTATCGTTTAGACCTTCTTGAATAGATAATGGAATGGTAGCAGCAGATGTATTTCCATAATGTACAAGACTGTATAATGTTTTTTCTATTGGAAAATCACTTCTCTGGCATATAGACTCAATCATACGTAAATTAGCACTGTGAGGAATAAACCAATTTACATCTTGTAATGTGAAATTTGTATTTTCTAACACTTTTAACATCCCTTTTGGAACGTGACTTACCGCCCATTTATATACCTCACGACCGTTTTGGACTAAAAACCCTTCTTTTTCTAGATCAATCCCATTTAAATTGGCAGATAATCCTGTTTGGTATAAATGAATTCCTCCATCCCCATTGGAACCATTATAGGCAGATATGAAACTCGGCTGTTTTTCATCTTTTTCCACCATTACAGCTCCTGCACCATCGCCAAATAAAATACAGGTTGAACGATCTGTATAATCGGTTATTTTTGACAATACATCAGCACCGATGACAATAATTTTATTATGGAGACCAGCAGTGATTAATCCATTTGCAACTTGTAATCCATACGTAAAACCTGCACATGCAGCTCTAAGATCTATTGCTCCAGTTTGTTTTAATTGAAAATGAGCTTGTATAATACTCGCTGTACTTGGAAATGAAAAGTCAGCGGTGCTTGTAGCTACAATAATTAAATCTGTATCTTCAATATCAACCTCATAACTTTCCATCATATTTTTGATGGCTTTAATACATAAATCACTAGTATATTCTTTTTCTTCAGCAATGCGACGTTCCTTTATTCCTGTACGCTGTACGATCCATTCGTCGTTGGTATCTACAATCTGCTCTAAATCATGATTTGAAAGTATTTTTTCAGGTACATAACATCCAATTGCAGAAATTCTTGCTTTTGAATCAATATTATGGTTACTCATTACAATGACCTCCTCTTTATAATATAAGAATTTCTCAAATTAAAATTCAATGTATGAAAATCAACTTTTCTTAAAAATAGAAATTATGATTATTATTAAGTATTAATAGCTAGTGCTAATTATGAAGATTTGGCTTTGATTTGTCAATGAATTGCAAAATTCATAAAAGAACTAAATCCATTGCAGGAAAGTAAAGTACGAATTACCAAAGCATTCTATGTTTATTTTTTATTTAATAAATCATCCTAAGACTGATACAAAAAAATCAATATATAAGGATGGAGGCGTATAATGGTAAATTCAATCTTTACTCGATTAATTGTTGCAGGTTCACTCATTTTTTCATTAAATGCATGTACAACAACTGATAATGAAGGTGCTCTAGATAATCGAACAGGGGATAATATTAGTCCATATGGTGTATATGATGCAGATGATCGATATGGCATGAATTACAATGGAAATCGTTTAGGTATGAATACTCGAAATAACATTTTGAATACAGATAGGTTAAATCCAGCTAGTAACATGCGTGCACACCAAAATACAAATGTAAGAGAAAGTAAGAAGCTTGCAAATGAAATTGCAAATATGAAAGAAGTAAGAAGAGCAAATGTATTGTTAACAGACAATAATGCTTATATCGCAGTAGAACTAACTAACAATACCAAAAATGGAATGACAGGAAAATCCATGAAAGGGAGATCCCTTAATGGCACCTCTAGAGGTAATATTGAATATTATGGTTTAGGAATGAACACAGGTAAGAAGGTTCGATCATTTTCTGATACGATGACAGATGATGTGAAAAAGAAAATATCCAAAAAAGTAAAATCAATGGATAAAAATGTGAAAAATGTATATGTTTCTGCAAATGCCAATTTTGTAGACCGTATTAATAATTACATGGTTGATATTGGTGAAGGTAGACCTGTTAGAGGGTTTATGGATGAATTTAATACTTTTATGAATAGAGTTTTCCCGATGAATATGGATAGAAATGTAGATAATAGGGAAATGAATACTCAACGAAATATGAATCGATAAATTTATAGCCTATTTTTCGAAAACTGCCGCACCATCGACTGCTACTTTTCATAAAATAATTTGACTGTATCCCTTGACCTTGTAATTCTAAACCCAAACAAGGAGGGGTGACGATATTGAAGGGTAGCGACGATAAAGGAAAATTCATATTAACAAACCGTGAACGTGAAGTATTCGAACTGTTAGTTCAAGACAAAACAACTCGAGAAATTGCTAAAGAGTTATATATAAGCGAAAAGACAGTTCGAAATCATATCTCCAATGTCATGCAAAAGTTAAATGTTAAAGGTCGTTCACAGGCAGTCGTTGAATTAATAAGGCTTGGAGAATTGAAAATATAATCATGTGTATATTTCACATTCATTGAATACCTTCTTTGACTTTCCTGTAATATGGAATTGGAAAAGAAGGTTTTTGAATGTTAAAATAAAAATCATCATTGATTTAAAAGTGAGGAATTATGATGCATAATTGGTATGAAGAAAGCTTCGGTGAAGATTATTTACTTGTTTATAAACATAGAGATTTACAAAATGCTTATGATGAAGTAAAAAAAATGATCAAGTGGTTGCATCTTCCTAAAAAATCAACAGTATTTGATTTATGTTGTGGTATGGGCAGACACTCAATGGCATTATCCGATTTTGGGTATTCAGTTACTGGCATGGATTTATCAGAAGTATTGCTTCGTGAAGCAATAAAACTAGACAAGGATAAGAAAGTATCTTGGATTCATGGAGATATGCGAAAAATTCCAACAAATAAATCTTTTGATGCTGTAGTAAATTTATTTACTTCTTTTGCATATTTCGAATCAGATCAAGAAAATATTCAGGTTTTAAGAGAATTAAGTCGAATATTAAAACCGAAAGGAAAATTTATTATTGATTTTTTAAATGCTAGTGTAATAAAGGAACAGTTAGTTCCCTATTCTGAACGTTTTACTGAAGGAGTGAAAATTGAAGAATATCGTTCAATTGAACAGAATTTTGTACAGAAAAGCATTATCATTAAAGATGAAAATCAAGAACGTACATACATTGAAAAGGTAAAGCTTTATGATCTGGCATTATTCAAGCATATGATTTCTTTTACTGAACTACAATTGGATTATGTATTTGGAAATTATGATCAGTCTCCATTTGATGAGAAGACATCTCCACGTCTTATTTTGGTAGGTCACAAACAAGGTTAGTCAATCTACAGCTCCATGTTTTGAATGTGCGATTCGACTGCTTGCAGCAGCAGCGATCGCACCTATGATATCGTCTAAAAACGTGTGAATAGGTTGATCATTTTTATCATTTAACTTTTTAAGTATTCCTGGTTTTATTTTGTCAATATACCCAAAATTAGTAAACCCAATGCTTCCATAAACATTAACTATAGATAAAGCTAAAATTTCATCACATCCATATAATCCCTCGTCATTTTCAATCATTTCTAATAATGGAGATTCCAATTTTTTTTCTTCAGCCAATATATCTAATTGAATTCCAGTTAAAATGGCATTTTGAACTTCTCTTTTTTGTAAAACCTTTTCTACATTCCTCACACAATACCCGAGTGTTAAATCTGGAAAATATTCTTTTTGTAAAATTAAAACTAATTCTGCAATATCTTCTAAGCTAACCCCTCTTTTTTTCAAACTTTCTAAAGTAACTTGTTTTACTTTTTCACTATCTAATTGATAAGACATTTATAATTTTCCTCCAAGAATGATATGTATCCATTTATTTTAGACAATACACAATGGAATTATCCTATTTCAATTTCTTACTTCAACAAAAATAAATAAAATAAAAAAACAATTTAGACAAGAAAATTATTTTAAAAATGAAAATTGGACAAAATGACGTATAAATTATGACTAAGCTCGTATACATAGTAGTACAAAACCTAGATGGGGAGGAAAAATACATGAATCATTACAAATGGTTAAAACAGGTGACATTCGTGTCACTTCTGGTTCTCCTGGCAATGACAGCAGGATGTTCGTTATGGGATAGTGCAGAGGAAAGTAAACTGATTGACCCGCCCCCTAACGATATGATGGCCAGTTTAGAACTTAATGATGATCAACTATACAGTGATGAGGGAACAATTGAAAATTTACCAATGTCTTTATATTTTAAAGATCAATATGGTTATGTTGTACCTGTAACCATGAATATTCCTTATGTGGAAGGAATTGCTAAGCAAAAGCTGAGATATATGGTAGAAGATGGACCTATTTCAGAAAAGTTACCTTATGATTTCACTCCTGTAATTCCGAGTGGAACAGAAATATTAGGACTAAATATCGAAAATCAACTAGCTATTGTGGATTTTTCAGAAGATTTTTTAAACTATGAAATGAATGATGAGCGTAAGCTTTTAGAGGCAGTTACATGGGCTTTAACAGATTTTCCAACTGTTGATCAAGTTATTATTAATGTAAATGGAGAAACTTTGAAAAAAATGCCTGCACAAGGAATTCCACTTCATGAACCACTATCTAGAAAAATGGGGATTAATATTGAAAAGTCTGAAGGAGTGCCTCTAAGTCAAACATCAGCAGTTACACTATACTTCTTAAATCGGACAAATGATTCGCAAAATTATTATGTACCTGTTACAAGATTAATTCAAAATCCAGATGATATTGTAGAAGCAACACTAAGTGAATTAATAAAAGGACCTCTCCAACCTTCAGGTTTAAATTCTGTGATGATTCCATCAGTTGAAATTATAAATACAGATCAATCTGAAGATTTAATTACATTAAACCTAAGTGATCACATTTTGGGTATGGATCAAATGGTATCAGAAGAAAGTTTAGAGTCCATTATTTTATCACTTACTGAAAATACGGACGCAACAAGATTTCAATTCTTAATTAATGATGAAAGTTACAATACACCAGTTACAATTCCTGCCCATATGAATATGTTTGAAATGTAACTGATACCCACAAAAGTGAAGCAAAGCTATAAAGCTTGCGCCTATTACTTTTCGGGGACCCCAGGATATAAGCTCCACAAAAGTGAAGAAATTCCTAACAGAGCTTAATCTGATTACGAAAAGCTTATAGTATTACCTAACCGTCAATATCATTGTTAATTGACGGTTTCATTTTTTTTGGTGTAAACCAAGCTTACGGGTTTAAGTTAAATCAATGTTTTGGTAAAATGAGGTGTATTCTAAAAATAAAATTGCATACGATAAGTTTATAACAATATTAGGAGGAACTAAATTGAGAATAGATGGAAGATCAAATAAAGAATTAAGACCCATTAAAATTACAACTGATTTTAATAAATATGCAGAAGGATCTGTATTAATTGAGTTTGGTGATACGAAAGTGATTTGTACGGCAAGTATTGAAGATAGAGTTCCTCCGTTTTTAAAAGGTCAAGGTAAAGGCTGGATTAATGCAGAATATTCTATGCTTCCTAGAGCAACTCAAACCCGGAATCAACGTGAAGCAGCAAAAGGGAAATTAAGTGGAAGAACAATGGAGATTCAACGTTTAATTGGTCGTTCACTTCGTTCAGTAGTAAATTTAAAGGCATTAGGAGAGAGAACAATTACTTTAGACTGTGATGTAATTCAAGCAGATGGAGGGACACGTACGACTTCCATTTCAGGTGCATTTGTAGCAACTGCACTTGCAATAAACAAATTTTTTAAAGGAAAAGAGCTCCCTCAATTTCCACTTACAGACTATTTAGCATCCGTAAGTGTTGGAATTGTAAATGATAAAGCTTTATTAGATTTAAATTATAGAGAAGATTCTACCGCTAAAGTAGATATGAATGTAGTGATGACAGGACATGGCAAATTCGTAGAGTTACAAGGTACAGGAGAAGATGCACCATTTTCCAAAGAAGAATTTACAGAATTAGTTGATTTGGCTGAATCTGGAATACAAACCATTATTCAATTACAAAAAGATGCATTAGGTGATATTAGTAAGAAAATAGGGGTATAAATGAAATGATCAACGAAGAAATAATAATTGTAGCTACTAAAAATCAAGGAAAAGTGAAAGAGTTTGCAAAGTTGTTTGCAAAATTGAATAAACAAGTTCGCAGCTTGGCCGATGTTGGTTATGTTCCAGAGATTATTGAGGATGGTAACACATTTATAGAAAATGCTGAAATAAAAGCAAGAATCATTGCCAGGCATTTGAACACCACAGTCATTGCTGATGATTCTGGATTATGTGTCGATGAATTAAATGGGGCTCCAGGTATTTACTCCGCAAGATATGCAGGTGAACATGGCAATGACAGTTTAAATAATAAAAAACTGCTAGCAGAATTAAGTAATTTAAATATCCAACCTGATGAAAATGGATGTTTAAGTAAAGCACAGTTTAAATGCGCACTTGTTCTCATGGATCCTACTTCAGATAAAACGATCCAGGTTGAAGGATCTTGTGAAGGATGGATTACGAATCAACTTCGAGGTGAGCACGGTTTTGGTTATGATCCATTATTTTACTTGCCTCAATATAAAAAAACCATGGCGGAATTAAACATAGATGAAAAAAATAAAATAAGTCATCGTGCAAGTGCTTTAAAAAAATTGTATGAAATTTTAGTAAAATAGATCATTTGTAAAAAAAAGAAAAAGGATCGTACTTTTTAATATCCAAAGTACGATCCTTTTTTTGTAATATCTTAATATTTTCTTTAGTTTTGTTTTATAAATTATTTAATTTTAATTTGTATATTGAAATAGAACAAAAGAAGATAAGGAGAGAAAACATGAAAGCAAAAAAAATAGCAGCATCCATTGGTTTATCTACTTTATTAATTGGAGGGTTGTTGTATGGTACATTGTCAAATTCAAGTAGTAAGGCTCATTCATTATCAGCAACGGAATTAATTGAATCTCAACAAAAGGTGTCAGAGGATATAATAGCGACAGTCGAGATTACTAGTAATACACCTGATTTAATGGAAGTTAAAACAACCCAGAATAACAATGTATATATTTCTCAATTTAAGTTAATTGAGGATCAAATATATACCCTCATTAAAACTAATGTGTGGAGCAATGGAGAAGAAGATAAAAGAAGTTCAATCGTAGAGCTGACAACTGAATTTGACATACAAGAATATGCTGCATTGCTCCAAGATACTTATGATGCAATCTATGATATTGAACATTCTGTAAGAGTATTAGGTGATCAATATTTTGAAACTGAAAAATATGAAGATGATTTGAAAAAAAATGATGAAACAAATGTAGCTTTAATAAATTATAAAGAAGAATATATGATTAGCAAAGTGTCAGAGGATTTACTAGTGACAGTAGAAGTTACCAACAATACACCTGATTTAATGGAAATGAAAAGAATCCAGAACGATCACGTTATAACTACACAGTTTAAATTAATTGAAGATCATATCTATACACTAACTGAAACTAATGTATGGGGTAATGGAGAAGAAGAGAGTGGGAGTGTAAAAGCAGAACTATCACCAGATTTTAATGTAGAAGAGTATGCTGCATTGCTGCAAGGTACTTATAGTGCAATCTACGATATTGAACATTCGATAAGAGTGTTAGGTGATAAATATTTTGAAACAGAAAAATATGAACATGATTTGAAAAATAATGATGAAACCAATCAAGCTTTATAGAGCAGAACATATTAATTTCATAAATTAAGTTTTAAACGAAATTTAGGTAGGTATTCTTCTCTATAACGTTGCTATTTAATGAAAATGGGCGTCTCAAATGCTGGTTTATCCACATAAGAGACGCCCCCCTTTTGAAAACTTTCGTATTGTACTCACTTTAAACTAATTTTATATTTTCTAAGCCATAAATCCACCTGAGCTAAATAAGCAAATAACTGAGGTCCTGACATCAACTGACCAAACCAAGGGAAATGATAAGATTTTACATCGGAGTTGGCAATTTCCTTTATTTTTTTAACGTTAATTAGAGATTGTAGTGGAGAAGAGGGATCATCAAGTATTTCCAATACCCATTTTTTCACTGCTTCGGTGTAATTGGGATTATGTGTTTTTGGATAAGGGCTCTTTTTACGCTGAATAACATCCTCAGGTAGTATTCCTTTTAATGCCTTTCTTAGAATCCCCTTTTCACGGTTTCCTGCTGTTTTAATTTCCCAGGGAATATTCCATACATATTCGATTAAACGATGATCACAATAAGGTACACGAACTTCAAGACCCACTCTCATACTCATTCGATCTTTTCGGTCCAATAAAGTTGGCATAAAACGAGTGATATTTAAATATGACATTTGTCTCATTTTTCTTTGCGCGTGAGTTTCTCCTTTTAAATGGGGGACCTCTCCAATTGCTTGTGCATAACGATCTTCTACATATTGTTCTGGTCGAATCCATTCTTTTAATTCATCAGATAAAATTTCAAGTCTTTTATTTAGTGTAAGGGACCATGGAAAAGTATTTGCACTTAAAGAATCTTCTCGATGAAACCAAGGATAGCCACCGAATATCTCATCTGCAGCTTCACCAGATATAGCCACTGTAGCTTGTTTTTTTATTTCACGACAGAATAAATAAAGGGAAGCATCTACATCCGCCATTCCAGGAGTGTCACGCGCATCCACAACTGCTTTTAAAGCTTCAACTAACTCAGGGGTATCAAATTGTATATTTTGATGATGGGTACTTAAAAAACTACTCATGCGTTGAATCCAAGGTTGATCTGAGTTAGGTTGAAAATCATTTTCTTTAAAATGAATATCGTTGTCTACATAATCAACAGAGAAGGTATTCACATTTCCTTGTTTTGTTTGATTGTAATAATTTACTGCTATTGCTGTCAGGGCACTAGAATCTAAACCACCAGATAATAATGTACAAACAGGAACATCAGAAACAAGTTGTCTTTCCACTGTATCAATCAATAGATTTCTAATCGTTTCAGCGGTTTGATCTTCATTCTCTAAATGAGGTTGTGACTCTAGTTTCCAATAAGGATATTTTTTTAAACCATTTTTATTGTATTCCAAACAATAACCTGGTTTTAGTTCTTCCATATTGTTGTATATGCCATGCCCTGGAGTGCGTGCTGGCCCAATGACAAATATTTCTGCTAAACCCTCAGGACCAATCTCTGGTTTGAATGTAGGATTTTCTAATATGGCTTTTGGTTCTGATCCAAATAAAAAGGTAGAATTATGGTTTGAGAAGAATAAAGGTTTTACACCTACACGATCTCTGGCTAAAAATAATTTTTCTTGCAAGTCATTCCATATTGCAAATGCAAAAATGCCATTTAAACGATCTACACATTTAGCCCCCCACTCGATGTAAGAAATTAAAACGACTTCTGTATCACAATTGGTTTCAAATGTATGTCCATGATTTTTAAGTTCTTCTTTAAGTTCAAATGCATTATAAATTTCACCGTTATAAACAATGACATAAGTTTGGTAATTATATTTACGCCACATCGGCTGAGCCCCATTTTCTGGATCTATGACACTTAATCTACGATGACCAAGAGAGCAATGAGGAGACAACCAAGTTCCAGAAGCATCAGGTCCACGAGGAGCAAGTGTTTTGGTCATGTCTTCCAAAATTGTCGGGTACTTTGTTAAATCATCATTCCAATTAATCCATCCAGTTATTCCACACATAAAGTTTCCGTCCTCTCTTTGAAGTCAAAATGGTGATATTTATGACTATAAAGTAAATAATGTTAAAACATATGCTGAAAGAGCATTGAAAATGTTATTGTACGAACATGATGAATGGAAGTTATTTTGTCAGGATATACTGAAATTGCAAGTGACCAAGCTAAAGGGGGAAGAAAATGTATACAGTTCAATCCGTTAAGGATATAAGAAATGTTGAGCAGAATGGTGAGCAATGCATGCGGGCTATTATTGAATTGGCTGGACAAAAACATTCTTATACAGCACTTTTTAAAAAATCCTCTGAGGAAACCTATAAGGTATTAAATATGTACAGAAATGAAGCTGATTATACTGTTGATTGGTATGACAACAGTTTACATCAAGCTTATATTAATGTAGCGGATCAGAAACAACACTTATTTCAAAATAGTGATGAAGAAAATAATTTTGTTGAACAAATCATGAATAAAAAACCCTCTACGTGAATTCAGCGCAGAAGGTTAGTTAAATAGTATGTATTAAAATCGCTTACCATTTTTTAATGGCTTCCCAGGAGAGATACAGTAACCTGACTGCGATGTATGCCTTCTAGGTTTATGCTCCGACGAACTCTACGTTCGAATTGTCTCTGGGGTCTTTGCGTTTTCTATGATGTTATTAATGGCGTCCCAGGAGAGATTCGAACTCCCGACCGACGGCTTAGAAGGCCGTTGCTCTATCCAGCTGAGCTACTGGGACAATTATGTTTCGTTTGAAGCGACAAGAAATATATTAACACATGATATTTAATTATGCAATACTAAATTTGAAATTTTATTCATTTTTATATTCATAATTTGAACGGTTTACAAACCATAACATCATAAATGAAATGACAACGATGCTTAAGACCCATAACCACACTAATGTCATATCACCTGTTTCCGTTGCTAGAAAAATGGCAGTAGCTATTGTTTGTGTTTTATTAGGAATATTTCCTGCAATCATAATGGTAGCTCCAAATTCTCCTAATCCTCTAGCAAAACCTAAAATATAAGCTGAGATAAAGAACTTCAAAGATAATGGTATAGTGATATATCTAATCACTTGCCATTCAGATGCTCCACTGTTTCT
This sequence comes from Chengkuizengella marina, assembly GCF_009910845.1. Lineage (GTDB taxonomy): Bacteria > Bacillota > Bacilli > Paenibacillales > KCTC-33759 > Chengkuizengella > Chengkuizengella marina. The sequence goes on along the minus strand of NZ_SIJB01000018.1, from coordinate 48,287 downwards.
TGCAGCGTTTTCAATTTCATTTTCAACGGATGAGAAGCCAGACTTGAGTGTTTGATAAACTAGTGGAAATGAGACAACAACTGCTGCAACTACCGCAGCCCACCAAGTGAAAACTACAGGTTGACGAAAAATCCATTCAATCGCTTGTCCAACCCAACTATTCCTTCCTAAAATTATTAATAAAAGAAATCCTACAACTGTAGGTGGAAGTACTAATGGCAGCATAAAAACAGTTTCCAATATTGCTTTCCCAGGGAATTTTTTCCTTGCCATAATAAAAGCAATTGGAATAGAAAACAAGAAGACAACAATACTTGCAGTAAAAGCAACTTTTAAAGAAATAATTATAGGTGAAATAAATGATTCTAATTGAATATTTGTCATAGGACCAACCTTATTGTTTTGGCTTTAAGAAGCCTTTCTCTTTAAATATTTTTTGTGAAAAATCATTTTGTAAAAAAGTGATGAATGTTTCTGCTAATTTTTTTTTCTGTGTGTCATTGATAACAGCAATCGGATAGGTTATAGGATTGTTGTTTAAGGTTTGATCTGATGTATAAATGACTTTTGATCGATTTGATTGCAAAGCATCACTTTTATAAACAAACGCTGCATCTACATTTCCTGTATCAGTAAAATTTAAAGCTTGTCTAACATTTGTAGTGAGAATAAATTTTGCTTGTAATTCTTGCCACAGATCTAAATTTTTTAGTAATTGCTTTGTATAAATTCCTGCTGGAACAATCTCAGGATCACCAACCGCTATCGAAGTAACTTTTGGATTTAATAATTCATCTAATGAATTAATATATAAATCAGAATCGTTATTTGTTATGAGTACGATTTGATTTGAGAGTAAATTAACGATATGATTTGATTCAATCAAACCGAGTTTAACTAATTCATCCATATATTGGTGATTTGCTGAGAAAAACACATCTATAGGTGCTCCTTGTTTAATTTGAGATGCTAAGGTTCCAGATGCACCAAAATTATAAATGAGTTTAATATCAGTATTATTTTTTTCAAACTCGTTTTTTATTTCGTTTAGAGCATTTGTTAAACTGGAAGCGGCTGATATATTTAACTCAGTTACATCTTGACTAGTTTGATGATTACAGGCACTGATTAGTAAGATAAAAAATAAACATATACTAATTTTTAGAGTAAGTTTCTTTGTTGAAAACATTTCATAACCTCTTTTTATAATAATTGCCTTTACAGCCTCTATATTAGTATGACATAGCTATATATTACACTTAAAAGATGTGTTTAAAAAGTCTCTAATGATCTAAAACGATAAATTGATTCAAAAAACAGCAATTGCTTGAGAGGTGAGAAAAAATGAATCAAAAGAAAAATATAGTTTTGTTTCCAGGTACTTTACAAAGTTATCAGAATACTTTAACGACATTGCTAGAGACAGAGAAATATGATGAAGCGCTAAAATTGTTACATTATTTGTTACAGTGCGAAGGTGAGGATGAAGAAACATACAAGGAGTGGGAGTTGCTTTTAGAATGGTTAACAACTCATACAAAAACTTTGCAAGGAGATCAAAAAACTGATGGTGATGAAGAATGGGATGAAAAAAAAATTATAAATGAACAAATTCAAAAGAAGCTATTAGAGGATGAGGATTATACCAATAAATTATTAAAAATGTTAATGAATGAATCTTCCATTGAAAAAAAATGGTTAGCGTTAGATCAGCTAGTTCATATAGAAGATACTCAAATGAATAAAACAATAATAAATTGGTTTCAGAATGAGAGTCTGGATCCAATGTTGCAGTTTAAAGCCCTGCAAACATTAAAACAAAGAGGAGCAAAAGGTAAAATCTCATTTCATAAACTGGGTGAGAAATTAAAGGTTAATATTGAGAATACACCTATACATTTTAAGGATTATCCAAATGTCATTGTTGATGTGATACATCGTGTAAGGGAAGTAACTGAAACTAACGATCCGATCATTAGTACTTTTGCAGAACAGACTTGGAAAGAATACTTATCTTATATATATGGAACGAGATGCTACATTGAATTAACTCAACTTCACAATTCTGCTCCGTGTGCATATGCATTACACAAAATTTCATTGGAAATGACGATAGGAAACATAAATAAGGAACAATTAATGCAATCTTATGATCTAAAAAAAGATGATGTCTTAACAATGGAAAAGACATATAAAAATTTGAAATCATATATTGAAAAAGTTTTACAAATATATTGAAATGTTAGAAAATACATACTGTTGATTTTCTATTGTTAACTTTTATATAATTAAGTTTTGTAGGAATGGAAAATTTCTATCGGTCTTTCATGGACAATATTCAAAGTTTATCTTATAATGTAGTGGTTATAATGGTAAATATAGTTGATTACCAAATGAAGAATCGGTAAATTTTTTGGAGGGGAAAGCATAAAATGAAAGCAAGCTGGGAAAAATTAGAGAAGAACGAAGGCGTTCTTAACATTGAAGTAGATGAAAGCCAAGTAGCAGATGCACTTGATAAAGCTTTTAAAAAAGTAGCAAAAAAGGCTAACGTACCTGGGTTCCGTAAAGGTAAAGTGCCTCGTCAAATTTTTGAAGCTAGATTTGGAGTAGAAAGTTTATATCAAGATGCTTTGGATATTATACTGCCTGTTGCATACTCTGATGCAGTAATGGAAGCAAAAATTGAGCCAATTGATCGTCCTGAAATTGATATAGAACAATTTGAAAAAGGTCAGCCACTTAAGTTCACTGCTAAAGTGCAAGTTAAACCTGAAGTGAATCTTGGTGATTATAAAGGTTTAGAAATTCCTGAGAAAGACTTCTCAGTGAGTGATGAGGCACTTGAAGAGGAATTGAAAAAAAATCAGGAACGTCATGCAGAGTTAATTGTTGTCGAAGAAGGTACAGCAGAAAAAGGGGATACTGTTATCATTGATTTTGATGGTTTTGTAGAAAACGAACCTTTTGATGGTGGAAAAGCTGAGAAATACTCATTAGAATTAGGTTCAGGTTCATTCATTCCTGGATTTGAAGATCAAGTAGAAGGAATGTCTAAAGATGATGAAAAAGATGTAGAAGTTACATTCCCTGAACAATATCAAGCTGAAAATCTAGCTGGAAAACCAGCTGTGTTCAAAGTGAAATTACATGAAATCAAAAGAAAGAAATTACCAGCACTTGATGATGAATTTGCAAAAGATGTTAGTGAGTTTGAAACATTAGATGAATACAAAGAAGATATTAAAAAAGGATTACAAGAGGCTAAAGAAAAAGAAGAGGATCAGTATAGAGAAAACACAGTTGTAGAAAAAGCTACGGAAGTTTCTAATGTTGAAATTCCTCAAGTTATGATTGATACAGAAACAAATCACATGATTCAAGATTTTGAAAACCGCTTAAAAATGCAAGGTATGACTCTAGAAATGTATTATCAATTTTCTAATCAAGATCAAGCCACACTTAAAGAACAAATGAAAAATGATGCTGAAAAAAGGGTAAACCAAACTTTAGTATTAGAAGCAATTTCGGCTAATGAAAATGTTGAAGTTACTGAAGAAGATTTAAATGAAGAATTAGAAAAATTAGCAGGCATGTATCAAAAAACGTCAGAAGAATTAAGAAACATATTTACTGCTAATGGAAATTTAGAAACTTTAAAGCAAGATGTTGCTAATCGTAAAGCAATTCAACTTTTACTAGAGCATAGTGTAAATGTATCAGCAGTAGAAGAAGCTGAAGAAGTTAAAGAGGCTGTAGAAGAATAATTCAAAACAGACTTGTATAAGGCACAGCTATATTAGCGAGTGCCTTATTTTTTACCATTAAGGAAAATCTTATAAGATTAGTTTCAATATGACATCACAGTCATAACATGATAAAATAATTAAAATGAATTAAATTGTAACAAATTCATTTTAAGATTCATTTTGTATAGATAAAAGGAGATGTATGCATGAATCTTGTACCTATAGTAGTTGAGCAAACGAATCGTGGAGAGAGATCTTATGATATATATTCACGATTACTAAAGGATCGAATTATTTTTTTAGGCAGTGCAATTGATGATAATGTGGCAAACATTGTCATAGCGCAAATGTTATTTTTAGCTGCGGATGACCCAGATAAAGATATACATTTGTATATTAATTCACCTGGAGGCTCTGTTACTGCAGGAATGGGAATTTTTGATACTATGCAATTTATAAAACCAGATGTTTCAACGATTTGTGTTGGATTGGCTGCAAGTATGGGATCATTATTACTTACAGCAGGAGCTGAAGGAAAACGTTTTGCATTACCCAATAGCGAAGTCATGATACATCAACCTCTTGGTGGTGTAAGAGGTCAAGCAACTGATATTAAAATTCATGCCGATTGGATCATTCGTACAAAGAAAAAGTTAAATCAAATATATGTAGAGAGAACAGGACAACCTATAAGTAAAATAGAGAGAGATACTGATAGGGATTTCTTTATGAGTGCTGACGAATCAAAGGAATATGGGTTAATTGATGAAGTTATCACTCGTACCGATTTTATAAAGGAGTGATGGAATGTTTAAGTTTAACGATGAAAAAGGTCAATTAAAATGTTCTTTCTGTGGGAAATCACAAGAACAAGTAAGAAAGTTAGTTGCTGGTCCAGGTGTATATATTTGTGATGAATGTATAGATTTATGTACTGAAATCGTTGAAGAAGAATTAGGGACTGAAGAAGAGTTAGAAGTTCAAGAAATACCAAAACCTCAAGAGATTTTTGGTATCTTAAATGATTATGTAATCGGTCAAGAACATGCAAAAAAATCATTGTCCGTAGCAGTTTATAATCATTACAAACGCATCAACTCTAAAAATAAAGCTGAAGATGTCGAACTACAAAAAAGTAATATTGCATTAATTGGACCTACAGGTAGTGGAAAAACACTTTTAGCTCAGACATTGGCAAAAATTCTAAATGTCCCATTTGCTATAGCGGATGCAACTTCTTTAACAGAGGCTGGTTATGTAGGGGAAGATGTTGAGAACATATTATTAAAATTGATTCAAGCGGCTGATTACGATGTTGAAAAGGCTGAAAAAGGAATCATATACATTGATGAAATTGATAAGGTTGCAAGAAAATCTGAAAATCCATCTATTACAAGAGATGTTTCAGGTGAAGGTGTACAGCAAGCACTTTTAAAAATTTTAGAAGGAACAACTGCATCTGTACCACCACAAGGAGGGCGTAAACATCCCCATCAAGAATTCATTCAAATAGACACAACAAATATTTTATTTATTTGTGGTGGCGCTTTTGATGGAATTGAACCCATTATTAAGAGAAGACTTGGTAAAAAAGTGATTGGTTTTAATAATAATGACAATGGTAAGAATAACTTGAATAAAGATGAAGATTTCTTGTCATTAATTTTACCGGAGGATTTATTAAAATATGGTTTAATTCCTGAATTTGTTGGACGTTTACCTGTGATTTCTTCATTAAATAAACTAGATGAAACCGCATTAGTTCGCATTCTTAAGGAACCTAAAAATTCGTTAGTAAAACAATATCAAAAATTACTTGAAATTGATGGTGTAGAGCTTGAGTTTGAAGATAATGCCCTAAGTGAAATAGCCAAAGAAGCCATTAAAAGGAATACAGGTGCCAGAGGTTTAAGAGCTATTATAGAAGGTGTAATGTTGGATGTAATGTATGAGGTTCCATCCAAAACAGATATTAAAAAATGCATTATCAAAGAGGATGTTATTAAGAATAATGTAGCTCCTCAGTTGTTAAAAGATAACAAAAGCAAAGAAGAAAGTGCATAAAATAAATTCATAAAATCTAAATTACCTATCTCACTACTTTCTGGTTTATAAATAGATGTATTGAGATAGGTAGTTGTATTTCATGGGAGAGACGGTTATGTTTTTAAGGGATGAGACGATACCTGTTAAGGTTGGGGATTTAACGATTGGTGGAAATAATGAGTTAATTATTCAAAGTATGTGTACAACAAAAACAGCAGATGTAAAAGCAACTGTTGCTGAAATTCATCGATTGGAAGAAGCCGGATGCCAATTGGTTAGAGTCACAGTTAACAATCAAGAAGCTGCGGATGCAATTAAAGAAATTAAAAAACAAATTAATATTCCATTAGTTGCAGATATTCATTTTGATTACAGGTTAGCTCTTGCCGCTATAGAGAATGGAATTGATAAAGTTAGAATTAACCCTGGAAATATTGGGAAGAGAGAAAAAGTTGAAGCTGTAGTTAAAGCATGTAAAGAGCGTGGTATACCTATTCGTATTGGTGTAAATGCAGGTTCACTTGAAAATCATTTATTAGATAAATATGGATATCCAACACCTGATGCTATGGTTGAAAGTGCTGAATTTCATATTCGGATTTTAGAAGAACTTGATTTTAAAGACATTATTGTATCTTTAAAAGCATCAGATGTACCCATGGCTATAGAAGCTTATACTAAGTTTTCAGAAAAATTTAATTATCCATTACACTTAGGGATAACAGAGGCAGGTACCTTACATGCTGGAACAATCAAAAGTGCAGCAGGTTTAGGTGCAATGTTAGATAAAGGGTTAGGTTCTACTATGCGCATTTCTTTAAGTGCAGATCCAGTTGAAGAAGTAAAAGTGGCAAGGGAATTATTAAAATCATTTGGTTTGATATCAAACGCGGCAACACTTGTTTCATGTCCAACTTGTGGAAGACTTGATATTGATTTATTCTCGATTGCTAATGAAGTGGAAGAATACATTCAAAATGTAAAGGTACCAATTAAAGTTTCAGTATTAGGTTGCGCTGTAAATGGACCAGGAGAAGCACGAGAAGCAGATATCGGTATCGCAGGTGCGAGAGGTGAAGGAATGTTATTTAGGTATGGAGAAATGATCCGTAAGGTACCAGAGGCTGAGTTAGTAAATGAATTGAAAAAAGAAATTGATGTGATTGTAGAAAGTTTTGAAAAAACTGGGGAAATCCCAGGGCGCTCAAACAATTCAAATAGTGAAGAAGTGCGTTGAAACATATTCCATATAAACCAGTGAATATTTATATTTCAATCGAGCCATAATACTTTTGACGGTGAAAGAGAGGTGTGGTTCCGTTGGACAACCAATTCAACGAATCAGCCAAAGTGATTCTTTCTGATTCGATGTAGAAGAAATATCTACCATTGGAATAAGCCAAAAGCTTTGACAAAGGTTAAATTTTATTATACTCAAATATGATAAAAGTTTCTCCTCGTTATATATTGGAAATGATTTCAAAAAATCACCGTCGAAGACTCCTAACTATTAGTTAGGAGTCTTTTTTGTTTTCGACTTTTCTATGGGTTTGCGTATGAAGTTAGGTTATGCATGGTAATACTAGCTTGTAGTTAGAAGAAAAAAGGAGGTAGAATCCATTATGAGTTTTATGGTCGTGTTAATGATTATTCAAGGTTTTTTTGCTGTAGTCATTGGATTGTATTTTTGGAATCAATTAAGAAGTCAACAAAACAGTAAATCAGCTGTTGATAAAGAATCCAAAAGAGAAATGGAAAAATTACATAAATTGAGATCTATACATTTAACCCAACCTTTAGCTGAAAAAGCTAGACCTATTACCTTGGAAGATATTATAGGACAAAAAGAAGGACTAAGAGCATTAAAAGCTAGTTTATGTGGACCTAATCCACAACATGTAATTATATATGGTCCTCCAGGAGTAGGGAAAACAGCTGCTGCTAGGGTTGTTTTAGAAGAAGCAAAGAAAAATATATTTTCACCTTTTTATAAAGATTCAAAATTTACTGAAATAGATGCAACGATTGCTCGTTTTGATGAAAGGGGAATTGCAGATCCTTTAATTGGTTCTGTGCATGACCCAATATATCAAGGAGCAGGAGCAATGGGTGTTGCAGGTATCCCCCAGCCTAAACCTGGTGCTGTGACTAAAGCTCATGGAGGTATATTATTTATAGATGAAATTGGAGAGCTGCACTCTGTTCAAATGAATAAACTATTAAAAGTTCTTGAAGATCGAAAAGTGTTTTTAGAAAGTTCGTATTATAGTGCAGATGATAAAAATATTCCACAATTTATCCATGATATATTTCAAAATGGATTACCTGCTGACTTTAGATTAGTTGGAGCGACAACCAGAACTCCTGAAGAAATACCTCCTGCTATTAGATCCCGCTGTATAGAGGTGTTTTTCAAACCACTTTTACCTAAAGAAACTGCTACTATTGCGGCCAATGCAGTTAAAAAAATTGGAATGCCTTGTGAAGATAAAGCAATTGATGTGATAAGTAAATACGCTACGAATGGGCGAGAGGCAGTAAATATTGTACAGATGGCAGCTGGGATTTCCATGACAGATCAAAGAAAGAAAATAACAGCTGAAGATGTTGAATGGGTAATTAATAGCAGTAATATACAACCACGTCCAGATAATAAAATTCCGAGTCAGCCTAAAGTAGGATTAGTGAATGGCCTTGCAGTTTTTGGTTCAAATATAGGATGTTTATTAGAAATTGAAGCAACGGCAACACAAACTAAAATACCTAGTAAAGGTAAATTTACGATAACTGGTGTTGTAGATGAGGAAGAAATGGGCGGTGGCGGCAAAAAAATTCGTCGTAAAAGCATGGTTAAAAGTTCCTTAGAAAACGTACTCACTGTATTAAGGCGGGTTGGGATTAATGCTGATGATTATGACATTCACATTAATTTTCCAGGTGGCATTCCTATGGATGGACCATCAGCAGGTGTTACTATTGCTACAGCCATTACATCTGCAGTAAATAACATTCCTGTAGATAATAAAATGGCTATGACTGGTGAAGTGAGCATTCATGGAAAAGTAAAACCTGTTGGAGGAGTTGTAGCTAAAGTAGAAGCAGCAATTCAAGCAGGTGCCAAAAAAGTATTTATTCCGAAAGAAAATTGGCAAGATTCATTTTTTTCAATAAAAGGAATTGAAGTTATTCCCATGGAGACCATAGAACAGGTGCTTAAATATTCACTTGGTGTTGAATATAATGACCAATCTAAACAACAAAAAATAGACAATGAAGACATAGAAGTTAAAGTGCTTCCAGTTTTTCAACCAGGTACACCTACATTAGAACAATAGTCTTTTATGTCACATAGAATGTATCAATATATAAATAAAATTGCAAATATATTGAAAATATGGGCGAGATCAGTTAGAAATTGGTTTTTTAATTAAGCATTTGATAAAATAATATACAGCTATAGGAAAGAATCTTTGGGGGTACTAGAGATGAGTCTAAATAAAACAAGAGAAGATCGCTTGCCATTATTACCTTTACGTGGATTACTTGTTTATCCAAGTATGGTATTGCATCTTGATGTTGGTAGAGAAAAGTCAGTTAAAGCCCTTGAAAGAGCGATGGTAGAAAACAACTTGATTCTGCTTTGTTCTCAATCTGAGGTGAGTATTGAAGCACCAACTGAAGATGATATTTATAAAATTGGTACCAAAGCAAAAGTAAGACAAATGCTGAAGCTTCCTAACGGAACGATCAGGGTGCTAGTGGAAGCGTTAAATCGTTGTGAAATTGTAGAATATATTGATAATGATGAATTTTATGAAGTATACGCTAAAGATTTATTTGATGTATTATCAGATAACTCAGAGAACAATGCATTGATGAGAAGTGTATTGAAACAATTTGAGAACTATATCTCCTTGTCAAAAAAAGTTACACCTGAAACCCTGGCATCTGTTTCTGATATTAATGAACCAGGAAGATTGGCAGATGTTATTTCTAGTCACTTATCTTTAAAAATTAAAGATAAACAGAAGATACTTGAAACGTTGGATGTTCATGAAAGATTGGAAAAAGTCTTGAATATCTTAAATGACGAACGTGAAGTCCTTGAATTAGAAAAACAAATTAATAAACGTGTCAAGAAACAGATGGAGAAAACACAGAAAGAATATTATTTGCGGGAGCAGATGAAAGCTATTCAAAAGGAATTAGGCGATAAAGAAGGCAGAGCAGGAGAAGTGGAAGAGCTTCGAGCTCAACTTGCTAAAATAGAAGTACCTGAAAAAATTAAAGAAAAAATTGAAAGAGAAATAGAACGTTTGGAAAAAATGCCTTCTACATCTGCAGAAGGTGGAGTTATTCGTAATTATATAGATTGGATGATTGCTTTACCATGGAGCAAACAAACGGAAGATGATTTAGACATCACTCATGCTGAAAAAATCTTAGATGAAGACCATTATGGTCTTGAAAAACCAAAAGAACGAGTACTGGAATATTTAGCTGTACAGAAATTGGTTAAAAAAATAAAAGGACCTATACTTTGTCTAGTTGGTCCACCAGGAGTAGGGAAAACTTCTTTAGGGAGGTCCATCGCTAGAACATTAGGACGTGAATTTGTACGTATCTCATTAGGTGGGGTTAGAGATGAAGCAGAGATCCGTGGTCATAGACGAACCTATGTAGGTGCTATGCCAGGTCGGATTATACAAGGTTTGAAAAATGCTGGAACAAACAACCCCGTTTTTTTATTAGATGAAATCGATAAGATGTCTATGGATTTTCGTGGCGACCCTGGATCTGCATTGTTAGAAGTTTTAGATCCTGAGCAAAACAGCACTTTTAGTGATCATTTTATTGAACAACCATTTGATTTATCTAATGTCATGTTTATTACAACAGCGAATGCAGTTCATAACATTCCACGTCCTTTATTGGATCGTATGGAAATGTTATATATATCAGGTTATACAGAAATTGAAAAATTAGAAATTGCAAAGAAATATTTACTTCCTAAACAGAGAAAAGAACATGGATTAACTGATGACCAGTTAGTTGTAGATGATAAAATGATATTATCGATTATTCAAGAGTATACTCGTGAAGCAGGTGTAAGGAACTTAGAACAACAAATCGCTTCGCTTTGTCGTAAAGTAGTTAAGGAAGTTGTATCAACAGATGAATCTAAACAAGTAACCGTATCTACTAAAGATGTGGAAAAATACTTAGGACCTAGTAAGTATAGATATAGCTTAGCTGAAAAAGAAAATCAGATTGGGGCAGTTACTGGATTAGCATGGACGGAGGTGGGAGGAGATACTTTAACCATTGAAGTGACAGTTATGCCTGGAAATGGTAAGTTAACATTAACGGGTAAACTTGGAGATGTAATGAAAGAATCTGCGCAAGCAGCTTTTAGTTATACACGATCTAAAGCAAAAGAGCTGAATTTAGAGCCTGATTTTCATGATAAGTATGATATTCATATTCATATTCCAGAAGGTGCTATTCCAAAAGATGGACCTTCAGCAGGAATTACCATTGCATCGGCTTTAATATCTGCTTTATCAGATGTCCCTGTATCTAAAGAAGTTGCGATGACAGGAGAAATTACGTTAAGGGGAAGAGTTCTTCCAATAGGAGGATTAAAGGAAAAAGCCTTAGCAGCTCACCGGGCTGGGATTAAAAAAGTACTATTTCCTGAAGAAAACGAGAAGGATCTTAATGAGCTGCCAGAAACAGTGAAACAGGATATAGAATTTATACCAGTTTCACATATGGATACAGTTTTAGAGCAAACATTAATCCAATAATTTAGAGTATACCTTAAGTGATTACTCAGTTAAATGAGTAATCACTTATTCAGTTTTTCTTGTAAATAGACTGTATAAAGAACCTGGTTAGGTTCACTTTTATAGAAAGTGTAGGTATGTTAATGTGAAAGTAAATCAGGCAGAATTTATTATTAGTGCAGTAGGTCCAGATCAATATCCTAATGATGGATTACCTGAAATTGCACTTGCTGGTCGTTCAAATGTAGGGAAATCATCTCTAATTAATAAAATGATTAATCGCAAAAATCTGGCAAGAACAAGCTCTCAGCCAGGTAAAACACAAACTTTAAATTATTATCGCATTAATACTGATTTATATTTTGTTGATCTTCCAGGTTATGGTTATGCTAAAGTTTCGAAGTCAAGAAGACAAGAATGGGGAGAAATGATCGAACGATATTTGTTAGAGAGAGAACAATTAAAAGTTGTTTTACAAATTATTGATCTTCGTCATCCACCTACTAAAGATGATCAAGCCATGTATGAATGGTTAGTATATGAACAAATTCCTCGTATAGTCATTACTACAAAAGCTGATAAAATTTCAAAAAATAAACGAAATAAACATTTAAAAGTTATAAAAGATACGTTGCACCTTGAAAAAGAAGATCCAATCTTATTATTTTCATCTGAAGAAGGATTGGGAAAAGATGAATTATGGGGACTTATTCAAAATCAAATTGCCAAATCATAATTGACATATGATTTGGTTAATTTTATAATAAAATGACTGGTTGGTCAGTCAATTTATAAAATTATACAGAGGTGCAAATATTATGAAACTTTTAACTCAATTTAGTTTAAAAAATCCAGCAGCAATTATTATCATTTGTCTTTTGCTAGTTGGAGGAGGTATTTTATCTTTCCTATCTTTAAAATCAGATTTGCTACCAGACATTGAATTTCCTGAATTATCGATTACAACAATATATCCTGGAGCATCTTCGGAAGATGTGGATGAGTATGTAACGGGGGTTTTAGAAGAACAATTAGATTCTTTATCCAATTTAGAAAAAATGACAAGCCAATCTATGGAAAGTTTATCACGCATACAGTTAACTTTTCCAATTGGAACGGATATGGATGATACAATTCAGGATGTAAATGAATTAATAAGAGAAATTCAACTCCCAGAAGAAGCTGTGACGAATGTTGATTTATTTTCATTTGGTTCCCTTCCAGTTGTAAACCTTGCATTATTTCCAAAAGAGGATGAAGATATTACGGATTGGACTCTCAATGTTCTTAAACCAGAGCTATTAAATGTTAATGGAGTAAAAAGTGTTGCAATATCTGCTATTCCAAAGGAATTTTTAGAAGTAGTTGTAGATAAGAATTTAGCTAAAACACAAGGCATTAGTTTAAACCAGATTAAAGAAAAAATTCAAAACTCATTTTTTTCCTTCCCGGCAGGAACTATACAAAGTGATTCTGTCGTTGTACCCGTTCGAATTGATCAGAAAATTGAGACTATGAATGATCTCAATCAAATTCAATTAACTTCACCTATTACAGAAGAAACAATATTATTAGGTGATATTGCAAGCCTTAAAGAAGTGGAAAGATTAGATGAGCTTTCTAGATATAATTTAAAAAGCAGCATATCTTTATTAATTAATAAAAAGCAGGATGCAAACACAGTTGAAGTATCTGATCAATTTTTCAAAGTTATAAATAGCTACAACGATAAAATTGATTATGCTATCGTTTTTGATCAATCAAAAGAAATTAAATTATCCATCTCAGAACTAATCAGCAAAGGGATTTGGGGTGCTGTATTTGCATCTATCGCAGTTCTTATTTTTTTAAGAAATATTAGAGCAACAATTATAGCAGTGGTTTCAATTCCTTTATCTTTATTGGTTGGTGTGATCTTTTTGAAATGGTTTAATTACACATTAAATACAATGAGTCTTGCAGGTCTAGCCGTTGCTGTTGGTCGTGTAGTTGATGATAGTATCATTGTTATTGAGAACATATATCGAAAGAGGAGGCTTGAACCAGAAAAAGATCGGTTTCAACTAACGATTTCAGGAACACGCGAGATGATTAGTCCAATTATTTCCTCAACATTAGCCTCCATTGTAGTTTTTATGCCTTTGGGATTAGTTGGGGGAATTACGGGAGCATTTTTTATGCCATTTGCAGTAGCGGTAGTAGTTTCTTTACTTGCATCACTAGTGGTTGCAGTCACTTTAATCCCTGTTCTAGCCAATTATTCTTTTATCACTTTGAAAGAAAATAATAAAGAACCTTTTTATGTTCGCTGGTATGAGAAGTTGTTAGAATTTGCATTGAATAAAAAGATTTTTGTCATTACAATTTCATTATTGTTGTTGATGGGTTCCTTTTTATTTGTACCTAAGCTTGGATTTGTATTTTTACCAAATGAGAAAGAGAAAATGTTAGTAGCAGAAATCAACTTGCCACCATCCTCTGTTATTGAAAGAACAAATGAAGTATCATTAGCAGTTGAAAATAAATTAAAGGAAAATCAGGATAAATACCCCAATGTGTTTGTATCCATTGGAAATTATGACTACATGACGGGTACTAGCTTAGTGAATCGGGCACAATACTATATTGAACTTGCAGAAAATATGGATGTAGATGATGCTATAAAAGATGTGAAAATCATATTGGAAGACATCGTATTAACGAATGAGGAAAATTCAACGGTGAGTGTACAAGAGTTGCAAGCTGGAGGTCCACCTACACAAAACAATGTGGATGTGAATTTATTTTCAGATGATATTAGTAATTTGTTGTCTGCTTCTAAACAAGTAGAAGAAATGATGTTAAAACGAAATGATGTTAAGTATGTAAAAAATAATATGAGTGAAAAACAACAACAAATATCTGTGAATTTAGATGAAAGCAAATTAAGTGAATACCAATTATCTTCTTTTATGGTTTTGGCTGCAATTAGTGATCAAACTCGTCCTGTTGATGTGGGGGCGTATGAGCTTGATGGACAAGAACAAGAAATAAAAATACAATATGGCCAACCTGTATCAGGGGTAGATGAACTTGGTAATATTACATTTTTCTCTTCACGTGGTCCTGTGCAATTAAAGGACATAGCAGATATAACTGAAGATGATGTAGTCACTTCAATTCAAAAATTAGATGGACAAATTTATGCAAAAGTTTCTGCACTGGCTACAGGTAATAATATTTCCACTGCTACTAAAGAAGTTAAATCTGCTGTAGAGCAGCTGAAGTTTCCAGAAGGAGTAACTGTAAATGTTGGTGGAGGTAATGATGAAACAATAGAAGTACTCATAGATATAGTTGTAGCTATTGTTATTGCAATCGGATTAGTATATATCACAATGCTTGTGTTTTTTGGGAAGGCACGTCTTCCTTTTGTCATATTAACTTCAATATTGTTTGTTCCTATTGGGGCGATAGTTGGATTATATATAACGAAAGAACCGCTGTCTATGAGTGCAATGATTGGATTTCTTATGTTAGTTGGTATTGTGGTTACAAATGCGATTGTTCTTGTTGATCGTATTAATCAAAATCGTGCTAGTGGTTTATCTATAAGAGCATCTGTTATTGAGGCTGGAAAAACAAGAATACGTCCTATACTGATGACTGCCTTTGCAACCATTGCAGCATTAATGCCATTAGCTTTTACAACTCCTGGCGGGGGATTAATTTCTAAAGGTTTAGCTGTTGTAGTTATAGGAGGGCTAACAACGTCTACATTCTTTACTCTAGTATTCTTGCCTATTATTTATGTTTTAGCTTTTTATAAAACATATAAACATGAACAGTAAAATTTTAAAATATCTTTTATCTCCATGAATATGTTATATTAAAAAAAGGATTGGCGGAGTCAATCCTTTTATTTTAATTTTTGTTTTTAAAGTGAGTTCTTAATTATGATACAAGGTGATTTTATGACAGCATTTTCTTCAGAACAGAAAAGAAATATGATTTTAGATTCAGCATTTTATTTATTCTCAACCAAAGGTTTTTACGAAACTAAGATTTCTGAAATCGCTGAACATGCAGGTATAGCTAAAGGAACCGTTTATCTGTACTTCTCAAGTAAAGAAGAACTGTTTAAAGAGATAACAAGAAGAAATTTCAATGTATTTCTTATTGAGTTAACAGATGAGTTGAGTAAAACAGATTCATTTGAAAATAAGTTAAACATTATTGCTAAACATCATTTAACATATTTTTATAGTATGAGAAATCATACGAGAATTTTTTTTCAAGGGTTAAATAACGACCCCGAATTCATGCAATTAATGTTTGAGCATATTGAGAATTATGTAAATTTAGTTTCAGAAATATTGGATGTTGAATCGATAATTGAAGCAAAATTACATGCAAAAGCGTTTATTGGTATTCTTGAAAATTATAAAATGGACATTTTGTTTTCTAAAGACTTCACAATGGAAGATCTAAGTCAAAGAGTCAGTTTTGCAGTAAAGTTGTTTATGAATGGATATAATAATAAAGAGTGAAGAAACACTGCTCATTTTTTACCATTTTAAAAAAGTTGTAAAAAAGTATTGCAATTCTACCCAATAGATGTTATTTTTAGATTCGTTGAAATTCTCAAAATAGGAACCAGGATTCACTCAGACATTGAAACGATGGTAGGATATTGTTACCCTCGGAAAGTGAATGGCGTAGGTCCTAGCGGATGAAATTCAAAATATTTTATTCCTAGGAAGGAGGACCGAAAGATGGAATACTCAACTTTCGGAAGACACGTTGTTATAGATACTTGGGGAGTAGAAGTAGATTTATTAAATAATGTTGAATTTTTAAAAGAACATATGGTACAAGCGGCTGAAGAATGTGGTGCAACTGTATTATCTGTACAGGAAAAACAATTCGACCCTCAAGGGGTTACGGTCTTAGTCATGTTATCGGAAAGTCACATTTCCATTCACACTTATCCTGAAAAACAATTTGCTGCTATTGATTGTTATACTTGTGGTGTGACGGTTGATCCTGAAAAAGCCATCAACTATTTGGTTTCTAAATTAAACCCTGAACAGGTACACTCAAAAAAGATTATTCGAGGTTTAGGAGAATTAGGTGTAGAATCTCCAAACATAAAAAATGCGCAAGTTACGACTTGTTAAAATTAAAAATATAAATGGATAATAACCATGGAAAAATCCATGGTTATTTGTTTTACCCAACCCCCATAAACATCAATATATAGAGGTTGTTTAAAAAGTCCCCTACCATCACGAAGTAATTCATAGAAGAAACTCTACATAATCTTGTACAAACCCTTGAAGTCCAGTGCTCATGTAGCAGGCATCTACACTCCGCGCTTCCTTCTTACGGGTTCATACAACCTTCTTGGTGCTGAAAACGGAACTTTTTAACCCTTTTATTTAAAAGATTGTTTAAAATGGGGGGAAATGAAATGCGGAATAGACAGATGTTGATATTTATTATTATTGTACTTTTAGTAGCATGGCCGATTTATCAATTGGTTGATTTATATTTTGCTAAAAAAAGTGAGAAAGACAGTAATATCTTGTTATATCAAGTTTCATTATTTCAAATTGAATTGTTAAATAACTTAATTTATGACTCAATGAATGCTAGTAATACTGGACAATTAAACGTACTTAAACAATTTGCTTACACTTCTGATTATTCTCATCAGCATTTAGTTCTTGCCTATGGTGATTCCAAGTTAACTAACATGAATAGCTATTTAGATATTATGCAATATATTATCCGTTTGCAACTTGGGGGCGATCGTTTATTGAAACAAGAAGAGGTAGCGGTTTTTCAAGAGTTGAATAAAGCTTTCATAGAAATTGTTCAAGTTTATGAGACTTTACTTTCAGAAGATGGAAAAATCATTTCTTCACAGAATGACAAGTTAATGCAATTAGATGAAGCAGTTTCAGGATATTTAAGAAAAATATTGTTAGAGTAAACTGTTATTGGTCATAATAGAACAAAAGCCCTTACGGAAGTCATTTAATATGGATATACTATAAGAATTAACGTTATTTGTTTTAAATTGTTCAATTTTTCACATGTTTTTTAAGAAGTAGGTTGTCTAAATATGTTATAATAATGGAGTTATGTAATTATTTATGAAGGCAGGTGAGCACATGCACATTGTAGTAGTTGGATTAAACTATCGTACAGCCCCAGTAGATATCAGAGAAAAGTTCTCAATATCAGAGGAACAGACTCCCATTGCTTTAAGAATGTTGAAAAATACAAAAAGCATACTGGAATGTGTTATGGTAGCAACTTGCAATCGGACAGAGATTTATGCTGTAGTAGATCGTTTACATTTGTGTGGTCATTATATAAGAAGTTTTATGCAAAATTGGTTCGGAGTTTCTCGAGAAGAATTTGCTAAACATTTATATGTTTACGAAGACGAAGGTGCAATAGAGCACTTGTTCAAAGTAACTTGTGGATTAGATTCAATGATCATAGGTGAAACTCAAATATTAGGACAAGTGAAAGATGCATTTTTATTAGCACAATCAGAGAAAACTACAGGAACATTATTCAATCATTTATTTAAACAAGGGATCACGATGGCAAAAAGGGCTCATTCTGAAACTACAATTGGTGAAAATGCTGTTTCCGTAAGTTATGCAGCAGTAGAATTAGGAAAACAAATCTTTGGTGATTTTCGTAATAAAACAGTGATGATCATCGGAGCAGGCAAGATGAGTGAATTAACAGTTAAACATATTCATGCAAATGGTGCTAAAAAAGTCATTGTTGTAAATCGAACCATCTCAAATGCTAAAAAACTAGCTGAGCAGTTTAATGGTATAGCTTGTTCTTTTGATGGTTTCCATAAATATATTTCTGAAACAAATATTATTATTAGTTCCACAGGGTCATCTGACTTAATTTTAAATAAGGGTCAGGTTGAAAGCTTGATGCATAATCGAAAAACATCAAGTCCATTATTCATGATTGATATAGCTGTTCCTCGTGATTTAGATCCTGATATCATTGATATTCCTAATGTATTTTTGTATGATATTGATGATTTGGAAGGCATCGTACAAAATAACGTTGAACAAAGAAAACATGAAGCAGAAAAAATTGAAATCATGATTGCCCAAGAAATCATAGCCTTTGAAAATTGGTACAATACGTTAGGACTTGGTCCTGTAATTCAAGCTTTGCAAGAGAAAGCGGCAGATATTCATGCGGAAACGATGGAAAGTTTATTGAATAAGCTTCCTGATTTAGATGAACGAGAGATTAAGGTTATTCGCAAACTATCTAAAAGCATTGCAAATCAGGTTCTTCACGATCCCATTCAACGTATTAAAGAGATGGCTGGAGATCGTAAAGGAGATGCGGCAATTCAATTGTTTTCTCATTTATTTGCTCTTGAGGAGAAACTTGAAGAAAACAAAGAACTCGTAAGATTAAACCATCTAGAAGAGAAGAAACAAAAAGCGGCTGAAGAAAAGGCCAAAATATTACCTTTATACAATCATAAACTAGCAGCTCGACCTTAGACAAAATGAATCTAGGAGGCTGCCATGGAATCAAAAACTTTTGTTTATGATATTATTATATATTTATATACCCTGAGCCTGTTATTTTCGTTCTCTGATACAATTTATAAAAATCGGAAAGCAAAATGGATTGGTACAGGGTTGCTTATTATCGTTTGGATTTTGCAATCCAATTTTTTTATATTAAGAATGATAGACAATTCATATTTTCCAATATTAACGATGTTTGAAACGTTGTTTTTTTTCTCTTGGGTTGTTGTAACGATATCATTAATGCTAAATTTTATATTAAAGCATGATTTATTCGTATTTACAGTTAATGTAGCTGCCTTTACCATTATGGCTTTAAGTTTTTTTAGCGATTCTTCTGCCATACCAACTTTACGAAACTGGGAGATTCATGATGAGTTGTTATTTATCCATATTACACTAGCCATAAGCAGTTATGCTTTTTTTTTAGTTTCCTTTATTTTGTCATGTTTATATCTAATGCTTTTTCGGATGTTGAAAGAAAAGAAATGGTCTAATTATTTAAAGAAGTTGCCAAGCCTTGAAAAGATAGATAAGTTTGCGTTTCTTTCTGTTATGATTGGATTGCCATTATTGTTATTATCTATTATCTTAAGCATAATTTGGATGGTGTTAACTGATCATTTATTATATTTATTGGATTTAAAAGTCATGAATTCATTATTAGTATTAGTAGCGTATATTTTTTACTTATTTAAAAAGTTAAAAAAACACACAACAGGAAATAAATTAGCTTTCTGGAATGTTATTGCGTTTGTATTGCTATTGATTAATTTTATAGTATCTAACTACTTATCTGATTTTCATATATGGATTTGGATGTGAAGAGCTGTGTATGATGTTATGCCCATTATGATCAATGTAAAACAAAAAGAATGTTTAGTTGTTGGTGGAGGGAAGATAGCGGAAAGAAAAATCAGTTCATTAATGGATGCAATGGCTAATATTAAAGTGATTAGTCCTAAAGTGACAGTTCAAATTAAACATTGGCACAACGAAGGGAAACTTCAAATATATAAAAAAAACTATGATGTATCTCAAATAGGAAAGCCTTTTTTAATCATTGCTGCTACAGACCAAAGCCAAGTTAATTTACAAGTTTATGAAGATGCAAAAAAACGAAACATACTCGTGAGTATAGTGGATCGACCTGACTACAGTGATTTTATTTTCCCCGCAAGCTTTAAAAGAGGGAAGTTACAAATTGCAGTTTCTACTTCTGGCGCTAGTCCTATTGTTGCTAGAACAATCAAGAAAGATTTAGAGAAACAGTATGGGGATGATTATGAGATTTATCTAGATTTTTTAGGAGAATTTCGTTCGTTTGTAAAAAAAACAATTCATGATACAAAACAAAGACAAGCTCTTTATAAGGAGATCATGGATTTAGATATACTTCGCTTGATACGTATAGGGAAATTTCACAGTTTTCAGAAAGAATTATATAAAAGATTAAAGGATCCTGATTATAAATATAATGGAAATATCAATTGTTAACTAGGGATAAGGATAAAGGAGTATAATCATGAGAACAATCATTGTAGGGTCAAGACAAAGTCAATTAGCACTTACACAAACCAATCATGTAATAGAGGCCTTAAAAGAAATATGTCAAATTCATAATATTCAAGCTCAATTTGAAATCAAAAAAATTGTTACAAAAGGGGATAAAATTCTAGATGTTACTCTTTCCAAAGTAGGTGGAAAAGGGCTTTTTGTCAAAGAAATCGAGCAAGCAATGTTAGATGGAGAAATTGATATTGCAGTACATAGTATGAAGGACATGCCTTCTGACTTACCAGAAGGTTTGATGATCGGTGCAGTTCCAAAAAGAGAAGATGTAAGAGATTGCATCGTATCTCAAGAATATAATTCATTGTTTGATCTTCCAAAAGGAGCAGTCATAGGAACGAGTAGTTTAAGACGTGCAAGTCAAATTAAAAATTATCGGCCTGATTTTCAAATTAAATTCATCCGTGGAAATATTGGGACAAGAATAAATAAATTAAACGATGGTGAATATGATGCAATTGTACTTGCTACTGCTGGTCTTAATAGAGTGGGATGGCAGGATAAGATAACTGAGTATATCTCAACAGAGCTTTGTATTCCTGCTGTAGGTCAAGGGGCATTAGGAATAGAATGCAGGGATGATGATGAGTTTATTATGAAATTATTATCACTTTATAATGATGAGAAAACAGCTAAAACAGTTCAAGCGGAAAGAGCTTTTCTAGCTACTTTAAATGGAAGTTGTGAAATTCCTGTTGCTGCACATGGAATTTTACAAAAAGATGAGGATACTGCAGACATACAATTATTTGGTCTGGTCGGTTCACCAGATGGAGAAACCGTCATCAAAGATAAAATTGTTGGTAATGACCCTGAGAAATTAGGAGTCCAATTGGCACAGAGATTAATTGATAGGGGTGCGGACCGAATATTAGATGAAGTGAGGGGAGAGAATTGACAAAGGGGAAAGTTTACTTAGTTGGAGCAGGACCTGGTGATCCAAAATTAATTACAGTGAAGGGTTTGGAATCCATCAAAAAAGCAGATGCTATTGTGTACGATAGATTAGCCAGTCCACGTTTACTAACTTATGCAAAACCCGGAACAGAAAAAATATACGCTGGTAAATTACCAAATCAGCATACGATGGATCAGGAGGCCATTAATCGGCTATTAGTTGATTTAGCTTTACAAGGTAAAGTTGTAACACGTTTAAAAGGCGGTGATCCCAATATTTTTGGTCGTGTAGGTGAGGAGGCATCTTTGCTTGTTGACCATAATATTGAATTTGAAATTGTTCCAGGAATTACTTCTGCAATTGCTGCTCCTTCCTATGCGGGGATTCCAATAACACATCGTGATTTTAATTCTTCTTTTGCAGTTGTAACAGGACATGAGAGGCCAGAAAAAATAGATTCTACAATTAATTGGGAGAAAATTTCGACAGCGACTGAAACAATTCTTTTTTTAATGGGAGTAACGAAGATAGGTCACCTTCGTGATCAATTAATAAAACATGGAAAATCTCCACAAACTCCAGTCGCACTAATTAGATGGGGTACAAGAGTAGAGCAAAGAACTTTAATTGGCACTTTAGAAACCATTGTTGATCAAGTAGAAATAGAAAAGTTCAAGCCTCCAGCTGTTATTTTAGTAGGTGAAGTTATTAAACTAAGGGAAAAACTAAAGTGGTTTGAAAATAAACCATTATTTGGGAAAAGAGTACTGGTAACTAGAGCACGATCACAAGCAAGTGAATTAGCTGATCAAATTGATGACTTAGGAGGAGAAGCTGTTGAATTTCCAGTCATCGAATTAAAACAACCAACAGATGAACAAGTATTAAATGAATTAGATGAAGCCTTACTAAAATTAAATGCATATCAATGGATCATTTTTACCAGTGTAAACGGGGTTGAATATTTCTTTAAGCGATTAAGAGATTTACGTATTGATATTCGTACGATGCAAAATGCACGTATAGCTGCTGTTGGTCCCAAAACAGCAAATGCTCTTGAAGAACGTGGGCTAGTTGTAGCCTCTATACCAAAGCAATTCCAAGGTGAGGGATTGTTAGAAGAAATTTTACCAGAATTAGAAAAAGGACAGCATGTTTTACTTCCAAGAGCTGATATTGCACGTGAATATTTACCTGAAAAATTAAGGAAACTTGGATTAAGCGTAACAGAAGTGGATGTATATGAAAATGTAATTTGTGATCATGGGCTCGAAGAGGTATTGACTTATATAGATAAAAATAGACTTCATATTATTACTTTTACTAGTTCTTCAACTGTTCGTAATCTAGTAGCTATTCTTGAAAAAAGTGGTTATAATGCAAAACAATATTTAACTGGCATACACATTGTTTGTATTGGACCTATTACAGCAAAAACTGCAAAGGAATTTGGATTTAATATATCAAAAGTATCAGATGAAGCTACAATTGAATCATTGATTGATGCGATTAAAGAAATATAAAAGTACGCAAAAAATCACTCACAAGAGTAAATTTCTACAGTATAATTTTTATTGATGATTTACGGGTGGGAGTAAATGAGTAAATGAAGGAGGAAGTAAGCTTGGCATTTCCAACAGTAAGACAAAGAAGATTAAGAAACAACCAGGCGATACGTAATTTAGTTAAGGAAAATCATGTAAATGTGCATGATTTAATTTATCCGATTTTTGTTACAGAAGGTGAAGCAATCAAAAATGAAATTCCTTCAATGCCTGGTGTGTTCCATTTTTCATTAGATCAATTGGAAACAGAAATTAAAGAAATCACAGAGTTAGGTCTTCAATCTATTATCTTATTTGGGGTTCCAAACAAAAAGGATGATGTTGGAACACAAGCCTATGATGATCAAGGTATCGCTCAGAAGGCAACTCGTTTAGTAAAACAGATCAATCCGAACTTATTAGTAATGGCAGATACATGTTTGTGTCAATATACGGATCACGGTCATTGTGGAATTGTTAAAAAATCCGATAATGGAAAAGAAGCAGTGATTGAAAATGATTCTTCCTTAGCGTTACTTGTAAAAACAGCTATATCTCAGGCAAAGGCAGGAGCTGATGTCATTGCTCCTTCTAATATGATGGATGGTTTTGTCACCGCAATTAGATCTGGATTAGATGAATCAGGATTTGAACACATTCCTATTATGTCTTATGCAGTCAAATATTCCTCAGCTTTTTATGGTCCTTTCAGGGATGCTGCTCACTCCTCACCACAGTTTGGAGATCGTAAAACTTATCAAATGGATCCTGCTAATGCTAGAGAAGGCATCCGTGAAGCAGAATGCGATGTGATAGAAGGTGCTGATATATTGATGGTCAAACCAGGGATGGCGTATATGGATATTATACATACATTGAAACAAAACTTTGATCTTCCAATCGCAGCTTACAATGTTAGTGCCGAATATTCTATGATTAAAGCAGCAGCTGAAAAAGGGTGGATTGATGAAAAAGCAGTTGCGATGGAGTTACTAGTAGGTTTTAAACGAGCAGGAGCCGATATGATTATAACCTACTTTGCAAAGGATGCAGCCAAATGGTTACGTGCTGATTCAGTATAACATGTATTTATAATATTGAAATTAAACAATTTTAAAGTTAGGAAAGTGTGGAGATATTTGAGATGAATCAAAGAATCGATAAGAAGTCTAAAAATGCTTTTGAATTGGCAAAGCAGCATATACCAGGAGGGGTAAACAGTCCTGTTCGTGCCTTTAAATCTGTAGGATTAACACCAATTTACATAGATAAAGCAAAAGGTTCTAGAGTGATTGATATCGATGGCAATGAGTATATAGATTATATTGCATCTTGGGGACCGTTAATTTTAGGTCATGCTCATCCTGAAGTGATCGAAGCTATAAAGCTTTTCGCTGAAAAAGGGACAAGTTTTGGTGCACCAACGGAAATTGAAACTAGAATGGCACAGCTTGTATGTGAACGTGTACCTTCCATTGAAATCGTTCGTATGGTTAATTCTGGTACTGAAGCAACAATGAGTGCTTTGAGATTAGCTAGAGGTTATACAAAACGAAATAAAATTCTAAAGTTTGAAGGCTGTTATCATGGACATGCAGATTCTTTGTTAATTAAAGCGGGCTCTGGTGTAGCAACCTTAGGTTTGCCTGATAGTCCTGGGGTTCCAGAATCTGTTGCTCAAAATACATTAACTGTACCTTATAACGACATGGATTCTGTAAAACTAGCATTTGAGAAATTTGGTGAAGATATTGCAGGTGTTATTGTTGAACCGATTGCAGGAAATATGGGAGTTGTTCCTCCTCTACCAGGGTTCCTAGAAGGACTTCGTGAAATTACAACGCAATATGGCAGCATATTGATTTTTGATGAAGTGATGACGGGTTTTCGTGTTGATATAAATTGTGCACAAGGGCGATTTGGAGTTACACCAGATTTGACTTGTTTAGGCAAAGTGATTGGAGGGGGTTTACCAGTAGGTGCTTACGGTGGTAAAAGAGAAATTATGAAGCAGATGGCACCAACCGGTCCAATTTATCAGGCGGGTACTTTATCAGGAAATCCTTTAGCTATGGTGGCAGGTTACACTACTTTGAAGCTTTTAGGTGAACCTGGTATTTATGAACAATTAGAAGAAAAGTCTGCGAAATTAGAAGCAGGTTTGTTGAAAAATGCAGAAGAGGTTGGAATCGAAAGCACGATGAATCGAATTGGCTCTATGGTTTGTCCATTTTTTACAGGTCAAAAAGTAACGAATTACGAAACGGCAAGTTCCTCTGATTTAAAACGATTTACGAAATATTTTGGGAACATGTTAGACTTAGGAGTCTCCGTTGCACCATCTCAATTTGAAGGAATGTTTGTTTCGTTAGCACATACGGATGAAGACATTGAAACAACGATTGAAGCTCATCGTGAGGCATTAAAGGGTTTATGATATAAAGTTTGAATTAATTATAAAAAAAGCTGGTGATTCCTACCTGGGGTTCCCCAGCTTTTTATATGGATTTAATTCTTATCCAATTAAATGAGCAAGGATATATCAACTTGTTTCTTCATATATTTTATTTATCTATTTCTTTTCAGAAGTCAAAAGTTGGTGCTCTTCTTGTAGTGATTCCTGTGGTTGATGAACTTATTGTTTCAACTCCTTCTCCTGTAACAGTTCCTACTACAAGACTTGTATTTACAATTTTAAATTTACTTGTAGTTGAATTTTCGATACAAACACATTCCAGATCAGTTATCAATTCAGAATCTACTAACATCTTCTTTTTAAATTTGTTTTAATATAATTTTTCATTTTATGGAATGGTTTTGTCATACTATTGTAAGATATAAATGAATTTTATCGGTTGTGGCAAAAGCAAAAAAAGGGCATAATGATGAGTAGGATATTTTCTGAAAGAGGGAATTTACATAATGAGCTTTCAAGATCGGTTTATACAAGCATGTCTTAAACAAGAGATAGATACAATTCCTGTTTGGTATATGAGACAAGCAGGAAGATATGACCCTGAATATAGAAAAATAAAAGAGAAGTTTACGTTGTTAGAAATATGTGAACAGCCTGAGTTAGCAGCTGAAGTGACGATGATGCCTGTCAAAAAATTAGGTGTAGATGCAGCTATTCTTTACTCGGATATTATGAATCCAGTCGCATCGATTGGGATTGACTTTGATATCGTAAAAAATATTGGTCCAGTCATTGATAATCCAATTAGATCCAAAGAAGATGTATTAAAATTAAAACCGATAGATGTTGAGAAGGATTTATCACATGTTATAGACACTATAAAAATTTTAGATCGTGAATTAACGAAACCATTAATTACTTTTGCAGGAGCACCTTTTACCATTGCAAGTTATATCATTGAAGGAAGACCGTCTAAAAATTATATTCGAACAAAAGAATTGATGTATAGTGAGCCTGAGATTTGGTTCATGTTGATGGACAAGTTGGGTGATATGATCATCACTTATTTAAAAGCTCACTTTGCGGCAGGGGCCAATGCAATTCAGTTATTTGATAGTTGGGTAGGAGCTTTAGCTCCTAAAGATTTTGAAAGATTTGTGCTGCCAACTATTGAACGTATCTTTAATGAGTTAGAAGATTATGATCAGCCCAAAATTTATTTTCCAGGAGTTAGCTCAGGTGAATTATTGCCTTCATTAACTAATTTAAAAGTAGATGTCATTGGTTTGGACTGGCGTGTCTCTATCGAAGAAGGACGTAATAGATTAAATCATCAGTATGCAGTACAAGGTAACTTAGATCCATTAGTATTAACAGCACCGATGCCAGTCATTCAAGATTATGCAATGGAAATTATTGATCAAGGGATTGAGCAACCAGGTTTTATTTTTAACCTAGGTCATGGTCTATTTCCGGAGGCATCTATAGATAAGTTAAAGGAATTAACGCAGTTTATACATGAATACTCTCATGCAGCAATTAGCAAATTGCAGAAGGGTAGTGGAGTAAGATGACGAAACAAAAAATTGGTGTATTGGTGATGTCTTATGGAACACCAGAAAGTATGGATCAAATTGAAGCGTATTACACTCATATTCGCAGAGGAAGACCACCTGAACCAGAACAATTACAGGATTTAGTCAATCGTTACGATGCCATTGTAGGAGGATTTTTCCCTC
Source organism: Chengkuizengella marina (assembly GCF_009910845.1). Lineage (GTDB taxonomy): Bacteria > Bacillota > Bacilli > Paenibacillales > KCTC-33759 > Chengkuizengella > Chengkuizengella marina. The sequence continues at coordinate 20,957 of NZ_SIJB01000018.1, read as the reverse complement.
TTCGTAAAAATACAGACCGTCAAGTAGAAGAGATAGAAAAGACTTTAAATGAACAAGGATCAGAATATGAGTTTGTATGTTACCAAGGTTTGAAGCATGCTAAACCTTTTATAGAAGATGGAGTAGAAAAAATGGTTGGAGATGGGATAACAAAGGCTATTGGTGTTGTATTAGCCCCCCACTATTCAACAATGAGTGTAGGTAGTTATATAAAACGTGCAAAGGAAAAAGCAGAAGAGCTTGATTTAAGCATTAACTTTGTTAAAAGTTATCATTTGTATCCCAAATTAATTGAAGTTTTAAGTGAAAGAGTAAATACAGCTTTACAAAAGTTTGAAGGTGTAGATAAAAATGAGGTAAAGATTTTATTCAGTGCTCATAGTTTACCTGAGAAAATATTAGAAATAAATGATCCATATCCAGAACAATTGATGGAAACTTCTAAAAAAATTGCACAAAAGACAGGCATTACAAACTGGGATTTCGCATGGCAGAGTGCAGGTCAGACTGCGATGCCGTGGTTAGGACCTGATATATTAGACGTATTAAATCATATTCATAGTCAAGAAAATGTACAACATGTCCTAATATGTCCGATTGGTTTTGTGTCAGACCATCTAGAAATTCTTTATGATATAGATATCGAGTGTCAGCAGGTTGCACGTAAGTTAGGAATGCATTTAGAGCGTACAGAGTCTTTAAATACAGATCCAAGATATATGGAAACGGTAGCAGAAGTTGTTATAGCCAAACTAGATAAGGATTGATCATAATGGAGAAAACTCCTAAAAAGGTTACCATTGTTGGTGGAGGAATATCAGGTTTAAGCACTGCATTTTATATGAAGAAGAAGTTTTCAGAGCAGGGAATACCGATAGAAATAACTATAGTTGAGAAAGATAATAGATTAGGTGGAAAAATTCAAACATGGTTACGTGATGAGTTTGTGATTGAAAGAGGCCCCGATTCTTTTTTAGCTCGAAAATTTCCAATCATAAAGATTTCACGAGAATTAGGTATTGAGGATCAATTAACAGCAACAAACCCAAAGGCAAAGAAAAATTATATTCTTCATAAAGGTAAATTTCACCTTATGCCACCTGGGCTAATTTTAGGAATTCCAACAAAAATGGCTCCATTTATGAAAACGGGTCTAATTTCTTTTCCTGGAAAATTAAGAGCGGGAATGGATCTGTTTCTTCCTCGTAGATCTAGTTCAAGTGATGAGACTTTAGGTGGTTTTCTTTCACGGAGGCTAGGTAAACAAGTAGCTGAGAATATTGCAGAACCATTATTATCTGGTATTTATGCGGGGAATCCAAATAAGCTGAGCTTAAAAGCTACTTTTCCACAATTTCGAGGTATTGAACAAAAATACCGTAGTTTAATTTTGGGAATGGTCAATAGCAGAAAGCAGACACCCGCAAATGGAGCATCTGCTATGCCATTACCGAAAATAGCTCAAAATAGTATGTTTCTCACTTATAAAAAAGGATTAAATACACTAGTAGATGCACTTGTAGAGGAACTGAGGAATGTGAAAGTAATAACAGAACAGTCTGTAACAAAAATTAAGAAACTTGATTCTAATCATGATCTAGATGAAACGAATATTTATGAAATTACTTTGTCAAATGGGGAAATGATTGAATCAGATATTATTGTACTAGCCATCCCACCTCATTTATCTGCGGACCTATTTACAGATTTAAATCAAGTGCAGCAATTGAAAAAAATTAAATATGCATCAGTTGCTAATGTAATTATGGCCTTTGATAAAAAGGATATAAATCATGATATGGACGGTTCAGGGTTTGTTATCCCTCGAAAGGAAGGTAGATTCATAACTGCTTGTACTTGGACATCATCGAAATGGTTGCACACTGCTCCAAAGGGGAAAATATTACTTAGGTGTTATGTGGGTAGATCTGGTGAAGAGGCTTGGAAACAACTCGATGATAAACAGATTATAGAAAAGGTACAAAAAGAGATTGAATATTTAATGGGAATTAAGGCAACACCAATATTCCATAAAGTGACTCGTTTATATCACTCTATGCCTCAATATCCAATTGAGCATTTAAATATCATTGGCAATGCAAGAAAACAATGTACAGAACATTATCCAGGTATCTTTTTAACTGGAGCGGGTTATGAAGGAGTTGGCATTCCAGATTGTGTCGGACAGGGAGAAAAAACAGCAGAACAAGTATTACAATTTGTTCAATGAACTAAAAAAACCTCCAACTTTTATTTTAGTATAAATAAAGTTGGAGGTTTTTAAATTAAAGGCACGTATATACCGTCTAAGTTAATTTCATAACCCACTCTAAAAGTTTCCCACCTAAATAAACTCCAAATATACCAACAATACCAGCTAAAACTGGTGGGGCAGGGGCAGGGAGTTTAAGTACTTTAAATAACATTCCTACAATGATTCCTGCTAATAAACTTAATAGTATTTCTTTCATTTTTAAATCCACCTCTCAAATAAGTATATTGTTGTAAATATGATTTCCAAAATCAGTTTTAACTATTTTAGAAACAAAAATAGCCACGAGAAATGTTGTTAGAAACAACGTTCTCTCGTAGCCAGAAATTTACGGTCCTCTGTAGATACCCTCGCCCATATTACGAGGTTATACGAATATATATCAACTATTTAATTCATACTTGACAGTTTGAACGTAAAATATATTAAACCATTTAAAATAATAAGTCAATATATTAAAATTGCAAAAGGAACATTAGTTCCTATTTTGTGTTAATATAAAGGTAAAGGGTCATCACACTTTCTAATACTTAGGAGGATGTAACAAATGGAACCTGTAAAAAATACATTTAATGAAGTTTTTTTTGAAAAATTAACGGATACGATTAGTAAATATGACTCCAAATTTTCTAAGGAATTGTTTTTAACAAAAGTATTAACAGAGGAATGGGATGGATATGAATTAAAGGAAAGAATGCATCATATAACGAAGTGTTTACATGATACATTGCCTAAAGATTATGAGACTGCTATTGGAATTTTGATGAAAGTTGCTTCAAAAGTAACATTTAAATTTGGATTTGCTCCTATGATTTTTCCTAACTATGTTGAGTTATATGGATTAGATGATTGGGAATTTTCTATGATAGCACTAGAGGAATTTACCAAGTATTCTTCGTCTGAGTTTGCTGTCCGTCCATTTATCATAAAGGATGCTAATAAAATGATGAAAAAGATGACTGAATGGGCAAGTCATGACAATCAACATGTTCGTAGACTTGCCAGTGAAGGATGTCGCCCACGATTACCTTGGGCAATCGCTTTACCTGCTTTTAAAAAAGACCCATCAATGATAGTTCCAATATTAGAATTGTTAAAAAATGATCGAGAAGAATATGTAAGAAGAAGTGTAGCGAATAACTTAAATGATATTTCTAAAGATCATCCAAAGTTGGTATTAGAAATAGCAAAAAGATGGTTAGGTGAGTCTAAAGAAACGGATTGGGTGGTAAAACATGCACTACGAACTTTATTAAAATCTGGGGATAGTGATGCGTTGTTAATGTTCGGTTTTAGTGATCCTAAATACATTGATGTAACCAATTTTCAAATACATACTAAGAAGGTAAATATCGGCGGTACTCTTTCTTTTTCATTTCAACTTCAAAAAAATAAAGAAATAGATGAGAAGGTGCGCATTGAATATGCGATCCATTTCATAAAAGCAAATGGACAATTAACTAAGAAAGTGTTTAAAATATCTGAACGTATATTAACTAGTCATTGTGAAGATATAAATAGAAATCATTCTTTTAAAGTAATAACAACTCGAAAATATTATCCAGGACAACATAAAGTGTCTATCATAATTAATGGTGTTGAGAAGGTAGTTGGAGAATTTGAATTGATCAAATCATTTTAAAATTATTATTTAAGAGATAAAAAACCACCCTATTAGGGTGGTAATATGACTTTTTATTAACTTTCTCAATTTAAGATATATTGGATATATTAATCATACATAAAGGACTTAAAATACCTGTAATTCTATCTGCTAATGCTAAGGAAACAAGACCATTTCCTTCGATTGTTTTTGGATAACCGACAGATACGGTTCTTTTTATTAATTGTGCATATAGTTCAGCTTCAGTTAATGGTCTGCCAAACTCTTTTTCACTAATATTTTTTAAGAGAGCTAATGCTCCTGAGACATGGGGAGTAGCCATTGAAGTTCCGCTTAATTCTGTGAATTTATTTCTTGGATAAGTTGAAATGACTTTTACACCTGGAGCGACTAAATCAATCTCATTATTAGAATTTGTAAAATTAGCTGATCTTTTTTCAAAATCAATGGCACCTACTGAAATAACTTCATTGTAACTTCCAGGATACGAATACTCGTTTGTATGAGATCGTCCGTCTCCTTCATTCCCTGCTGCACAAACAACTAATATATTTTTTTCAACTGCATTGATTACAGCTTGATGTAACTCAGGGATATCGTGAGGACCTCCTAAAGACATAGAGATAATATCAACATTTTTATCTACTGCGTAATTGATTGCATTAATAATCCAATCGTAACTTCCAGAGCCGTATTTCCCTCCTAAAGCTTTTAAAATTAAGAGACTTGCCTCAGGTGCAACACCAACAACTCCACTGCCATTTATACTTGCTGCAATAGTCCCAGCTACATGCGTTCCATGTCCAATATAATCACTAAATTTGTTAGGGTTTCCATTATCATCATCTGTAAAATTTCTCCCCCCAATGACTCTGTCTTTTAAGTCAGGATGGTCTCTATCACAACCTGTATCAATAATTGCAATTACAATACCTTTTCCTTTTTCACTTTGTTCCCAGACATCTGGTGCTTGAATCATCCTAACTCCTTGGGGGATTTCATTCACTTCCACATTTTTCTTATCCACTTTATAAGGGATAAGTTTAAAATCTTTGTCCATATTTTTAACCTCCCTATTCATTTTTTAAAACTATGAGTAAAAAAATACTACTTGTTCATCATATGAATGAATGTACAATGAAGGCACGGTCATAACCTATTGATGGGTATAAATTTACTGAAATTAATAAAAAATGATGCATGTGTTGATTTGAAAAAGTCATAATTATAAGGTGAGTTTTTAGAATGGATTAAAACTTTGTGTGATGAAAATAAAATTGAGGTAGAATGTTAAAAATTGGTTTTTTAATTATAACATATATTACAATAGTTGAACAATCCTATTTGAAAAGAAAAAGTGTGACATTCTTTTGTTACCATTTGTCACTTATTGATAACTAATAAATTATATAATATTCATGCAGAAAAAATGTGCTATTTTAGGAGGCAATTTGTGAGAAACATAGTAGTTTTATTTATTATGGTTTTTATAAGTTCAGGTTGCCAGGGATTCCAAACAAATGAATCTTTAATGAATCCTCCTGCACCTGTTTTAAATATAAACGAAGCCATACAATCTTTTTTACCTAGTAATGCCACTATTTTAAAGGCGGAAACAGGTGAATTTTTAGATCCTTACACTATCATTGATTTAGATGGGAATGGTGTTTTGGAAGTGATTGCATTTTATTCTGAGATTAAGGATGCCACTGTTCAAGGGTTGTTCTTAGAAGAACTAAATGGAGAGTGGGAAGTTATTCAATCGTTTGAAGTAGATGGAGATGCACTTTATGAATTGGATTTTGTTGATGTAACAAACGATGGAGTGCTGGACATTATAGCTGGTTTCTCTTTTACTGATTATCATTTTGAAAGAGGTTTATCCGTCTTTCAATATGATGGACATGAAATAAGTAATACTTTTAATACTGATTATACTTATAAAATCATTGATGATCTGAACGAGGATGGAGTACAGGATCTTACTCTTACATTTCTTAATGAGGAACATTCTTTGAATGAAGCCTTTGTTTACAATTATGTAAATGATGAAATGCTATTAATGGATGCCATACCACTCTTTTCTTATATTATGGGTTACTACAACATACTTAGTGGTTATGTAACTGAAAATTTGCAAAAAGGGATTGTAATTGATGTGGCGAATGGTCAGCATTCTGGTTATACGAACATCCTTTTATTTGATGGCAATACTTTAACTAGTGTTTTTAATGAAGAAGATAACCCTAATGATAAGGTCCTGAGGGTTAATAGCGAAGATGTGAATCAGGATGGAATCATTGAAATAGGTATCCCAAGAGTTCCTGTTGGCTATGAAAATCAAGAGGAATGGTTTATTCCGTATATAGATAGTTTTTACCGGTGGGATGGAGAAGCTGTCTTACAATTTGTTGCAGAAAGATACGCTAGCTATTCATTAGGTTATAGTTTTGACTTCCCATGGGAGTGGCAGCAAAACGTAACCATTGAAAGAAGTTTAAACTTTCGAGAGGTTAAATTCATCAGTACGGTAAATCAAAGCCTTCTATTTGATATTTATGTGGTCCCGATCTCAGAAAAAGAAGAGGAAATTGCAGGGAAAATAGAAATAGCTAGAACGAATCATAATGTGTATTATACAACCATAGATGATAAACAACTACTAAGAAAGTTTAAGTTGCTATAAAGATGAAAATAAAGGTCTGTTTTTTTTATAGATTTTTTATAGAAGAAGTTGCTTATTTGGAGGCGTATCGTGAAAAAAGGATATATTATATTTTTTATGATTTTTATATTATCTGGTTGTGTTGCTTTTGAAAATAACGAATCGTTGATGAAACCCCCACAACCGGTTTCTAAGATTAATACAGCTATTCAGTCTTTTCTACCAAGTGATGCATCTATAATAAAAGCTGCAGCAGGTAATTATGTAAATTCTTATTCTTTAATTGATTTGGATAGAGATGGCTTATTGGAACTTGTTGCATTTTACACTGTAAAAAGAGAAACAAGTGTTCAAGGAATGGTATTAAGAGAAATAAATGGAGAATGGGACGTTGTTGAAACATTTGAGGGAGATGGTAATGCACTTTATGAGTTGGATTTTGTTGATGTAACAAACGATGGGATTTTAGATATCATAGCTGGTTTCTCATTTTCAGATGCTTATGAAGTCAGAGGGTTAGTAGTGTATCAATACGATGGAAATAAAATCAACAGAAATTTTTATACGTCGTACACATATAAAGTGATGGATGATTTGAATGATGATGGTGTGAAAGATCTTACGGTTATTCTCTTAGATGAAAATCACATTTCAAATAAGGTTTCTGTATTCAATTATGTAAATCATGAATTGAAGCTAATGGATTCCTTAACACTTAAACCAAATATAATGGAATATTACAACATCGCCAGCGGCTTAGTGAATTTCGAGGTAGGTAAAGGTATTGTTGTTGACGTAGTTAGTGAAATGCAAACTGCTTATACAAACATTCTGTTATTTGATGGTTCAAATTTAAAAAGTGTTTTTAACGAGGAATACGAACCTAATGATAAGTTGTATAGGTTGAATAGTGAAGACATTAATTACGATGGAATTATCGAAATAGGTATACCTCGGATTCCTGCAGGGTATGAAGATATAGATGAAAAATATATTCCGTATATAGATAGTTATTATCGTTGGGATGGGGACAAGGGACTACAGTTTGTTAGTGAACGATATAATAACTATTCTTATGATTACCGCTATGAACTTCCTTGGTTTCCAGAACACGTGACGATTGAAAGCGATCTTGATTTTAAAGAAATAAAATTTATCAGTACAAAAGATCAGAGTCTATTACTTGATATCTATGTGATCCCTATAGCAGAAGGAGATAAACTTGAAGGAAAGATAGTGCTCGCTCGAACAGACACTTATGTTTATTGCACTACAGTTAAAGATAAAAGTCTGCAAAGGGGTTTTCAATTATTGTAATTAAATAAGATGGAGGCGCATTGTGAGAAAAATACATTTCATACTCATTATGTTTTTTTTAATTTCTAGTTCTGGTTGTGAGTTTTTAAAAAAAAATGAATCCTTGATAACCCCTCCTCAGCCTGCTTCTTTGATTAATGAAGCTATCGAATCTTATGTACCAAGTAATGCTTTAATTCTTGAAGCGGTAACAGGGAAATACACGAATTCCTATACTTTGATTGATCTGGATGGGGATGGTTTGCTTGAAGCTATTCTATTTTATGCAAGTGCTCAAGATGCAGTTGTACAAGGATTGGTGCTGAAAGAAACGAATGGGGAATGGAATGCGGTTCAGACTTTTGAAGGGGATGGCGATGAACTCTTCGAATTAGATTTTATAGATGTAACAAATGATGGCCATTTAGATATTATAGCTGGTTTCTCCTTTAAAAAAGAAGATAATTTATATTTGAACAAAGGATTGGTAGTTTATCAATACAATGTGGATAAAATCATTAGTATTTTTAATACAACATACACAAATAAAGTGATTGATGACTTAAATGAGGATGGGAGAGTGGATCTCACTACTTTTCTTCTCGATGAAAATCATACTTCACATGAGGCTTCCATTTACAACTATGTAAATCATGAAATGGAAATTATAGATTCTATGTCTCTTAATCCTAAAATACTTGCAGCAAATCCATTTAGTGGTTATGTGACTAAAGATCAAAAAGGAATCGTTATAGATAATGTATATGGAGCTCATTCTCTTTATACGAATATCCTTTTATTTGATGGATTAAAGCTAAAAAGTGTATTTAATGATGAAGAACTCCCAAATTATAAGGCTACAATGTTAGATAGTAGAGATATAAATCGTGATGGAATTATTGAAATTGGTATACCTAGAATACCTGATGGGTTTGAAGATGCACATGCGTATACACCGTATATAGATAGTTTTTATCAGTGGGATGGAGAAATGGGACTAGAATTTGTACAAGAGCGTTATGACAACTATGAATATGGTTATCGCTTTGACTTTCCGTGGTCTCATCAGAACGTAACCATTGAAAGTGATCTTGACTTTAAAGAAATCAAATTGATAAGTACTGTAGATGGAAGTCTTTTGTTTGATATTTATGTGATTCAAATATCAGAAGAGGACAACCTCGAAGGTATGATTGAATTAGCACGAACAGATACTTACGTGTATTGTACAACTGTAGATAACAAGAGTTTACAAAGAAATTTTCATTTGTTGTAATAAAGGGTTATGTAAAAGGTGGTGGAAACATGAGTAAAATATTGATCGTTGAAGATGAAAAAAGCATACGTAGATTTATTCATATTAATTTAAAAAGACACGGGTTTTATGTTAGTGAAACAGATAACGGTGAAGAAGCACTTGAAATTGTAAATCGAGAAAAGGATATAGATGTTGTTTTATTGGATGTGATGCTGCCTGGAATAGATGGTTTTGAAGTGTGTGATAAAATTCGTGAGTTTAATGAGCACATCGGTATTATCATGCTTACTGCAAAAGTACAGGAGACAGATCATATCACTGGGTTGTTGTCAGGAGCAGATGATTACATTAATAAACCCTTTAGTCCAAAGGCGCTTATCGCTAGAATACAGTCATTGCTAAGAAGGTTAAATGTTTCCTCGCGTGAAATGAATACCGAGGTTCAAAATGTGAATCCACCACTGATTGAGATGTTTCCAAAAACCAACAAGATTAAAAAAAGCGGTAATCTTATTGATCTTACTCAAACTGAATTTCAGCTATTGAAAATATTAATGGAAAATAAAGAACCTATAAGTAGAAACGATTTGTTAGATAAAATCTGGGGATTGGACTATGTGGGAGACGCTAAAATAGTGGATGTAAACATCAGAAGACTTAGAAAAAAAATTGAAGATGATCCCTCACAACCTATATTCGTTAAAACAATATGGGGCTATGGGTATCAATGGACAGGTGATGAATAATGTCAGGCATAAAAAAAAGAATCGTAACTCACTACATTCTTGTCATATTTTTAACCATTGCATTGCTAGAAGGAATTTTTCTTACGTTTATTCATTTTTATTACTATGATGGAATAGAAAAAATATTAAAAAATCATGCGAATGTTTCTTCTTCCTACGCGAACCGCTACATGAGTTTAAATTCATTCAATCTAGACTGGAATTTAGATTTAATCAAAGATCAATTTTCATATGAAGGAGCAGAACTGCAAGTAATAGACGGACAAGGAAGAGTTCTATTAACCTCTAGTGGAATTGGGGTTGACGAAGTCATAAAAACGGATGATGTAACACAGGCTTTAAATGGAATAGAAACCTCCTGGAAAGGGGAGCACTTCTTAACAAATGAAAGTGTTATCTCAGTTTCTTCTCCATTACTTGAAGGGGATCAGCCATTTGCAGTTCTCAGATTTATTACATCACTTGAAAATGTAAATCAAACGGTGTTTAACATTTATGCAGTTTCTATCGGAATTGGTTTAATCATTTTACTGATTATATTTTTTGTAAGTGTTACTTTAGCTAAATCTATTGCTAAGCCAATTAACGAATTAACACTAGCATCAGAAAAGATAGCAAAGGGTGATTTTCAAAGTAAAATTAAAGAAACCTATATTGATGAGATCGGAACATTGGCAAAAACGTTTAATACAATGGCAGATGAGCTAACTAAAAATGAAAAAATGAAAAATGAATTTATCTCTTCTATTTCTCATGAAATTAGAACACCACTAACGAGTATTAAAGGTTGGAGTGAAACGATTGCATCTGGAAATTTATCAGATAAACAGGAAACAATGGAAGGTCTGCATACTATTCAGGATGAAACAGAAAGGTTGATAGGTTTGGTTGAAGAGTTATTAGATTTTTCAAGGTATCAAACCAATTCTCTTACATTAAATAAAAAACCTTTTAATTTAACTAAATTAATGAATGAAGTCATTTTACAGATGAAAACAAAATTGAAGGAAAAGAACATAAACATTTCATTTCAATATCATCAAGAACTATATATCACAGGAGATAAAAATCGTCTTAAACAAGTATTAATCAATTTATTAGATAATGCGATTAAATATTCTCATGAAGAAACAACAATCACTTTAAAAATTGAAGAAAGTGATAAAGATGTAAAGTTTGATGTTATTGATGAAGGTATTGGAATTGATGAAGTTCAACTCAATTCGGTTACTAAAATGTTCTATCAAGTAGATGCTAATAAAAGTGGTACAGGTCTTGGTCTAGCAATTTGTCAGAAGATCATTGAACTTCATCAAGGACACCTTGATATTGAAAGTAGTAAGAATGAAGGTACTACTGTTACGGTTTCACTTCCTAAGCAGTGATTTTTTGAATCTTATGCTTTACAAATAGTAGTAGTAGCCTATTTTAAAAACACATATGATTTCAAAGTATAAAAAGTAGTCATGGTTATCCTCCTTTATCCATATAAATTTATAGAGAGATGATTTATTCCATATAAATGCAACAAGTACCGAGCTAACTTTACAAGCATAAATTTAATGAGGAATAAAACAGGTTTATTTTATTGAGAGGAGGATTTAATGTGAATGATCAGCCAAAAGGACTACGATTTGATATTTTTGAGAGAGTGCATTTACCTGAAGATATTGAGGGAATTCAAGATTTAGACGATATTGAATTAATCCCGGATATACAATTAGAAACAAGAGGAGATCAAGCAAATTTAGTAGGTAAATTAATACTTTCAGGTCAATATGTAGGTATCAAAGATAAACATAATAAAAGAATACTAGAGCATTTTATTCCAGTTGACATAACATTACCTTTAAATCGAATTCACAGTTTAGAGGAAATTGGAGTTGAAATTGAAAACTTTGATATAGATTTACTTTCCACAAGGAATTTAAATGTATCAGGTGTTCTTTCTTTAGTTGGAATAGAAGTTCAATCGAATCAAGATGATCACTGGAATAATATTGAGGAGTCAGTTTTTGTTCATCATTCAAATGAAAACAAGCCAGAATGGAGTGGAGAAACAGAAGCACCATTTATGGAAGAAACGACGGCTCGAAACTTCAATCCTATGGAGGCAAAAGGAGATATTCCTAGGTTTGAAAAACCACGCAAAGAACCAGTTGTCGAGGCTTTAGAAAAAGAAGTGGAAGAAGAAGCTCCAGTTGAAAAAATCGAAGAAGTAAAAGAAGAAAAAGAGGAGAAACCTAAAGAGAAACCAGTCATTGAAAAAAAAGTTGAAATGAAAATTCAATTGAAAAAAGAAGAAGTAAAAGAACCGAAAAAAGAAGCAATCAAAGAAACAAAGGAAAAGGCAGAGAAAGAAATTAAAGAAAAAGCAATGAAAGAAACAAAAGAAAAAGTAGCCAAAGAAACAAAAGAAGAGGCAGTGAAAGAAACAAAAGAATTACCTGTGAAAGAAGAGAAAAGTGATGTGGCAGGTAAAGAAAAAAGTAAGTTACCCAATCCCATTAAACCAATTCTAGAAAAACTAGGGAAAGCTGATAAAAATAGAAAAGAGCCAATTAAAGAAGTTGAAGAGTTAGAAGTTAAACCAAAAATGGAAAAGAAAGAACCGATAGAAGAAGTTAAGGAAGAAAAAAAAGAAAAACCTGCCCATAAAAAAGTAGAAATGAAAATTGAAATGAAAAAAGAAATTAAGAAAGAAATAAAAGAGGAAGCTAAAGAAGAAATAGATAAGAAACAAGTCAAATCTGAGGCCAAAAAAACAAAAAAAGAAAATATAGAGAATACAACAGATATTGAGGAAATAGAGTTAGAGGATAATTCAAATGTAGAAGCTGTTGAAGAAGTTGAGAACCAACAAGAAGAAAGTAAGACTTCCAAATTCAAAATTGCATTTCTAAGTAAGAAATCATCAAATGAAGAGTCTACAGAAAATAAATTTTCCAGTAAATTAAAATCTTTATTACATAAAAAAGAAAAAGAAGATGATACGAATGAGAACAGAAATACAGATGAATTATCTGATTTGGAAAATAAGGAAAACTTAGATGAAACAGAGGCGAGAAATGATGGATTAGAATGGAAAAAATTATTTTTAACAGAAGAAGAGGAAACACATAAATTTAAAAAAGTTAGAATGTGTATTGTCCAGAAGGAAGAGACCTTAGAATCAATAGCAAATAAATATGAATTAAATCCAAGGGAAATATTGCTATACAACCGGTTTAGTGACCAAGAAGATGTATTTGCAGGTCAGGTTATTTATATTCCTCAAAAATAAACATTTTATTATGAATGAAAAAACCGTCCACGATGATCTGAATCATCTGAACTGCACCCCAATTGTTAGACATTATCTAATAATTGGAGGTGCAGTTTTTCTATGTCAAAATTCACATTAGAGGACAAGTTAGGTGCTGTTAATGGATTTTTACAAGAGCTTAAAAGTTTTAATACAATAGCGAAAGAATTAAATACAAGTAAATCTGTAGTAATGAACTGGGTGAAACAGTATGAACATCACGGTATAGAAGCTTTGAAAACATCCTATACAAATTATTCTATACAGTATAAACTAGACGTACTAAGTTATATGAACGAAAATGGGACGTCACCTAATGAAGCTGCAGCTATCTTTAATATACCTCAACCTAGTACCATTAGAAAATGGAAAAGGGTATATGAAAAAGAAGGGATTGACGGCCTACAATCAAGCAAAAAGGGGCGTCCATCCATGAAAAAAGAAATAAAAAAATCTACTAAATCAAAAGGATATGTAGAAGAATTACAGGAAGAAGTAGAGCGTTTACGTATGGAGAATGCTTACTTAAAAAAGTTGAATGCCTTAGTTCAAAACAAGGAAAAATCACCAAAAAAGACAAAGCGCAAGTAGTCTATGAACTAAGGAACGAATTTCCGGTGAAATCACTGATCGAATTGGCAGGTATTCCTCGGAGTACTTATTACTACTGGGTAAAACAATTAGCTAGCCCTGATAAAGATGCAAAATTTAAAGTGCTGATTCAGGAGATTTATGATGAACATCAGGGTCGTTATGGATACCGTCGTATTCGTGATGAACTTGCGAATCGTGGATACAAAGTGAACCATAAGAAAGTGCAACGTATTATGAAGGATTTAGGTTTAAAAAGTCTTGTTAGAATAAAGAAGTATCGTTCTTACAAAGGTAAAGTAGGCAAGATTGCACCCAATATATTAGATCGTAATTTTAAGGCAGACAAGCCTAATGAGAAAATGGGTGACGGATATTACTGAGTTTAAATTGTTTGGAGAGAAGCTCTATCTATCTCCTATTCTTGATTTATATAATGGTGAAATCGTTACGTATACAATGGCTTCCAGGCCAACATACTCACTTGTTTCAGACATGTTAAATCAGTCATTTAAACGATTAACAGGAGATGAAAATTTAATGATCCATTCCGATCAAGGATGGCATTATCAGATGAAACAGTATCATCACGCCTTAAAAGAACGAGGGATTAAACAAAGCATGTCACGTAAAGGAAACTGTTACGATAACGCTGTTATAGAGAATTTCTTTGGGATTCTGAAGTCTGAATTTCTTTACTTAAATGATTTTGAAAGCATTGAACACTTAAAAGGCATGAGTCCGATTCAATATCGAATCCATGCCAAACAAATTGCTTAATATATAATCTGTCTAACTTTATGGGGTCACTTCACATCAAGGGCGGTTTTTATATTTTTACACTATATTTAAAAGAAGTGCTAAAAATACTAAAAACAATATAAATAAAATAAATACATCTAATGGATTTGGAATAATTAATGTTCGAAAAAATTGAAGGCATATTAGAGGAAAAAGAACTCCTTTAATTGTGAATCTAATCTTCCACCATGTTTGCCTCACAATATCACCTCACATTTCTTCTTGTGAACTTCTTTTTTTAGCTTGAGGATGTTTAAATTGATTACTTAAGTTGTTTTTTTTGGAGTATATACTTTATGTTTATGAACGTAGTAAAGTTGGTTATGATGATAATATAATAAAAATTGTAGAAAATATTGACTGAATGAAAGAACATGGGTATGATATGAGTTATAAAATTAAAAAACGAAGATAGGGAGTAGTAAGTAGCTAAACCTTCAGAGAACGGAACCCTAGGCTGTGAGGTTTCGTAGGATGTAACTGCTGAAGTCGCCCTGGAGTTGCAAATAGATCGTTTTTCAAAGTTTTTTTGATGAACAATCAAATGAATGCCGGTCACAGCCGTTATCTGTTTGAGTGTCGTTTCATGTTATGATGAAACGAAATTAAGGTGGTACCACGGAAGCAAAACCTTTCGTCCTTTGAGGATGAGGGTTTTTTTTGTTTTAAAAATTAAAACAGGAGGGAAATAAAATGTCAGAGCAAAAATCTAGTATTGAAATGCCTACAACTTATAATCCAAAAGATGCGGAACAGAAATGGTATGATTATTGGTTAGAAAATAAATATTTTGAAGCAGGGAAAAGAAAAGATGCGGAAACTTATACTATTGTAATTCCACCCCCTAACGTAACAGGAATGTTGCATATCGGTCATGCATTGGACTTTACATTGCAAGATATATTAATTCGAATGAAACGAATGCAGGGTTATGATACATTATGGCTTCCAGGTGCTGACCATGCTGGTATTGCGACCCAAGCAAAAGTAGAACAAAAACTTCGAGAAGAAGGAACTTCAGGCCACATTTTAGGTAGAGAGAAATTTATAGAAAAAACCTGGGAATGGAAAGAGAAGTATGCGAATAAAATTCGCGATCAATGGAGTAAAATGGGCTTATCACTAGACTATTCTAAAGAAAGATTTACATTAGATGAAGGTCTCTCCAAAGCTGTACGTGAAGTATTCGTGAAACTATATGAAAAAGGGTATATTTATCGAGGTAAATATATCATTAATTGGGATCCAACAGCAGCAACTGCACTTTCAGATATAGAGGTTGAATATAAGGAAGTACAAGGAAAATTATATCATTTACAATACCCGCTTGCTGATGGAAGTGGAACGATTACAGTTGCTACAACACGTCCTGAAACGATGTTAGGGGATACCGCTGTTGCAGTTTATCCTAGTGATGAAAGATATCAAGATATGATTGGTAAAAAAATACGATTACCGATTATAGGAAGAGAAATTCCTGTCATAGCAGATCAATACGTTGAAAAAGAGTTTGGTAGTGGTGCAGTTAAAATTACACCTGCCCATGATCCAAATGATTTTGAGATCGGTCAACGTCATGAATTACCACAAGTCCTTGTAATGGATGAAACAGGGAAAATGAATGAAAACGCTGGGAAATATCAAGGTTTGGACCGTTTTGATTGTCGAAAACAAATTGTCAAAGATCTTGAAGAACAAGGAGTGCTAGTTCATATAGAGGAACATGTTCATCAGGTAGGTCACAGTGAACGAAGTGGAGCTGTAGTAGAACCTTATTTATCTACACAGTGGTTTGTAAAAATGGAACCATTAGCAGAAGCAGCAATTAAAGAACAGAAGTCTAATCAGGGAGTAAAATTCATACCTGAAAGGTTTGAAAAAATTTATTTAGGTTGGATTGAAAATGTTCGTGATTGGTGTATCTCAAGACAATTATGGTGGGGACATCGTATTCCAGCGTGGTACTGCGAAGACTGTGGTGAGATCACTGTATCAGGAGAAGAGGTTTTATCCTGCTCTAAGTGTGCTAGTAACAACCTTAAACAAGATGAAGATGTATTAGATACTTGGTTCAGTTCTGCTTTGTGGCCATTTTCTACTTTAGGATGGCCTGTGGAATCTGAGGATTTAAAACGTTACTATCCTACAGATGTTCTAGTAACTGGATATGATATCATCTACTTCTGGGTAGCAAGGATGATCTTTAGTGGATTGGAATTCACGGATCAAAATCCATTTAAAGATGTATTAATTCATGGATTAGTTAGAGATTCAGAAGGGCGAAAAATGTCAAAATCTTTAGGGAATGGAGTAGACCCACTTGAAATCATAGAGAAGTATGGTGCAGATGCGATGAGATTTATGATTTCAACAGGTAGTACACCAGGTCAAGACTTACGTTTTCACTGGGAAAAGGTTGAGCAAGCTCGTAACTTCGCCAATAAAATTTGGAATGCATCTCGATTTGCATTAATGAATTTAGAAGGATTTACTTATGAAGATATAGATTTAACACGAGATTTAGATACAGCAGATCAATGGATTTTACATCGGTTAAATGAAACGATTCAAGGTGTTACACGCCTTATGAATAGTTATGATTTTGGTGAAACTGGACGATTATTATATAATTTTATTTGGGACGACTTCTGTGATTGGTACGTTGAGATTGCAAAATTAAATCTATATGGTGAAGATGAGGTTGCAAAGAAACAAACACAATCTGTCTTAAGTTATGTATTAGATCAAACGATGCGTTTAATTCATCCTTTTATGCCGTTTATTAGTGAAGAGATTTGGCAGCATTTACCTCATCAAGGTGAGTCTATTGTAATAGCA
The DNA here is from genome assembly GCF_009910845.1 of Chengkuizengella marina. Taxonomy (GTDB): domain Bacteria; phylum Bacillota; class Bacilli; order Paenibacillales; family KCTC-33759; genus Chengkuizengella; species Chengkuizengella marina. The sequence goes on along the minus strand of NZ_SIJB01000018.1, from coordinate 3,562 downwards.
GAGTGGCCACAGTTTGATAAAGCTAGGGTTATTCCTGAATCTGTAGAACAAATGAATTTGTTAATGGACATCATACGTTCTGTTAGGAACATTAGAGCTGAAGTAAACGTACCGATGAGCAAAGAAATTGAATTATGCATTAAACCAAAAGATGAACAAGTATTATCTATCTTGGAAAATAATAATACCTATATTTCAAGATTTTGTAATCCATCCAAGCTGGAATTGAATATCAACTTGCAGACGCCTGAAAAAGCGATGTCAGCTGTAGTAACAGGAGCAGAAATATATCTGCCACTTGCAGGTTTAATTAATATTGAACAGGAAATAAAACGATTAGAAAAAGAAATTGAAACGTTAAACAAAGAAGTGGAACGGGTAGATAAGAAACTTTCAAATCAAGGTTTTATTGCAAAAGCACCTGCTAAAGTCATTGAGGAAGAAAAAGCAAAACAAGTCGACTATTCTGAAAAGAGAACAAAAGTGTTAGAGCGGATAAAAGGATTACAGGGATAGTTTCGCTTTATCTGAAAGGATGGTCATTATGTTTAATAGCTATATTGAAGCAAGAGATTGGATTAACAGCAGCATTTCATTTGGCATCAAACCTGGGTTGGAAAGAATGAAGGTATTCATGGAAAGGTTAGGTAATCCTCATCGCAGGTTAAAGTTTATACATGTAGCAGGTACAAACGGTAAGGGGTCTACTTGCGCATTTCTTAATCAAGTTTTGCAAGAAGCAGGGTATGATGTGGGGATGTTTACATCCCCTTATATTCAAAGGTTTACAGATCGCATACAAATGAACGGTGAAGATATTTCAGAAGAAGATGTATTATTTTTAACAAATGAAATTAAGCCTATAGTAGATGAAATTGCCAAAACGGAACTAGGCTCACCTACCATGTTTGAAATCACGACAACCTTGGCAATACTGTATTTTTCAAAGATTAGTTACCCTGATTATGTTATTTTGGAAACAGGATTGGGTGGATTGTACGATTCAACAAATATCGTTAACCCTATTGCGTCTGTGATTACAAACATCGGTCACGATCATATGGATATACTTGGTGATACCATTTCACAAATCTCAGTGCAGAAAGCAGGCATTATTAAACCGGGCATTCCAGTAATTAGTGCTGTAGAACAAAAAGAAGCGATTGATGTAATAAGACAAACTGCTGCAGAAAATCGAAGTACATTATACTTGTTAAACGAACAGTTTCAGTATGACATCATAAGCATGTGTGAAGAAAAACAAAGCTTTCATTTTCAAAGTCCTTTTCGTTCTATCGATTCCATCACGATTACTAATATAGGAGAACATCAATTTAAGAATGCATCCGTTGCATTAATGGTTATAGAAGTGTTGAGACAATATCAGGCACTTATTGTTGAAGAAGATGATCTTAGACTTGGTTTTAGAAAGATGAAGTGGCCAGGAAGACTTGAATTTGTTGGTTCAAATCCACGTATTTTAATAGATGGAGCACATAATGAGGAAGGTGCTGAATATTTAGCAAAAACATTGAAGGATTTATACACAGGTACAAAAGTCCATTTTATGCTAGGAATGCTTGATTCAAAGAATCATCGTGGGTACTTAGAACATATACTACCAGTAGTTAATACATTGGTGATAACCGAGCCTGATTTTAGAAATAAATGTGATGCTCAAAAATTATTTGACATTACAAAAGAATTAACGAAAAACAAAAATATTGATCTTGAGATTATTATTGAGTCTGACTGGAAGAAAGCACTTAAATATTTAATTGAGGAAACGAATAAAGATGATCTTGCAGTTGTTACAGGAACTCTGTATTTAATTTCTGATGTTCGTTCTAAATTATTACAATACCCTGACTCTGAAAAAGGTTGGTGAAAATACATTGAATAACTCTTCTGAACATGTCCATTTTATCGGGATTGGTGGTTATGGCATGAGTGCAATCGCACGGGTCATGCTGGAAATGGGATATCGAGTCACAGGATCGGATGTCACTAGCAAGGATTTAACAGATAAATTAATTGCAAAAGGGGCTAGGGTCTTTATAGGACATGAACCTAATAATGTCCAAGGAGCAGACATGGTTGTTTATTCAACTGCTTTGTCTAAAGATAATGTAGAAATGGTTGAAGCGGAAAAGTTGAAAATTCCTGTCTTGCACAGAGCACAAATGTTGGCAAAATTAATGAATGAGAAACAAGGAATTGCCATCGCAGGTGCGCATGGTAAAACGACAACATCCTCTATGATTGCTCTTGTTATGGAAAAAAACAACTTAGACCCTACTTATATTATTGGCGGAGAAATTGTAAATGTAGACAGTAATGCGAAAGCTGGTACTGGTGAATATGTTGTTGCAGAAGCAGATGAAAGTGATGGATCATTTTTACAATATCACCCATCAATCGCTATTGTCACAAACATAGAAGCAGATCACTTGGAAAATTATGATGGGGATTTTATGAAATTGAAACAAGCATATGCTCGATTTTTGAGTCAAGTAAAAGACGGGGGAAAATCGATTGTTTGTTTGGATGATCCATATTTGCAAGAGATGAAAAATGACTTGCGTGGAGATATTATCACTTATGGTATTAAAACAGATGCAGATTATAGAGCCACAAACGTCCAATTAGGGGATCGAAAAATCAAATTTGATGTTGACCATAAAGGTAAAACATTAATTAATGTAGAACTTCCTGTCCCTGGCACACACAATGTATATAATGCCTTAGCTACATACATTGTATGTTCTCTTGCGGGTTTAACACCAGAACAAATTGCAAAAGAAATTAAGATGTTTCGAGGAGCTAAACGTCGCTTTCAAGTTTTAGGGGAAGTAAATGATATATTGGTAATTGATGACTATGCACATCATCCAACGGAAATTCAAGCGACAATTTCTGCTGCTAAAGCTACAGAGAAACGTATAATCGCAGTGTTTCAACCTCAAAGATACACTAGAACTTACTTCCTTTTTGAACAATTTAGCAAGGCATTTCATGAAGCAGATGAAGTCATTATTACAGATATTTATTCACCTGCTGGGGAAAAGCAAATTGAAGGCATTAATTCTGAAAAACTGGTTGAACTCATTCGTAAAAACAGTAATTCAAACGTAAAGCATATAGCTGCGAAGGAGGAAGTCACAGCTTATTTGAGTCAAAATGCCCAAAGGGATGATCTTGTTATAACAATGGGAGCGGGAGATATTTGGAAGGCGGCAGAAGAATTAGTTGCATCATTAAAAGAGAAATTTGATACTTAAATCAATATTCAAAATTAACAAGACGTTCAAATGATCCTGATGAGTGATCATTTTGAGCGTTTTTTTATACAATTTTCTTATAGAAGTAATGAAAAAGTAATGAAAAAATCATATATTCTGTACATTTAGTATGTTCTTTTAAAATCATATATGATAGTGTATAGTTATTGTGCTTCAGATTACATATATAACAGAACATCAGGGGGAGTTAAAATTGAGAAGAGGAATCATATTTTCAGTCTTATTTATTTTGTCTTTTTTATTTTCTTCTACAGCCTTTG
>NZ_SIJB01000017.1 GCF_009910845.1 Chengkuizengella marina | reverse complement strand
CTAACTACAGGTACCATTTTAGAATGATGGACGCCTTTTTTTGATAAGCAAAATAATAAGGAATTATATGATAGATATCTATTTAAAAGGGCGGTCCTACAATGTATAATTAACTACTTATTCTTCACTAAATTTTATGATGCATGATGATTACCAAAGAGATATATTAGAATTCACTTGGGAATTAACCGATAATAAAGAAAATGTTTATTTTATGCCGCAATTGGACTATCCTTCGACTATTCATGAAAATGTTCGATTGAAAATCAAATAATTGAGAAAGGTTAATCAATAGAAGGTTGTAAAAATAAAGTAATCTTATAATAAGGTTATCCATTCGTTGGATAGTCTTATGGAAATCTCCTGTATTTGTAATTGCAAATATAAAAAATGAGAACATCCTACTTCTACTATTTCTTTATTATGAAGTATAATTTATAGATCAGAAAGGGTGGGAGAATATGGAGAGAGAAAAAAAGAGAAAAAAAGTAATAGTTTTCTGTAGTGTTTGTTGTATATTAGCTTTAACAATCATCACAATTTGGAAGCTTCCAATATTTTTTGTGGAAGAATCTAATAGAAATGAAATTAACAAACTAATCCAATTCGAAAATGGATTATTAACTGCAGTCGAATATAATTTTATTCAAAAGATTGAAAAATCAGATGTACAAGAAGAAATAAAAATCACAGTAGATTCAGTCATTATTGATGAAGCGAAAATGGTTGTTTTTTATACTATGGAGGGTGTAAAGGACTTTAAAAGAGTTTTTTCAAAATCTGTAGAATTATTGAAAACAAATGGTGAGTCTTATGGTGCCGGAAGTACCTATGGTTCTCCGGTTCATAATAATGAACAATCCAATATAATTTATGATAGAATTGATTTTTATTTTAACGATAAAAATATACCTGAAGATATGATCTTAAAGTTAAAAGTGGAAGCAGGAGATAACTTATCCGAATCAAAAGAATTAGCGAGCACCTGGTCAATTCCATTTCAAGTGGATAAAAAGCAGTTTGAAAATAAAAATAGATTCTATTCAATCAACCAAACTGTACAAATAGAGGGACAATCATTTACATTCCATGAGTTAATTATTTATCCTACACGATCTGAAATCAGGGTTACTTTTGACGACAATAATTCAAAAAAGATTTTTGGACTAGAAGATTTAAGAATCACTGATAATGAAGGGAATGTGTTTGAAACTATATCTAACGGCTTTACAGCATCTTATCTGAGTGAAAATGAACATCTCCTTTTTTTAGAGAGTAATTACTTTGAAGATCCTAAAGAAATGTTTATTGACGTATCTACAATTCGTGCGGTAGATAAAAGTGCAATGCAGTTTCAAGTCGATCTTACTCAAAAAGACTTAGGAGAAACGTCAAATGAAAATATTGTTCTTAGCAGTATTGAAGACAATGATGAAATTTTAGTTTTAGTTTTTTCAATAACAAGAGATGATTCCTTATCATTAAGTGAATCCATGTATACCAACCTAGAATCTGATTTTATAGATGCAAGTGGGAAAAAGTATGAAGTTGAGTCCATTGGGTATTCTTTAAGAGAAAATACTGAAGAATTATTGGTTGATATTCCAAAATCAGAGTATACCTATCCCATTACATTTACGCTAGCTGATTTTCCTTTAGTAATAGATGGAGATGTTCGCATTAAAATTAAATAATAATAAAAGGAGCTCAATTTACTGAGCTCCTTTTAATAAATTTTTTTAAGTTTTAAAAACTTTACGGACGATTGAATTTTGTGCGATCGCCAGCTAATTTTTTCCACTTGTCTTTTTCAAGTTTTTGAGCTTTTTTATCATTTTTTCTTTCTAAAAAAGCTAATTCCTTTTTCAGTTTTAAGTAGCTTTCATATCGAGTTGCTTCTAGACTTCCATCTTCAATTGCTTTTTTAACTGCACATTTCGGTTCATTATTGTGAGAACAGTCTTTAAAATAACACTCACTTGCTAATTGTTCGATATCTGAGAAAGTATGATCAAAGCTATCATCTGCTTCCCACAGTTGAAATTCTCTCATTCCAGGTGTATCCACCATGATCACATCATTCGGCAATACAAAGAGTTCTCGATATGTTGTTGTATGTTTTCCCTTATCATCATTCCTTATATCTTGAATCTCTTGTACCTCTTTTTCCATTAATAAATTCACTAAAGTAGATTTACCTACACCAGAGGAACCTGTAAGTGTAATCGTTTCTCCTGGTTTCATATAGGGATCTAATTGTTCGATACCTGTTTTTTCTACTGAACTAATGACACAAATGGGAACTCCAATCGCAATCGATTCAACTTGGGATACCTTTTCATCAACATCTTCACACAAATCCGCTTTACTTAACAAAATCACAGGATTTGCGCCACTTTCCCATACCATGATTAAATATCTTTCAATCCTTCTCATATTAAAATCGTCATTTAAAGATATTACGATAAAAACCGTGTCTACATTTGCTGCCACGATCTGTTCTTCAGTTGTAATACCTGCTACTTTTCTTGAGAACTTACTTGTTCGTGGTAAAACCGCATGAATGATCGCTTTATTTTCCCCTTCCATTTGTTGAAGGACAACCCAATCGCCAACAGCAGGATAATCTTCTCGTGAAGCAGATTCAAATCTAAATTTCCCTGATACTTCTCCTAAAAGTTCTCCGTTTTCTGTATATATTCTATATAAGCGTTTATGTTCTAACGCCACACGACCGAGTGTAAATTGTTTTTCCTTATATGGTAAAAATTCATTTTCAAAATATTCATTCCAACCTAATTTGTTTATATTCAATGTAAAAGCCTCCAATTATTATATACTGTAAATTTTTAATTAAAAAAAGACCGTTTCAAACGGTCTTAGTAATAGATAAGAAATATATCTATCCATTAAAAAACCGTGGGTTAAATACACAACCCACGGTACAGTCATCAATTGAATTAAGTACAACTAACTAAGTATCGTATCGTAAATGGAGGGTTGTGTATTATTCAATGCAATTAAGGTATAAACTCGTAATTTGATTGTCATAAAACATTCCTCCTTTGATTAAGTAGTAATACCTAAATTAATATACAATAATTTCAGAACGTTGTAAAGTTGTTTTTTAATCTTTACTTCACTTTATTTATTAGGGATTAATTTAAACACTGTTCCAGTTACCAGCCCATATATACCATGACTAACCAAGCTTAACCACATCCCTGATGATGAACCTCCACCACAGGCATTACCACATGGATCACTTGCAGTCCCGCAAGCGCTTCCACAAATAGAACCACAAACAGCTACATCACCACCCATTAACATTGGCATAATTACTAGGGGACCGATAACCCAAATGATCACTCCAAAGATTACACCTGCAACTATGGGTTGTTTGATAAACCCAATAAAATATGCAAAACAAATCCCAAAGATGGCACTGATGGCTAAATGAATAATAAAACCAACAATGGCAGAGTCACTTCCTACCATAGATGCGATTCCAGGAAAAGACCCCATCATTCCTAACATAATAGACATTATAAGTCCACCAATTAAACTTGCTAAAACTCCAGCTTTTAGATTAAACTTTTTTGCTGTTTCAGACATAAAAGTATACCTCCTTTATTTTTATTTTCATTATATTGGTAATGAAAATTATAGTATGTAAAACAGATTACATTATTATGGAATTAGTTCATGGTATGATTGATTTTAATGGAAATTATAGAGAGGAATGTGATAGATTAATGGTATTTAAAAAATATTGGAAGTTAATGATTATGATTGGTGGTCCTTTTTTGTTAGGAACTTTAGAAATTTGGCACCCTCATCATGTGGATTTTAACGACATGGTTTCTGCAAATGATAAAGCAAGTTGGTGGTTAACAATACATCTGCTACAACTCCCATTATTTGGCTTACTGGCTCTATCTATTTTGTTTTTATTAGAAAAAGCTCGAAATGCAGCTGCATTCATAAGTAAAATCGCATTGTCGTTTTTTATTGTGTATTATATTGCTTTAGATTCTATCGCAGGCATCTCAACAGGAATATTATTTAATTTTCTAAAGTCCAATCCTGATTTAGCTCAATCTGACACAATGAATCAACTTTTTTTATCCCTATTTCATATCCAAGTACCAGGCGGTGCTATGATTGTTAAGATAGCGGTTGTTTCTTGGTTAGTAGCTGGAATTTCTGTAACGATTGCACTCTATTTAAAAGGATATAATCGAGTAGGAGTCATTTTGATAGGAATTGCTACGATTGTTTTTCAATCACACGCTTACCCAAATGGAACCATTGCAATGTATTTGTTAACAGCAGGAATAATATTGATTCAATTTCTACCTTGGCATTTTACAGAAGTGAAAAAACCTTCAACAAATCAAGAAATAGATTTCAAATAGAAACTATGATAAAATGATTTCTGAAATTGGAGGGATGAACAATGAAAAGGTTAGATGGCCAACTGGCTTTAATCACAGGTTCTAGTCGTGGTATTGGTGCAAAAGTTGCAGAAGGATTAGCAGATAGAGGATGTGATGTTATTCTTCATGGAAGAAAAATAGAAAACACATTACATACAAAAAAATTGATTGAGACTAAGGGAGTTGAGGTTTATTCAGTAGAAGGTGAATTATCTACTCTTGAAGGTGTTAATCATATTATTCAACAAGTAAAACAAATAGGGCATGTTGATATTCTATACAATAATGCTGGACTTAGTAATATATATAAATCCATTTTTGAATATACAATGGAAGATTGGCAAGAAATTATGCAGGTTAATTTGTATAGCTTAACATTATTATGTAATGCATTTGCCGCTGCAATGCAAGAAAAAGGGTATGGTCGAATTGTAAATGTAAGCTCCGGTATTCAGGATCAACCCCATTTAGTTGCTTATAGTGTTTCAAAGGCAGCTGTAGATAAGTATACGAAAGATCTATCCTATGAATTAAAAGATACTGATGTAAAAGTCAGTTACATTGATCCTGGGTGGATAAAAACCGATTTAGGTGGACGGAATGCTGAAAATGATCTGAGCAGTGTTCTGCCAGGTATGTTAGTGCCTGTTTTATTAGATAAAGAGTCTGTTACTGGACAAGGTTTTCGCGCACAAGATTATAGAGGCAAAGAAATTTAATAAATAATTTATAAATAGATACAACATTTTCCTCCTTCATACCGTCTATGGATTTAAAGGGGGTTTTTTATAATGAAAAAAATAGGGTTCATTTTATTTTGTTTTGCATTGTTTTTGTCTATTATCGGGTGCTCTAATCAACCTGAAGAAAGCCCGATGTTAGAAGGAGACAGTATATATGAAGAAACAGAACAAAGTCACATAGATATTGAGGTACAAGGTCAAGAAAAACCGAAGTTTGAAGAATCTGCTTCAATGGATTCTGCTCTAAGTTTAGAATTTTCTGAAAGTTATACGGATGAGAGTATAGTGATAACTCCGCCAAACAGAGAAGGAATAGAAAATATGTATTTCAAAGGATATGGCACCAATCCCTTTATTTCAACAGAAGATGATACGTTATCTACTTTTGCTATTGATGTAGACACGGGTTCTTATACAGTGGCTAGGAATTATATTGAAAGAGGTGCTTTACCTCCTTCAGAGGCTGTAAGGGTGGAAGAATTTATTAATTATTTTAAAACAGATTTGGAAGCACCTAAAAATAAATCTTTTACAATTCAAGTTGATGGTGGAGAATCTCCGTTTGGTGAAGGTTATAAACTAATGAGAATTGCAATTAAAGGGGAAGAAATAGAAAATGATAACAGAAAACCAGCGAACTTAGTATTTGTCATTGATGTTTCTGGCTCAATGAATCAAGAAAATCGATTAGGACTTGTGAAAAAAAGTCTATATCTTTTAGTAGATCAACTAAAAGATAATGATAGAGTGGGTATCATCGTATATGGATCAACAGCTAGAACTATTCTTGCACCTACTTCAGTTGAAGACAAACATCGAATTTTAGAAGCCATAGATCAATTAGAATCATCTGGATCAACAAATGCTGAGGAAGGATTAGTAATGGGTTATGAGATGGTATCGGAATATTTTCAAAAAAATGCTGTAAACCGAGTAATTCTTTGTTCAGATGGTGTTGCTAATGTAGGTGAAACTGGGGCAGAGGGAATTTTAGGAGAAATCAAAAGGTATGCAAGGAATGATATAACATTAAGTACTTTTGGGTTTGGGATGGGAAACTATAATGACGTTCTAATGGAGCAGTTAGCTAACCATGGGGATGGTAACTATGCATATATTGATTCTTTTTCAGAGGCTAGACGTATTTTTACTGAGGAATTAACAGGTACATTACAAACGATTGCTAAGGATGCAAAGATCCAAGTTGAATTTGATCCTAATAAAGTGGATAGATACCGTTTAATAGGTTATGAAAATCGAGATGTAAGGGATGAAGACTTTCGGAATGATACAGTTGATGGGGGAGAGATTGGAGCCGGACACACCGTGACTGCTTTATATGAGATTAAAGTGAAAGATAATGAGTTAGATGATCTGGGTTATATTAGATTAAGATTTAATGATGTAAAGATGGAAGATGTTGTAGAGATTTCAAATTCACTGTCCATCCAAAATGAACTTAATAGGGAGTTGAAGTTTCAAGCAGCTGTTGCTGAATTTGCTGAGATATTAAGACAAAGTTATTGGGCAAAAGAAAGCACCTTGATGGAAGTACTAGAGCTAGCAGAACAAAACGCAGTAGGAGAAAAACAATTGCAATTTGTTTCTCTAGTAAAAGATGCTATCGCAATTCAATCCTATGAACATTAGTTAAAATCATTTTGTCAATTACTCTAAATTACTGATATAATCATAAAGAAAGTCGTTATATTGAAAGGGAGAAGGTAATACATGAAAGTAAAAGTTGTAGAAAATGATCAAGAACTTCAAGATGCATATAAAGTACGAATGGATGTATTTGTAGAAGAACAGAAAGTACCTCCAGAAATTGAGATAGATGAGTTTGAGCAAGAATCTACACATGTAGTTATTTATGAAAAAGGAAAACCAATAGCAACGGGACGGATCCGAGAAGCAGATGGTTATGGAAAATTAGAACGCATATGTGTTTTAAAAAGCCATCGCAAATTTGGATTAGGTAAAATGATTATGGATGAGTTAGAGTCTGTAGGGCGTAAGATGGAATTAAAACAATTCAAGCTAAATGCCCAAACTCAAGCGGAGTCATTTTATCAAAAACAAGGGTATAAAACAGTATCAGGAGAATTTCTAGATGCAAATATACCACATGTGACAATGGTAAAAAATAAATAAAGTATAGTAAACCCGTCTTTTTAATATTTAAAATAAGACGGGTTTTTGAATATTTAATTACTGATTTCATATTTTTGATCGATCTTTCTCATCGAACTTAATAAACAACCAAACTCCAAATAATAATATAACTCCAGCAATAGCTTGTTGGATAGTAATATGTTCATTCAGAAGGAAATATGCAAGTAATGCTGCTCCTAACGGTTCCCCTAAAATAGACATAGATACAGTTGTAGCATTCATATATTTTAATAACCAATTAAACAGTAGATGGCCGAATACTGTTGGCACGATAGCCAATATGATAAAAATTCCCCAATCTATTGAAGCATAATTGAAAAAAGAATATCCTAAAATTAAATTATAAATATGAAGTGAAAAAGCTGCTGTTAAAAATACAAAGAAACTATAAACATAGTTGGACATTTTGCGTAGTAATAGTTTTCCAATAAGCATATGTAATGCAACTGCAATTGCTCCTAACAAAGCTAGTATATCTCCAAAGAATGCTTCTGAAGAAACTCCAAAATCTCCCCATCCAATTAAAGCTGCACCAAGAACTGCTATAAACATACCAACCACTGATAGAATGTTTGTTCTTATTTTGAAAAATAGAAAAGATCCAATGAGCACAAATATAGGTTCTAGTGCTACTATTGCTGTTGAATTTGCTACAGAAGTAAACCTTAAAGAACCCATCCACAATAAAAAATGTAATCCTAATAAAAGACCAGATAAAGATAAATAAAACCAGTCACTTTTGGAGAGCGTCTTAATTTCGCTCCAGTATTTCATTACGAATGGTATCATAAATAAGTTTGTGAAATATAAGCGATACATTGCCATAACAGATACGGGTGCATCTGACCATCGAATGAAGATAGAAGAAAAAGAAATAGCTATAATTCCAATAAGTAAAATAATCCAAAGTGGAATGGGGAATGGTTTTGAGTTGTTCATTATGCTGATTCTCCTAAAATAATTGACTTATTAGAATGGTATGATTTCTATGAAACTATGAAATGAATCCCCATTCTTAACTTCTCTTCAAATACATATACATAATATAAATGATTTTTAAGGTGGGGTAAATGGTGATCGAAAAAATAAAAGAATACGTTGAGCTTAAATCAAAACAGAAACAAATCACAGAGGAATTATCAATTTTACGTGATGATATTCTTTCTTTTATGGAAAAAGTCTATCAACTAGAAATGGATATAGAAAGTTATCATGTAAAAGTTGTGCCTTTGGAGAGGAGAGTTTATGATGATGAAGCATTATTTAAATCATTACCTGACGAGAGTTTGTGGAGATTAATGTCTAAAGCAGACATCTCAAAAATTAATGGATTATTGAAGTTAAACATAATTAAGGATGAATTATTAATTGGTTCTTATGAAATTAAAAAAGTGACTAATTTACAAATTAGCAAAAAATAGAGGTTACCTATAATATAAGTTCATGTAAATCAAAACCATATCTCTTTATGTTATATGTGAAGAAATATGGTTTTTTGTGTTTTTTAAGAATTTCACAGAAAATTTTTATATAATCAAAATTATATATAGGAAAATTTTCTAATTAAGTGTATACTAGTGTTAATAAATATTTATATTTAATTAAATAATTTCCAATTAACTCCTCAATTACATACATTTTATTAATAAAGTAATTACTTCTTAATATTTATTTATATGATCCCACAGAAAATTTTCCAAATCAATTCTATTTTACCTTTTTATTTTTTAAACTTAATTAAGCTTTTTGATGCTGTAATCTTTATTTAGTCATATTCGTAAAACATAAATATTTTGATATACAAAAATTACATGTTTAGATGAAATGATGCTTTATGGAGGTGATGCAAAAAAAGTGATTTGTCATGCTCTTATCATGAAAGGGGGTTAACTTCATCTGCTAGATTTATAAAATTTTTATAAAAGGGAGTGTATGATGTTGGTAAATCTAAAATTAAGATTTGCTCATAAAATGATGATCATTTTGATTATTTTCATTTTATTACTATCACAGATGTCACTGAATAATGTTTCAGCAGATAACCATGTTCCCTCTCCATTATTACAGTATCCTGCATATTCAACTACTGATAGTGCTAATGCAAATCTACCAGTTCCACCAGTTCGCATTACTGATAATGTGAGTACGCCATTAACATCACATCAATGGTTTACAAATTTATATTTTGATCCAAGTGATTGGGCAGATCCTGAGTACCCAAATATGATTGGTTTAATAGCCGATCCATTAGCTGTGCGTATTGAAAAAACTGGAGGAGGTCCCATTCTAACTGCTTTAAATATTCAATATGTATACAATGCCGGTCAAGGAAATCCCCATTATAGAATACCTTATGAACTTGCCCCAGCCTTGGAAGTTAATCCACTTAGCAGTGATGCAGGGGTAGCTCATATGGATGGTTACTCCGATTGGGGATTAAAAATGGCATGGAATAATGGAGACTTTAATGCTTATGCATATAATGGAAGTCCTTTTGTATATTTTGAATCAAACGATGGAATCCGTATTCAAACTAAAGATATTGGACATATTTGGTACAATCAAGACAACGTTTTAGGAGTGAGTGTCGAGATCAATATTGAAGAAGATCCTAGTTTAGGACATTTAGGAACAGATGATTTTGTTATTTATGCACCAACAGGATCAACATGGGAGGTTTTTACTGATCAATTTGGTTTCATTACAGCTACTTCAGATTTAAATGGACTTGATTATGCATCAGTAGTAAGTTTACCTAGAGAAGAAGATGTGGCTGCTAAAATAGACCTTCTCAATTACTATAAAGCATTTGCTTATAACTTTATTACGGATACAAAAGTAAGCTGGGAGTATAATGAGGAAGCTGCTTTGGTTACAACTACATTTACATCCACATTTGATCAAAAAGAACCAGGCAGCAATAATCTAGTTTATGCTTTATATCCTCATCAATGGCTGAATTATAATCACGATATTGAGAATATTACATATAATTCTGCTAGAGGACCGATGAAGGTGATTGAAACACAAGGTAATCGTTTTATTACGGAAATGACTTATTACGGAATTCTGCCTTCTTTCCCACATGTAGCAGATGAATCTTTAAGTGGTTACAGCATTGAGGAATTAAGACAACATGTTCTGGATCAAGTCGCTGCTGGTGAAGGAGCTAACATTTTTCAAAGAAACACGATATACGGTACTTCTGTTACGATCGGAAGAACAGCTCATATGATAGATGTAGCTAACGATGCAGGGCTAATCGAAGAGAGAGATACCATTATACAATGGGTAAAAAATGCATTGGAAGATTGGCTTTCATACTCTGGGGAAAATGGAGATGCTTTCTTCTATTACAATGCTGATTATGGTAGTTTAATCGGTGTACCACCTGAAAGTGGTATGTTTAGTGATTCTCACTTAAATGATCACCATTTTGAATATGGTTACATGATTAAAGCTGCTGCTATAGTAGCTTCCTATGATAAACAGTGGGCGTTGGATTGGGAAGACAGAATAAATCTTTTAATTAGGGAAGTTGATAATTGGGATAGAACCGATACACAGTTTCCATTTTTGCGTTTTATGAATCCGTATCAAGGTCATTCTTGGGCTACTGGAGCTGCTGATTTTAGAGATGGTGCGAACCAAGAATCTAGTTCAGAAGCGATGAACTTTGCTTCAGGAGTTGCTCAATGGGGTATGGTCATGGGGAATGATACTATTAGAGATCTAGGAATCTACTTATACACAACTGAAGGAGAGGCTGTATTAAACTATTGGTTTGATATAAATGATATCGTTTTTCCAAATGGTCCAGATTTTGGAGATCAAATAGATGCAATTTGGGAACCAGCCCAGTTCAATTATCCAATGGTTGGATGGATTTGGGGAGACAAAGCAGGTTTTGCAACATGGTTTGGAAGTGAACAAACAGGTTATCAAGAATACCCAGTTGGTATTAATCTTCTACCAATGACAGCAGGTTCTCTTTATTTAGCCCGGGATACAGAATACATTACTAATTTTACAGACTGGTTTTTAAATAAATATGGACAGGTCAACCGTTGGAACGAACTATTTTGGGAATATCTTGCATTAGCTGATCCTGAGAGGGCATTAACGATGTATAATACGAGTCCTCATGGAGCTAGTGAACCTAGTCCACCAAGTGAAACAGAGCCGCATTATTATAGCTGGATTCACAATATGGTTGCACTAGGTGCTTATGATTCAAGTATTACAGCTAATACACCTTCCTACGCTGTATTTAATAAAAATGGTGAACGGACATATGTTGCATATAATCCTACGAATACAGATTTAGTCGTACAATTTTCAGATGGATCTGTTGTTACTGTACCTCCAGGTGAACTTATAGCAGAAAAAGATCCAGATCAATTGCTTGCTGATGCTGGAGAGAATATTGTAGTATTGGATGATAATGAAGATGGCAGCGAGTCTGTTATGTTAGATGGATCTGGTAGTTTTAATTCTAACGGTACGATAACGAGTTACGAATGGTTAGAAAACGGAATGCAGATTGCAACGGGTGTAAGTCCGACAGTTGTATTAGATAATGGAGAACATCTAATTACTTTAACAGTAACTGGAAGTGATGGCACAACAGCTAGTGATGAAGTGCTTGTTTGGGTAACAGCTGGAGAACCTATTGCAATTGCAGGATCAGATCAATCTTTAGTAGATTTAGATGGAAATGGATCTGAAACAGTAGTTCTTGATGGTTCGAGAAGTTTTGCTCCTGTTGGTACTATAGCCGAGTATAGATGGACAGAAGATGGAACACAGATTGCTATAGGAGTATCACCTAATGTAGATTTATCTACTGGAAATCATAATATTACACTAACCGTTACATCGGATATAGGTAAATCCTCTAGCAGTAATGTGCTAATTTCCATAGACGCTGAAATTGGTCAAAATGCAACTGTGACAGCTTCCTCAACTAGTGAAGGTATCCCTGGTAACATAAATGATGGAAATGAAAACAGCGTATGGGTTAGTGAAGACAGTGATGCACCACAATGGATAGTTATGGACTTTGGAGGTATGAGCGATGTATCTCAAGTGAATGTAACATGGGGAGATAACTATTATGCAACCACTTATGAAGTGCAGATATCTGATGATGAAAGTTTTACAAACTTTGAAGTGTTGGGTTCAATTAACGATGGGGATGGAGGAGAGGATGTACTCCATCCTGAAAATCATATAAATGGAAGTTATGTAAGGTTGTATGCAACTGAAGGTAACGGAGGAACAAAAGGATTTGAAGATTCTTCTCGTAATTTCATTGCTGAAGTGACTAGCAGCACTACTACAGTTCCTACTATCACTTTTGTGCCGCTTGTGAATGATATAGGTATTGGTTTTTGTTACATTCAACCTTCTGTGAATGGAAGTGAACTTGGAAGTTATCCTTGTACACCTAATCAACCATACGAATTGAATAATGTAATCGATGGGGATATCGTATCATTTAATTACAAGTACACTTTACCTACTGGTGCACAAGCTGATAGTGATATCTTTGAATTTACCGTTGGAAATGTGAATGGTGGAAAAGTTTACAGCATTAAAGAAATAAAAGTATTTAGCAACAGTGATGTCGATCCTGTTCCTAAATATGAGTTAGATGTTTTGAATGGAACAGGAGAAGGTAATTACAGAGAAGGGGAATTAGTTCTAATTACAGGAACTCCTCCACTTGTACAACCGAATGAGATTGCAACTTTTGAAGGTTGGACAGGAGATGTTTCTTATCTTGATGATCCAACATTGGAAAGCACTACGGTGACTATGCCAAATATGAATATAACAGTCACTGCAAATTATTTAGTAGAACAAGTAGAGTTATATGATTTAATGGTTGAAAATGGGTCTGGAAGTGGAAGTTATAAAGAAGGAGATAGGGTTATAGTGTTGGGAACTCCTCCAACAGTGGAACCCAATGAAATTGCAACTTTTGAAGGTTGGACAGGAGATGTATCATATCTTGAAAATCCAACATTGGAAAACACTGCAGTGACTATGCCAAATATGAATATATCCGTTACTGCAAATTATAGTATTGAACAGGCACCTGTTTATCAACTAATGGTTCAAAATGGAACTGGTAGTGGTAATTACCAGGAAGGTGAATTGGTTAAGATTACGGGCACTCCTCCACAAGCTGAGCCAGGGAGTATCATTACATTTACAGGTTGGACTGGGGACATATCTTACCTTGATGATGCAATGATGGAAAGTACTGTAATTTCAATACCGAATATGAATATATCTGTTACAGCAAACTACAGTATTACTCCACCTTCAGAAGGTGAGTTTATACAGGGCGTAGAAGTAATGGGGAATCAACTAACGATTTGGTTTAAACCTAATCAATTTTCGCCAGGGTTTGTATTAGTACATCATGTTGTGTACCCACAACCGGGATATGAAGAGAATTATTTCTTGGAATATAATTCAACTACAGATAGATATGAAAGAATTGTAACGGGTACTTCTATTGATTATTCATTTACTTATACAGATGAAAGTAATACACAAATCACTACGGATACTTATCATTTTATAGTTGAATAAGTTGAAATAATAGTTTCAAAAAGTATAACAGCTGACGATTTTTCGTCAGCTGTTTTTTCATTTTAAAATTATTAAAATTAATGGCTACAAACAGTCAAGGGAAATGATTTGGTGAGTATTTCCCGGGTGAGCGCACAGAAAGATAAATATTATAATGAATCGACAACAGCTTTTATATTTTTTATCAGTTCATAGTATATTATGTCGAAACAACTCTTAATATGATCAAAATATTTGATAGACCAAAGCCTCATATGGTCTTAAATCAATTTCGTCATTCTCTAAAACAACTTCTGCATCTTGGTAATTGTTAATGATTAGATTTTTCTTTTTATTCTGATAAGGAGTAGAAAATTTGAACACATGATGAAGATCAGAATGATTTAGAATGACCATCCATACATTGTTTTCCTTCTTTCTTGTATACACGTATAGATGCTTGTCCTCTGGTAACAAATCCTCATATTCCCCATAAACCATAATTTCATGCTTTTTTCTGAGAGAAATGAGCTTTTGATAATAATAGAAAATGGAATTAGGATCCTTTAAAGCTGATTTTACATTAATGGTTTTATAATTAGGATTGATATTAATCCATGGGGTTCCCTCCGTAAAACCGGCATTTTTTGTGTCATCCCATTGAACAGGTGTACGTGAATTATCTCTACTTAGAAGTTTTAAAGACTGGATCACCTCTTTAGGACCCCTTCCTTTGTTCACTTCTTCTTTGTATTTATTGATCATTGCAATATCTTTGTATTCCTCTATAAATTCATAGTTGACTCCTGTCATGCCTATTTCCTCACCTTGAAAAATATAAGGTGTTCCAGGCAAGGTATGAAGCATTGTAGCTAGTAACTTTGCTGATTCTACTCTATATTTCTCATCATTACCATATCTTGTAACTTGTCTTGTATGGTCATGATTATTTAAAAATTGCGAATTCCATCCCGAATCTTTTAGTGCCTCATACCAGTCTTTTTGAATGGATTTGTATTTTATAGTATCCCAAGTAGGCATATCATCTGCTACTTGAAAGTGAAATAAAGTATTTAATTCTTTATTTTCTTCAGCAACATATTGTTTCCCCATTTCGGGAGTAACAAAAGGAACTTCACCAACAGTCATAATATCATAATGTTTTAATACTTTATCATTCATTTCACGTAAATATTTATGAATACCTGGGTTGTTTCCAAGATATTGAATGTTGTCTGGATTTTCAACATTGGAAAAATCTTTTGGTTTAGCAAGTAAGTTAATGACATCCATTCTAAACCCATCTATCCCTTTATCCAGCCAAAATCTCATCATGTCATAGATAGCCTCACGAACCTTTGGATTTTTCCAATTTAAATCAGGTTGTTGGACGGCAAAGGAATGCATATAATATTGATTGGTCAATTCATCAAACTCCCATACTGAAGGTGTAAAATAAGAACGCCAATTGTTTGGCTCTTGACCATTCTTTGGATCTTGCCAAATGTACCAATCTCGTTTTTCATTCGTTAAAGAAGATCGAGATTCAATAAACCATGGGTGAGCAGAAGAGGTATGATTTACAACTAAATCCATAATTAATTTCATTCCTCTGTTGTGAACTTCAGTTAAAAGCAAATCCCATATTTCCATAGATCCTGCTCGTGGTGTGATGCTAAAATAATTACTTATATCATAACCATTGTCAACATCAGGTGATTCATATATTGGATTTAACCATATGATGTCTACTCCAAGGTTTTTAATGTAGTCTAATTTTTTTATGAGACCGTGTAAATCACCATATCCGTCACCATCGGAGTCATAAAAACTTCTCCAGTAAACTTGATATACAACAGCCTCTTTCCACCAAGTTTTTTTCATGTCCTGCCTCCAAATGTAATATAGTGGAATTTAATTAATTGAAAAGCTTTTCAGGTTTTGATAAAATGAAATAGAAACATTTTAATTATTACACTTTTTTCGTATACTTGTAAAGAATATTTTAAAATGAAAAGAGAGCAGCATAATTCTCCACCCAATTTCCAATGCTCTAAATAGCTAATATATTTAAACTTCCAATTTTTCACGCCAATTATGCGGATAATTTGAAAGTTTTTTCAAGGAGGTAAATCATTGACAGCTACAATACATGATGTCGCCAGAAAAGCAGATGTATCTATTTCTACTGTTTCAAGAGTAGTTAATAATCCATCTTCAGTAAGACTTGAAAAACGTAAAAGAGTATTAGAAGCCATAAAAGAATTAAATTATGAACCTAACCCTTTTGCAGCAGGGTTAAGGGACAACAGAACAATGACTATTGCAGCTATTATTCCCGATATATCCAATCCATTTTATTCTTCACTGCTTCGAGGCATCGAAGATGTAGCAAGAATGAAAAAAAACAATGTCATCATTTGCAACACAGAGCAGGATGATGAACGTTTCCGAGAATATATGCTGTACTTTAAAAAGAAAAAAATTGATGGGGTTATTTTTACTAGTGCCGTGATTAGTGACTATGTTTATGAATCATTTCAGGAATTAAACAAACCGGCTGTTCTTGCAGCAACAAAAAGTGAAGACCGTAGTTTACCATATGTGAAAATAGATGATTTTCAAGCTAGTTATGATGCAACTAAATTTTTAATAAAAAATGGCCATCATTCTATAGGGATGATTAGTGGTTCTTTAAGTGACCCCATTGCTGGAAAGCCAAGACATGATGGGTTTTTTAAAGCATTGAAAGAAGAAAATATTCCTTTTTCTGATCAATCCGTTTCCTTTGGTAATTTAGATTTTGATAGTGGTTACGAAGCGATGAGTAAGCTTTATGCTCAAAAACCTGAAATCACAGCAGTGTTTGCTGCATCTGATTTAATGGCACTGGGTGCGATGTCATTTCTACAAGAAAGACACATACAAATTCCAAAACACATCTCAATTGTAGGATTTGATAATATTGGTTTTTCACGTATGGTCTCACCACCATTAACAACTGTTTCCCAGCCTATCTATGAGATTGGGAAAAGTGCAGCATCTTTATTATTTCAATTTATTGAAGAAAAACAACCGCCAGAAAGTATATATTTGAAACATGAGTTGAAAATCAGACACACTGTATTTAATAAAAATTAGACTTAAATATAAGACTCAATTTACTTATTTATTAATTTTTACTGATTACCAACATTTTTTATTGACGAGTGATTTGTAATCAGTTAAAATTAAATCGTAATCTTGAAAAGCTTTTCAGAATTGAAATATAGAAACAGTAGTAAAAAATTTAAAACTGAATAAGTTCCATAGGAAAAAGAAATAAATAGAGGGAGGGTTTAAGGTAAATGAGGGATCACTAGAAGGAGGAGAGAACTAAAGTGAGATTTGTAAAGAAGTACTGGTTAGAAATGATGATGGTACTTCCGTTGTTCGCTTATTTGTTTTATTTTACATTTATACCTGTCTTTCAAACGATACAAATTAGTTTTCTTGATGATAAGAGCAATCAAATTTCATTGATTAATTATCAATCACTTTTCTCTCATATTGATTTTAACAGTGCTTTGTTTAACACTATTTTCATTACTTTAGTTGGCATTACTGTGCAGATTGTAATCGCTTTAGTGATTGCTTTAATTTTAAAAAAGAAATTTTTTGGCAGAGGTTTTTTTAGAACCATTATGTTGATTCCGATGGGGGTTCCTACTCTTGTATCAGGTGTAACACTGCTTTTTGTGTTTGGTCAGACAGGTTACTTCAATGAATTGTTATATCGATTAGGTTTAGTAAGTACCCAACCATATTGGCTAGGTGGAGGATTTGAATCATTGGCTGTAATCATTTTTGCAGACATGTGGAAGGTTTTGCCTCTAACCATTCTTCTTTTACTAGCTGGATTAGAAAGTATAGGTGAAGATGTTTATGAAGCGTCTTCTATAGATGGAGCAAATGGTTGGAAAAAATTTTGGCATATCACTTTACCGTTACTAAAACCATCCATTACGATGGCAATTATTTTAAGAGCTATTGATTCTTTTAGAATATTTGAATTGCCGCTTGTGATGACAGGTAAAAATGTACCTGTGTTATCAACCTTTGCGTATGAAGCCTTTCAAAGAAATCAATATGGATTGTCAGGAGCAGCTGCAGTTATTTTATTATTCATTATCATCATATTTATTTTACTTTATTTCTTTATAGTAGAAAGGAAGGAAGCGAGGGAAAATAGATGAATAAATTAACTTCAGATCACATTTTCAAATTCATTTCGTTTCCTTTACTTTTAGTCATAGCTTTTATGATGATTTTTCCAGTATATATTTTAGTAAAAGTATCTATTAGTGAACCTAGTGAGGTGAATACAGATCATCCAACTTTTTTAGTTCATGATTTTACACTTGAGCATTGGAAAAATATTATTCTTACGGATAAAAAAACAGAATCAGGACAAATTGTATATAAAATTAATATAGATGAACTGACGGTTGAAAGTGAAAAAGAAGAGCAAATTATAATCACTCCAGATGAACAATATACAATAAATGGAGTAACTAGAAAGCTAACCTTTTTAGATGGGGAAATGTATAAACTCAACCGATCAGAGTTACAGAAAGTCAGGGATGTAAGTACTACCAAAAAAATCTTTTTTGGAGAAGAAACGGTGCAAAAGTTATATTTGCCAATATGGAAAAGCTTCAGCGTAGCAACTCTGACAACAATCATTGCCATTATCATTGCTGCGCCAGCATCATACGTAATTTCCAGAATGCCAAAAAGTATAGGCTACATGATTATTTTAGGATTACTATTTACAAGAATGTTTCCTGATGTTGGTATAGCATTACCTATAGCAACTCGATTCGTATCATGGCAATTAACGGATTCAACTTTTGGGTTGATACTCGCACATTTAATACCTAATTTACCGTTTTTAGCTTGGATTCTAGTAGGTACTTTTCAGGTTATACCTAGAGATGTAGAAAAATCAGCAATGATAGATGGTGCAGGAAGAATTACAACACTTCGTAAAATTATTTTTCCAATTGCAGCACCAGGGATTGCTGTAGGTGCAATGTTTGTATGGTTGAATTCATGGAATGAGTTTTTATATGCAAGATATTTAACTACAGTTGAAGGGACGTTACCTATTAAAACGTTCGAAATTATTACAACAGGTAGTTATTTTACAGCGGCAGCATATTCTACGATTCTTACAATTCCGATTATTATTATAACGTTCTATTTACAAAGGTATTTAAAATCTGGGATGTTATCGGGTGCTGTAAAGTAAATCTTACTTTAAGATTATTAATAATAACAGGGGGATATCAAAATGAAGATTAATAAATTACTTTTATCAATTTTAGCAGTTATCTTTATATTTGGTGTAGCAATAGTCGGATGTTCTACTGCAGATGATGAGGTCCAAGAACAACCAACTGATAATGAAAATACCGAACAGCCAGCAACTGAAAATGAACCATCCAGTGATTCAACAACATTAAATGTTGCATTCGGTATGGCGGAAACAGAATGGGATTTATTTAATAATGAAATAATACCTGCATTTGAATCTGAAACAGGTATAAAGATTAAGGCAGTTGAATTGAAAGCTGAAGATTTAATTAACAGTCTTACAGCACAAGTAGATACAGGGCAAATTAATATAGATATGTTTGCTCAAGATATCAATAATTTATCAGGGCTAGTGACTAGAGATTTAGTTGAAGATTTATCACAATATAATGAACAAATTCCTGAGGCTGTGATTCCTGGGATGTTAGAAGCAACTGAATTCGACGGAAAAAGATTGTTTTTACCTTATCGTCCAAATGTAGAAATTGCTTTCTATAATGAGAGTAAATTTAGTGAGTTAGGTTTAGAGGTGCCAACTACTTGGGAAGAACTGCTAAATGTTGCAAAAGCAACCAATGATGCGACGGGTCAAGGACGAGTAGCAATCAAAGCAAATTTACAAGCGGATAACATTTTGCATATGTTTGATTTTATTAAACAAGCAGGTGGAGATCCTTACACATTAAATGATGAAGGAAGTATTCAAGCTTTTGAATTTTTGCAGGAATTATATCCATATTTAAATGAACAGAGCTCTACAGCCGCATGGGACACTATGAACGAATATTTATTGAAAGATAGCGTATATCTTGGTACAAACTGGCCATTTTATATTCCAGAATTTCATAAACAAGGAAAAGATGAAATAAAAGCTTTTAGTGGATGGAGTGGACCTGTAAAAGAGTCACATGTATTAGGTGGAGAAGTGATTGGTATTCCTAAGGGATCTACAAAAGTTGATGAAGCGATTCAGTTTGCAGAATTTTTAATGTCTAAAGACGTACAGGAATTGCTTGTGAGTGAATTAGCTTGGCCTTCAGTTAGATCTGATGCTTATGGTTTAGTTCAAGGGTATCAGGAACCATATTTTAAAGCTATACAACAAGCGTTAAATTATGCAGAACCTAGAGGAAATGAACCATATTGGGAAGATGCAGAGCCAATCTATTTAGAAGTATTTCAAAAAATTGTTGTGAATGGGGAAGATGTTAAAGCAACGCTAGATGAAGCAGCCGAAAAATTAAATGCATTAAAATAAGACAATAATATATTTCTCAAACCTCCAGAAAATAGAGGACAATAATCTATTTTTTTGGAGGTTTTTTCTCTTTTAGACATGCATATGATATTAGTATACTAAAGGTGTATGAAGGAGGGGAAGCGATTTGTTTACAAAATCGCACCGGCTGATTTATTTATCGATGTTTATCGTAATTATTAATGTAGTTCTTGTATTACTTCTTATCATCCCGCGAAATCATCATCAAACATCACAAATTATAGACGGCAGTGAAGCAGCTTTTATCGTAGAATGGGCGGATGAAGTTCCTGTTAATTCCCAATTAAATAGAAACGAATTTAAAGAGTCGAAAGATCATAAGTATTTTGTGATACTAGAAAAGCAATTGGTTGATTCAAAAGTAGAAGGAAATGTATTAATTGAAACTTATCAGGAATTTGAAGTTTATAAGAATCTATATGGAGAAGTAGTTCAGATTATCCCTACATCAAATTTTGATTATTTAAGATATTCTATAACTCAATAATTTTTTAAAAGAGACCTTTTATTACTATGCTGGTAAGGAAGGTTCTTTTTTATGCTGATATTTAACTTAAATACTGTAAAGTTAGAATTGGATGTTAAGTTAATGTCTGAATAAATAACATGAAGTTACATGATTTTTTCTAAAATGTGGTGAGATTCTAACATTTATGATAATATTAATTTAAATAAGTCCGAATGATGACATAGAAATAACTTTTGAGACTGTACGTATGAAAGGAAGATAGATGATGAGTTTAAAAGATAATAAACAATTAACTACAAAAGAGAAAATATTAAAGGCTAGTCTTAAGTTGTTTTCTGAAAATGGTTACAAAGGTGCTACTTTAAAAAAAATAGCACTTGAAGCAGGTGTAACAGAAATGACTGTGTTTAGAATTTTTGAAACAAAAGAAAAGATTTATGAAGAGATCATGGGAACATTTAAATCTTCTTTACCAATTTTAAGAAGTTATATTGAAAAAGAAGCAACATTTGTTTTGGAAGAAGATTTGAAAGAAATTTCTAAGTTATTTTATAATCAATTGCTCGATAACGCTCAAATAATGATGATTATTTTTAAGGAGAAGGATATAAAATCTATTATCTCCGATAAAAGTCTGTTGGAGATGAGGTATTTATTCGAAAATTATTTTGATAAATTGAAGGAAAAAGGAAAAATAAGAGAAGATGTAAATTCAGAAATTTTAACTTTCTCTTTTTTATCTTCTACATTAGGTTCTTTTTTAACAAGACAAAGATTTTTTGATTTCCCAGTACCACCTCAAGATGAACTCATTGAAGCAATGGTTCCAATATTAGCAAGGGGAATAAAATCCTAATACGACCTTAATAAAGTAGGATTTTAACATTAATTGAAGCAATACTATCTATTTTTCAAATAGTAGTATTGTATTTTTTTCGTCTGACATTACTCTAAAAGTTGCCAATAAAGCAAGTTTATTTAAAAAATCTATAAGATATTTAAATGAATATTTATGAAAATTAGTATTGTTAATTTTATTTAATTCGTGTAAAATACAATTATAATTGTTAGTTTTTTATAACAAACTAATATTATGTCTGGAGATACCTTCGACTATTAAACAAATAAATAGGTTTATCTTCTTGGATAGGGGAGAAATAAAAATGAACGGATATCATTTTTTATTTAGAAATTATGTCGAAGGTATCAATGTTTAAGTACTTCTTGATTATTTTTAATGTGGATTTAATAAAAATAAAATATTTTTTATATTTTTTCAATCACTTTCTATCATAATGCTACAGAAGGTGATTTTTTTGTTATTAACAATTATAATTAAATTACTGTTTATTAATTAACAATTGAATTGAAAGAAAAGCTAGTCATTAATAAATTAGTTTGTAATTAGGAAAGGAGCCTTTAAAATGGCAATCGCTGATATTACTATCATACCGATTGGAACAAAAAATCCTAGTGTTAGTGAATATGTAGTAGAAATCCATAAAAAGCTCGAACTGTTTGCAGATAAAATAAAAATTCAACTCACACCGATGAGTACACTCATTGAAGGAGATTTAGATGATTTATTTGAAGTCATAAAGGTCATTCATGAAATTCCATTTTCAAAAGGTGCACAAAGAGTTGCAACAAATATCCGTATAGACGATCGAAGAGACAAACCTTTACATATGGAGGAAAAGGTGAATAAGGTTCAACGTAAATTGAAAGATTGATATTAAAGGAATAAAGATTGAAAAAAGGGAGCTTACATGCTCCTTTTTTTATTTGAGCAAAAGATTTAATAAAATAGTCAAATTGATAACATTTTCATCTTGACTCAATTTTCAGAATATTATATGATTACTTATATCAAATGGTTAGACCATTAGATATTTAAAGGTTTTACCATTGGACATTTATGAAGGGGAGAATTACCGGACAAAGTTTCCCTTGTCCTAAACCGCTGCAAATGCAGAGAGGAGATTTATTCACTTTTTTACACATCTATTTTTTACATACCCTTGTACATACTTAATTTTTAAAATTCAATATTTTAGTTGAAATTTTTATTATTCAATCAGATTCTGTAAGAGATAATTGTGAGAAAAATAATCGAAATTAATTAGTAAGCGCTTCCACAAGAAAATTTTTAATGAATTTTAAATATGAAAAACTCTACAAAATGATGTAAAGGGCTAGGTAAGGGTATAGTGTGACAAAGTTGAATGATGTAAATAAAAAGGAGGATACAATGATGAAGAGTCGTAACAAGAGAATGATGATGATTTTAGCAATGTTTATAGCTGTAATGGTGGGTCTTGCAGCTTGTAGTGGAGAAGAATCAACTACTTCTCAACCATCCAATACTTCAAACACTGGAAATGACAATAATAGTGATGAAGTTAGTGGGGATGAGCAAGTTTTAAATTTAACAGCTGGTGAACCTACAGCGTTAAATCCTGGTCAAGCAAATTATTCTCAAGATCAATTAATTACGAATAATATTCAAGAAGGTCTAATGAGAAAAGGATTGGACGGGGCTACTCTTGAATACGGATTAGCTGAAAGTTATGAAGTAGATGGATTCACTTATACTTTCAAAATTAAGGAAGATGTAATCTGGTCTAATGGTGATCCAATTACAGCTCATGACTTTGAATTTGCTTGGAAAGAGGCAATGGATCCTAGAAATGCTTCTCCATATTCTTGGTTATTTGAACTTATTGCACTTGAAAATGCCGCAGAATTAGCTTACATGGAAGTACCAGAAGATGAATCAGAAGCTGAAACAAATATCCAGGCTGCTAAGGATGCAGTAGGTATAAAAGCATTAGATGATACAACTTTACAAGTAACTTTAACTAGACAACATCCAGCATTCTTAGAATTAACTGCTTTTCCTACTTTCTTCCCAGTGAATCAAGCGTTTTATGAACAAGTTGGTGGATTAGATGGATATGCCACTGAAGCAGATACAATGTTATATTCAGGCCCGTTTGCTATTTCAGAATGGTCCCATGATGAAAAAATAGTATTAGTTAAGAATGATAAGTATTGGGATAAAGATGCAGTAAAACTTGACAAAATTGTATTCTCAGATGTAGCAGATGAAAATACACAAGTTCAATTATACAGCAGCAATGGCGTTGATGCGATTCGAGTTCCAAACGATTATGTTGATCAATATAAAGATTCTGAAGAAGCTACACAATATGCTAGAATCCAAACTTGGTGGTTCGTATTAAATATGGAAGCCGATGGTGTAGAAGGAGAATTTTTAAGAAACGAGAAATTCCGCGAAGCTATGGCGATTGGGGTAAACCGTGAAGAGTTAGTTAATGTAGCATTTGGAGGTTTACATGTACCAGGTACTGGACTCATTCCACCTGGATTAGCTGGAGCAACACCTGATCAAGATTATCGTTCAGCTAATCCAGAACATACTGATTTTCTTGCATATGACTTTGAAAGAGCACAACAACTTCTTGAAGAAGCAAAAGCAGAGGTAGGTCAAGATTTACCAACATTAGGATTGAGTATTTATGAAAGACAAAGTAAAGAAGCTCAATATTTACAAGAACAATATCGGAAGTTAGGTGTTAATTTAGAAATCACAGTTACTGATTCAAAAATTAGAAAATCCTTATTTAATTCAAGAGACTATCATATCATATATGCGGGATGGTTTGCAGATTATGATGAGCCAAGTACTTATTTAGATCTATTCTCAAGCACATCAGGATTCCCTAAAAATGGTTTTGCAATGGATGAATATGATGCTTTACTAGAGCAAACACAAAATACTACTGATAAAGAAGAAAAATATAAATTATATGCTGAAATGGAATCATTAGTTTTATCCAATTTTTCATTTATTCCGATGTCACATGATGGATTTTATTCTCTACAAAAATCTTACGTAAAAGATGTAGCAGTTCATTCTACCGGTCCTAGTAGAACTTATAAGTGGGCATATATATCTGGTAAATAAAGTTCGCTGATTAAATTTGTTTATATTAAATGAATCAAGGAATATGTAACAATACATATTCCTTGATTTCTAACTTTATAACATAATAATTTATAAATTTTACAAATTCAATGTTTCAACAAAAAACTACTCAGTTCCTGGATGAACTGGTGCCGACATTCACCACTTGGACGTGGTGAGTAATTAGTCGGCTGCTATTGAAGTATTAGCTACATCGAGAGACGCCGATAAGAGTTTTTGTTGAAAAAGAACTGAACATCCCTGTGACATTATAGATTGGAGATGAGAAATTTGGGGAAATATTTACTTAGGCGTTTCGCTTTTATGATTATCACGTTATGGGTGATCATAACAATTTCTTTTTTCTTTATGAAATTGTTACCCGGAACGCCTTTTGATGATGAAAGAATTCCAGAAGCTGTTCTTGAGAATATGATGGCTCAATACGGACTTGATAAATCAATTCCAGAACAATATGTATTATATCTTACTAATGTAGTACAAGGAGATTTTGGTGTTTCTTATCGAATCAAAAATAGAGATGTAACTACTATTATAGCTGAGAAGTTTGCCCCATCAGCAATTATTGGTATTCATGCCCTTATCATTAGTGTTCCATTAGGAATTATTTTAGGCATGATAGCAGCGTTAAGGAGAGGAACTGCAATAGATTATGCAGCTGTAGGGTTTGCTGTTATCGGTTTTGCAATCCCTAGTTTCGTAGTTGCTGTTGCACTACAATATTTGATTGCTGGAAATGGACTACTGCCTTCTGCACTTTGGGGAACCTATAAACATGTCATTTTACCTTCCATTGCTCTTGCATTAAGTATGTTTGCATACTATGCACGAATGATGCGGTCTGAAATGTTAGAAGTACTTGGCCAAGATTATATAAAGACTGCTAAATCCAAAGGGTTATCTAGACCAGTGATCATATTTAAACATGCGTTTAGAAACTCTTTAATTCCAATTATTACAAGTCTACCAGTTGTTATATTATTTACAATTTCAGGCTCATTGGTTATTGAACAAATATATTCAATACCAGGTCTTGGAACAGAATTGGTTAAATCCGTATTAAGTAGGGATTACACTGTTAGTATGGGATTAACATTATTTTATGCAGTGATGTATATCGTGGCATTATTTATCGTTGATATTTTATATTCTGTTGTTGATCCTAGAATTCGTGTTGCGGGAGGGAGTGAATAAATTATGAGTATAAATCCAAGCACACCAGAAGGAAAATTTACTCCATTAAATAAAGAGACACTTTTTGCTAATGAGAAGGATTATAAAAGTGTATCCTTTTCCCAAGATGTATGGCGCCGTTTAAAGAAACATAAACCTGCGATGGTATCCATTTTTGTTTTAATTACGATCACACTTTTTGTGTTTGTTGGTCCATTTATGAATGAACATGATGCAACTGCTCAAAATTATGAAGTGATTAAACTTAAACCAACAATGGAAGGTAGTTATTGGTTTGGAACAGACGATTTAGGTCGAGATATGTGGACTAGGACCTGGGATGGTGCTAAAGTTTCACTGCTAATAGGTGTTATAGCGGCTCTGTTAGATGTTGTATTTGGTATAGTTTATGGTGTTATATCAGGTTATTTTGGTGGTCGTACTGACTTTATCATGATGAGGTTTATAGAAATTATTGTAGGTATTCCTAATATCATCATTACAATACTTCTCGTCATTATATTAGAACCTGGAATCACTGCCATTATTATTGCAATTGCAGTTTCAGGATGGGCTGGCATGGCACGTCTCGTACGAGGACAAGTATTAAGTTTGAAAAACAGAGAGTTTATATTAGCAGCTCGTTCTCTAGGTACGAAACCAGCTAAAATGATGCGAGTTCATCTTATTCCCAACATGGTTGGTCCAGTATTGGTAAATATTTCCTTCACGATACCCTATGCTATATTTGCTGAAGCTGTATTAAGTTTTATTGGATTAGGTGTACCTGTTCCAGATGCTTCCCTAGGAACTTTAATTAATGATGGACGAAAATTCCTATTAACTGGTTCACCATATTTATTATTTATTCCAGCTACAATTCTAACTCTTATTGTTACAGCATTTAGTATTTTTGGAGATGGGTTACGGGATGCAGTTGACCCTCGTTTGCGTAAATAAGAATGCGATTACAAAGTATAGCATAAGGAGGATTCAATGACGATGAGTAATCTGTTAGAGGTGAAAGATTTAAGCTTTTCATTTGACACATTTCAAGGAGAAGTAGAAGCGATACGTGGAATCAATTTTGAACTTAAAAAAGGGGAAGTAGTTGCTCTTGTAGGAGAATCAGGTTCAGGTAAGAGTGTAACATCACAATCAATCATTGGCCTGAACCCCATGCCCCCTGGACGATATAAATCTGGTTCCATTTTATTTGAAGGTATAGATATCACAACTCAATCTGAAAATAATATGCAAAAAATTCGTGGTGCAGAAATCTCCATGATATTTCAAGATCCGATGACATCATTAAATCCAACGATGAAAATAGGAAGACAAATAGTAGAGGGGTTAATAAAACACCAAGGATTAACAAAACCTGAAGCTAAACGAAGAGCAACAGAAATGTTAGGATTAGTTGGATTACCCAATCCTGATAAACTTATATTTAGTTATCCCCATCAATTTAGTGGGGGAATGAGGCAAAGAGTGATGATTGCCATTGCATTGGCATGTAATCCTAAATTGTTAATAGCAGATGAACCAACTACTGCTTTGGATGTTACAATTCAAGCTCAAATTGTTGAATTGATGAAAGATTTACAAAAAAAGTTAGAAACTTCAATTATGTTAATTACTCATGATTTAGGGGTCGTAGCAAATATAGCTCAACGTGTAATCATCATGTATGCAGGTAAAATTATCGAACAAGGTACATTAGATGAAATTTTTTATAAGTCACGACATCCATATACTTGGGGTTTGTTGGAATCTGTACCACGTCTTGACTCCAAAGAACATGGGAGGTTGGCATCGATTCCTGGAACACCTCCACAATTGATACATCCTCCAAAAGGCTGTCCCTTTGCAGAACGATGTGAATTCGCTATGAAGGCTTGTATTGAGGAATATCCAGATGAAACAACTTTGTCTTCAACCCATAAAGTAAACTGTTGGTTAGAAGATCCTGCAGCCCCAACAGTAAAGAGACCGGTACATTTAGGAGGAACAATATAATGGGCGAATCATCAAAAACATTATTGGATGTTAAAAATCTATCCAAGGAGTTTAAGGTTGGTGGAGGACGTAAGCTCAAAGCAGTGAATGATGTATCATTTTCAATTTTGGAAGGTGAAACATTTGGTTTAGTAGGAGAATCTGGATGTGGGAAATCTACTACAGGGCGTACAATACTACAATTATATAATGCAAGTAAAGGTCAAATTCATTTTAATGGAAAAGATATTCTCAAAATGAATAAAAAACAAAAATATAGTTTACATCGTGAAATGCAAATGATTTTTCAAGATCCATATGCTTCGCTTAATCCAAGATTAACAGTTACTGAAATTATTTCTGAAGGAATGGATGCACTTGGATTGTACAAGGGAGATAAGGCCGGCAAGTATGAAAGAGTACTTGAATTATTAAATAAAGTTGGATTAAAGAAAAATCATGCAAATCGTTATCCACATGAATTTTCTGGTGGACAACGTCAACGAATAGGAATTGCTAGAGCACTAGCTGTAAAACCGAAATTTATTATCGCTGATGAACCTATTTCAGCGCTAGATGTGTCTATTCAAGCTCAAGTAGTTAATTTATTTCAGGATTTACAGGAAGAAGAAAACCTAACTTATTTATTTATAGCTCATGACTTATCTATGGTAAAACATATTTCAGATCGTATCGGTGTGATGTATTTAGGAAAACTTGTTGAAGTATCAGAAAGCGTGGAGTTATATAATAAACCACTTCACCCATACACTCAAGCTCTGTTGTCAGCAATTCCAATTCCTGATCCAAAAGTTGAAATGGCAAGAGAACGCATTGTATTACAAGGAGATGTACCAAGTCCTATGAATCCACCGAGTGGCTGCCATTTTAGAACTAGGTGCCCACACGCAACAAAAGAATGTCAAGAAACCGTTCCTGCCCTGAGAGAAGTGGAGAATGGCCATTTTGTAGCATGTCATCTGTATTAATACTTGGAGGTGTATTTTTGAACTTTCCAATAATATTAAGAATTTTCACACCTGTATCAGTATTGATTATTTGTATCATCTATAGCTTCTATTTCTCTGAAAATAGCATTTATCTAACACTGATTAATGTTTCATTTATGATTGGCATTTTTATTTTATCTATAAGTGCAATTTTTTATGTTTCCAGTGGATGGTTTCAACCTTTATATCATTTCATGATTAGGAGAAAAAAACCGTCAAAGGAACAATTGGATGAAAGTTTGGTGGATTATCAAGTTGCTCCTGATGTTCTTGAAGAAAAACAAAAATTGAAACTAAAAAAGCAAACTTTAAGAAAAGAATCTTTACTTCTCCCACTCATCACAGCAATTACATTATTGATTACGTCATTTATTGTTTTGTTTTTTCATTCATACTAAAAGAATATACCAATGGTATATACAACTCTAATATGCAATTATAGAGATTTATATAGCTTTCTTACTGACAACTTTATTTCCTCTAAAATCACTTTGAATTTTTATAGGTACATTTAACAAATTTTCATACCATAAGACTAATTAGTTTGGCTTATACTAGGGAAACTTGTAAACATTTTTAGGCTACTTAATTACAAAAATAGTTTAATAATCAAGCTTACTACTCTTTCTATATTTAGAAAAAGGAGGTGAAACTAGTTATAAATTATGGAAAATAAAAGAGGTGATAGTTATAGAAAAAACAAAAATTGAAATTAATATTTACATATAAGGGAGGATATATCTAAATATGAAAAAAATATTAACTATTGCTATGGCTTTTGCATTAGGAATTAGTATTTTAAGTCCTGCATTAGCTATAGAACGTCAACCTATTGAGTTTTCCACAGACTCTTTTAATGTAACTTCATATTCTCACAGCTCTCATTTATCGCCCAGTAATGAAGATAGAGTCATAGAAATGTTGAAAGATAGTGGTTATATATCAGATAATGCTTCAGCAGAAGAAAGTCAATTGCGATTAAAACAATATATTCAAGAATTTGAGGATACATTGACTAAACAAAAAGGGGAACTGTATTCAAATGAGGTTCATAGACAAGCACACTTAATAGAACAATATAATAACTCTCCTTTAGTTAAAGGGAAGGGTAACAAATTAGGATTAGCTGAAGAAGTAAAGTCCATTGAAATTGAAAACTGGGATGGTTCAACCCAAATTGATAATGTATTAGTATTACTAATTGAATATCCTGATTATCCGGCAACTTCTATTCAACCCGAAGATACAGATCATTATTATGATGAGTATTCTAAAGAACATTATGAGAACCTAATCTTTGGTGAAAACGGTTATATAGGACCTAATGGAGAAACATTTATCTCAGTAAAGCAATTTTATGAACAACAATCTGGCGGAAGTTATTCTATTGAAGGAGAAGTAGCTGGTTGGTATAAAGCTCAAAATCCTGCAGCTTACTATGGCGGTAACATTGATGGAGTGCGTGATAAAAATAGAAAGGAGCTTATCCTTGAGGCGCTAAATGCTGTTGGACAAGATGATGATGTTGATTTATCGAAGTTTGATATCGAAGATCGATATGATCTAGATGGAGATGGAAATTATCGCGAATCAGATGGAATTATAGATCATCTTATGATTGTACACTCTAGTGTGGGTGAAGATGATGGGGGAGGTGGATTAGGTAGTGATGCAATATGGTCTTATCGCTGGAATCTAGAACAAGTATATGATATACCTGGAACAGAATTTTCTGCATATGATTACACGATGCAACCAGCGAGTGGAGCACCTGGTGTATTTGCACATGAATATGGTCATGATTTAGGATTACCTGATGAGTACGATACATCTAATTCAGGTTTAGGTGAACCAATCTCTCATTGGTCTATCATGGCTAGAGGAAGTTGGTCAGGTACGGTACCTGGTACAGAACCTTCAGGATTTAGTCCTTACGCGAAAGAGTTTATTCAAGCTACTATAGGTGGGAATTGGTTAACGGGAACAACAATTGACTTAGACGAAATTGATAGTGAAGGTATTGAAGTTTTGATAGATCAAGCTAGTTCTAAAGGTACAAATCATGATGCAGTTAAAATTCAATTACCTGAGAAAGTGATTGAAATTAATGAGCCATTTAGTGGTAGTTATGCTTATCATAGTGGGAAAGGTGATTATTTAAATCATTCTCTAACCACATCTGTAGATTTATCTAATGCGAATGAAGCTTCCTTAACTTTTAAAACTTGGTATGAAATCGAGCAAGATTTTGATTTCGCTTCTATTCAAGTAAAAGAAGAAAATTCTGATGATTGGGTTACAATACCTGGGAATATTACTACAGAAGAAGGTTATGAAGATCGAAATCCGGGACATGGAATTACTGGACAAAGTAATGGATGGATTGATGGGATTTTTGACTTGTCTGATTTTGTTGGGCAAAGTATTGAATTGAAATTTAATTACTTAACAGATACGAACACCATTGAACTAGGATTTTGGATAGATGATATTGTGATCAGTGTTGATGGTGAGGTTGTCATTTTTGATGATGCTGAATCTGAATCAGCGTTTTCCTTTGATGGTTTTAAATTAAATGAAGGGAAATTTAATGGGGATCACTATTATTTACTTGAATGGAGAAATCACGAAGGAGTAGACGAAGGGTTAGCACATATTAAGTTTGGAAAAAGCATCATGCAATATGATCCTGGACTTGTTGTATGGTACGTAGATCATACTGCAGACAATAATGCTGTAGGCAGTCATCCAGGAGACGGCTTTTTAGGAGTTGTCGACGCAGACCAGCATACGATTATGTGGAGTGATAGATATCTTGCTTCAACTCGTTATCAAGTACATGATGCAGCGTTTAGTTTAAATAAAACAGAAAAGTTATATGTTGATTATAACTATTTGTATGGTGCTGATATTACAGATAACTTTACTCAACAAACACCATTATTCGATGATAGCCTATCCTATTTGAATTCTGGCCAACCGGACGCAGGGCGTAACATCCCTAATTACGGCCTTAGAATTCGTGTTACTGGAGAAAGTGATGATCGCTCTGTAGGGAAAATACTGATTTTTAGATAAAATTATAATTTATTTAGAAACTCAAACTAAAATAATCAATAACGAAGAACCCTGTCTTTAGATGAATAGGGTTCTTCTTATTAGGTCTTCTTCTAATTTTATGAAAGGGAATTTATAAAATATACAGCTTTTAACGATAGATGATGTTTAATTTCCTTTTGGCAAAAATAAAAGTAATATACCTACAAGTGGTAAAAAACTTAACCAATACATGACTTGATCTAAACCAACGTTCTCAATAGTTAATCCCAAAACTCCTGATCCTATGGCACCTAAACCAAAAGCTAACCCTAGTATAATTCCAGTGACAGTTCCAATTTTGTTTGGGATTAATTCTTGAGCATAAATTACCATAACAGTGAAACTAGAAAGCATGATAAATCCGATCATGAAACAAAGTAACATAGCCCAAAAGGGATTTACGAATGGTAGAGCTAATGAAAAGGGGACTGTACCGAACATAGATAATAACATGATGTTCTTTCTACCCCAACGATCCGATAAAGTACCTCCTAAAAAAGTACCTAACACACCACCAAATAAAAAGAGAAAAACATAAACTTGAGCATCACTAAAAGTAAGATGATATTTTTCCATAATATAAAACTGATAGAAACTTGTGATCCCTGAATAATACCATGTTCTTGCTGTAATAAATATAACTAAAATGGAGAAAACATAACCTATTTTCTTTTTACTGATATGGGATGTTTGATGATCAAGTTGTTTTTTCTGTAAAACTTGATGACTATAAGTTTTTTTATACCAAGTTGATACTTTCAGTAGAAAAAGTATGGCTATCATAACTGCAATACTAAACCATAATGTTCCTGATTTACCTAAAGGAGCAAATACTAATGCAGCCATAATAGGAGCAAATGCTTGTCCAAAATTACCACCGACCTGAAATATAGATTGTGATAAACCTCTTCTGTTTCCTGCAGCATAATATACAACTCTTGAGCCTTCCGGATGGAATACAGCCGATCCTATGCCTATGAACATAATTCCAATAAGTAGTAAATAATAGTTGTCTACGATACCTATTAATAAAACTCCGATCAATGTAAATAACATTCCTAATGGTAGTGAATATGGACTAAATCGTGCATCTCCCCACCAACCCATAAACGGTTGTATGATCGCAGTTGTAATACTTAAAATAAATCCTACTATCCCTATTTGGAAGTATGATAGATGCAAACTCTCTCTTAAAATTGGATATAATGCAGGTACAATAGCTTGTACTAAGTCATTAAGAAAATGAGTAAAACCCATCAAATATACAATAATGTAAATCGTTTGGTTATCAGACTGTGTTCTTTGGTTGTTTATTTGTACCATGCTTATTTATCACTCCTTATGTAATTGCTTCTAATGGGCATAAGTCTATTTGTAACATATCTTTTAATGAAATAAAAGATGTTGTTATACGAGTCTGCAGTCCCTTTTTTAAAATACTTTCACATTATATAATGTGAAGAGTATAATACTATCGTTTTGATCATATTTTGTATAACATCTCATGTAATAAATATTCATTTTTTTCTTGACTCTAAATGAAGAGTATTGTATCATTATCACAAATGGTTAGACCATTAGACTTTTATTAAAATATTTCAATATATAAGGAGTACGTTATGAAAGATAAAGTAAATTTAGGAGGGATCTTTAATAAGGTTCAACCTGTTAGAGGATTTGAAGACATTGCAATGCAAATTCAAGAAGCAATTTATAGCGGTCAGCTAAAAAGTGGTGACCGTTTACCTAGTGAACGCGATTTGGCTGAAATGTTTCAAGTGAGCAGATCAACTGTACGTGAGGCAATCCGTGTATTAGAAGCTGAAAAAATGGTAGAAGTACGTAGAGGGGTTAAAGGAGGAATTATCATTGTAGAACCTAAACCGGAGCAAGTAGGAAGATCTATTGAAGCTTTAATACGTTTTAGGGGAGCAACTGCCGAAGAGTTGGGTGAATTCAGAACAGACTTTGAAAGTCAAACTGCATATTTAGCAGCCAAAAGAGCTACACAAGAGCAACTGGATCGTTTACAGGAAATTACAAATTTATTTAGAGATGAATCCAGTACTTTTGATACTCCTTGGTCTAAGTTGGTAGAATATGATCTTATGTTTCACGAAGAGGTTGCAAACGCTTCCCATAATAAAATTCGTGTTGCGATTATGATGGCTACTCATGGCATACTTCAGAAATCATCTTTGAGTATTGAGAAAGTAGATACGAGAGAATGGAGAATGCAACAAGCGATAGATTTACAGAATATAACGGATGCTATAACAAAACGCGATCAGGAAAAAGCAAGAAAAGCCATGGAAGATCATGTGGGTAGAAATGTAGATAAATACACGGATCATGATTAATGATTAATATATGCGTAATTGATAATCAAGAATATTATTTTTATGATCAGGTTACTAAGCTTGATAGATTAAACATCTGATCGTTTGAACAAAATCAGCATTTTACAATCCAATTCATTTGAAATGGTTGGTTTTGTTCAAACTTAGATCTAGATCTAAGTATTGTTACAAAAGATTAGTAGAAGCATATTTAACGATCTTTTGTTTACTTGGATATTGAAAATCTAGGTTAAAAAATTATAACTCAATATATAGTTAGGAGAGGTTTAAATGAAACAGTTTGAAGGTGTTTTTGTAGCCATTGTTACACCATTTACCCAAAATTATGAGGTGGATTATCAGGGATTAAGAGATCATTGTGACTGGCTGATTCGTGAAGGAGTACATGGCTTAATTCCAGCTGGGTCTGTCGG
Source organism: Chengkuizengella marina (assembly GCF_009910845.1). Classification (GTDB taxonomy): domain Bacteria; phylum Bacillota; class Bacilli; order Paenibacillales; family KCTC-33759; genus Chengkuizengella; species Chengkuizengella marina. Next base: position 82,827 of record NZ_SIJB01000017.1, on the reverse strand, counting down.
GGAGTATGCGGCTCTGACTAAGGAGGAAAGAGCGAAAGTAGTTGAAACAGTAATTGAGACTGCAGCAGGCAGAGTACCAGTTGTTGTAGGTACAGGTGCGCCTTCAACTGAACAAGTTGTTTATTGGGTTCAACATGCAAAAGATGCTGGAGCAGCTGGGGTCATGGCACTTCCACCGATTAATTATAATCCAAGTGAAGTCGAAATTATTGCACACTATGAAGCCATTTCAAATGTGGGTTTACCCATTATTGCATATAATAATCCACATGATTATAAGACCGATTTAACCCCGCAATTATTAGGTAAATTATCTAAGATTGAAAACGTTGTTGCTGTAAAAGAGTTCTCTGGGGATATTCGTAGAGTTCAAGACATTTATGCAAGTGCTGATTTAGAGATTTTAATTGGTGTAGATGATTTAGGTTTCGAAGGTCCAATAATGGGAACAACAGGATGGATTGCTGGATTTGCCAACGCATTACCTAAGGAGAGTGTAAAAGTATTTGAATTAGGAAGACAAGGTAAAACAGAAGAAGCACTTCCATTATACCGTAAGCTGTTGCCTTTATTCCATTACGATGCTAGACCTGATTTAGTGCAAGCTATCAAATATACCCTAGAACTAGCAGGAAGACCTGCTGGACCTACTCGTCCACCACGTTTACCTTTAACCGCCTCAGAATTGAAACTAATTAAAGAAGCTTATGAACTAGCGATAAGCAAAGAAGAAGTACAAGTTTAAGAGAAAGGAGAATAAAAACTATGGAAAGTAAAAATTGGATAGGAGGAGAATGGATTAGGCCTAACAAAAGGATTGCAGTTGTAAAAAATCCTTCAAATCTCCAAGAGGAAGTAGGCGTGATTCACTTATCCGACGAATCACAAGTATATCAAGCAGAGCAGTCCTCCAAACAAGCTTTTAAGCAATGGTCAAAACTTACAGGAGCTGCTCGAAGTGAATATTTGTATAAAATGGCAGCATCTCTTGAGAAGTATAGTGAAGAGCTAGCTACTCTAGCAAGTTCTGAAATGGGTAAACCAATTACTGAGATGAAAGGTGAAGTAACCAGAGGAATTCACTTATTACGTTATTACGCTGGTGAAGGTGTACGTGCCGATGGGTCAATCATTCCGTCCAGTGATGTCAACGTATTACAGTATTCACAACGTGTTCCGCTTGGAGTTGTTGGTGTCATCACACCTTGGAATTTTCCAGTGGCGATTCCAATATGGAAGTTTGCTCCCGCATTGATATGTGGTAATACTGTCATTTGGAAACCTGCAGAAATTGCATCATTAACTGCAACTAAGATGGCAGAAATTTTTGAAGAAGCAGGATTGCCCGCAGGTGTATTAAATCTAGTAATTGGTAAAGGAAGAGTAATAGGAGATACTTTATTAGAAAAAATTGAATTGAATGGACTAAGTTTTACTGGATCTACTGAAACAGGAAGAAAAATTGCAGCAACTTGTGCAAGTAGAAATATTAAGTATCAAACAGAAATGGGCGGAAAAAATGCTGCAATTATTCTGAATGATGCTGATTTATCTAAAACAATTCCAATGGTGATCAGTGGTGCCTTTCGTTCATCTGGTCAAAAGTGTACAGCAACAAGTAGAATTATTGTGCAAAAAGACATTTATCCTTCTTTTATCGAACAGATACAAAAAGCTGTATCACACATCAAAATTACCAATGCATTAGATCCAACTGCTTATTTGGGTCCAGTTGCTTCAAAGTCTCAATTTGACATTGTGAATTCGTATGCTGAAATAGCTCGTAGTCAAGCAGAGATTATTGCAGAATGTCATACTTCCATTACGGAAGAGGGATATTACATTAAACCTTTAATTGCATCTGGAGTGCAGGCGAATCATCAGTTAGTGCAAGAGGAGATATTTGGACCAGTGGCAGTGACATTACAGGCTGAAAACTTTGAAGAAGCAATTGATCTATGCAACCAAACCATATATGGCCTAAGTGCTTCTTTATTTACAACTGATTTATCTAAGGCACATCGATTTTTAAATGAAGCAAATGCTGGAATGGTAAGAGTAAATCAGGAAACAGCTGGGGTAGAATATCAAGCGCCATTTGGCGGTATGAAACTCTCGAGTTCACATACTCGTGAGCAAGGACAGGCTGCCTTGAGTTTTTATAGTGAAATTAAGACTTGCGCAATTAAACACACGTTCTAAAAACAAATCTATTAGTGCTTGTTCAAGAATTTTGAACTTTCGTAATATGATATTAAGCGCAGGATACACCAACCTAATTGGTAAGTGACGAATGCGCTTAATGTTGTTTTTAGAGAAATCAGGGGGATCGTCATGAGTGACCGTAAAATAATCATATGTCGTTGTGAAGAAGTAACATTGGATCAATTAGTTGATACTGCAGAGTCATATCGATGTTCTTCGCGAGAGCTTAAACTGCGTACGAGAGCTGGTATGGGGCAATGCGCAGGAAGGACATGTCGTGCTTTAGTGGATGAAATTGTACAAAAGTACACCAATGAACCAACACCGCATGATATACCACTTGGCTATCAAGCTCCAATACGTCCAATTACATTTTCATTAATGGGGGAAAAAGATCATGACTAATAGTAGAATTGTGCATCACCCTATTCTAGGTCGTTTACAAGAGCGAGGAAAGATTCATTTTACTTTTGATGATAACGAGTATATTGGTTACGAAGGAGAGACGATAGCAGCTGCGATGTTAGCAAATGGAGAACGTGTTTTACGCAGTCATGAGGAATCAGGGAATTTACGTGGATTTTACTGTAATATTGGTCACTGTATGGAATGTCGTGTAACCGTAGGTAATCAAAAAACAGTGCGTGCATGTCTATCACTAATAGAAGAGGGGATGATCGTGAATTCTGGAAAGAAATTGCCAACGCCATTTAAGAAAGGTGAGACATTATGATAGATGTATTCATCGTAGGAGCAGGACCTGCTGGTTTATCCGCAGCTAACGTTTGTGCCAAAAATGGTTTAAAAGTAAAAGTTGTTGATGAGTTTATGAAAGCAGGTGGGCGATTACTTGGGCAATTACATGAGGAACCAGATGGTACTTGGTGGAATGGAATTGAAGAAGCTAAAAAACTAAATGATGAAGCTCAACAGTTAAAGGTAGAAGTCGATTGTGGTGTTTCTGTTTACAACATAAAAAAACAGAATAAAAGCTGGAAAGTTTATACTACAAAAGGGAAATTTCAAACAAAGGCTCTATTGTTAGCAACTGGTGCTGCTGAAACAGCCATACCTATACCAGGTTGGACACTCCCAGGTGTGATGTCGATTGGAGCAGCTCAGGTGATGACAAATGTACACAGAGTGAAAGTTGGAGATCGCGGAGTAGTCGTAGGCATAAATATTTTGTCAGCAGCCATTACTAGAGAGTTGCAATTGGCAGGAATTGAAGTTTCTAGTATGTATCTACCTGGTAAAAATATTGCTACTGGCGATCATGGAAACCCAATATTAACTATGAAATCTATGTTAAAAGTAGCTTCTTTAGCTCCATCAAAATTAATTCGAATTGGCAGTAAATTAATGAAATCTGAATCTCTTCACCCCCTAGCATTAAAGTTTTATCCTAAAAGTGGGATTAAAGTTTGGGGTATGCCAGTTCATTTACGAAAAGCAGTGATTGAAATTGTAGGAGAAAAAAAGGTTGAAGGTGTTAGAGTAGCAAAAGTGGATTTAAATGGAGAGCCAATTGTATCAACGGAAGAATTTATACCAGTAGATTTTGTCTGTATTGCAGGAGGATTATATCCATTAGTAGAGTTAGCTGCAATAACTGGTTGTCCATTTCAATATGTTTCTGAATTAGGTGGTCATGTCCCCGTCCATAGTGAAAAAATGAAAACACCACTAGAAGGATTATATGTTGCAGGAAATATTACAGGTATAGAAAGCGCTAAAGTAGCCATGAAACAAGGTACAGTGGCTGGTTACTCAGTGGTACAAGATTTGTCAAATAAAAAAGAAGCATTCCAAGTTCAATTAAAACAAGCGATACAAACTGTTGAAGAAACTCGTAATCAAGCTGTAATTCAATTTCATCCTGATATACGCACTGGTCGTAAAAAAGTGTATATGTCTTTTAAAGATAAGGGCTTAATGAAAAAGAGGGATTTCTATGGAACGTAGAAATACAGAGGTATTAATCATTGGTGGCGGTGTAATAGGTGCATCCATTGGCTATTATGCTGCAAAAAGTGGAATAGAAGTTACCATCATTGATAAAGGTGACATTGCTTGTGGAACTTCTTCTCGTTGCGATGGAAATATTCTAGCAATCGACAAAGAACCTGGCTTTGACAGTCAGATGTCTCTAGAAAGTCAGAAACTAGTAAAACAATTAAGTAAAGAACTTGATCTAGAATTTGAATATAGGGCACCGGGCAGTATTTTAGTTTGTGAAAGTGAAGAGGAAATGATAGCGGCTCAAAGCTGGGTAGATAGGCAAAAAAAAGCAGGTCTTTCATTCAAAATGTTAGATCGAAGTGACATCAAACAAGAATCACCTTATTTTGCTGATGATCTTTTGGGTGGACTTGAATGTGAGACTGACTCAACCATTAATCCTTATTTGTTTACTTATTCTTTGTTTCATGGAGCTATTCATTATGGAGCAAAAGTAAAACTGAGATGTGAAGTAAAAGGAATGAGAAGGAATTCGGAAACTGGATTATTTCATGTAAACACAGATCAAGGGAGTATTATTGCTAAAAAAGTAGTTAACGCTGGTGGGGTTTGGGCTCCATATATCGGAAACATGCTAGATTTGAATATTCCCATTAAACCGAGAAAAGGTCATATCATCGTTGCGTCAAGAAATATGCCTGTAGGCATGAGAAAAGTGATGGAATTTGGTTATTTGATGTCTAAATTCGGTAAAGAAAGAACTGTAGATGAGGAAACAGACAAATATGGTGTAGCACTCGTTTTTGAGCCGACTGAGAGCCAGAACTTTTTAATCGGAAGCAGTCGTGAATTTGTTGGTTTTAACACAAAGGTAGATTTGGATGTAGTCAATTGCATTGCTCGTAGAACGATTCGATTTTACCCAAAAATCGCTGACTTCCTACTGATTCGTACTTATGCAGGGTTAAGACCTTGGACTCCTGATCATTTACCTATTGTTTCCCCTGTAGAGCAAATTCCAAATTATTATATTGCTGCAGGTCATGAAGGTGATGGTATTAGCTTAGCTGCGATTACAGGGAAATTAATGACAGAATTATTGCAGGAAAAAAGTGAGACTATCATTCCTACTCATCCTATTCGTTTTAGTAGATTTCAAAATGTGTCCACGATTCAAACATAAGAGGGTGTATTTATGAAAAGTAGTAAGATGTTTAAAACGATAGATACGCATACAGGTGGAAATCCAACTCGAACTGTCATCAGCGGACTTCCAAAATTATCTGGAAAAACAATGTCAGATAAAATGTTGCAAATGAAAAAAGAACATGACTGGATTAGAAAATTGTTGATGTTTGAGCCTAGAGGTCATGATGTAATGTCTGGAGTTTTACTTGTTGACCCGTGTCATCCAGATGCAGACTTAGGAGTTATTTATATTGAAACAGGCGGATATTTACCGATGTGTGGTCACGATACCATTGGTTTTTGTACGGCAATGATTGAATCCGGTATGGTGGATGTTGTAGAACCTATAACGATGTTAACATTAGATACACCTGCAGGATTGGTGAAAACTGAAATATTAATAGAAAACGGAAAAGCACAAGAAGTTTCCTTTCTTAATATAGATTCATTTTTGTATAAAAGTATTGAGGTCATTGTAGAAGGAATTGGGTTTGTATCGTGTGATATTGCTTATGGAGGTAATTTTTATGCGATTATAGATGCTAGGAAGCTTGATTTGGATTTAGTCCCTTCAAATGCAGAGAGAATTATAGAAACAGCGATTAAAATTCGAAAAGAAATCAATAGAACAGTTGAAATTGTTCATCCTGAATTCCCTTTCATTCAAGGTTGTACTCATGTGGAGTTTTATACAGATCCATCCCATAAAGATGCTCATGTGAAAAATACTGTTGTTGTGCCTCCTGGAGGAATTGATCGTTCACCATGTGGGACAGGAACTTCTGCCAAACTAGCAACCTTATTTGCAAATGAGCAAATTAAAATGGAAGAAGAATTTATTCATGAGAGTATCGTTGGTACATTGTTTAAAGCCAAAGTTAAAGAAAAAACTCAAGTAGGGAGTTTATCCGCAGTTGTTACAAAAATAACAGGGTCTGCATGGGTCATGGGATTCCATACCTTTTTCAGTCATGATGAGGATGAGTTAAATGATGGATTTTTACTTATCCCTCCTGCTGAAGAACATTAATAAATAGGAGTGGATGAGTTTTGGAGATGATTAAACATTTCACGACGACCGATCTACATTCATCTGGTGAGCCTCTTCGGGTAATTACGGGAGGAATCCCTTTTATAATGGGGGAAACGATGCTGGAGAAACAAGGTTATTTCAATGAACATTTTGATTATGTAAAGAAGATCCTATTAAGTGAACCACGGGGTCATCTTGGTATGAAAGGATGTATTATAACTCCTCCTATATTTAAAGAATCAAATTTTGGTGTTTTATTTATAAATCATGATGAAGATAACTCTATATGTAGCCATAGTATTATAGCAGTTACTACGTACATGTTGGAAACGGGGATAGTGCAATTAAACGAGAACAAACAAGTAATTATAGATACTCCTTCTGGAAATGTAATTACGAATCCAGTATGTAAAGGATCGCAAGTTAGAGAAGTTTCTTTAAACCATTTATCAGCTTATGTATATAAACATAACATTGTGATTCATTCACTTGGAAAAGAGCTGACAATAGATCTGGTGTTAAGTGATTTTTTTTACGTGACGATAAATGCAGCAGATTTAGGTCTAAACGTTAATATAGATCAACTTCCTGAACTTAAAAAATGGAGTCATATCATAAAAAAAGAGATTGAAGAACTCAAATTGATAAAGGAAGAGAATCAAATGATTAAAGGAATCATTTTCTCAGATTCACCTCATCATTGTGATTCAAATTTACGTTATGTGACTATATTTGAAAACGGACAAATTGAACGTTCTCCATATGGAGCTGGAGCAGGTCCACTGTTAGCTCAGCTTCATCATAAAGGAAAACTAGGAATAGGAGAACATATAACCCTCGAGAGTATCGTAGGTGTTAGAACCATTTGTAGTATATCTTTAGATCATAATAAGAAAACGAAATCTATTGTTCCTCATATTTGTGGAAGAGCATTTATTACAGGTATGCATCAGTTTGTTGTAGACCCATCAGATCCTCTAATTGAAGGGTTTTTATTAAAGTAAGTGCAAATCTAATTTATAGTACTATAAGTTTACTATTTTGCATCGTATAGTAAGCTTTTTTTGTTTGTAAGTCGTTATCTTAAAGTTTGTGTTTTTATTCAAATACGTTAAAAATGATTGACTTTTATTTCTTTTTGCAGGTATAGTAATTCTGGGTGTTATATTCATTACTAACATTATTAGTTTTTAATCAAAATAATCACTATAATTAAAGATTTTGAACAGAGCGAGATTAGGAGGGAGATTTTGGTTAGCAAAAAAACAAAAAAAATACAGTTTAATATATTATCATTTTTGAAAAAAAACATCACCAAAGCACGAATCATTAAAACATGTATCGTTATTATAGGAGCATTTTTTAATGCTATCGCTTTTAATTTATTTTTAATACCCGCTGATGTTTATTCAAGTGGTTTTGCAGGATTAGCGCAGCTCATATCCAGTGTTGTTGAAGATTTCACTTCATTCCCATATCCTATCTCTACAGGTATTGTATTATTTATATTAAATGTACCTATCGCAATTGTGGGTTGGAGATATTTGGGCAAATCTTTTACTTTGTATAGTTTTTTTAGTGTTATGTTATTAGCCTTGTTTATGGAATTAATTCCTGTCAATGCTGTAGCAGAAAATGATATTTTATTAAATGCCGTTTTTGGAGGTGTTATGTCTGCAATAGGTGTTGGATTAACACTAAAGTGGGGTGCTTCTACTGGAGGTATGGATGTCATTGTAATGATCCTATCTAGAATGAAAGATCGACCTGCAGGAACATATTACTTAATCTTAAATGGTGCTATTATTACAGCAGCTGGAGCTTTGTATGGATGGCAAAACGCACTTTATACATTAGTCGCTTTATATGCTTCAACACGTGTAATTGATGCAATACACACACGTCATATTAAATTAACAGCAATGATTATTACATCAAAACCTGATCAATTAGAAGTAGCGATAAGAGAAAAACTGTCTAGAGGAATAACGAAGCTGCCTGCAAAAGGCTCCTATTCAAAAGAGGATAAAGAGATGTTATTAATCGTGATTACTCGTTATGAATTATTTGACTTAAAGAAAGTTTTAAGTGAAACAGATCCTAATGCATTTACTAATATCGTACAAACGACAGGAATTTTTGGATTTTTCAGGAAAGAATCCAAATTGGATTAAAAGATATATCAAAAATTAGTTTTTGAATAGTAAACAATGTATAATAGATATATTGTGATAAAAAACTACCATTTTTTATTCATATTTAATAGAGTGTGTATATTTTACACTCAATATTTAAACAATTTGAAGTGGAAACTCTTCATCTAACGTCTAACCTTATGTAAATAAAATACGAATGAGAAAGAATGTACTAACTAATATTTAACTTTAAATTGTTTAGGAGGAAAAGATGAATAAAAAAAACCGTATTAATTTTAAAAAATTGCTTGCCCCTTTTGAGAAATCTAGTGCCAAATCTAGTACGAGGCAAATATTGAATACCTTTATGCCTTTTTTTATCCTTTGGTTCGCAGCGTATCAAAGTTTAAATGTTTCTTTTTGGTTATCTCTTTTGTTTTCAATTCCTGCTTCAGGGTTCCTAGTACGTATTTTTATTATATTTCATGATTGCTGCCATCAATCCTTTTTCAAAAGTCGAATGAAAAATGATGTTCTTGGTTCGATAAGTGGAGTAATAACTTTGTTTCCTTATGAAAAATGGAAAAGAGAGCATTCCATACATCATGCTACGAATGGAAATTTAAACAAAAGAGGTACTGGAGATATTTGGGTTCTTACAGTTGATGAATATGTAAAAGCTTCATTTTGGAAACGATTAGCATATAGATTGTATAGAAATCCACTTGTAATGTTTGGTTTAGGTCCAATTTATATATTAATTATTTTAAATCGTTTTAATGCAAGAGATGCAAAAAAGAAAGAACGAATCAGCACTTATTTGACAAATTTATTTATTATAATTTTATATGCTTTTATGTGTTTTGTTATTGGATGGAAAGCTTTCTTAATGATACAAGCACCCATTCTTTTTGTAAGTGGAGTATTGGGAGTATGGTTATTTTATGTGCAACATCAGTTTGAAGATTCATACTTTGAAGATGAAGAAAATTGGGATTATGTTAAAGCAGCAATTGATGGTAGCTCATATTATAAATTACCAAAAATTTTACAATGGATTACTGGGAATATTGGCTTTCATCATGTTCATCATTTGAGCTCAAAAATACCTAATTATAATTTAGAAAAGGTTCATAAATCAATTTCTGTATTAAAGAAGGCAACTACAATTAAAATAGGTTCAAGTTTAAAATCACTTCGTTTCAAACTTTGGGATGAAAGACGAAAAACTTTTATCAGTTTTGGTGATTTGAAAAAATACTACTTTAACACGAAAGTGAATGTAAAGTAGTTCATCCTTGTATCCGAATCGTTAAAAATTCCTTAAGACAGGTGTATAATTTCTGTAATTAACTTACATAAATTTGTACATCATTCTTGAAGGAATTTTTTTATTTTTTACTAACTGATTTGAACAAAAAACAATACTGGTCATATATTTTTATAGGCATGAACCCATTAGAAAGTAAATGCATAGGATATAGAACCAAAATAGAACGGTTAATACAAAAGGCTAGAGAGGATGATTCAAGTTGATTAACTATTTAGCTTTAGGTGATTCCTTATCAGTTGGTGTGGGCGCTCCGGCACCGCAATATGGTTTTGTACCTAGGTATATTTCAATGACACGTAAAGAATTAAAAAAATATATTTCTTGTGAAAACATGGGTGTGTCTGGAGCAACATCAGAAAATGTTTTAGATATGGTTACTAAATCTGATCCGGTTCAAGTTTTAATCAGGCAATCTGATTTGATTACCATTTCGGTGGGTGGGAATGATATGAAAAATGCTGCACTACAATTTTTAAGAAGTAAAAATAAAAGTGTATTATCTACAGCTCTAAAACGATTTAATTGTAATTTTGACAACATCATTGATACAATCCATTGCTTAAAAAGATATAATAGAAAAAATTATATTTTAAGGGGCATAAACTTATATAATCCATTCCCAAATACACCTGGAACAGAAGCTTGGGTTAGGCGGTTTAATCAACATATACAAAGTTTTGAAGGTAAGAATATTGGAATTGCCAACGTATATCCAATTTTTGTTGGAAGAGAAAAAGAATTATTATCATCAGACAAATTTCATCCAAACGGTAAAGGTTATTATTTGATGGCCCAATCATTATATGAATTAGGTTATTATCCATTATATTAGTAGACCTGTACCTGACCATACCTAGTATCTTATTTATTACTACAGAGTAGTTTTTAATAAATGCATATAATAAAACGTTTCTTCTCAATTTGAGAAGAAACGTTTTAATTTGTGGTATTACATTCCATGATGAGACTGATAAATGTGGATTTTGTATAATGTAAGACTAAGTCCAATTCCTATGGGACATTTGGATGAATCTATGTGTAAGTGCTGATTTTAACCATATAATATATACTATAAATAATATATTGTTTGAAAGAAATGAGGAATTAGTCATGAAATATAAGTTAAGTCATGATGAGATGTATCATATTATGAAAAATAATGATTCATCATATGATGGGGATTTTTTTATGTGTAATAAGTTAACTCAAACTTATTGTTTAACCTCATGTGAGGTGACCATGCCTAAAATTGAACAAGCGGAATTTGTTCACTCATATAATGAGGCAGAAGCTAAGGGGTTTCATCCTTGTAAATTGTGTAATCCTAATGTTTTTCATGTCAAATGGGATGATTATATTGATACGTTAGAAATTGAATTACCTAATGAATTTAATTTTAATGAATGTTTGGTTTATTTTAAAAAATCAGAAGAAGAATGTTTACATAAGGTTGTTCAAGATAACGTTTTTAAATTATTAAAATTTGGTCAAAAATTTGTGTTATTTAAAATATCATGTGTTAATAAAAAAATGATCATTACATTTCTAAATGGAATTCCAACGAGCTGGATGAGAGCTCAAACTGCAAAATATATATGGGATATGTTTGACTTTGATACAGATTTGACCCCATTTTATTCCTCTATGAAAAATGATCGCATCATGGGAGTACTTATTAAAGAATATTATGGATTAAGATTAATTAAAATCAATGACTTATTTGAAGCCTTATGTTGGTCTATCCTCGGACAACAGATTAATTTGAAGTTTGCTTATACTTTAAAAAAACGTTTTGTACAGACATATGGTGAAAAAATTACATATGAAAACGTGGATTATTGGATTTTTCCAAAGTCGGATCGTATATGTGAAATTCATATTGAAGATTTAAAGGAAATGCAAATATCAACAAGAAAAGCAGAGTATATTATTGGGGTTGCAAAGATGATAACGGATGGAACCTTAAATCAAAAAAAACTAAGATATGAAAATCATTATGATAAAATGATGGATCAACTTACTTCAATTAGAGGAATAGGAAAATGGACAGCTGATTATACGATTATGAAATGTTTTTCTATCAATAGTGCATTTCCCGTAGCAGATGTAGGAATTCATAATGCATTAAAAGCAATATTAGGATTAAATCAAAAACCATCCATTGATGAAATAGAGGGGCTGGTGAAACAATGGAAGGGCTGGGAGTCTTACGCTGCGTTCTATCTTTGGAGATCCTTGTATGATTGAATATTCTTTCACAATTTAAGTAAGGAAATATGTTAGTTTCTAAAGATCTTTCTATGTTTTTTAGAGACCTATTTGTTACAGAGTGCACATACTATATAACAAAAGCTTAAATTACTGCTCTTCTAATACATTAAGGGGGAGATGATATTGGTTATTACTCCAGGAATTCCAAACCTTCCTTACGTTTTGAAAGAAGGGATTAAACATTTTTTATTAGTTGCCGAACCCGTCACCCAACAATTGCTGCCTGGGTTGTATATAAATGGATGGGGATATAATGGGTATATCCCAGGTCCTACAATACAGGTTTTTCAAGGAGACAATGTAAATATAAGAGTTTATAACAAGCTTTCAGAACCAACAAGTGTTCATTGGCATGGGTTAGATGTACCTAATGTCATGGATGGGGTTCCGGAAGTAGAACCTTCTCCAAGAATAGATCCAAACCATTATTTTGACTATCAGTTTAAAATTACTAATCCACCAGGTTCACATATGTATCATACACATTATCATACAGCTAAACAAGAAATGATGGGACTAGGTGGAACTTTTATAATATTAGATCCACCTCAAAAGCAATCAATCATCCAAAGAGACTATTTTATGATGTTGCAGGAGTTTGCAGTTATTGGGATGAAAAAAGGAACTTTATCACCTGGTACTTATAACCTTGAGCCTCTATCACACGATTTAAATTTCTTTACTATAAACGGAAGATGCTTTCCCTATACGATACCACTTCTCGTTAAAAAAGATGAAAACATACGAATTCGTATCGGCAATTTAGGAATGAATGCTCATCCAATCCATCTTCATGGTCATCAATTTATAGTTACTGCTACGGATGGCAATTCCTTTTTAGAGAGTAACCAATATTTGAAAAACACCATTTTAGTAGGTGCTGGTGAAACATATGATACTCAGTTTTATACCAATAATCCAGGGATATGGCCATTACATTGTCATATTCCTCATCATTTATCCAATAATTCTACTACAAATACAGGCGGTATGTTTACAACTGTTACCTATACTGAAAAATAAATGATTGAAAACATTGTTATTTTAAAAAGAATCTATTAGAATTATAAAGCATACAACCTAATAGGACCTAACCAGCTTCGCTTTAAAGGAGACATCATGATGAAAACTACGATTCTACAAAAACCTTCGCAAAAAATACTTAATAAAATGAAGGAGATTGAAAATAGAGAAGTAACAAAATCAGAACTGATAGGGATTAATATTTATTTAATTCGAGAAATGAAACAAATAACACAAAAAAAATTATCTATAGAGAGCGGCTTATCAGTTTCCTCTATTTCCAAAGTGGAAAGAGGAAAGAAAGTATCAAACAAAACAGTTCATAAAATATGCAATTATTTAGGGTATTCTATAAAAGAATTACAAACGAAAGTTATTTTTAATTCAGATGATACAGGTATTGAAATTGATATTCATATTAAAAAAGAAAGAAAAATGATAGATCTAGATCCAGATTTACTAAAATATTTTGGCTTGAAGTGTGGAGAAATTTAATAACTATTTTGAAAAGGACCGTATAAGATAATATAAGTTTTATACTATCTTTTTTGTTTGAAAGTTATGCAAGTGAATATTTTTTGTAAGAGAACACATATTAATAAAATCTTGGAAGGGGTAAAAATATAGTTGCAAAAATCAAGTGATTTAATTAAAATATTAAGAAGATATAGAAAATGTTAGGAGTGATAATAATGAATCAGTTTAGGGAGTCTATGTTCATTTTATCTAGAAAGTTTGGTATTCTAAACGAACAATCTTGTGTAAATTGCTGTGGTAAGGAACTATCACTAGTGCAAAGTCATATATTATATGAAGTTAATCGTCAAAACCAACCTTCTATGCAAGATATTGCTAGTGCCTTAAGTATGGATATTACAACTTTTAGTCGTCAAGTTAAGAATTTGATTGACAAAAATTTAATCAAAAAAACACCTGATTTAAAAGATAATCGAATTCATATTTTGTCTTTAACAGATAAAGGGAAAGAAATACAATCTAAAATAGACCTAGAATTTAATATTTATCTTGAACAAGTATTTTCTCAATTAAGTGAATTTGAACGAGATACGATTATAAGATCGATTGAACTACTAAATATTTCAATGAATAAAGCAGAAGTATGTTGTGTTGCTGCATTGAAGTGATTTTCGATTTAATACTTGTATTATGCAAGTTTATATCATCCATTATTCTTTCTCTGGATGATATATACTTACATATTCAGAAAGAAGGTGAAAGAATTAGTGGATAATGAATTTTATAAAATTGTTCAAAAATTGAATCTTGAGTATGAATTTTTAAGTGGGAATTTTGGTTTAGAGAAAGAAAATGTAAGAGTTAATGAATTAGGTAAACTTGCTCTAACCCCACACCCTGCAGTTTTTGGAAATAAGTTAACCCATCCATTTATTACGACTGATTTTTCAGAAAGTCAAATAGAAATGATTACTCCGATGTTTCAGACACTTGAAGAAAGTTTTCATTTCTTAGAAAATATCCATCATATTGTTACTTTAGAGCTGAATGATGAATATTTATGGCCACAAAGTAATCCTCCGATGCTTCCAGAAGAAGAGAAAATTCCAATCGCAAAATATGATGATAGTAAAAAGGGAAAGGAGGCTGAGATATATAGAGAGAAGTTAGCTGTTGGTTATGGAAAGAAGAAACAAATGATTTCAGGTATTCATTATAATTTTTCTTTTCAAGAGGAATTTTTAATGAAGATTTACAAAGAACAAAATACCAATAAAACTTATAAACAGTTCAAGAACGATATTTATTTGCAAATCAGTAGACATATATTGAAATATAGATGGTTGCTCATTTATTTATTTGGTGCTAGTCCAGGAGTGCATTCAAGTTATAACAAGGAATGTATAGAAATGATGGAGAAATTAGATCAAGAGAGTTCATATTTTGTATATGCTAGTTCTTTTCGAAATGGAGTTTGTGGTTATAGAAATGAAAGAGAATTGAATGTATCTTATCACAGTGTTGATGAGTATGTAAAAGATATAAAAAAATTGATCAACGATGGAAAGATTCAAAGTGTGAAGGAATATTATAGTCCTGTTCGTTTAAAATCAAAAAGCTGTTCTGATTTATTAACATCATTAGAATATGATGGTGTAGATTATTTAGAATTAAGAATTTTAGATTTAAATCCTTTTCTAACCGTTGGTGTAGATTTAAACACACTTTACTTTGTTCATTTATTTATTTTATTTGGTTTATTCAAACAAGAAGTAAATAAAAATGAGCATTCACAGATGATTCCTCTAATTAATCATGAGCTTACTGCTAGTTTGGGTAGAAAACATAACTTGAAGCTTTTTAAATCTGTACATGAAGTTGTTTCTATTCATGAATGGGGGATTGAAATCTTAGATGAAATGCTTACTTTTATTTCTACTCTAGGTATAAAAAAGCAGTACTTTCAACAAATCATTAATAATGCAAAATATAAATTTAAACATCCTGAAAAAAGTACCTCATCACTAATTTTAGAAGCTATTCGAGAAAAATCGTTTATCCAATTTCATATGGATAAAGCAAAACAATATTTGAATATAAGTAAATCAAAGTCATACAATCTTTTAGGTTATGAAGATATGGAGCTTTCCACACAAATATTATTAAAAGATTCGATTAAGAAAGGTATACATTTTGAGATTTTAGATCGGAATGACAATTTTATTGTGCTGAAAAATGAAATGAAGAAAGAATATATTAAACAAGCAACAAAAACTTCATTGGATTCATACAGCACCATTCAAATGATGGAAAATAAATTAGTAACAAAAAAAGTGCTGATTGAACAAGGTATAAACGCCCCTATTGGACAACATTATTTAACTATGGATGAAGCATTATCAAGTTTCAATCAATTTAGCGGAATGGGGATCGTAATTAAACCAAAATCAACAAATTTTGGATTGGGTATTACGATTTTAAAAAATGATTATTCTCTAGCCTCATACAAAAGAGCTGTTGAACTTGCTTTTCATCATGATAACTCCATACTGATTGAACAATTCATTAATGGGAAAGAATATCGTTTTTTTGTCATTAAAGATGAAGTAGTAGGTATTCTGCATCGTGTTCCAGCAAATGTAACTGGGGATGGAATATCGAGCATACGAAATTTAGTACATGAAAAAAATAAAAATCCTTTAAGAGGTCAGGGATATAGAACTCCATTAGAAAAAATCAAGTTAGGGGAGAATGAAGAAACGTTTTTAAGCAGTCAAGGGTTAAACTTTCAATCCATTCCCAAAATAGGAGAAATTGTTTATTTAAGAGAAAATTCTAATATAAGTACAGGTGGGGATAGTATTGATTTTACAGATGTTATTCCTAGATCGTATAAAGATATTGCCGTATCTGCTGCAAAAACCGTAAGCGCTACTATCTGCGGAGTAGATATGATTATTAAAGATCATCATTCACAAAATTTAAAGGAAAACTACAGCATTATAGAATTAAATTTTAATCCAGCCATTCATATTCATTGTTATCCTTACAAAGGTGAAGATAGGAAATTAGGTGAGAAGTTACTAGAGGTACTCGGCTTTTAAAGTAAACCTACTAAAGTTATAACAAGGAAGCAGTAATTGTATATGTTAAATTTTTGAAATGATATAATTTAGTAATATAAATATTAGGAGGTTGGAATGAAGGAATGAGTGAATTCATTTATGATGAACCTGTTATCAAAATAGAAAAACTGTTTAAAAAATATGGTCAATTCATTGCTGTGAATAAAATTAGTTTTGAGGTTCAGCAAGGTGAGGTTTTTGGATTATTAGGTCCAAACGGTGCTGGGAAAACAACCACTATGGAAATGATAGAAGGATTAAGAAAACCCGATGGTGGGATGGCTTTAGTTGCTGGTTTTGACACTCAAAAACAATTAAATAAAGTAAAGGAAGTCATAGGTGTTCAGCTTCAATCTACTTCATTATTTGATTTGTTAAAAGTGATTGAAATAACACAAATGTATGCAAGTTTTTATCCTAACCCTGTAGAGATTGAACCTTTGCTGGAAAGTGTTAATTTACATGAAAAAATGAACGATAGGGTGAAAAATCTATCTGGAGGGCAAAAACAACGTTTGGCCATTGCTTTAGCCTTAGTTAATGATCCTAAAGTCATTTTTTTAGACGAGCCAACAACGGGTCTCGATCCACAAGCTAGAAGAACGTTATGGGATATTATTTTAAAATTAAAAGAGAGAGGGAAGACGATCATACTATCTACACATTACATGGATGAAGCCCACATTTTATGTGATCGTATTTGTTTAGTAGATCAAGGAAACATCATTGCTTTAGATACACCGCAAGAGTTAATTAAAAGCTTAGACTCTCAAAGTGCGGTAGAGTTTAATTTATCAAATGAGGATTTGTTAAATGATGAAGATAAAAAGCTGCTTGAGCATGAGTTTGGTAATATGACAGCTGTTAAACAAGTAGATATACATCATGATACCTATATATTGTATACAGATCAATTACAGGAAACGTTAACAGACTTAATACAACAAGCAGAAGAAAAAAAGATTAACTTAGCAGATTTACAAACTAGAACGGCTACATTAGAGGATGTATTTATACATATGACAGGAAGGAGCTTAAGAGAAGAATGAAGGGTTATGGACAGTTAACGATAGCACAATTGAGAATATTTGCACGAAATCGTCAAGTGCTTTTTTGGACACTATTTTTCCCAATTTTTTTAATGATTATGATTGGCTCCTTTATAGGTGGAGGGAATGATGTTTCTTTACAAGGTGTTATCATTGATATGGATGATTCAAGTGATTCCAACATATTTGTAGATGGATTAATATCAAATCAAACCTCTATAGATGCCCCAGTCTCCATACAATTTGAACTATCAAAGGATGAGTCGATTGCAAAGGAACAACTTAAACAAGGGGATATTCAACTTATTGCAATCGTACCTGAAGGTTATAGTAATGAGGTGAATGCTATAGGTGGGTCATCCAATATTATTTTATATTACGACGAAACAGATCAATTAAGGTCTACGATAGGAATTGGATTAGTTGAAGGTGTAGTAGATCAGATTAGTAAACAGATGGCAGGATATGAACCTGTTATTACAGTACAACAAGAGGGACTTCAATCATTAAATTTACAATACATTGATTTTCTTGTTCCTGGTATTGTAGCGATGATGATCATGTCAAATAACCTAAATGGTGTAGCTGGCCAGATTGCATCTTGGAGGGAACGAGGAGTTCTTCGCAGAATGCAAAGTACAACTTTAAAAGCATCCACTTTTATCGCTGCTCAAATTACAGCTAGACTCATATTAAACGGTCTTCAAGCACTAATTGTTTTATTAGTAGGAAGTTTCATTTTTGGCACACAAGTAAATGGATCTTGGTTATTATTGATTATGTTTGTCGTATTAGGAACATTAACCTTTATGTCGATAGGTTTTATTATTGCTTCAGTAGCCAAAACACCAGAGAGTGCAGGACCTATAGCAGGCTTTATTTCCTTTCCGTTATTGTTTCTAGGTGGTGTCTTTTTTCCAATTGATGACATGCCTTCTTATTTGCAACCTATTGTAAATTCACTACCTATTGCTCATTTAAGTACAGCTTTTAGACAAATTATGAATGTAGGTGCGGATTTAACTACTTTATGGAGTGAAGCACTGTTACTGAGTGGTTGGATGATAGTATCCTTTATCATTGCAAGTTTTACATTTAAATGGGATTAATAAAATAAAAACAAGTCATCTCTAATATCAACAAATTTGATAATATACATTTACATTTTGCATACCCCTTGTTATACAAAATAATATATAATTTTATAAGAGGTCAGAATGAATGTTATAAGAATAAATGTACAATCGATGAAAGCATATTATTCATAAGGAAGAGATATTTATGTATTATTTTTTCAATATTGATATCATAGAGGGGATGTTTGTTTGAACACAGATAGAAATACATTTTTTATTGGAACTTTATACTCTCTAGCAGCGTATGTATTATGGGGATTGCTTCCGATTTACTGGAAGTGGATTGAACATGTACCTGCAGGTGAAATATTAGCGCATCGAATCGCTTGGTCATTTGTATTTGTAGTTGGGATTATTTATCTGACTAAGAAATCTTCATCATTTAGACAACAATTATATATGTTTTGGAAATCGCCCAAAAGTATGATACCTGTTTTAATAGCAGGAATACTTATTAGCTGTAATTGGTTCATATATATTTGGGCTGTCAATCATGAACAAATGGTTGAAGCAAGTCTGGGTTATTATATAAATCCTTTACTTAGTGTATTACTAGGAGTGATTGTTCTAAGAGAAAAGATGTCGAATTGGCAGTTTATTGCTTTGTGTTTTGCTGGTATTGGTGTAGCCATCTTAACGGTCGAACATGGACAAATTCCATTGATATCCATTGCCTTAGCTTTTAGTTTTGCATTATATGGATTAGTTAAGAAAATAATTAAGCTTGATTCATTATTTTCTCTAGCTATTGAAACAGCTTTAGTATTGCCTGTAGCATTGATTTATCTTCTAAGTTTAGAAGGGAAAGGCACTGGGATGTTTGTAACATCTTCTCTACCCACAACTATTTTATTAATATGTTCGGGAGTAGCAACAGCTTTACCTTTATTGTTTTTTGCTGAGGGGCTTCAAAGAATTTCGTTGTCATTAAACGGTTTTTTTCAATACTTAGCGCCTACAATTAGTTTGCTTTTGGCTATATTTGTATATCATGAACCGTTTTCAAAAATACAACTGATCAGTTTTATGTTTATATGGTGTGGTTTGATCCTATTTACGCTTTCTAGTACTAACGTTGTTAAAATATCTGAGAAAAAAACAGCAAGTGTGTAATTAAATTATTTATTTTGTTTTTCACGTAGTACTCATTTAACTTCAGTAATATGAATAATATAAACTATGAAGGTGGATAAATTTCTGTAAGTTTCTTTTCATTAAATGATTCATCTGAAAGTAAAAGCACTTTATGTTATGATAATAAATGGATTTATTCATGATATTCCTCACTCCCTCGAAAAATCATGAACAATTAATAAAGAGAAAATGAAGTATTTAAACCGAGGTGATACAATAATGAACGTAGCTTTTTTTCTTACACCGAAGTCTGAGGTCATTTATTTAAATGAATCATGGAGTATGAGACAAGTTCTTGAAAAAATGAAACATTATCGTTATGCAACTGTTCCTATTATTGATGATCAAGGGAAGTATATAGGAACCATATCTGAGGGTGATTTACTGTGGCAAATGCACGAAATGATTGGAGAGTCTATAGATAATTACAGTAAAATTAAATTAAAAGACATCCCACTTTATAATAGTTATAAATCTATCCATGTAAGGGGGGAAATTGAAGATTTAATAGATTTAACGATTAGACAAAATTTTGTACCTATCATTGATGACCTTGAACATTTTATTGGAATCGTAACAAGAAAAGATATTATACATCATTTAAATTCAAAATTAAAAACAACATAATTCAAAGTTAAAACGTCACTGTGAGAGCAGTGGCTTTTTTATTTTGAATTTTTTATTGATCTCCACACACGTCCATACATTATTGAAATACTTGAATATAATGGAAAAATGTAGCTATAGACATCATAATGGAGCGTGGTCAACAAATGAATATAAAAATAGAATTTTATGATGTAGTGATTGTTGGTGGTGGACCTGCTGGATTAAGTGCTGCACTTGTGTTAGGACGGTCTAAAAGAAAGATTTTGCTTATAGATGAAAACAAACCAAGACATGCTGTTACCGCAGAATCTCATGGTTTTTTAACAAGAGATGGGATTAAACCAAAGGAATTTAAAAAGATTGCAAAAGATCAAGTCTCAACATATAAAAATGTGAAACATAAAAATGATTGTGTAATCAATGTAGTCAAGAGTGAAGGATTTTTTGAAACTGAGACTTTAAAAGGAGCAAAATATCATAGCAGGAAAATTCTTTTTGCTACAGGGATCATAGATCAATTACCTAGGATTATCGGTTTAAGTGAAGTGTATGGAAGAAGTGCTTTTCCTTGTCCTTATTGCGATGGATGGGAAGTAAAGGATCAACCTTTAGCAGTAATTGGTAATTCAGAGCGGATTTTTGAATATACGAGATCAGTACACAATTGGAGTCCAAATCTAATATTGTTTACGAATGGATCAGCAAATTTAAGTTTGGAAAATAAACGGGATTTAGTTCGACATAACATTAAAGTAAAAGAGACTAAAATCAAACAAATCATTTCAAACAATGGAATGCTTAAGAGAATTCAGCTGGAAAATGGAACAATCATTTCACGAGCTGCAGCTTTTATTGAAGGAATAAAAGAAACTCAAAGTTGTAAAATCCCAGAAAAACTAGGCTGCAAAATAGATGGAAATGGTGCTTATATAACAAAGCAAAATGGTTTATCAGAAGTTCCTGGTTTATATATTATAGGTGACGCAAAAAATTTATTTTCTGGTTTGATTAAATCAGCAAGTGAAGGATATTGTGCAGGAGTATCCATTAATAGTGAAATTATAAGGGAAGATTGGTAATTAGAATGAAAATTAGCATTTCTTTTTATTCGAGATTTACAAGTATTTTGTTTATGCAAATGTCTATTTTCTAATTTTACACTATCTTTGCCTATACAAGTGTTACCTCTTTTGAATAAGATAGATCATCTAGAGTCGAAAGGAGGTAGTACATTGGCAGGTTTTAAAAAAGGTCCAGATGTAATATGTGATTTTAGAGATGATCCTAGAGATTTAACTACAAGTGACCAAGTTATTCTTGAAGTAAAGGTATGTGTGAAGGATCCAAAAAAAGATGTGAAACTTGATTGGTCAGTCTGTGAGTTGTTAGAAGGAGCTGATGGTAGATTGCTTGCTGCTGTAGAGCCTACTGCTACGGTAAGATACAATCTCTGTAGAGATGGTGTACCAATCGCTTCAGAAATAACATCAGCGCTATCATTAAGATTTGATGTTGTAACAGCTTTAGGTGTCACATTGGCTTTTTCACAAAATTCTCAACCGAATTTTACATTTTGTGATACCCCACCTAAACTAGGTAAGATTTGTTACCAACTTAAAGCCAGAATTGAAGATACTGGTGATCCCACTGGTGGTCAAACGTCTAATAGTACTGTAGCAGATCGATCGTTAGCTGCGGTTTGTATTGATAGGAAACCAAAATTGAATTGAATATATGGTTTGATGTAGATTAACTCCGAAAGGGGTTAATCTACTTTAAAAGTATATATTATTGTTTAAATTATTTCAGATTATTTCTGTACAGATGTAGAAATTTTTTACGCAATCGATGAAATTCATGATTGTCAGTTTCTCTTTTACCAATATAATGAAGTGTCCAAGGCAAAGGCTGTCGTGGGATGACTATATTTAACCCTTGGTTGATAAAATTAATACATTGAGATGTATCGTAAAAGTGAAATCCTTTAATATGTTCATCCCATTTGATATCATATTGAGTCACCATGATTACTCCGTCAATTGCATGTACATTTTCATATAGTGATTTAACTTCTTGAAAACAAAGATAGCTATAATATTGTCTATATTCAATGACTTTTCCAAAACGTTCTTTACCTTCCCACCAAATACCCGTGGGTGGTAATTGCTTTACACCAGCTATTCCAAGCATGCCAATTTGTTCATTATTTAAAAAGACCTTTAAAAAGTTTGGAATGAAAGTTCTATTCAATATGAAACAATCTTGATGGATATAGACTTTATACTTAGCTTTACTGCTTTTCATAGCTTTATTATATTCTACAGTTATATTTTCACAATGATAAAGTGGAAAATGTTCAATTTGGAATCCTGCCGGAACATACAGACGATCAATATGATTTTTACACTCACTATAATGTTTTTCGTTATTGACACAACAAATAAATGCTATAGTTCTCTCGTTCATAATTACACCCTTTCATAGTTTTTATTGTATGGAAATCCATTTTATTTTTCTAATGTGTAACTAACCATTTTTGCCTTTTAATGTAACAAATAGCAATTTAAAATATAAAATAAATAAATAATTTTATTCATTTTCTACAATTAACTTTTTTGTTTATAAAAAACAATTCATTTTATGCTTTGACTCCATTGTAATAAACGATACGATTTGAAATTGTAAATAATATAAGAAATAAGGAAGGGCTACTATGAAGTTTATAAGTAGAAATTACTTTAAGAATGATTCCAATCATCTTTTAAATAAAGAGATAAATAAAAAGAATTTAAAACTTTTATTCGTTAAATCTGGGAAAGGTAAACCATATGACTATTTAGAGGCATCCATCATCAAGTATTTTAAAAAAGAAATACAACAATTTTACACCGTTTCACCTCATGAACAAATTCATACTATTGCTGATAAAATAAACCCTGATCTTATTCTTTGTTTTGATGGATGGAACATGAATAAACCTAAAATTAACTTATTAAAAAATTTAGGTTTTAGAACAGCAGTATGGTTTTTAGATGACCCATATTACACAGATTTAACTAAAACTTTAGCACCTCACTACGATGTTGTATTTACAGTTGAAAAAGGATGCATAGATTTTTATAAATCTCTTGGTTGTGCAAATGTATACTTTCTACCTCTAGCTGTAGATAATGAAATTTTTAATCAAAGAGAAAAATTAGAATCTAAATATTACACAGATGTTTTATTTATTGGAAATGCACATCCAGACAGAATACAGTATTTCAATGCAATTGATCTTGAATTATTGAAGAGAAACTTAAAAATAATTGGCCCCGGATGGAATAAGCTTAATAACTGGAGGCTTAGTAAAAACGTATTAATCAACGAATGGATATCAACTGAAGAAACAGCAAAATATTATAATGGAGCAAAAATTGTAATTAATATGCATCGTTCCATTAACAATAGTCATATCAACCATAACAATATGATTAAAATTCCAGCACTATCTTTAAATCCGAGAACATTTGAAATAGCGGCTTGTGGTGCATTCCAACTTACAGATATACGAGAAGAATTAGAAAATGTGTATATACCAGATTACGATATAGCTACTTATATTACCGCTAGAGAAATGTTACAAAAGATTGATTATTATTTATCTTATTCAAAAAAAAGGAAACAACTGGCTTCAAGAGCAATGGAGAAAACTTTGAAAAACGAAACGTATTCAAAAAGAATTGAACAAATGTTAGACAAATTAATCTTATTTTTAAATAAGTAATAATTTTTAAAATTGAGATAAAAGATGAAAGAAGAAAAACTTCAAGTTATATGGTATTGCAAAATTTATTAAAGTATATGGAGGAAATATAATGGAATGGAAATATCATTCTCCCACATTTTTATCGGATAAATATTTATCACCAGAAGAATCACTATCATCATATTATCCATACAGAAATTTTTCATATGATTTAACTAGATATATTAAACCTAAAATAATAGTCGAATTAGGTACTCATTTAGGAGTTTCTCATTTTAGTTTCTGTCAAGCTGTTATGGATGAAAACCTACCTACAAAATGTTATGGAATTGATCATTGGAAGGGAGATGCTCACTCAGGTCTTTACGATGAAGATATATTTCTGTTAGTTAAAAATATATCAGATACTGAATTTCCTAATATATCTAATTTAGTTAGGAATTCATTTGATGAAGCATTAAGTACTTTTGAAGATGGTACTATTGATATTCTACTTATTGATGGTTATCACACATTTGAAAGTGTCAAACATGATTTTGATACATGGTTACCAAAAATATCAGAAAATGGAATTATATTATTGCATGATATTGTTGTCAGACACCTTGATTTTGGAGTTTATCAACTTTGGGATGACTTAAAGAAGAAATATCCGTGCATTGAGTTTAATTTTGCAACTGGTTTAGGGGTGGTTTTTCCAAATTTTTTCAATGAAAACCAAGTATCTATGATAAACAATCAAGCGGAATTGCAGATAAGCTACCAAAACAGTCAGAATCTAAATTAGCTTAGACAATGGAAAATTGATTCTATATTCGGTGTTTGATAATCTTTTATGCTTACAAATTTAAAATGTTATATAAAATACCCTAGGGAATGAGGAAGATTATGATGAATTTTTCAAAACAAAACACAAATATTTTATTTGTTAGATCTGGATTAGGAAACCCATACGATATATTAGAAACATCCATTATTCATCATTTTAAAAAAGAGATTCAATATTTTCATAGTATTTTACCTGATCAAAATCTTTTAAATGTTGCTAAAACTTTTCAACCTAATCTAATTATTTTTTTCAGTGGATTTAATGTTTCGACAAATGATTTAACTACTTTGAAAGAAATGGGGTATTATACAGCTGTATGGCTTTTAGATGATCCGTATATCACGGATATAACTCAAGCAATGGCTCCCATTTATGATTTTGTTTTTACAGTAGAAAAAGGATGCATTGAGTTTTATAAGTCTTTAGGATGTCAAAATGTACACTTTCTTCCTTTAGCAGTTGATCCAGATATCTTTCACTTTAAAAATGAATTAGATATTAAATATCAAACAGATGTACTGTTTATAGGAAATGCACATCCTGATCGATTACTTTTTTTTAATACAATTGAACATGAATTAGTGAAAAGAAATATGAAAATTATCGGACCGAACTGGGATAAACTTGGCAATTTTCGACTTAGAGAAAACATACTAGTAAATAATTGGGTTTCTGCTGAGGAAACATCAAAATATTATAATGGAGCCAAAATCGTTATCAATATGCATCGTTCTGTAAATAATCCTGAAATCAATCAAAATCATATTAGAATTAAGGCAATATCGATGAACGCAAGAACTTTTGAAATCGCTGCTTGTGGTGCTTTTCAATTGACCGATGTTCGAGAAGAATTAATCAATGTTTATATTCCAGGTGATGACATCGCCACATACACTACACCAAATGATCTGTTAGAAAAAATAGACTATTATCTGTTACATGAAGATGAAAGAAGAAGGATGGCATCAAATGCTATAAAGAAAACATTACAAACAGAAACTTATACTGAGAGAATTAAACAATTATTAGACATAGTTAACTAATAATAATTTATTTTATAAATGAAAGTATAAAAATAAGGAGAGAGGATATGGAAAATTCTGTTATTATCAGATGTTACAATACACTACCATTAATAAAAAAATGTGTAAAGGCTGCAATAGCAACAACCGATCATAATACAGAGATCATATTAGTTAATAATCACCCACCCTACCAAGATGTTAGAAAATTTTTGCATCGTTTCAAACATCCAAGAGTTAAAGTATTAGATCCAGGTGAAAACATCGGAAATATAGAAGGGTTTAATTATGGAGCAGCTCACGCAATGGGTGAAAACCTTATTATTCTAGATGATGATATTATTGTTGAAAATAATAATTGGATAGAAGTGATGAACAAGTCGTTTGAAGATTTTCCTAATTTAGCCTATGTTGTATTAACTTGGCCCGCTATAAAGGATTATAATGTTAGCTCATTAGATCAATTATTTGAAAAGTCAGAATATACAATTCGAATGATGGATGAAGTGGTTATCTTTGGGTGTGCCATGATCAAAAAATCTCTTTGGAAAGAACACTTTAAGAATATTGAAGTAAAATTACA
This sequence comes from Chengkuizengella marina, assembly GCF_009910845.1. Classification (GTDB taxonomy): domain Bacteria; phylum Bacillota; class Bacilli; order Paenibacillales; family KCTC-33759; genus Chengkuizengella; species Chengkuizengella marina. The sequence goes on along the minus strand of NZ_SIJB01000017.1, from coordinate 55,965 downwards.
TTGGTATGGTATTGATAGAGAATATAAATTTAAAGCACAGGATTTAGGGATGGATACAGGTATTATCCTTTCACATAAAGTAGAACATTTAGCTCGTACAAAAAAATCTGATCCTTTATTCGGTGCTTGGAAAATTTTTTATACCTATGAGTTTACAGAAGAAAGTTACACGGTTTGGAAACAAAATAAAAGTAGTTTATCCATTGATGAGATAGATTTCCTTGAAAAATTTGGATATCAACAATCACTCATTAAGGATATCAAGCAAATTATCGAGAAAAAAAGATAATCTAAAAGTTCTGTATCAACAACCAATTTTTTTAGGGGGTGATTTATTTGAAAAATAAACACGAAGTAAATTTATATCTAGAGTTATTAAAAAAAGCTATTTTGTTTGAAATTTGGCTAGAGCATGAAATATATTCGCCTGCTAATCTCCCCATACCTCCAAAATTATATGAATTCATACAAGCACACAAATTACAATTAGTACATGTAAAGAAACCTAATCCAGAAGCTAGACGAGAAGGATTAGATTGGCCTGTCATTGCACATAGCATGATAGGACGTCTGCGATTAAACCAATTACATGAAGCAATGAAAACCGTTATAAAAGATAAAATTAAAGGAGATTTCATCGAAACAGGTGTGTGGAGGGGAGGAAGTTGCATTTTTATGCGAGGTTTTTTAAAAGCTTACAATATAAAAAATCGTAACGTATGGGTTGCAGATTCCTTTAAAGGGTTGCCAGCTCCTAATGTAGAAAAATATCCAAAAGATGCGGGTGATACTTTATACACAAGTGATTATTTACGTGTCTCTTTAGAAGAAGTTAAGCAAAATTTTAATAAATATGATTTACTTGATGATCAAGTAAAATTTCTAGAAGGATGGTTTAAAGATACCTTACCGTTCGCACCTATTAACAATATTGCAATTGCTAGACTTGATGGGGACTTATATGAATCGACTATGGATAGTTTAACAAGTCTTTATCATAAAGTATCTCTAGGTGGGTATATCATCATTGATGATTACACTTTGCCCACATGTCAACCTGCAGTAGAAGATTTCCGTAAACAACACAATATAACAGAACCTCTTATTAGAATAGATCACTATGGTGCATATTGGAGAAAAAGGTGAGAATGACAAGCATTTACTAAATGCTGTAATCTATAGAAAGTGGGAGAGAATATGATAAATTCAGTTATCATTAGATGTTACAATACTTTACCTTTAATTAAAAAAAGTATAAACGCTGTAATTGAGACAACAGATAAAAATACTGAAATAATTCTAGTAAATAACCATCCACCTTATCAAGAGGCAATGGAATATTTACAAAATTTTAACCATATTAGAGTTAGTGTATTAGATCCAGGTCAAAATATTGGATCAATAGCAGGTATTAATTTTGGGGCTCATAAAGCAGTTGGTGAAAATTTAGTCATACTTGATGATGATATTATTGTTCCAAATAATAATTGGATACAGGTGATGGCTCAATCTTTAAATCAGTATCCTAACTTAGCTTACGTCTCATTAGCTTGGCATGCCATGATAAATCATAATACTAGCCCATTGGATAAATTAATTGAAAGACCAGAATATACAATCCGATTTATGAAAGATGTAGTTATATTGGGATGTACTATGGTTAAGAAATCTCTGTGGAAAAAGTACTTTAAAAATATTAATACTTCATACCAACACTGGTATGGAACTGATAAAAAATATAAGGCTAAAGCTAATGAATTAGGAATGGATTCTGGTATCATTCTTTCACATATCGCAGAACATTTATCACGTACAGAGGAATCTGATTTTTTATATGATATATGGAAGGTTTTATACGCCTTTGGACTCACGCTAAAAAATTATACAGAGTGGAAAGAGAATAAAACTAGTTTGTCACCCCTCGAAGAATATGCTTTAAAACTATTCAATTATCCAACATCGCAAATTAAGAAATGTAAACAACTACTGACGGAGAATAATACTTAGTTTAAACTAACGATTTTCTAAATCAGATAAAAATGCTACTAAAGCATCTTTCCAATTTCTCATTTTATTGAAACCATTTAGTATTAAGGCACGATCACCTAATACAGAATAAGGTGGGCGGGGAGTATCATTTTCAAACATTTTAGAATGTATTTGTTGTAACTCTATTGTTATTTTTTTGTTTTTAAATATCGATTCTGCAAACTCATACCATGAACAACTACCTGTATTTGAAATGTGATAAGTACCGTATTTATCCGTATGTATGATTTGACTAATTCGTTCAGATAAATCTAATGTATAGGTGGGACATCCTATTTGATCAGAGATGACGGAGATTGAATCCTTTTCATTTGCTAATGTAAGCATGGTTTTAACAAAGTTATGACCATGTTTTCCATATAACCATGAAGTTCTGACAATATAAAATTTAGAGTGTAATTCACGTACAAACTGTTCACCAGCCAGTTTTGATTTTCCATACTGATTTAATGGGTTAGTCTGAGCAAATTCTGTATAAGGAGAGGATGTATTTCCATCAAATACATAGTCAGTACTTATATAAACAAGTTTTGATCCTATTTGTTCTGAAGCAGTGGCAACATTTCTTGTCCCATAGCTATTTATTAAAAAGGATTGATCAGGTTTATTTTCTGCCATATTAACATCTGTATAAGCCGCACAATGAATGACAACATCAGGATGTATTTCTTTCATTTTGATTAATACTCGATTTATGTCTGTGATATCTAGTTCTTTCCTACCAAAAGCAAACACATTTTCTCCATTTTTTTTTAGTCTATGCACCATATCTCTTCCTAATTGTCCGTTTGCTCCTGTCACTAATACTTTAAGTTGTTTCAAGTCATTTCCCCCTATTTATTAAATTCATTAATTTTTACCACCATTCTCGATTTTTGACATACCACTCAATAGTGTCAGTTATTCCTTTTTCAAACGGAATGACTGGTTTCCAATTTAGTTGTTTTGAAATTTTCCTTGCATCAATGGCATAACGACGATCGTGCCCCAATCTATCTTTCACAAATGTAATTAACTGTTTGGACTTACCAAGTTTTTCTAGAATTAGTTCAGCAATTTCAAGGTTGTTTCGTTCGTTATGACTGCCAATATTATAGATTTCTCCAGCTTTTCCCTTGTGAACGACAAGATCAATTGCAGCACAGTGATCGGTTACATGAATCCAATCCCTTATATTTTTACCATCTCCATATATAGGGAGCTCCTTATCTTCCAATGCATTTAGAATAAGTAGTGGAATTAGTTTTTCTGGGAATTGATAGGGACCATAATTGTTAGAACAACGTGTTATATTTGTATTCATATTATACGTTGCGTGGTAGGCAAGCACTAAATGATCTGCACTTGCTTTGGTTGCTGAATACGGATTTTTGGGGGATAGAGGAGTAGTTTCTGTGAAATAACCACTAGCCCCTAAATCACCGTATACTTCATCTGTTGATATTTGAATAAATTTTTTAATATTGTTTTCCAAAGCCACTTCCAAAAGAGTTTGAGTTCCTAATACATTCGTTTTTACAAAAATGGATGAACCATGAATGCTTCTGTCCACATGTGTTTCAGCTGCAAAATTTACAAGGATATCAATTTTATTGTTTTGAACAATATGGGTTATCAAATCTTTATTTTCAATGTTTCCTAGTATAAAAGTATATTTAGGATGATGTTCATATGTTGCTACATTTAATAGATTGCTTGCATAGGTTAATTTATCTATATTGACTACATGGTAATCATATTTATTCAGAATATAGTGTATGAAATGGCTGCCTATGAATCCTGCACCACCGGTGATTAATAAATTCATGATGATTTCTCCCAACAAAAGTTATTTTCAGTATTTTTTAAGAGTGGGTGCTTTTCATCTTTTGTAGATAAAATTGGACTAGATACAGGCCACTCAATTCCAATATCAGGGTCATTCCAAGCAATACCTCTATCATTTTCAGGACAATATCCTTCATCGACCTTGTATAGTAAATTGGTGTCGGTAGTTAATGTGCAAAAACCATGTGCAAATCCTTTTGGAATGAACAATTGTCGCTTATTATGTTCACTTAATATGACACCAATCCATTGGGAAAATGTAGGGGAGCCTTTTCGAATATCAACAACAACATCAAGTACTGCTCCTGTAGCTACACGTACTAGTTTTGTTTGAGCATTAGGATTTAATTGATAATGTAAACCACGAATAACTCCAGCTTCTTTTGAACAGGAATGATTATCTTGAACGAAATTAAATGATAACCCAGCCTCATCAAAAATATGTTTATTATAGCTTTCCATAAAAAAACCACGATGATCTTCAAAAAATTGTGGTTCTATAATGAAAACTCCTGGAAGTTTTGTTTTTAAGAACTTCAAAAAAACCCTCCTTTTGACACATTTTTATAACTTAAGAAAAGTCTCTGATAGGTGACTCTCTTAATCGTTAACAATTTCATTCAAATATTCACTATAACTATTGGTTTTCATAGTTTCTGCTAATCGTAGTAGCTGCTCTCTAGTGATATAACCTTTTCGATATGCAATTTCCTCGATACATGCTATTTTTAAATTTTGTCTACTTTCAATGGTCTTTACAAAATTGGATGCTTCTTGCAGTGTGTCATGGGTACCAGTATCAATCCATGTAAATCCTCTTCCTAATAGCTCAACATGTAATTCTTTCAAATCTAGATAAGCCTTGTTAACATCTGTGATTTCAAGCTCTCCTCTTGAAGAAGGAGTAAGGTGTTCTACAATATCTACTACTTTATTGTCATAAAAATATAATCCTGTAACTGCATATCTTGATTTCGGTTGATTTGGTTTTTCTTCAATTGAAACAACTTGGTGATTATCGTTTAACTCGATCACTCCAAACCGTTGTGGATCTCTTACAGGATAACCTAATATTGTTGCTCCTGATTTTTGAGTAGTAACTCGTTCAAGTGTATCTATAAATTGATGACCATAAAAAATATTATCTCCTAGTATTAAGGACACATGGTCTTCATCGATAAACTTTTTACCAATTTTAAATGCTTCAGCAATTCCTTTTGGTTCCCTTTGTATTTCATAACATAAATCTAATCCTAAATGATTTCCATCTTTTAGAAGTTGTTTAAACCTAGGTGTATCATGAGGAGTAGAGATGATCAATATTTCTCTTATGCCAGCTAACATCAGTACAGATAATGGATAATAAATCATAGGTTTATCATAAATAGGGAGTAATTGTTTTGAGAGAACTTTCGTTAACGGATATAGTCTAGTACCACTCCCACCAGCTAAAATAATCCCCTTCATTTCTAACTCTCCTCCTATCATGATCTATTTGTAATCTTTAACTTAACCAATGGTTTAGTTATAAAATCTTTGTTTCAATGACATTTACAATGTTCTTCTATATTGAATAATTTATGTTAGAAAAAAAATTGTGTTCCTTATTTAACTTAAATATCAACGATTTTCCTTGCCTTAATCAAAAATTGATTCGTGGTGATATCATCAAATAAATCATTAGTTTTTAAACCGTACTTTTGTCCTAATTCTACTATTTCATCTACAAACTCCATGATTTTATCTGGGACGTGCATATGAATGGGAATTATTTTTTCAATTAACATTTCTGGGGGAAAGAGAGTAGGTATTGTTGTCTTTGTAAAAAACCTTAAATGTTGTTTATTCAGGGGTCCAACATTTTTATATGAAAAATAACCTTGTAGTAGTTCTGTCATTACTTCTAAATGATTTACATTATGAATTAAAATAATCAAATAACCATCTTTATGAAGTAAACCTGACAATTGCTTCACAATGGTCCAAGGATCTTTCAAATGTTGTAAAATATCATTACAGATTATACAATCATATTTTCCTAGAGTGTCCTCTGATATTTCAATCGTTTCTACGTCATGATGAAGAACTTGACTTAACTGTTTTTGTGCAAATCGAATTACTTGATCATTCTTTTCAATGCCAACAACCTTACATTCGATTTGATTAATTAGCTCTATCGCCAAAGCACCCATCCCACAATTAATATCTAAAACACGTGAAATAGATTTAGGCATGATTGCAATTAAGTTTGAATGAGGATGTAAATATTTATGTACATCAAATCCCCACTTTTTATTAAACTTTGTTTTATTTTTTATCATCAAATGTGAATAGTTTATTTTTGACTCCTTAAAAGTAATCCGGCCAAAATGATGAACAAAGGAATCTTTCACGATTCTTAGTTCATAACCTTTGATCAAAGCTCGCAAGCATAAATCATCATCTTCGTAATTACCTATACCAAATGATTCATCAAATAACCCAATTGTATTTAACACTTCTTTTTTGCAAGCTAGAGCAAAGCCAACAAGTCTTAATACTCTTTTGCTCATATGAACATGTTTAGCACAGTATTGTTTAGAAAATTCAGAAATACCTTCTAAGGTATCTTGATTATAATCAACTTGGATTTTTTGCAGTCCATTTACATTATCATTATTTGTTACAGGACCTGTCATCGCTATTTTCTTACTTGAAAATAAGGTGTTGATTAAGGGTTCTAGCCAACCTGCTGTAACGACAACATCATTATTTAAAAATACAACAACATCACCACTAACTATCCTCATTGCTTGATTGTTGCCTTTAGCAAAACCCACATTCTCTTTGTTAAAAATAACAAGAAGATCAGATTGTTTTTTTAAGTAGTCTACTGTACCATCCTGTGATGCGTTATCCACAATAATCAATTCATAATCCAAAGAAGTATATTTCCTTATGCTTTCAATACACTTTTTTGTGTATGTTAGTTGGTTGTGAGTTAAAACAATAATGCTCGTTTTCATACTTTAAAGACACGCTCCTTTAAACATAAATATATATTGAAGGCTTGGGTGCAGTATTTTATATTTTATGAATGATTATAGGATTGTGTTCTAATCTAAAAAGATCTTTGTATGTTTGTTCCATATAAATTGGAACCCAACCTCATCATTTTTCATATATATAACGTAATTTAAAAATGTAATTATTTCTTACGTATGATTTATAGTTTTTTTCAAAAGTGTATATGAAATCTCGATTTAGAGGCAGGGGAAGATAATATGACAATGGCAACATTAAGTCTGTGTATGATAGTAAGAGATGAAGAGGAAGTACTTGACCGATGTTTATCTTCAATCTCTGACTTAGTAGATGAAATCATCATTGTGGATACAGGGTCTACCGATCAAACGAAAGAAATTGCTAAGAAATATACGGACAAGATTTATGATTTTGAGTGGGTAGATGATTTTTCAGCAGCGAGAAATTTCTCTTTTTCAAAAGCAACAAGTGACTATATTTTCTGGCTTGACGCAGATGATATTGTACCTCAAGATAGTCGCAAACAAATATTAAAATTAAAAGAAAAACTTATTCCACATAACATGGAGTGTGTCATGATGGAATATGAATATTCTTATGATCAGGAAGGAAACCCCACATTTACCCATAGACGAGAGCGGATTGTGAAAAGAGAATGTAATTTTAAGTGGGTTGGATTAGTTCATGAAATACTTGATGTTACAGGGCTTGTTTTCGTAACGAATATTGTGATAAAACATCTAAAAACCAAACCAAATACAGATCGAAACATTAAAATTTACGAAAAAGCCATTGAAGAAGGCAAGAAATTAACTGCTAGAGATGTGTTACATTACGCGAATGAATGTTTTGATCATAAGAAACATAGTGAAGCGATAGAATGGTACCAGAAATTTTTGAAAGAAGATTCTGATAATGTAGATGAACGAATCTATGCCTATTTAAAACTTGTTGATTGTTACATTCATTTTCAACAATATGATGAAGCTTTAAAATATGGTTTACACACATTCCAATTGGATACACCTAGAGCAGAGGTCTGTTGTAGATTAGGTTACATTTACGAATTTAAAAAAGAAATAGAAAAAGCAATTACTTGGTATAAAATAGCCACTGTTATTGATATTCCAGATCAGAGTGTGTATGTACAGCAACCATGTTATACATGGCTTCCACATGTACAAATATGTGCATGTTACATGTCTTTGGGTAATCTTGAAAAAGCAAAAAAACATAATGACATAGCCGCAAAGTATATTCCCAATAGTTCTTATGTAACTAATAATGATAAAATAATAGAAGAAATGAAAGCTAAAAACAATAATTCACATCATGAATAAAGAGTGAACAAATCATGTAATGTTGAATTGATAATTGGGTAACTTATAAGGGTTACCCGATTTGTATGTTTGGGAATACTAAATTTGTTAAGCTCTATCAAATTGACATACTTTTCACCTCTTATTAAGAACAACTATGTCATCTTATAATATAAGACATCCTTTGAATTCTACAAATGATTAGTAACTAGCAAGTTCAAGTTAAACAAAAGGGAACTGAGGATATATGAAGAAAGAAAAAAATAAACACCTATACATCACTGGTTTAGATGGAACATTATTAAATAATAAAGCACAACTCTCTGAGTATGCTTGTGACCAATTGAATACACTCATACGTAATGGTTTACTTTTTACAGTTGCAAGTGCAAGAAGTATATTTTCTATTAAACAAACACTAAAAGGTTTATCTCTTTCACTACCAGTTATAGAGTTTGGCGGTGCTATGATAACAGATATGGAAACGGGTTATCACTATATCATAAACAACATTGACTCAAATTTAACGAAGGATTTATATCAATTCATTTCTAATAAAGGATTCTCCCCTCTAATTACGAGTTTTAATGGAGAAAAAGATTGTTTAAATTACGAAACGATCTCAAACGAAGGGGTAAATTGGTATATAATAAATAGAAAACAAATGAAGGACAAGCGTTTAAAAAAAGTTGAATTAAAAAGCATGATAAAGGAACAGGTTGTATGTTTTACAATGATTGAACATTATGATAAATTAATTGAACTTAGAAATAAGATACTTGATAAGTATACTGAACAGTTTGTTGTACATTTAAAAGAAAATCCATTTTCAAAAGGATGGTTTTGGTTAACCGTCCTGGATAAAAAAGCAACAAAAGACTATGCCATTCACTGCTTGTTAAATGAATATGGATTTAATAAAAAACAGCTAACTGTTTTTGGCAGTAAAACCAGTGATTTAAACATGTTCAAAATTGCAAAAAATCGTATCGCTGTTTCTAATGCAAAACCTGAATTAAAAAAGGTTGCTACCGAGATCATTGGAAGCAGTAATGAAGATAGTGTTGTCAATTACATTTTAAACAGTGTATAACCTTGAATCATCTAAAAACATATAAATAATTTTATTTACATTATTTGGAGGTCTTTATGAATCGAATAGCAATTATATCTGATATACATGGCAATATTCCTGCTCTAGATGCAATAATGAACGACATAAAACAAAGAAATATACATAAAATTTTCTGTTTAGGTGATATGGTTGGAAAAGGACCTCATTCAGAAATAGCGGTTGATCGAGTTAGAGAACAGTGTGATTTAGTTGTTAAAGGAAACTGGGATGATGCTATAACAAAGGAACAAAAACATGAAACGATGTTATGGCATCAGAACCGATTAGGGAAATCTAGGCTAGAATATTTAAAGAGATTGCCTTTCTCAGTTGATTTCTGGATGAGTGGAAAGTTAGTTCGATTATTTCATGCCTCAGAAGAAAGTGTATATAAAAGGATTCAACCCTGGGATTCAATGGAAGAAAGGCTTGCTATGTTTAATAACACTGAAAGTACGGGTTTTCCTGAAAAAGAACCTGATATGGTAGGATATGGGGACATTCATAATGCCTACATACAAAACTATAGAGGAAAAACATTGTTTAATGTAGGAAGTGTCGGAAATCCTCTAGATCTTAAACAAGCTTCATATGCAATGATTGAAGGAGAAATGGACAGTAAAGAACAGGGTACAGTTTCAATTCAAATTGTCAGAGTTCCTTATGATATTGAACTTTCAATAAGACAAGCTGTAGATGAAAACATGCCTGAACTTGATGCTTATATTCAAGAATTGAGAACAGGTAAATATAGAGGGTTAAAAGATTAGAATATATTTTTCTGAAAGGAGTAAAAAACGTTGAAGAAACTAACTGAACATTGGAATGAGATTTACAAAAAATCAGAGAATGAAAATCTAGGATGGTATGAGGATGATTTTTCACAAACATTAAAGATTTTAAATCTAATTCCTACATGGAAAGAATCTAAAATCTTTGTATCAGGTGTTGGAACATCCGGTTTGGTTGATGAACTATTACAATCTAAAGCAGATTTAGTATTAAATGATTTAAGTTCAGAAGCTATTGAAAAATTAAAACTCAAATATTTGGATAAGGATCATCGCATTGAATGGTTGTGTCAAGATATTTCTCAACCCCTTCCAACAGATTTGAAAGAGATAGATATTTGGATGGATAGAGCAGTGCTGCACTTTTTAACGGATGAAGTTTCTATTCAGCAGTATTTCAAAAATGTAACCTCTAGTTTGAAAGTTGGCGGTTATGCTATTTTTGCTGAATTCTCAAAAAAGGGTGCAACAAAATGTGCTGGTCTAAATGTTACAAGATATGATATTCAGGATTTACAAGCAAATCTTCTTTCTTTCAAATGTATTGCAGAAGAAGAATATACATTTATTAATCCAAAAGGTGACCCTCGTCCATATATTTATGCTTTATTCAAAAAAATGAAATGAACTAACATGGGAGATTTAGTATGAAGCGCTAAAAAGGGTTGATTGCAAAGTAGGGATGAGATTAAATGATTTTTTTTGATATAGATGATACACTCTTAGATTTTAAAGAAGCTGAACATCAAGGAGTAAAGAAATTTTATAACAAATTTCCTGACGTTATTAACATTAAAGAAGACAAGTTTTATGATCACTGGTGTACAATTGGGAAAAAACATTTTAATAGATTTTTAAAAGGAGAATTAACTTTTGAAGAACAAAAAGCAGAAAGAATCAAAGAAATTTTTCATTTAGTTAAATTACCACTTGATGATGTAACAGCTGGGCAATATTTTAGTATCTATTTAACTCACTTTGAAGAAAGTTGGCAAGCCTTTGATGATGTTATTCCATGTCTTCAACAATTACAGAATTATAGAATGGGAATCATCACCAATGGATATGAAGAACAACAAATTCAGAAACTTAAAAAAATAGGAGTTTATGATTACTTTGAAATCATAGTCACTGCTAGTGATGTAGGAACAGCAAAACCTAATAAAAGAATATTCGAAGTGGCATGTCAAAAAGCAAAAGTAAAACCGTCATCTTGTTATTACATTGGGGATGATTATAAATCGGACATACTGGCTTGTGAAAAAGTAAACATGAGAGGGATCTGGTTAAATCGAAAAAATCAGAAAGTTGACACTCATGTATCTTGGATTAACAATCTATATGAATTAATGGATAAAATAAATGAATTATCCAAGACATGATGACAAAGAAAAATTAGCTGATTGTGGAAAAATACTTGGATGATTTTATTCAAAAAAAAGGTTTGAAAGAATACTTAGAATTATAAAAGGAAGATGGAGGAATAATATGCAAACAAATGCTGAAGTTGAAACAAAACATAGTTTTGGATTCATGTATATCATAATTTTTATATTTTTAATATTTCCAATTAATGTACTGGCATATTATAAGATAGAAGTATTACCAATGATATTTAATGGTTCGTTTCCTATTTTGTTCAATCTATCAAAATTATGGAGTTTTATAGTATTAATAGATTTTATCTTAATGCCTATTATTATTATACTTTCATATGTTATTATAGTTTTATTTTTTAAACGAAGTAAGTATGTACCAAAATTAATAACTTTGACACTTATTGGATATTTAATATTATTATTATTAGATTTGTTAGCTAATAACTTTCTTTCTAATTATTCAAATGAGACATATATGAATGCAGTAAATGATAGGATTACAAAAAGTATTTTTAGAACCTTTTTATACATACTAGTAACTATTCCATATCTATTTATATCTAAAAAAACTAAAGAAATATTTATACGATAGGATATGAATGAATGATAAAAGCTGTGATTTTTGATTTAGATGGTACATTACTTGATAGAGACGAATCATTAAGACGTTTTATTGCAGATCAATATGATAAAATGGATGCATTAAAAAAAATAGACAAACAAACTTACATTCAACGATTTATTGATTTAGATAATCATGGATATGTCTGGAAAGATAAAGTCTACCATCAACTGATAAAAGAGTATCATATTCCTATAACTGTAGAGGAGTTGTTGGAAGACTACATTAATTCCTTTCAATACCATTGTATTGGTTTCCCTGGACTTAAGGAAATGTTAAATACCTTAAAAAATAAAGGAGTAAAGCTAGCTATTATTTCAAACGGTTATGGATCATTTCAATACAACAATATTCATGCACTAGAAATAGAAAACTTTTTTGATCTCATTGTTATTTCTGAATGGGAAGGTATAAAAAAACCAGATCCTAAAATATTTCTTAATACTTTAATTAAATTAGGGGTTAAGCCTGAGCAAGCTATATATGTGGGAGATCATCCTGAGAATGATGTGATAGCTAGTCGAAAAGTAGGTATGAAGGGGTTATGGAAAAAAAACTATTTGTATGATGCTCCTTCTGAAAATGATGGGATTATTCGTGAGTTGTTAGATATGAATAAGATTATAAATGTTTTTAAAAAAACATAAAGATTGTTTATTTGCCATTTACGGGGTGATAGAATTATGAAAATACGAGCACTACAATCTTCTGATTACGAAATCATTAATCCATTGGTTGACGAATGGTGGGGTGGACGAAAGATGAGCCACTTACTGCCAAAACTTTTATTTAATCATTTTAATCAAACTAGTTTTATAGTTGAACAAGATAACGAAATTATCGGATTTTTAATTGGATTTTTATCGCAAACATTTTCTGATAAAGCTTATATTCATTTTGTTGGTGTACATCCAGAATATAGAAAATGTAATGTTGGAAAACAACTTTATGATTGTTTTTTTGAAATAGCAATAAAGAACAATCGAAATACTGTACATTGTTTAACCTCGCCTGTTAATAAAACTTCTATTTCATTTCATCAAAAAATGGGTTTTGATATTGAAGAAGGCGGCGTTGAAATGGAGGGTGTATCTGTACATACTGATTATGATGGGCCTGATCAACATAGAGTCTTATTTGTAAAAAAATTATAAAGTGATATAAATGATTATAGTAATAAATTAGGTTAACAGATCATTGGTTGATAGAGAATCTTATCTTAATGTCACTTAGCCATAATTTAAGGTTGTATATTTAAACATTCTATAAATGTATAGAATCATTCTATAATCCTTTACTCCAAAAAAGCATTATAATTTAAAATGTAATACTTAGAATGCTTGAAAGGAGTGATGAAAGTGACCAAAATAATAGGGATTATTGGCGGTATGGGTCCTATGGCAACTGTGGATTTAATGGAAAAGATTATTAAGAATACCCCTGCAAAAGAAGATCAAGAACATATTCATGTTATAGCTGACAATAATGCACAAATACCTGATCGTTCTTCAGCTATATTAGGCAAAGGGGAAGACCCAACTCCATTATTGGTGAAATCAGCACAACGATTACAAAATGCAGGTGCCGAAATGCTTGTTATTGCATGTAATACAGCACACTTTTACTATAATGCTGTGAAAAAGGCTATACAAATTCCAATCTTACACATTCCTCTTGAGACAGCTTATTATTTAAATTCAAATTATTTTAAAAAGGTTGGTTTATTAGCTACTGATGGAACTGTGAAATCAAAATTGTATCAAAGATATTTTCTAAAATATGATATTGAATATATTCAAATGGATAATAAATTACAAGAAAATGTAATGCAAGGAATATATGATATCAAAGCTGGGAGATTAGATTCAGCTTATTTGCATCTATCGATGGCCGCTGAGCAATTGAAAAAGAATGGAGCTGAGGCCATTGTTGCCGGTTGTACTGAAGTTCCTTTAGTGTTGAAATCAACAAAGGAAATGTGCATCATTGATCCAGCAGATATCATTGCAAAAAAAGTCATCGAAGTAGCTAGAGGAATCAATACTGAAAGATTTAAAATTTCAATATAAATTCATTTCTAATTCATAATTTTTCATGTATATCACTTACTTTCATAGATATTTACTAACTTAAATTGGGTAAATAATGTTTTAATTATAGCTCAATTCTAAGTTATCACTAACTTTTAATCCGCTTTGTGATATAGTAAAATCAATTCAAGCAAGTGAGTATGCAAAGGAGTAAAATTATGAATATTGAAAATATTGAGGCATTTATTTATGTTTGCCAGTTAGGAAGTTTTAATAAAGCTGCAGAAGCCCTTTTTTTAACTCAACCTTCTGTCACCGCTAGAATTCAATCACTTGAACGTGAAATGAACTTAAAACTTTTTCATAGGAACGGTAAGAATATTTCATTATCTGATAAAGGTGAACATTTTTTTCCTCATGCTCAAAAAATATTACAGTCTTATCAAGATGCAAAGTACGGCATGCAACAAGTAGTTTTGCCAAATGAATTAAATATAGGCAGCGCGCTTTCGATTTCTAACAATGTTTTGCCTACAATATTACCTGAAATAAAATCTGAGTTTAACAATGTTCGAATGAAAATTGTTACAGGTCACTCTAAAGATATACTGAATAAAGTCATAAACAAAGATGTGGACTTTGGTATCGTAAGGACGGAAACTCATCCACAAGTGGAATCTATTTTGTTATATGAAGATCCAATTCATTTGTTTGTTCCTCCAGGTCATGAACTATTAAATCAAAGTAAGGTAACATTAGAAAATGTCGGAAATCAACCGCTTATCTTTTTTGATTATGGCTCAATGGACTGGTTATATATCCATCGGTTATTTTCAAATAATCATATCACACCAAATATAGCTTTAGAGGTAGATAATATGGAAACAGCCAAAAATTTACTTTTGCAGGGGATGGGGATTAGTTTTTTACCCGAACATTGTGTAAAAAAAGAGCTTGAAAAAGGTCAGCTTTTTCGAGTTGCTTTGACACCTCCTATCAAAATGAGTATCAATATTGATTTAATTTATTTGAAAGGGCGTTCTAAATCTATTTTTATAAATTTTTTTAAAGGTAAATTTAAAATATAGCTAACACTTGATGTTACAACGATTTTGGGGAGAATAATTATGCATTAAAATTTGTTATTAATCACTAAATCATATTTTTTCATTGACAATGAATAATTTATTATATTAAACTAAACTAGCATTGTGCGTGATACTGTGGTAACTCACTAAGTATTTTAGCAAAGCTAGCTTAAAACAAGCATTATAATATTAAAGAGGTGAATGTATGTCATTAACAAAAAAAATATTAATCGGTATGGGTCTAGGTATTATAGTTGGTTTATTATTTAATTTTGCTATACCTCAGTGGTTTGATGTAGCAGAAACATATGTTTTAAATCCACTAGGAAAAGTTTTTATCGGATTAATTAAATTATTAGTAGTTCCAATTGTTGTTATTTCCATTATTTTAGGTACCGCTGGAATAAGTGATCCTAAAAAATTAGGTCGAATTGGTATAAAAACTGTAATTTTCTTTTTAATTACTACTTCCATTGCTTTAATGATTGCATTATCTGTAGGTAATATTATTGAACCTGGATATGTAGATGGATTAAATTTTGATAGTGATTCTACAGTAGAGCGAAAAGAAGCACCACCAGTTATGGAAACACTATTAAATATTATCCCTACGAATGCATTCCAAGCTATGGTTGAAGGCAATATGTTACAAATTATCTTTTTCTCCATCTTATTCGGATTTGCATTAACTCAATTGCAAGGAAAAGTAGATGGTGTTAAAATGTTTATTGAGGAAATTAATAAAATCTTAATGTTCCTAGTTGATGTTGTGATGAAGCTTGCTCCGATCGGTGCATTTGCATTAATTGCAATTGCAATTGGTGGTCAAGGAATAGATGCAATAAAAGCTATGTTTTTTTATTTTGGTGCTGTTCTACTCGCACTATTTATACATTTAGGTTTAACATACGGTTCAGTCATTTACTTTTTAGGTAAGATGAATCCGTTTACATTCATTAAGAATTTTTTCCCTGCGATTGCAGTTGCTTTTAGTACATCAAGTAGTTCAGCTACATTACCTGTATCCATGGATACAGCACAGAAGAATTTGAAAATTCCAAAAAGTATTAGTGGTTTTGTTCAACCGTTAGGTGCAACCATTAACATGGATGGAACAGCAATTATGCAAGGGGTTGCTACTGTATTTATTGCTCAATTATATGGTGTTGACTTATCCATAGCTGATTTGGCAACAATAGTATTAACAGCTACCTTAGCTAGTATTGGTACTGCAGGTGTTCCAGGTGTAGGTATTATCATGTTAACGATGGTATTAACTTCAGTTGGTTTGAGTCTAGATGCAATTGCGCTTGTACTTGGAGTAGATAGATTGCTTGATATGACAAGAACAGCAGTAAATATCACAGGTGATGCTGCTTGTGCACAATACATTTCGAAATCAGAAGAAAAGTATGACCAACGTGCCTCTGCAACAGCTAAAACAGCTACAAAAACAGTTTAAAATAATAATAGCCGACCGTAGTACGGTTGGCTATTCTATAGTAAAATAAACTAACTATTTTTTTAGAATTGCAAAAAAGCTCCAGTTGGGGCTTTTGTTATTGACCCACTTATGATCATATTAGGAAACCATTTAAAGGGGAATTAGAAAAATGTCAACAAAACAAACTCGTACTGAAAAAGATTTTCTTGGTACAAAAGAAGTACCTGTAGATGCTTACTATGGAATTCAAACTTTACGTGCAGTGGAGAATTTTCCGATCACTGGATACCCAATGGATGTAGAATTAATTCGTTCAATTGCTATTGTAAAAAAGGCAGCAGCAATGACAAATATGAATATTAAACGTTTACAACCTCAGCATGCTAATGCTATAGTGCAAGCAGCAGATGAAGTGCATGAAGGTAAGTTCGATGATCAATTCATCGTTGATTCTATTCAGGGCGGCGCAGGGACATCTTTTAACATGAATGTAAATGAAGTGATTGCTAATCGTGCAATAGAACTTCTTGGGGGAACTAAAGGAGATTATACTGTTTTGAGTCCAAACAGTCATGTGAATATGGCTCAATCAACAAATGATGTTTTGCCTACAGCCATTCGTATTTCAGTACTAACATTAATGGATAAGCTTTTATCAACGATGGAAAATTTACAAAAAGGTTTTGTTGCAAAAGCAGAGCAATTTGATCATGTTATAAAAATGGGTCGAACACATTTACAAGACGGCGTTCCGATCAGACTAGGACAAGAATTTTCAGCTTATGCACGTGTTTTAAAAAGAGATATTGAACGTGTCACACGCACTCGATCATATATGTATGATGTAAATATGGGCGCTACTGCTGTCGGAACAGGTTTAAATGCAGATCCTTGTTATATTTCCGAAGTAGTAGAAAGATTAGAAGAGTACACTGGATTTCCATTAAAAAATGCAGAAGATTTGGTTGATGCTACTCAAAATACAGATGTATTAACTCAAGTATCTGCATCGTTAAAAGTTTGTATGATTAATATGTCTAAAATAGCCAATGATTTGCGACTATTAGCCTCTGGACCAATTACAGGGATTAATGAAATTTCTTTACCACCACGTCAGCCCGGCTCATCTATTATGCCTGGTAAGGTAAATCCAGTGATGTGTGAAGTTGTGAATCAAGTAGCATTCCAAGTCATCGGAAACGATCATACGATTAATCTGGCTTCACAAGCAGGACAATTGGAGTTAAATGTAATGCAACCTGTACTCGTATTTAATCTGTTACAGTCATTACGAATTATGAATCAAGCTTTTACAGTATTTAAGGAATATTGTCTTGATGGTATAGAAGCAAATGAAGATATTTGTAGAGAAAATGTTGAGAAAAGCGTCGGAGTTATTACAGCGCTGAATCCTCATTTAGGTTATGAAATTGTTTCAAGGATTGCTAGACAAGCCATAGAGGGTGATCGTTCTGTTCGTGAATTATGTTTACTCCATGACGTGTTAACTGAAGATGAACTTAATGTTATTCTTGACCCTTATGAAATGACTAATCCAGGAATATCAGGAGCACATTTACTGGAAGATGAGTATCAAATGAAAATGTCAAATAACAAACAAGGTGTAAAAAAATAAATTGACAGATAATTCTAGAAACAATATATATTTATGCTCAATTATTTTAAACAAAGCTGCAGGTTAAAATTATAAACCTGTGGTTTTTTTGTGGACTAAGGCTAATTTAATTCTAAGTTATTCTTTCTATTTATATAAAACAATTTATCATTTAAGATTTTAATTAAATCTTCATTCTTTGGCTTTTTATTTTATGAAATATTAGGTAATATGAGAGGAGTAAGGAATATGACAAAAGTAGATCAGTTAAGAGGTGAAGAATTGATCAGACTGATATTAGATAAAGATTACCCACAAGTCTTTGCATTACATGAATATGCATTTCAACATCAATTAACTGAAGAAAAGAAGAAATTAAAACAAACACGAAAAATGATTGGTTATTTTAATGAAGATAAACTGATGGCTAAACTTGAAATGATTGATTTTAAAATATTCATTGATGACAAAGAATGGAATATGGGAGGCATTGCTGGAGTAGCTACATGGCCTGAACATAGACGTGGTAATAAAGTTAAGGAATTATTACTCACCTCATTACAAATGCTGAGAGATCAAAAAATCTCAATATCATTTTTACATCCATTTCAAATTGGATTTTATAGAAAGTATGGATGGGAGTTATTTAGCGATGAGTTGCAAATCAATATCCCTGTAAATGAATTAAAATTTATGAATCATTTAAAGGGACAGGGACAAGTAAAGAGAGTAGAAGTAACTAAAAACTTATTCATTTTAAATGAAGTTTATGAAAATTTTGCAAAAAAGTACAACGGTATGCTAGCAAGAAGTCAGGAGTGGTGGGAAGATTCAGTTTTACCTGATCAACACTGCGCTAGTTATTTTAATGATGATGCTCAGATGTTGGGTTACATTTTGTATGAGATAGAAAATGGAAAATTGATCGTTCAAGAATTCATTTCACTTAGTGCGGAAGCAAAAATAGGGTTATGGAATTTTATATGTCAACATGATTCTATGATTTCAGAAGTAGAACTTACATGTTCAAATCTTGAAAACATATTATTTATGCTTCCTAATCCAACGGTAAAATCGATACTGCACCCGTATTTTATGGCTAGAATTGTAGATATTGAATCATTTTTAAATGACTATCAATTTAATGAGTGTGATGAGTCGGTGATCATTCATTTAACAGATGATTTTGCTTTATGGAATCAAGGAACCATTTTCATAAAAAAAGGGAAAGCTACTTTCTATCCTGTTAAAGAAGGAAGCAATTGTACACATCCTCCTAAAAAAGGACTTCATATTAATATTGGTGTTTTCACAGCACTGCTCTTTGGGTATAAAACTGCACTTGAGTTAAAAGAATTAGGTTTAATTCATGGAATTGATGAAGAGTTGAACATATTGCAATCTGTGATCACAAAGAATAAAACATTTTTCTATGATTACTTTTAATAAAATTATAGTTATATTAAGCTAAAGGAAGGAAGAGATATAATGAAATTTTCTGAATACAAGTATATACGCCCAAATATGGAAGAAATTAATACACAATTTGATAAAGCACTAAAGCAATTTTCAAATGCAACATCATGGCAAGAACAGAATGCAACTATGAAGGACTTATACAATATTCATAATGATTTTTATTCCATGTTTGAATTAGGCAGTATTCGTCATTCTATAAATACAAAAGATGAGTTTTACAAAACAGAGCAGGATTATTTAGATGAGGTGGAACCTTTATTTAAAGAGTTGTTTACAAAGTTTTATAAAGCGTTGATTGAGTCTAAATATCGAGAAGAACTAGAAAAGAAATGGGGAAATCATTTATTCGACTTAGCTGAAGTAGAAATCAAAACCATGTCCTCTGATATTGTGAAATATTTACAAAAAGAAAATAAATATACAACAAAGTATTCTGAGCTTATTGCTTCTGCTGAAATTCCTTTTGATGAAAAAAAATACACTTTAGCTCAATTGTTTCCTTTCACCATATCTGATGATCGAGAAATAAGGAAAAGAGCAAATAAAGCAAAATACAAGTTTTTCTCAGAAAACGAAGAAAAGTTAGATCAACTTTATGATGATCTTGTGAAGATACGAACAACAATTGCGAAAACACTAGGATTCAAAAATTTTGTAGAGTTAGGTTATGCTCGTTTAAAACGCACAGATTATGATTCTAATGAAGTTGCTGCTTTTAGAGATCAGGTACATCAATATATAGTTCCTATCGCTACACAATTGAAAAGACGTCAGCAAAATAGATTAGAATTGCAGCAGTTAAAATATTATGATGAAAATTATGAATTCAAATCTGGTAATGCTACACCAAAAGGAAATCCTGATTGGATTGTGGATAATGGTCAAACGATGTATGAACAATTATCTAAGGAAACAGATGAATTTTACCGTTTTATGAAAGATCGAGATCTCATGGATTTGTTAGCAAAAGATGGGAAAATGGCGGGTGGTTACTGTACGTATGTACCTAATTACAAATCTCCTTATATTTTTGCAAATTTTAACGGTACTTCCGGTGATATTGATGTATTAACACACGAAGCAGGTCATGCATTTCAAGTGTATAACAGTCGTCATTTTGAAAACCCTGAATATGTATGGCCCACCTACGAAGCTTGTGAAATACACTCTATGAGCATGGAGTTTTTTACTTGGCCTTGGATGGAGTTATTTTTCAAAGAAGATACGGATAAATATAAGTTTTCTCATCTGAGCTCTGCTTTGTTGTTTATACCGTACGGTGTAGCAGTAGATGAGTTTCAACATTTCGTTTATGAGAATCCAGAAGCAACACCAAAAGAGCGAAAAGAAATGTGGAGAGAAATTGAAAAGAAGTATTTACCTCATCGTGATTATGATGAAAATCATTATCTAGAACAAGGTGGGTTTTGGCAGCAGCAGGGTCATATTTATGAGGACCCATTTTATTATATTGATTATACGTTGGCACAGGTCTGTGCATTTCAATTTTGGAAAAAGATGCACGAAGATAGAAGTCGTGCTTGGGATGATTATATTCATCTTTGTAAGTTAGGTGGTAGTTTGCCTTTTTTAAAACTAGTTAAAGAAGCAAAGTTACGCTCACCATTTGAGGAAGGAACGATACAATCCGTGGTACATGAAATTGAGTTATGGTTAAATCATGTTGATGATAAATCTTTTTAAATACCAAGACTATAAAAACACACTCGACCTTTCTAGGGTGAGTGTGTTTTTGATATTTAATAGTTTGTTTTATAAATTAAACCAGTTTTAAACCATTGACAATAAGATCCTTTAATGTTACATCACGCTCTTTTAAATCTATTAAATCCTGACGAAGCTGTTGTTGCTCTTGTTGATGTATGTCATGTTCAGATAATATTTCTAACACTTCTAATCGTAATAACCAATCGTTAGGATAGGAATGATTCAGATCAGCCACAACTTCTAATAGCGTTTCTCCTATTATCATGATGTCGTATTTAGATTCTCTTAAGTCACGTACTTTTTTATATAGTTTTTCTAATGGATTTAAAGCGATTGGTTGCTTTTCTTCTATTACCTCTTCTTCTATTGTAAAGTACGCTTCTGGATCAGCTGCACCTGCATACACAGATTTAATACTTGCTCCTACAGCCATATCATACATTCCCCATTCAGGTTTGAATAAGATTACATCATCATTTGTTACTGTAGTATTCTTAAGACGAATGAGAATTATGGTATTATTTTTTCTAATTATTTCATGAACTAAGCCTGTTACTAATAAACCGCTTTCAAATTCAAGATTACACTGTTCTCCAACAACAATACCAGATTGCTCTAATTCAATATTCGAAAGGTTTTCTATAGGTTTCTTCACACCTTTTAAAAGTCCAATTGGTGAGCCAAATCCATCAGCATGAACATCTTTACCGTGGTTCTCGAGTACTTGATTATCATAAGATAATGTAGTTGCACTAGATGTTTGGAGGTAGACAGCTTCCTGGTTCTGATCTTTGATGATTTTAGAAAAGGTTCCAGTGACTTGTAGACCAGACTTATATTCAGCCGTTGCTGTTGCACCAGATCGAATTGCTTTTTCTAAGCTTTCTGTCCCACCAACGGTAAATGCCATACGTTTTGCATATTCTTTAACAGCACTGATTAATTGATTGAAATCTTTACATACAAATAATTGTGGTTGTTTTGTTGTAATATCAAAGCTTGTAGATATGACCTTCTCTAATTCAAATGGTATTTTTTTGACTTCATCTGATAAACAACTGCTGCTTTCTCCTACTGACGATAATAAACCAGCACCGTAAATTTTTGGGTTTGATACATCTCCAATTAATCCGTATTCTACAGTCCACCAGTATAATCTAGAAATTTCTTCTGCTTCAGATAAATGTTTAACAGCTTGTTGTTTTTCTTCTAGTACTCTTTCAGCTTCAGTTATTTCTTCTTTAGTAGAGCTACCTTTTTCTAACAGATTAGATAATGTACGAACAGCTTCAAATACTTCATGTTCTTCTTTAGTAGCAATCGCTTTACGACCAATCTGACCAAATAACTTTACGTATTCTGCATATTTCTCATCACAAAGAATAGGTGCATGTCCTGCTGCTTCATGTATGATATCTGGTGCAGGGGTATATTCTATATTTTCTAATTTTCGAATATCAGTTCCAATTGGAAGTAAACCGTGGGCTTGAAAATCAAAAAAGATCACCCCAGGAATGTAACCATCTATAGCTACAGCCCCCCAGTTAAACGGATTCAAACTAGTATGCATTTCCTCAACTCTTGGAATGCTCTCGATATCCATACCTGAAGCCGTCACACCATTTGTATATGCTTCGTGAGCAACATCTTTAAAAAAATTAACATTTTGTCTCATAACATATCGCCAAACTGCGTGATTAATAGGTGAATATTCCTCATATTGTTGATCAATAACATACTCTCTTAAATGAGCGGGAATATCACTTTTTTTTAATAATTCCATTATAAATCCTCCCTAACAAGTAATCATACTCCAACTAGGAATAATTGGTGAGAAAAAAATACTATTCTCAAACGATTTTTAGCCTTTGTTATTATATCATACTTTATTATTCATTGTATGTACTTATACTTGTTTTAAATACTCTTAGTAAGTTACAAGATTAATATTGTAGTCAGCTTAAGATAACAAAAATAATCGTTGACAGAAAGGGAAGGAAAGCTTAGAACTAGTTCACTTGCATCTTGCAATAATTCACATTCACTTTGTTTAAATAACCTCTTTTATGATATAATTCTAGCTATTATTTTTAACTTTATTGATGGAACGAGGAATACAAAATGATTCAAACAAAGACTAAAAAAGCTAAGCTTTTACAGTTTAATGCCATATTATTACCTATACTCATTAGT
This sequence comes from Chengkuizengella marina, assembly GCF_009910845.1. Lineage (GTDB taxonomy): Bacteria > Bacillota > Bacilli > Paenibacillales > KCTC-33759 > Chengkuizengella > Chengkuizengella marina. The sequence goes on along the minus strand of NZ_SIJB01000017.1, from coordinate 32,263 downwards.
CAACTTGGTTTATTTTCTATGAATTTTTTTGATACGGTAATGTCTGGGCAAGTGAGTCCTGCTGATTTAGCGGGAGTTGCTATTGGGTCTAGTATATGGGTTCCGATATTTACTGGACTCTCTGGAATTTTAATGGCTTTGACACCAATAGTTTCACAATATGTTGGTGCGAAAGAAAATTATAAAATCTCAAAAGCTGTAATCCAATCCATTTATTTATCACTAATGATTACGATTGTAATTATTATATTTGGTTTATTATTTTTGCAACTTATTTTACAATCGATGAATTTAGAATCTGATGTGAGAAATATTGCTTTCCATTATTTAAAAGCACTTTCTTTAGGTTTAATTCCTTTGTTTGTATACAATGTACTTAGATATTTCATAGATGGATTAGGAGAAACTCGAACGACAATGATGATTACATTGCTGTCATTGCCAATCAATTTATTTTTTAACTATGTATTGATTTTTGGTAAATTAGGTTTCCCTAAATTAGGTGGCGTTGGAGCTGGGTATGCTTCAGCCATTACTTATTGGTGTATTTTGTTTATAGCTATTTATGTGATTAAGAAATTTCAGCCTTTTTCAAATTACAATTTGTTTAGTCGTATACAGAAGGTTTCATTTGAAGCTTGGGGTAGGTTGTTGAAAATCGGAATACCCATTGGTTTTTCCATCTTTTTTGAAACGAGTATTTTTGCAGCAGTCACATTATTGATGAGCGAATTTGATACAAATACGATCGCTGCACATCAGTCAGCATTAAATTTTGCTTCATTTTTATATATGATTCCATTAAGTATTTCTATGGCACTTACAATATCCGTGGGGTTTGAAGTTGGAGCAAAACGTTATAGAGATGCTATGCATTATAGTTATATAGGTATAAGTCAAGCCATACTTATTTCCTTATTAAGTGCAGTAGGATTGTTTATTTTTATTGATCAAGTTGCTAGGATTTACACAAACGATTCTACCGTGCTGTTGTTAACAAAACAATTCTTATTTTTCGCAATTTTTTTCCAACTATCTGATGCAATTGCCGCACCTATTCAAGGAGCTTTACGAGGATATAAAGATGTTAATTCTACTTTTATATTAGCATTTGTATCATTTTGGGTCATTGGACTTCCACTAGGGTACTGTTTAGCGAACTTTACTAATTTCGGTGCATTTGGATATTGGATAGGTTTAATATCTGGATTAGCAGTTGGAGCTGTATGTTTAATACTACGATTGACTTATATTCAAAGAAAAAAATTTGTGTCTATAAACAAAGGAGAACCGTCAACTTAATAACTTAAAATGAAGTTTTTTTCTAATATGAAACACAGAATTGGTGAAAATCAAATTCATAATTTGGTTGTTTACTAATTCTGTGTTTATTTATAATTAATTATTGGTGAAGACTATCTGATCTTTTTTGGATGGTTATTTTTCTATAAGCATGGATAAATTGATTGAAATTAGAACATGATATCTGTAACAAGGTTGAAAAAAATACCTATGCTTAAATAAGGTTAGAAGAATACTTGAACTTAGATATTTGTTATCTATCCTGCTATTACAAACGTTTCATTAATTTTAAATTATATTAATAGCAAATCAATATTCTCAACATCAAATCAAACATCCACATATCATGCAATATTGATGCACACTGCTGGACATTGAATACAAGATTTATCATGAATTGTAAAATGCAGTGATTCCGTTGATTCCAACATTAAAAAAGAAGGATATGAATATATAACTCTTTTTAGAAGTGTGGGCAAAGGAAACTTCCTCTACTTTAAAATAGTATCTTTTCTTACTTCTCCTAAATCAAATTTTTTAAGATAGTAAATTTTTGTTTCATTAATATTAAGTGGTTAAACAAGCGTGGAAATAATTACAAACACGATTTAATAAAAAATTTGAGACTAAATGAATTCGATATCAGTCTAATAAGTAATATTGAAATTTCAATAACAAAGCAAAGGAGTGGAAACATTGGCTATTGGTTTCAGCAAAAACAAATTGCTTAGAGAGAGGGAAAATAGTTTTCTGTCTTTGATAAATGAAAACCAAGAAAAACTATATAGAATTGCATATAGCTATGTAAAAAATAAAGATGATGCTTTAGATATAGTTCAAGAGACAGTATATAAAGCTTATCTTTCATATCATAAAGTAAAAAAAATTCAATATGAAAACACATGGTTAACTAAAATTCTGATTAATACATCTATTGATTTTATAAAGAAGAATAAAAAGGTAGTAACAACAGATATTAAATTGATTGAAAATACAAGTCATTTTAACAATGACAATCTTCAGCAAAAGGTAGAAATAAAAGAAGCGATTGACAAACTGAATGAAAAGCAGAAAACAGTCATCATTTTAAGATTTTATGAGGATATGAAGCTAGAGGAAATTGCAAAAATACTAGAATCACCCGTAAGTACTATAAAGTCTATACTTTATAGAGCATTAAATGAAATGAATATTAATTTAAAGGAGTAATGATATGGATAAAAATAATTTGTATGGATTAGAAAAAGAATACAAAGACATCCAAATTCCTTCAGAACTTAATCATGTCGTACAAACAGGTATTGAAAGGGGTAGAACTAAAATGAATAAAAGAAGTAGTAATAAATTTCTAAATATATGTGCTAGCTTAATTCTAGGTTTAACATTATTAACGGCAAGTGTTAATATATCACCTACTTTTGGCCATTCGCTAGAAAATATACCTTATATGGGCAAATTAGTAAAGGTCCTTCAATTTAATAATGGTACATCTGAAGGTGGAACAGTAACAGATGGGACCGATATAAGTGGAATAGATTCTTTTGAAAAAGAAGGATATGAAAATATTGTGATAAATTTCTCACAATATGATATGTTGCAGAATGATGTAGGAGCATTTAAAGTAAAATATGATGAAAATCCATATACCATGACCTTTGAGATAAATGGCGCTAGATATATTTCAGCTGAAAAGGACTTCAATAAGATACTAGAAAATAAGTATGTGAAGGATATTTATACAATTGTCACTGCTGATGATTCTGCTATTAGATTTGTAATTGAGTTTGACCGACCTGTGAAATATAAGATAGAAGAAAGGAAAGACCCTGCTAGCTTAGTAATATCATTAAAAGAAGACGAAAAGTATGAGGAAAAGAAAATATATTCATTAAGAACTGAGTCTTATGTTTATGGAATTTTCCTAACCCATTTTGAAGAAAAGTTAGCTGCGTTTAACATAGAAACAAGACAGTTAAAGGATGAAGATGGTCTGTTATTTTTAGAAATTCAATCTTTTGAAACTTTAGAAGAAGCAGAAGAGAAATTAGAAGAGTTAAGCAAATCAACAGATATAGAAATGTTAATTGAAGAAAGAATGGGAATAAAAGAACCACAAAGTTATCCATCAGGTTATCCATCAGAATAATACCACATTATATTTTCATCCATCCTCAAAAAAAATACAAAGAGGATTAATAAACTAAATTCTATACGATATGGAGATATGATTAATTAAAACTCATGAATTATAATCTAATTCATGAGTTTTTGATTTTTAAATCATAAATTTTTTCTTAATTATCTTGAGGTGTAAAGGAACGTTCGGCAAACTCATTATCCAACATAAACATCCCGTTAGTATCGTTTTCAACTAATTTTAACTTTTGAATAATCGTATTAAACATTTCTTCTTCCTCAACCTGTTCCTCAATAAACCATTTTAAAAAGTGAATGGTTGCATGTTCACGCTCGTCAAGAGCTATGTCTGATAATAGATAAATACGTTTTGTTACTTCTTTTTCATGTTCAAGCGCTTTTACATAAGCGTCCATAATGGATGCAAAATCATTATTTGGATTTTCAAAACCATTAATGGTTGCACGCTCACCTAAAGCATTAATAAAATGATAAAACTTCATTGCATGAAAACGCTCTTCCTCTGCCTGTACTAAAAAAAAATTAGCAAAACCATCTAGGCTTTCTGATGAACAATAAGCAGCCATTGACATGTAAACATGCGCAGAATAAAATTCATAATTCATTTGGGAAATTAATCCTTGAAGCAATTTATCACTGATCATAAGCATAACTCTCCTTAAACGGTGCTTCTTTTTTATTGGAAATCCACATTTCTTATATAGTATGACCAACTAGCAAATATTTAACTTTATTCATATTTTCTCGCTTACTCAGTCTCCATCTTTATTCCGTTTGACTTTGAGTAAATCAATTTTGAAATCTTTTCAAACTATATGTATCCATGATTTCAATCGTTTATCCTGATCTCAGTTTATTTGACGGAAATGGGGTAAAACCAAAAAAATTTTTTGTTTTTTTATTGCTTTATTATGGAAACATACTATAATCATAAGTGGATTAATTACATAATATTGTAAACCATTTTTGAATATTTTTAAAGGAATTTTAAATTAGTAATAGGAGGAAGTATAAATGGGAGAAATGATGACAGGAGCAGAGGCAGTTGTACAATGTATAAAAAACGAAGATGTTAATCATGTTTTTTGTGTTCCAGGGGAGAGTTATTTAGATATCATGGATGTTATTTATGGTACACCTGAAATAGAACTGATTTCTGCTAGGCATGAAGGCGGAGCTTCATTTATGGCCGAAGCGTATGCAAAAGCATCAGGTAATGTTTCTGTAGCTATGGCAACAAGAGGGGTTGGCGCAGCAAATTTAGCTATAGGAGTGCATACAGCTTATCAGGACTCTACCCCGATGGTCGTTTTTTTAGGACAGGTAGATCGGAAATTTAGAGGGCGAGAAGGGTTTCAGGAAGTTGAACTAGATCGTTTTTTTGATCCGATTAGTAAGTGGTCTATTGAAATACGTGACGTTGAAAGAATTCCTGAATTAGTCCAACGTGCCTTTAGAATTGCAAAATCAGGCAGACCAGGTCCCGTTGTAGTATCTCTTCCAGCAGATATCTTATCAGAGAAAGCAACTATGAAATTCATCGATTCTACAAAACTGTCAAGACATACACCAAGTGATATAGATTTGACTCGCTGTATTCAAATGATTGAAGAATCTAAAAAACCATTTATCTTAGCAGGAGGGGGAATAAAACTATCTAATGGAGAAAAAGAACTATTAGAGTTTGCAGATCTTTTACAAATTCCTGTGATTAGTTCATTTAGAAGACATGATATTTTTCCTAACTCAAACCGTTTATATGTAGGTCATTTAGGGCTGGGTACATTTCATCATATCATAGAGACTGTAAAGGAATCAGATCTGATTATCGCAATAGGTACACGTTTTTCAGAAGTAACAACTCAAAGTTATACTTTAATCGAATCACATCATAAACTTATTCATTGTGATATTGAACCTTCTACGATTGGAAAAGTGTACCCACCAGATCTATCTTTAATGGGTGATGCAAAAGCAACGCTTTCCTCTTTAAATCAAAAAATGAAGAGTGAAAGACAAATATCAATAGGATGGAAAAAGTGGGGAGAAGAACGCAGAAAAAGTTATGAAAATCACTCATCTTTAAATTCTTTAGATCAAACCTCAAAAGGGATAGAAATGAAAGGAATCATTAAAACGCTTCAAGAAAACCTCCCTAAAGATGCAATTCTCACAAATGATGCAGGTAATTTTTCTGGTTGGTTACATAGTTATTTTCAGTTTTCTGAACCAAACACTTATATAGGACCAACCTCTGGTGCTATGGGTTATGGTTTACCTGCTGCAATCGGAGTTAAATTAGCTTGCCCTGAAAAAGTTGTAGTATCACTCTCAGGTGATGGAGGATTTATGATGACTTTGCAGGAACTCGAAACAGCTGTTCGTTATGAAACGCCAATTATTTCACTCGTTTTCAACAACAATATGCATGGAACCATTCGAATGCATCAAGAAAAACATTTCCCTGGACGTGTAATTGGTACTGAATTAGGAAACCCTGATTTTGTGAAATTGGCTGAATCTATGGGGGTGTTTGGTCAAAAGATTGAACATAACCATGAATTTGAAAACGCTTTAAAACAAGCTTTGGATAGCCAAGTTCCTTCTCTTATTGAGGTCACTTGTGATCCAGAGAAAATTTCTGTAAAGTATACGATTGAACAACTTAGGTCATTAAAAAATACTTAGATATTGTCAATCAAATTTATTAATGATATATTTTTATTTTCAATAAGTTGATATTAGTATTGTTTAACTTTATATGTGAGAGGAGAATTTGGTGGTTTCAAAACAAGAAAAAATCATATGTTATATCTCGTCATTTATTTTTCCAATTATAGGAGTGATCTTATTTATTCTATGGTTAGGTAACGAAAATTTAGATAAAAAGAAATTAGGTATTCATTCTATTTATTTATCTTTCACATCATTTTTGATATATACTTTCTTAGGGTTACTAAGTTTTTATACTATTTAAACTTCTAAGAAAGTAAGATAAAGGAGCTTGAAGTTTCAAGCTCCTTTGTCAAGCGAGTTCCAAATCAATCAATACATTATTAATTTTGTATAATATTTGATCTATATCATCTATCGTTGTGCATAGTGGAAGCCAGACATAAATCGTATCCCCTAATGGACGCATAATCAAACCATGTTTTAAACCTGTCAAATAAACTTGATATCCCGTTCTTTTATTCGTTGCATAATTTAATCCCTTCGCTTTATCTTCAAAAATATCCATCGCTGCGATCATGCCGATGCCTCTCACGTTTCCGATATGTTTTAAGTCACTAAATTCAGGAAACCTTTGCTGTAAATATTTTGAAGTTGGTTGTATCATTTCGATCACTTTGTTATCTTCAAATATTTTTAGATTTTCAAGTGCTACTGCACAAGCAAGTGGATTCCCCGTAAAACTGTGTCCGTGGAAAAAAGTTTTAAACGTTTCATATTCATCATAAAAGGCATCAAATATTTTAAGTGTACTTAAAGTAACTGAGAGGGGCATGACACCTGCTGTTAAACCTTTAGATAAACACATAAGGTCTGGCGATATTCCAGCATGTTCGCATGCAAACAACTTACCTGTTCTACCAAATCCAACAGCTACTTCATCAGCAATAAGATGGATGTCAAATTCATCACATAATTCACGAATACCGATTAAATAGGAGGAAGGGTATACAATCATTCCGCCTGCAGCTTGAACTAGAGGTTCGATAACGAATCCTGCAATTTCTTCTGCTTTCTCTTCAAACAATGACCTAACCTCATCTAAACATTTTGAGACAGCTTCATCTTCAGAGACTCCTTTTTGCTGCCAAGCAAATGGATTTGGAGATGATACCTTGTATGAGTCAAAAAGAAGGGGTTTAAAAACCGAATGAAAAAGCTCCACACCACCAACACTAACAGCACCAATGGTATCTCCATGATAGCTATTATCTAAAAAGACGAATTTATTTTTTTCTTTTTTTCCTAAATGAAGCCAGTATTGAAATGACATTTTCAACGCAACTTCTACTGCAGTAGAGCCATTATCCGAAAAAAACACTTTATTTAAACCTTCAGGTGTAATTTCAACTAGTTTTTCTGAAAGTTCTATAGCAGGTCTATGAGTAAACCCACTAAACATCACGTGATCCATCTCAGACATCTGTTTGTCTATCGCTGCACGAATACGAGGATGTGAATGTCCATGGATGTTAACCCACCAAGAAGAAACCGTATCGTAATACTTGCTTCCATCTGCATCATATAAGTAAATGCCTTCGGCCTTTTCTATTAATACATGGTCTTGTTTCTCATAATCTTTCATTTGAGTAAAAGGGTGCCAAACATAATCCCTATCATTTTTTAATAGCTTATTTTTTAATTGAATGTCCAATGGGTATCCATCCTCCTATAAACAAGAAATAAACAATCCTTTCTAATAATAACACATTATAGTGTGTGTTTAAAAAACAGGTATACATAAGTAGAATTCATTTCAATTATAATAAAACTATGAAAAGTAGTTAGTTCCACTCTATAATGATAATAAAAGGAAAAATAAGATAATTATAAGAAAAGCAATTCATCTGGATACAGAGGGGAAATATGCTTTTATTCATCAAGGTTCTATTATTAATGGAGGTTTTGTACATTGAAAAAAATACTCTTAACTGGATTTGTACCCTTTTTAAACTATTCTATCAATCCAACTGAACATATTGTAAAACAATTAAATGAACAGACAATAGGCAATTATGAAGTGTGTGGACGTGTTTTACCTGTTGATTTTGAAAAATCAGGTAAGCAAATCATTAAACACTTTGAAGAAACGGAACCAGATGTTGTTCTTTCTTTAGGATTAGCAGCTGGAAATGTGAAGATCACTCCAGAAAGGATTGCAATTAATTGTAATGATGGTGAAGCTGATAATAGAGGAAGCCAAAAACAAGATCAACGAATTGTCTCAGATGGACCTGATGGTTTATTTTCAACATTGCCTATTCGAAAACTGGTAAATGGTTTAACAGATGCAAATCTACCGGCTGCAATTTCAAATACAGCAGGTACTTATTTATGCAATCATGTAATGTATACGATGTTACATCAGGTTAAAAAAGAGGGAAAAGCTACTCGTTCGGGGTTTGTTCATATACCAGCATCTCATGAGCTGGCCATTCTCAATCCTAAACTTCCAAGCTGGTCTGAACAAGATTTGCTTAGAGCTGTGACCGTAATAATTGAATTGTTGGATTAATTTCTACAAAAATATAATATTAAATACCAGCCGTAAGTTATATATGAATAACTTTCGGTTATTTTTTATGTATTGAATAGGAATAAACAGTATTACTAATCATGATCATTAAAATTATTTTTGATACGAGGATCCATTTTAGTATTACAATAAGGTATGGATAATCACTTTAAACTTATATCGTTTTTATGACTTGAATCAGGAAGGGATGACTTCATGCAAGTACCGTCTATACCTTATAAAAAAGGACTTGTTTTTAATAGAAGTTTAATTATATTAACTATGTGTTTAATGTATATTGTGCAGTTTTTTTTGCAATTGGAAGCACTTTATGTATTGTTATCTTTTTTTGTTATTTTCATTTTTTTTAGTAGTCTTATTTATGCTAAAAGCTTTGCTCGATTCTGGGCTTTAAGTTTTTTTTCACTAGGATTCCTCGTCAATGTTACAAAGGGAGCCAATCTTACAAATATAATAGATGGTATATTGGTAAATTTGCCAATCATTGCTCTTCTCATTTTAGCTCCGTTAATATTAATACCTCTTAAAATAAGTAATTACTTTAAGTCATTGTCATTTTTTTTAGTAAGATTAGTACAAAAACCAAAGAAGTTATTTGGGGGACTTACTGGTTTTATTTTTTTGTTTGGACCCATCCTTAATTTGGGCTCAATTCGATTGATCAATGACATGATTCAGCATTTGAATCTATCACCTAAGTTCTTATCCAGAGTTTATTTTATAGGATATTCCACAGCTTTTGTTTGGTCACCTTTTCTCATTTCCGTTGCAACAGCAACTTTTTATTTAGATGTACCACTATTAAGTTATATTCCGTATGGAATTCTTTTTGCGTTTATTCAATTGATAATTGGCAATCTATTATTTATGAAAATGACAAAGAAGACATCCAAAGAAGAGCAAAATTCAGGTATAAAAGTAGAAGGTTATCATATCAAAAAGGTTCTGGAACTTTCTGTACTTACAATTCTTTTGGGCATTACAATGTTTGTTATTCAATATATGACAGGATGGTCTATGCTGTTAGTTGTAAGTATGGTTTCTATTATTTTTCCTCTATTATGGAGTATCGTATTTAAAAAATTCAAAGCGTTTAGAGAACAGTTTAAAATATACAAGAAAAATTCTGTCCCAGTTATGAATAATGAGATTATCTTGTTTATCAGTATAGGTTTTTTAGGAAACTCTTTGATTGGTACTTCATTTTCAGAACAAGTACAACTTTTAATGTTGAGCATATCTAATTTTTCTTTATTTTTATTTGTTGTATTTATCCTCTCCATGATGATTTTATTAACATTTATCGGTGTTCATCCATTAATTATCGTCACAGTATTGGCTACACAGTTCGATCCATCTCTCATACTTATCGAGAAAGAAATCTTTATTCTCATCATGATGATGGGATGGTCTATAGCAACCATACTAAGTCCAGTTACCCCTTTAAATATTTTAGTGAGTGGGATGGTTGATGAAAGACCTCTAATCGTTGGTTTGAAATGGAATGGATTGTATTTAGCTCTCATTTTTCTTGCAAGTATTTTATATGCTTATACAATAATTCTCCTTACTTAAAAAATTAGTCATAGAACTTATTTTCTATCATATTTTATTAAGTGTGAGAGGTAATGCATACAACTTTTATGACAGAGAAGAAAGGTGGGATTATGATGTCTTCAACAAAAACTTTAACGAATTTGGAGCTTGAAAGAAGAGAGCTTGGAAGAGTACACATTGTTCCTGAAGTTGTAGAAATCATAGCAGGAATGGCAACCATTGAAGTTGACGGAGTTGCAAGTATGAGTGGTGGAATAGCAGGGGGAATCGCAGAGTGGATCGGGCGAAAAAATCTTTCTAAAGGAATAAAAGTAGAAGTTGGAGAAAGAGATGTCATCGTAGATGTTTCCATTATTGTTGAATATGGAAAAGAAATTCCAATTATTGCTTCTAACATTCAAGGAAATGTGAAAGAAGCCATTCATTCAATGACTGGTTTAGTTGTAGTTGAAGTAAATGTAAATGTACACGGTATTGACTTTGAGCAAGAGGAAAAGAAGGATATTGTTGATTAAATTCAAATCGAAATCTCAAATAAAATCACAGTAATTAAAATGAAAGCCAGTTATCCTTTAGTATAGGAAATACTGGCTTCTTCAATTAAAAGGCTGGTGTAATCATTAGAACTACTATTCACAAGTACAGTTCAATACTGGCTTACGTGCAGCTGTCGTTTCATCCAAACGTTTTACAACCGTATCATACGGAGCATTGATCACTATTTCAGGGTTTTCTTCAGCTTCTTTGGCGATTTGAATCATAATATCAATGAACCCATCGAGTGTTTCTTTACTTTCCGTTTCTGTTGGCTCAATCATAATACATTCTTCAACATTAAGAGGGAAGTAAATGGTTGGTGGATGATATCCAAAATCAAGTAATCGTTTAGCAACGTCTAGTGTACGTACACCGTATTGTTTTAACTTTCGACCAGATAATACAAATTCATGTTTACATACCCCTGGATAAGCGACCTCGTAAAATGGAGCTAAACGATGCATCATATAGTTAGCATTGATAACAGCTACTTCAGATACACGTTTTAATCCGTCTGGTCCATAAGTGCGCATATAAGTATATGCACGTACGAGAATACCAAAATTTCCATAGTACGCTTTTACACGACCGATCGATTGAGGACGATCATAATCCCAATAGAATGTACCATCTTCTTTTTTATTTACAATAGGTTTTGGCAAAAATGGGACCAGTTTACTCTTCACGCCAACTGGACCAGCACCAGGCCCGCCACCTCCATGAGGGGTACTCATTGTTTTATGAAGATTTAAATGTACAACATCAAATCCCATATCTCCTGGGCGAGTAATCCCCATAATTGCATTTGAATTTGCCCCATCATAATATAATAAACCGCCTGCTTCATGAACGATATTTGCAATTTCTACAATTTCTTGCTCAAACAATCCCAGTGTATTTGGATTAGTAAGCATCAAAGCAGCAGTATCGTCACCTACAGCATCACGTAAAGCATCCAAATCAACCATACCACGTTCATCAGATTTAATTGTGATGGTTTCATAACCAGCTGTAGTTGCACTTGCTGGATTTGTTCCATGAGAGGAATCTGGAACGATTACTTTTGATCTTTTTTCACCACGGTTTTCATGATAAGCTCGGATCATCATAAGCCCAGTCCATTCACCATGTGCCCCAGCAGCAGGTTGTAATGTAACTTGATCCATGCCTGTTAATACAGCTAAATCATTTTGAAGTGTATAAAGTAATTCAAGTGCACCTTGAATACTTTCTTCTGGTTGATGTGGATGGATCTTTGCAAATCCTGGAAAACGAGCAGTATCTTCGTTAATTTTAGGATTGTATTTCATTGTACAAGATCCTAGTGGATAAAAACCATTATCGATCCCAAAGTTTAATCTGGATAATTCTGTGTAGTGTCTAATGACATCTACTTCATAAACCTCGGGTAACTCAGCAGCTTTGCTTCGTTGCATTGATTCTGGTATAACATCATTTAAAGAGACTTGAGGTACATCACATTCTGGTAAAGAATATGCAACACGTCCAGGTTTACTAAGTTCAAAAATCAATTTTTTTTCAGGTTTCATATGATTTCCTCCAGTTCATGGATGAATCCATCAATTTCATCTTTTGTTCTTCGCTCTGTTACAGCTAATAACATGTGTCCTTTTAACTCAGGGTAAGAATATCCTAAATCAAATCCACCAATATAACCTTTTTCAATTAATTTAGAATTGACAGTTTTAACGTCCGTTCCTTCAGGTAGTTTTACAACAAATTCATTAAAAAATGGAGCATTGAAAGCAAGCTTTCCAGACTCAGAGAATTGTTTTGCTGCATAATGAGATTTATTTAAGTTTAACTGAGCTACTTCTTGCATTCCAACTTTACCCATTGTAGACATATAGATAGATGCACATAAAGCTAATAAAGCTTGGTTAGAGCATATATTAGATGTTGCTTTTTCACGACGAATATGTTGCTCTCGTGCTTGTAAAGTTAATACAAATCCACGTTTTCCGTCTGTATCTGTGGTTTGACCTACAACTCTACCTGGTATTCGTCTCATTAATTTCTCAGTTACCGCAAAAAATCCACATGTTGGACCACCAAGTGCAGCAGGGATACCTAACGGTTGTGCATCACCTACTACGATATCTGCACCAAGTTTGCCAGGAGATTCTAATAAACCAAGAGACAATGGATTTACACTAAGCGCAAGTAATGCTTTTTTCTCATGTACTAGAGGTTCAATGCTGCGAACATCTTCAATACATCCGAAAAAGTTTGGAGATTGAATCAAAACAGCCGCGGTATCCTCATTTATTGAAGATTTAAGTTCATCAATATTTGTTACGCCATTTGAAAATCCAACTTCTACGATTTCTAGTCCTAAACCATGCGCAGTCGTTTGCAAGATTTCACGAGCCTCAGGATGAACTGCTTTAGAAACGATGATACGTTTACGTCTAGTAGCTCCACTTGCTAAGGCTGCCGCTTCAGCTAATGCTGTGGCTCCATCGTACATACTTGCATTAGCAACTTTCATATCTGTTAATTCACAAATATAGGATTGAAATTCAAAAATAGCCTGTAACTCACCCTGACTAATTTCAGGTTGATAAGGTGTATATGCCGTATAAAATTCAGAACGAGAGATCATATGATTAATGACAACTGGAATGTGATGATCATAAATGCCAGCACCTAAAAAACAAGGATTTTGTTCAAAGTGTGCATTTCTTTCAGCTAATTCACTCATGTGTTTTAATAATTCAGGCTCACTTAACGCCTCTGACATTGGCATAGTCCCATTATACTGAATAGATTCTGGGATATCAGAAAATAATTCTTCGACGGAATCCGCACCGATCGTAGCGAGCATGTCACTTTGATCTTGTTCTGTCATCGGTATATATCGATGCTTTTTCATAGTTATTCTCCTTCTTTCTTCACTTTTGGTCTTTTATAGAAAGGGGCTTTAATCACTTTGGCCTTTAATCTTTTACCCCGAATTTCAACCCATACCTCTGTATCTAATTTTGTGTAATCTATATCTAAGATAGCTAAACCAAGATTTCTTTTTAAAGTAGGGGAGTGTGTACCTGTAGTTACTTCTCCAATGTTTTTATTATCTACAACAACAGAATATCCATGACGTGGAATCCCTCTATCTATCATTTCAATGCCAACTAATTTTCTTGTTACACCCTGTTGTTTTTGTTCAGCTAATGCTTTACTTCCTATGAATTCACCTTTTTCTAATTTAACGAAAAAACCTAGACTTGCTTCTAATGGTGTGATGTCTTTGGATAGTTCTTGACCATAGAGAGGTAATCTTGCTTCAAAGCGGAGTGTATCACGTGCGCCTAATCCTATAGGGCTAAGTTCTTCAGGCTCACTTGCATTTAATAAACCTTCCCATACTTTGCAAGCATCTTCTGATGGGCAATAAATTTCAAAACCGTCTTCACCAGTATACCCAGTACGAGATAATAGTACTTCTGCACCGCATACTGTCGCTTGTTGAATAAAACGAAAAGGGGATAGGGAATGAATATCATCATTAGTAACACGAGATAGGATTTTTTCAGCATTAGGTCCTTGAAGAGCTAATAATGCAGTTTGTTCTGATTTATTCTCAATGGTTACATCCCCTGTGATGTGTTTTTGTAACCATTCTAAATCTTTGTCTATATTCGAAGCATTAACAACTAACATGAATTGGGTATTGCTGATTTTATAAACTAATAAATCATCAACAACACCACCATCTGGATAACACATTAATGTGTATTGAGCTTGATTCAGATTCAATTTTGTTACATCGTTTGTTGTCATATGCTGAATAAATTGCTCAGCATCTGTACCTGTTACGATAAATTCACCCATATGGGAAACATCAAAAAGCCCTGCTTTAGTTCTAACAGCTTCATGTTCTTTTTGAATTCCAAAAAATTGAACGGGTAATTCCCAACCTCCAAAATCAATACAACGTGCACTTGGAAACTTTTCATATAAGTTAAACAAAGGAGTTCTTTTTAATTCACTCATTTCTTCACCTCTTCTATAAGTTTGGCCACACAAAAAAAGACAGACATAAGAAAAAGTCCCTATGTTAGCCTCAATCGCTGAAGCGTTCATAGTTATTATCCCCATGCTCTGTCCTTTGTACCTGAGAGTTGTCTTACACAAAAATATATGTAAAAGATTAATAAATAGTTTTGCATAAGTTTCCCCTTGGGTGATCCCTTTCATCAAAACAGGATTCTCTCCAGAGGTGCGTCAAGTAAAGGTCCTTTTGCCTGAGAGATTCACCTGTGAAGGCTTACTCCTTCGGCGTTACCTATTTTTTAATATGGTAATCTCTCCCGCTACCATCATCCGCATGTTATGTTATTGTTCTTGACATGTATATCAAAATTATATTCTTCAAAAGGGAAAGGTGTCAATCATTTTTTAAACTATTTTTAACCTGAATATTGACACAGCCTTATATCCTGTTTTATGCTGAGTTAGATACAAACTTTGATGCGGATGAAGACGGATATGAATGTCTGACGTGATTTACATCATACATATTCAGAATTTTTTACCATGAAAGTTCATTTTTAAGTCAGTAAAATGTTGTTTGATCTTTGAGCCGACTTAGAATAGAACTCACATATTTTAACAATAATAATGATTGAAGTGAGGCGTTGAAGATGAGTGAATTAAGAGAGAATTTAGGGTATAGTGAAGATCACGAATGGACATTATCAGTAGAAGGGCAAGTTGTGCGTATTGGAATTACTGATTATGCTCAAGAACAACTAGGAGACATTGTATTTGTTGAATTTCCAGAAGTGGGAGATAGTTTTTCTGAAGGTGATGTAATGGGAACGATTGAGTCAGTAAAAACAGTATCTGAAATTTATTATCCTATGTCTGGGAAAGTTACAAAAATAAACGATGTCCTAGAAGGTCAACCAGAATTAGTGAATGCTGAACCTTATGACGGAGGCTGGTTAGTTGAAGTTGAAGTAGAAGGTGATGTTAAAGAAGCACTGAGCAAACTACTTACTGCCGAAGGTTACCGTGCTGTTATTGAATAAGTTGAAGTAAAATAAAAATACAAATATCGTCAAAGCACTAATCCAATGGGATAGTGCTTTTTTTTGAATATGAAATGAAAGATATACGAACATTCCATGTCAATAACACAATCACATCTTTTCATTCAACATAGTATATAGTAGTCCCTTTAGAGGGGAGGTGACTATGAAATGAAAGTGATGAGCTTCAACATTTTAGCAGATCGAAGAACTTGGAATAATAGAAGAAATGGTATCGTTGATATTATTTTAGATTTAGATGCTGATGTTGTAGGAATTCAAGAGGCTTTGGATACGCAAAGAGCTTATTTAGAAAACGCTTTAGTCAATGATTATACTTTAATTGAATTTAACATTTCTGGCAATTATGATAACCCTATCCTATTAAGAAACAATCGTTTTACAATTCTAGATCAAGGAAATGCTATAGGTTCAATATGTAATGGATTTGATCGTTACATCACATGGTTACTTTTATTAGATAGTGTAACAGAAGAAGAATTTTATTTTTATAATAATCATTACTGTATATCGCCAATGAGGAATAAAGAGACGCATGCGATTAATTTAGCAGAGTTAATTGACCAACATCAATTAGTATCTAACCGAACTGCTATTGCCGTTGGAGATTTGAATGCCAGAAGAAACACGAGTGTTATGCGCTATTTATTAAATCAAGTGCCGATAAATGGAATTCCAAATCCAGTTAATTTAGATGACACTTGGCAAATTGCAAATCCAAATGTAAATCGACCTCCGACAACAGAAAGAGGTGCTAGTATCGACTGGGTACTCACCTTATCTGGTACAAATGTAACGGATGCATCTGTGGGTGATTCAAATGGATATTCAGACCACTTTCCAGTAACCGCTACATTTGATTTGTAGAGTAGATTGATTTCAATTTTACCCAACTAAGTGATGAATGCTTAATGATTCATTAATTTGGAAATAATATTTTTATATTACTTTTGAAAATCAAACACTGAGGTAGGTAAAGAAATTGGACTATGTTAAAGATTTTTTAATTGTTGCATTACGTGTTATTACGATTTTTCCTCTTCTTTTATTCATAGCACTTTATATGGGAAAGAGATCTGTTGGGGAGATTCCAGTGTTTGATTTCCTTATTGTAATAGCGTTAGGTGCAGTAGTTGGAGCAGACATTGCAGATCCTAAAATTGAACATTTACCAACAATATTGGCAATTATATTGATTGGTTTACTTCAACGAATAGTGAGTACTTTAATGATAAAAAGTAGAAAAATTGGTAAATGGGTTACTTTTGAACCGACAGTAGTCATTCATAACGGAAATGTATTAAAAGAAAATTTGAAAAAAGAACGCTATTCTATAGACAATATACTACAAATGTTACGGGAAAAAGATATATTTAATATTGAAGATGTGGAAATGGCAATATTAGAATCAAGTGGTAAGTTATCGGTGTATAAAAAACCAATGAAATCAACTGTCACTTTAGAGGATCTCGGTCTAAATTTAAAATATAACAAATTTTCTTATCCCATTATTTTAGATGGAATTGTTTCTGAAAAAGTATTAGCTTATATTCAAAAAGACATGAAGTGGTTAGAAAATGAACTACTTCATCAAAGTGTTCAAAAAGAAGATGTTTTTTTTGCATCTGTGAATGAGAATCTAGAAATTCATGTATCTAAAAATTTGCCCACACAAATTCCTCCAATAGAACATTAAAGTTCCTTATCGAATCAGGTAAGGATCTTTTTTTTATTAAGGAAAAATTTTTTATTTCTTTTTTTATAAAAATCTCCCTTCCCAAAAGAAAAATGTAGCATATGATAATATCAACTTCTTTAGAAATGAGCATAATATGTAAGTTGAGTGAGAGGGGAACTTTATGGAAAAAACTACACAATTAAAACAAATCCTCACTTCAAAAGAGCTGGATTTTATTATGGAAGCTCATAACGGTTTATCAGCAACCATTGTACAAGAAACTGGGTTTAAAGGAATATGGGCAAGTGGTTTATCGATCTCAGCTTCAATGGGAGTTAGAGACAATAATGAGGCTTCTTGGACTCAAGTGTTGGAAATTTTAGAGTTTATGAGTGATGCTACATCTATCCCAATTCTATTTGATGGAGATACTGGTTTCGGTAATTTTAACAACGCTAGACGTCTTGTTAAAAAATTAGAGCAGCGTCAAATTGCAGGAGTATGTATTGAAGATAAGCTGTTTCCAAAAACGAATTCATTTATTAATGCTGCAACTCAACCACTTGCTGACATCGATGAATTTTCAGGCAAAATTAAAGCAATGAAAGATGCTCAAACAGATGATGATTTCATTGTAGTAGCCAGAGTGGAAGCTTTTATCACTGGCTGGGGTTTAGAAGAAGCACTAAAACGTGCAGAAGCTTATCGCCAAGCAGGAGCGGATGCCATACTTATTCATAGCAAGAGATCGGATTTTAAAGAGATTGAATCGTTTATGCAAGAATGGTCAGGCAGGTTGCCAATTGTGTTAGTACCTACGAAATATTACACTACTTCTACTGAACTGTTTAAGAATGCAGGTGCTAATCTAGTGATTTGGGCCAATCATAATCTGAGAGCCTCCATTGATGCAATAAAAAATATTTCTGAAATGATCTATCGAGACGAAAGTATATACCGTGCAGAAAACTTGGTAGCTGCTCTTGAAGAGGTTTTTAGGCTGCAAAATTCAAATGAGCTCGATTTAGCGGAACGTAAATATCTCCCTAAAAAAAATACAACTGAAAAAAAATTATAAATAGTAATTTATATGAAATAAATTTTGTAAAAAGGTGGTGTTTACGCTGGGGAAAATAAGCAAACATAAATGGGCTAAATATCAGTATATGATAAAAAATGAAGCCTTGATTCCATATATACCTGAAACATACTTGATGGATAAAGAAGTTTTTGGTGTATTTCTCAATAAATATGACGATGTAATATTAAAACCGTCCAAAGGAAGTAGAGGACGTGGAGTCATTTTAGTGTCTACACAAGGAAATAATCGGTATAAAATTCATAGTGAAGATCATATTGTTACAAAAAAGGGGAAAGAGAAAACCTATAAGTATTTGAAAGATAAAATCGAAAATTATATTATTCAACAAAGTATTTTCAGACCTACCATTAATGATTGTCCTTTTGACTTTAGAGTTATTACCCAAAGGAAGAAAGATTCGAATAGATGGGTGGTTACAGGTAAGGTAGCAAAAGTTGCTGGGGAAGGTTTTATTGTCTCTAACATAACAAGGAGTAAAGGACATGTTTTACCAGCCAGTTCAGCTATTCAGATGTCTACAATTAGTAATCTATCATATAAATCACTACTAAGGAAAATTGATAGAGTTGCTTTAGCTTCAGCTCACCACTTAGTTAAATATTATAAGAAAAATCGTATTTTTGGATTAGATATAGCTTTGGATCAGAATGGTCATGTATGGATCCTTGAAGCTAACTTAAAACCATTCACCTCACATTTTAAAATGCTTGAGGATAAAAGAATGTACCGAAGAATTAAGAAATATAAAAGTAGTTAATGTTGAGATCATAGTGCCCTACTAATTATAGTACGGGCATTTCTTCAGTATTTAATTAGTAACAGAAGGAAAGGTGAAAGGGCTTGATTGATACAAAAGGGTTTGGAGATGAATTAAAAAAATTAAATTTTTTAAAATATACTGGTGTTCCGTGTTCTTTCCTTAAAAGTTTAATCAATTATGCAATGAATGAATGTGAATATATTGCTGCATCAAATGAAGGAGAAGCAGTAGCAATAGCATCAGGTATTTCAATAGGAGGAATAAAACCAGTTGTTCTTATGCAGAATTCAGGATTATCAAACGCTGTATCCCCATTAACATCTCTAATATTTCCTTTTCAAATCCCTTTTCTTGGTTTCGTGAGTTTACGAGGGGAGGAAGGGATTTCTGACGAACCACAACACGAATTAATGGGTCAGATAACAACAAAAATGCTGGATTTAATGCAGATCCAATGGCAATATTTATCCCCCGATTTAGATGAAGCGATCCAGCAACTTTACGTTGCAAATCATTATTTGGAAAATAATCGTTGTTTTTTCTTCGTCGTAAGAAAAAGCACGTTTTCTAAAGAAAAATTAAAAAAAGAGCAATTACTTACTCATGTTAATCATCAAAGTCTAGGCTGTCACTCAATCAACCATTTTCCTTCTAGGTTTGAGACTTTGAAAGTGATTAATGAATTAAAAGATCATCACACCATTCAAATTGCTACAACAGGAAAAACCGGAAGAGAATTATATGAAATAGAGGACGCATACAATAATTTATATATGGTTGGATCAATGGGATGTGTTAGCTCTTTAGGGTTAGGATTAGCTTTGTCTCGACCTGACAACAACATAGTTGTCCTTGATGGAGATGGTTCTTTACTTATGCGGATGGGTTGTTTAGCAACGAATGGCTACAATAACCCAACAAACATGCTTCATATTTTATTAGATAATCATGCTTATGAATCTACCGGAGCACAAAGTACAGTATCACATAATGTTGATTTTATAAATATTGCTGCTTCATGTGGATATGTTAATTCTATTTATGTACACAACTTAAACGAACTAAAAAAAGAAATAAATGTTTGGAAAGATAATAAAGGTTTAACTTTTTTATATTTAAAAATTTCTAAAGAATCTAAAAGTAAGTTAGGACGTCCTTCGATTAAACCTTATGAGGTAAAAGAAAGGTTAATGCATTTTATGAGTAATTAGAGGTGAATGATAAATGAATCGAATTAAGAGAAATATTTTATTAAATCCAGGCCCAGCAACAACAACAGATAGTGTCAAATGGGCACAAGTTGTACCAGATATTTGCCCTCGTGAAGATGAATTTGGCCACCTTATGAATTCTGTTACCACAGATTTAACTCAATTTGTTGCTGACAATACTGATTTTACTACTGTTTTATTTAGTGGATCTGGTACCTCTGCTGTAGAAGCTATTTTGTGTTCTAGTGTATCTCATGATGAAACTCTTCTCATTATTAATAATGGTGCATATGGCGAACGGATGGTTAAGATAGCAGATACTTATAAATTAAATTATGAAGAGTTTAATAGTTTACCTTATGAACCGTTAGACTTAGAACTATTAGAGCAAAAGATACAAACTTGTTCAAAAAAAATAACCCATCTTGCAGTCGTGCATCATGAAACAACAACAGGTCTTTTAAATCAAGTGAAATTAATTGGGGACATTTGTGCAAAACATGATATTGATCTTATCGTTGACGCGATGAGCACTTACGCTGCTATTCCAATTCAGATGGATGAAATGAATATATCTTATTTGGCTGCTAGCTCAAACAAAAACCTTCAAGGAATGGCTGGCATTTCATTTGTTATTGCTAAAGTAAGTAGATTAGAACAGTTAAAGCATGCAGAAATTAGGAGTTACTATTTGAATTTGTATGAGCAATACAAATATTTCTTTAAGAACAAACAAATGCGATTTACTCCACCCGTTCAAACGATGTATGCACTTAAGCAAGCCATTATAGAATTAAAAGAAGAGGGTATTTCTGAGCGATATGCTAGGTACACCCGTTCATGGGAGAGGTTAATAAGTGGAATAAGTAGATTAGGGTTATCATACTTAGTACCTGAAGCTCACCATTCCAAAATCATTACTGCTATCATTGAACCAGACCATGCTGAATACAACTTCCCAAATATGCATCAATATTTCTACAAACATAATATCATGATTTACCCTGGAAAATTAAATCAATTCAAAACGTTTAGAATTGCCAATATCGGCGCTATTACTTACAAGGATATAGATACTTTTCTAGAATTATTAGAACATTATCTCACAAGTATTTCTGTCATTAAATATGAACTCTGAAAAACATGTGATTATAAATTCTTAGTGAATTTTTCATTTAAAAATAGACTTATTTCTATGTAAACAGTCCAAACCTTTTTAAATCACCTGCATAAAATAATATATATGTAGTTGGAGGTGATTACGTTCCCAAAAGATAGAGTGATAGCTAGTAAATGGGAAAAGACTGTTGTATTATTACAAAATCGTACTTTAAGTAAATTTGTTCCTGATACTGAAAAGTTAGACTATCAAACACTCCAAAAGATGTTAAAGACACATAGGATGGTGTATGTTAAACCAACCATAGGTGGAGGTGGAGTAGGGGTCATGAAAATAAATAAATTGTCAAATAAAAGATATAAGCTCCAAAATACCACCAGTGTAAAACGATTTAAAACCTTTGATGGATTATATAATTCATTACTAAAAAAAATGAAAAATAAAGACTATATCATTCAAAAAGGAATCTCTTTACTCAAATATAAAAATAGATTAATGGATCTTCGTATCATGGTGCAGGAAAATTTAAAAAATGAATGGGAAGTGACAGGATCTGCTGCAAGAATAGGTTCAACGAAAAAAATAGTTACAAATGTAAGCAGTGGGGGTATCACAGTTGATTTTAAAAAGATGTTAAATCATTTCTATAAAGATAAAACAGAGCAAAATCAATTCCTGGATTTGTTACATCAGCTGAGTTTGGAGGTAGCAAACCAATTGTATAAATACAATCCAAATTTAAAAGAAATTGGAGTGGATATCGGACTTGATGATCAAATGCACCCATGGATATTAGAAGTAAATACAAAACCTGACCCACGTATATTTTTTAGAGATAAAAGCACTATAGAAAAAGTGGTTAGATATGGACGTGCGTATGGAAGAAAATATGATCTAACACCTAAATTTGAACATGAAAAAAAGTATGCTAATAAGTTAGGAAAAATCAAACGATCAATTCACAACTTTAGATAGTTGTGTTTTTTTTGTAAGAGCAATTTAAATTTTTCTTGCATAATTACATGAAAAGATGCTATGATAATCTATATACATATGTTTTCTAGGTAGGTGAGAAAATGTTCAATAGAGAATTAGTAAAGGGGAGTACTTCATTAGTTGTTTTACAACTGTTAAACGAGAGAGATATGTATGGTTATGAACTAGCTAAAGAATTTGGACGTCGCAGCGAGCAGCTTTTGCAAGTAAAAGAAGGTACCTTATACCCTGCTTTGCATAAACTAGAGAAACAAGCATATATCGAGTGTTATTGGCAGGAACAACAAAAAGGACCAGCCCGTAAATATTACAGAATTACTGAAGAAGGTAAGAAAATGCTGCTTGAGAAAACTTCAGAATGGGAAAAGTTCGTCAATGTAATGAATAAAGTATTAAGTGAGACTAAACATGACTTATCATAAAGTAAAAAAACTGTATTTAGAACAGCTCGGGAATGAGCTTAAGAAACACGCTGAGAAAGATGAAATTCTTATTGATTATGAACAACATATATCTGAACTTGCAAATGATTGCGATATTGAGATTCAAACAGAACAAGAGTGGATGTTTTACATTACAGAACGATTAGGAACCCCTAAAGGAGTGGCTAGAATTTGGAAAGAAGAATTAGCTGTCTCCCAAAATCGAACACTTATTTATTTTTTATTGGTTAACTTATTGTTCTTTATCTTTGGTGGATTACTAACCGTATTACATTTTACACTTGGATTGCAATGGTTTAGTGAAGTTTGGCGGTTTTTAACCTCAATTCCATCTTTATTAATGATTTTATATATGTTCTTCTGGGCGTTGTTAGGGTATGAGATGGGCAAAAGTTTCGGTGCAAATGGGAAAAAACTATTAAAGAAAACGTTCGCCATTGCTATTATTCCAAATCTATCCCTTTTGTTTTTAGTCTTATTTCAAATAGTACCTCATGAATGGTTTCATCCTTTACTGACAAAAACATTTATTTTGCTTTGTATCACATCTACAGTTTTTCTCTATCCCATAAGTTATTTAGGATTTTGTTGGGGGAAAAAGAAGTCGGTGTAATTTTTTTAACTTATTACATAGAATTTCTATATATTTAAATTTCTTAGTAATCTGGAGGTCATATATTATGAGTTCACAACTGGAAAAGTCAGATTTAAAATTACTTGCTGCATGTTTTCTTTTAGCAGTATTATTCGAACAAAGTTTTTTTCATGGAACAGTAGGCGTATCCTATATTATTTTTGTTGTAGCTTTTTATTGGTTATATTATTGGCGTTTTCGTAAGTTTCCTTTATCAAATCATCGATTGGGATTTTTACTTTTAATCTGCATTTGGTTATTAGCATTAAGTTACTTGTTATATACAAATCCATTTTTTTATGCAATGAATACGATTATCATTCCCTGTTTGATCATTATTCATATCGTACTTATTTCAAGTCAAAGTAAAATTCAATGGTATCAATGGAGATTTGTGTCACTTATTTTTAAAAGTGTTTTTGATTCTTTTTCATTCATTGGCCAGTTTTTCAAAATATTTAACCCTTTAATGTCAACTAAGATGAATAAAGGTAGCGCTCAGGCAGTGAAAAAAATTGGTCTTGGTCTCTTGGTCTCATTCCCAGTGTTAGTCATTGTTATCAACTTACTTTCATCTGCAGATCAAAATTTTAGTAGTTTATTGAGTAACTTGCAGAATATGATGATTAATGTATCGATTTCTGAATGGATTACTAGGACCATCATTATTATCATATATACTTTTGCGGTCTTTGGATTTATCGGAAGTTTAAGAAAATCTAACACTGTAGTTACTTCAAAAGCAGTTGAGACAAAATTATTTACAATAGATGGAATTGTCATTGCAACAATTCTAGTTGTACTTGATGTTGTGTATTTATTGTTTGTTTCAGTACAGTTTCAATATTTTTTTAGTGACAGTCTTCATTCAGGCTATACTTATGCAGAATATGCTCGCCGTGGATTTTTTGAATTACTGCTCGTGTCATTAATCAATTTATCCGTGTTAAGTGGGGTTTTAGCATTTACGAAGGTTGACTCTAAAAAGATGAAACGATTGATCCAAATATTATTAACAATACTTATCATTTCAAGTGGTATTATGCTTGTTTCAGCCTTTCTTCGTTTAAATTTGTATGAAGAATTTTACGGGTATACTTTTTTTAGAGTTTTACCACATTCGTTTATGGTGTATCTCGGAATTGTTTTTACCTATACTTTAGTTAAAGTGTGGATTGACAGATTAACGCTCAGACATTTTTATTTTATTTCTGCTTTAATTTATTACACATTTTTGAATGTAATGAATGTAGATCAATTCATTGTAAATGAAAATATGAAAAGATATGTGGAAACAGGTTCTATAGATGTTAATTATATGAGTCAGTCAGATCCTGGGATCATCGAATTAATGGATTTATACGAAAAAAATCCTAAAGATATAGAACAAAAAATAAAAGTAATTCTTCAAATAAGTAAAAATGAATTAACCCAGGATGATCAGTCTTGGCAATCCTTCAATTTTACTAGATATGCTACGGAAGAACGTTTAAAAAATCTTAATTTAGAATGATTTTACACATAAGAATGTTTAATTCTATTCTAGGTCAATACTTATAAAAAACGGGTGAGATCATGAATATTGAACTCAAATCTATCGAAAACAAAAAGGAATTTATATTAGATCAGATGCTTATATTCGATGAGCACATCATAAATGGAACCATCATTCAATTTACACCAGTTTCTGATAGTGAATCCATTTATAAATACCATGATTATTTTAAGAATCACTTTTTTGATGATAAAGAAATAAGTAAAAATGAAGTGATTCAACTTTTCGATTGTTTTAATGGAGAGTGGGTATTAAAAGTCGCAGTTGTAAAAACAAATAATTTAAATATACAATTTTGGCGATCAACGATTTCTAGTTATACAGACGGTGATTTTGAAGAATATATTGAAATAACTCAAGATGGAGATATTCAAGTTTTTAAGCTTAATAATGATTGTTATCGGTATTACATGAATCCCTTATTAAAAATTTATGGGTATTAATATGAATTGAATTACACCCTATGTATCTCTGCTCTTTGTATATTAATTTTGATAGAACCATATTAAATCATCTACTAAATGTTATAATATGACAATAGATTAATTTAAGGAGACGATGATATGAGTACAAAAGACAATCAAAATACAATTAAAGAATTCCATAGAAAATGTGCAGTAAATTTATTTAATCAAGTATGGGATCTTTTACAAAAAGAAACTAGGAATACGATGGAAGATGATACTATGATCCATGCTGCACATGCATCAAGATACCATTGGGGAATTGTCGGTAAAGAAGAGAATTTAGCAAGAGGGGAGTGGCAGATTTCTAGAGTTTACTCTGTGTTAAAAAAGTCTGAAGGTGCAATTTATCATGCACAAAGATGTTTAGATATTTGCTTAGAGAATGGAATAGGTGATTGGGATCTGGCTTTTGCTTATGAAGCACTTGCCAGAGCGTATACAATAACAGATGATATTGAAGAAACTAATAAATATCTTAAATTAGCCAATGAAGCTGGGGAAAAAATAAAAGATCCAAAGGACAAAGAAGTATTGATTAAAGATCTAAAAACTGTTTAAAAATGATTCTACATTATTTGATATATAGGTATCATTTGAACGATTTTCCTTTAATAGGAGAATCGTTTTTTTCTTTCAAAAAAAGTTGAACCTGACACATTATGCATATTTATTTTGCATAATATTAGCAATATGAATAGGTTTTTTATATTCCAAGTATATACTGCATTTAAAATATAAAATAAACCTTGTTTTAAGTGAAGAAACGGGGGATGCTTAACGTGAGTTTTCAATTATTGAATCAACAACATATGCTTAGTATCATTAGAAATGGTATTAAAAAAACACACTCTCCAAAACATATTATTGTTGTTGGAGCTGGAGTAGCCGGTCTCGTCACAGCATCTTTATTGAAGGATGCTGGGCATAAAGTCACTATTCTGGAGGCGAATAATAAAGTGGGGGGCCGTGTCAATACTTTGCGATCTCCTTTTAGTAACGAGTTATTTTTCAATGCGGGAGCAATGCGAATTCCTAATTTCCACTACTTATCCTTAGAATATGTTAAAAAGTTTAAGTTATCTACGAACTTATTTATTTATCAAACTCCAATGGATCTCCTCTACGTAAATGGCGTAAAAATACGGCGTGGTAAATTTGAGCGTAAACCAAGCCTTTTAAACTATCCAGTGAATCCAAATGAAAGAGATAAGACGGCTGAATATCTAATGCTTTTAGCACTTCAACCTTACTTTGATTTCATCAAACAAGATCCAGAAAAAAATTGGCCTATTGTGGAAAAAAACAATAGAAAACTCTCGTTTCGATTCCTATTAAATTCGGTTTATTCAGAGAGTGTTGTTGATATGATTGGTACTCTTCTGAATATGGAATCATTTTTGGGGATATCGTTAAATGAAGTATTACGACAAATGGAGTTTTTCAAATCAACCACTTGTTATTATGAGATATCGGGAGGTATGGACCGATTACCAATGGCATTTCTACCACAACTAAATGAAAATATAAAATTTAATCAAAAAATAATAAAAATAGAGAACTTAAATAACAGTGTAAATATTCAGTCCATTAATCAGAAAAACTCAAAGCCTTTCAATATAACAGGGGATCTTGCTATAGTGACTATACCATTTTCAACATTACGATTTGTAAAAATTGAACCATACGATTCTTTTTCCTATCATAAACGAAAAGCAATACGTGAACTCAACTATATGACTTCAACAAAGATAGCAATCGAATTTAAAAGCAGGTTTTGGGAAAAAGAAGGACAATTTGGTGGTAAAACCGTAACAGATTTGCCTATACGTTTTACATATTTTCCAAGTCATGGACTCGGAACAAAAGGAAACGCCATAGTTTTAGCAAGTTATACGTGGGAAGATGATGCTTTAATGTGGGACAGTCTCGATGAAGGAGAGCGTATTCAATATGCTTTAATGAATTTAGCAGAAATTTATGGGAATCAGGTATATTTTGAGTTCGTAACAGGTGCTTCCTTTAGCTGGGGTCAGAATTCATATTCTGCGGGAGCATTTTCGGCTTATAATCCAGGGCAGAAAATAGAGTTATACCCTTACTTAACGGTACCTCAAGGAAGAGTACACTTTGCAGGCGAACATACTTCAATTACGCATGGTTGGATCCAGGGAGCTATTGAATCGGGAATACGAGTGGCATATGAAGTGAACAATCTTCCAACTTGAGCAAAAATAAATAACCTTTTAGATTCATAATATTTAGATCTAAGGTATGGCAAAATTTATTCATTATCTTGAACTTCAATAGGAGGAAGGTATTCGTTATAAGGCAGGTGCATCATTGACTCCATCCCCTGTCATCGCAATTTTTAATCCTTTATCCTTAATTTCTTTTATCTTATCTGCCTTTTCATGAGGTAGAACTTCAGCAAACACTTGATCTAGGTTTAATAGTTCTGCCACCCACTGTGCAGCTTTTGAGTTATCTCCAGTTAACATCATCGATTGTATATTCATTTCTTTCAACCGTGTAATTGCGCTTTTTGCACTTTCTCTAATTTTATCTGCTAAGGCAATCATCCCAGCTAACTGATTGTTAATCATAATAAAAACAACTGTTTTTCCTTGTTCAGATAATTGTTCAAATTTTTCCGATTGATATTTAATCTGTTTTTCCTTCACATATCCAGGGCTAACAATTAAAATTTCTTTGTCAGTCACTGTTCCTCTTAACCCTCTTCCAGTTAATGATTCAAACTGGTGAGGTTCAATGAAAGCTAATTTTTGTGTTTTTGCCTCTTCAACTATTCCTTTAGCGATCGGATGTTCAGACTGAGCTTCTAGTGAAGCAGCTACTTGTAATACATCCTTTTCATCATAACCTTCTTCCACAATGATTTCTGTTACACCAAATTGACCTTCTGTTAATGTTCCAGTTTTATCGAAGACAATAGTTTGAATGTTTCTTGCTTCCTCAAAGTTAGCACGATTTCTAATTAATAATCCTTGTTTTGCAGCCAGGGCAGTAGACCGAGCTACGACTAATGGAGCAGCTAAACCTAATGCGTGCGGGCAGGCAATTACCATCACTGTTACCATACGTTCTAATGCATAAGTTATTGGTGAACCCATAGATAACCAAATAATTAATGTAGTAAAACCAGCAATTAAAGCTATATAAAATAACAATTTAGCTGCACGATTGGATAGATCTTGTGTTTTTGATTTCGACTCCTGTGCTTCTTTAACCATTTTAACTACTTGTGAAAGATAGCTGTCTTCTCCTGTTTTTTCTACGCTTATGGTTAGGGAGCCTTCACCATTTATAGAACCCGCGATAACTTCATCATCTATTATTTTTTCAACGGGTACTGATTCACCTGTTAGCATAGATTCATTTACTGAAGATACACCTTTAACAATAGTGCCGTCAACAGGGATTTTTTCTCCTGGTTTGACAAGCACTTTATCTTTATGAGTTAATTTCTCTATTTTAACCTCTATTATTTCACCATTTTCATCAATTAAATGAGCTTTTGATGGGATCATTTTGACTAGTTCTTCTAACGCATTAGAAGCTCCCATAACAGACCTCATTTCGATCCAGTGACCTAGTAACATAATATCAATCAAGGTAGCTAATTCCCAGAAAAAATTAGTTCCTGAAAGACCAAACACAGTTAGTGAACTATATATGTAAGCTACAGTAATCGCAAGTGCTATCAGTGTCATCATTCCTGGGTTCTTTTGTTTCAGTTCATCAAAAGAGCCTATTAAAAAAGGTTTCCCGCCGTAGAAGAAAATAAAAGTGGCTAGAATAAATAGAACATATCCTATACCAGGGAAACTAAACTCATATCCTAAAAAAGATTGGATCATTGGAGAAAATACCAGTATAGGTAATGTGACTACCAATGAAACATAGAATCTTTTTTTAAATTCAGCAATCATATGTCCATGGTCATGTCCTTCATGTTTATGATCATGATTTTCAGGAGCATGTCCTTGATGATTTTCTTTAGATTGATGAGAATTGCCATGATGTTGATGATTATGATGATTCGCCATTTTTAATCCTCCTTTTTCTAAATATAGTTTGCCATTATTTATGTATTAGATTCATGGAGGTTGAGAACTGCCGTGATAAAAAAACTACTTTGAAAAGTTTATAAATAAATACATATCATAAAAATTTGGAGGAATTGTGCAGAATGCTTATAAAAATTTCTTCTTATTTCTCATTGGTTGGAAATGAAAAATTATGATTTATCGCTCGCTTTTAAGCATATATGTGTACAAACCTAATATTTATTGGAGGGGAATCCATGACTTTATCTTTAATATTTGTCATATCTTCTGTTGTACTCTTCACCTTATTTTTATTTTTTTATATTTTTTCTAAAAGAAAATACATTTCATGCATGACTGGTATGATGATCGCTATGACCGTTGGAGTGATGGTTGGTTTAGTAAGTGGTGTTATACTTGGAATTATATTTTCTGAACTATTTTATGCAACGATATTTGGAATGGTAATAGGAATGATAGCTGGATATTTATTAGGAGCTCCTATTAGCATCATGGCAGTGTTAGATGGTATCTTATCGGGCTTAATGGGAGGTATGATGGGTGGAATGTTAGGAGTTATGATTTCACCAAATTATTATAACTCTATTGTCAGTGTATTTTTCATTATTTTTGTAGGTATATTTCTAATCTTAATTTATATGGTTCAACAAGAGACAAAAGCTTCAATTGAAGGATTTATAAAAAGGGCTTTCCATCATCCTTTATGGATAGCAGCAATTTTTGTTACATTTTTTTATATATTGAAACAAATAGGTCCTTTTTTTAT
Source organism: Chengkuizengella marina (assembly GCF_009910845.1). Taxonomy (GTDB): domain Bacteria; phylum Bacillota; class Bacilli; order Paenibacillales; family KCTC-33759; genus Chengkuizengella; species Chengkuizengella marina. Next base: position 1,543 of record NZ_SIJB01000017.1, on the reverse strand, counting down.
GACTTAAGAATTTTTTACTAGGATAGGAGGAATGTAAAAACACTTTTATGAAACAAGGAGCTGATTATAATAAAGCTCCTTGTTTTATTTGTCCTGTAAGAAATGAATGTACATATTTCCTGTCATACCTTTCGTTCAGTTGGACTTAAAACAGGAATGTAAATATTCCCATTTTTTGTAAATGGTTGAAAGAGATCCAGTGGTCTTGGTGGGGGACCTCCAATATTGATACCAAACTCGTCATATTGTCCACCATGACATGGGCAAAAGAAAGTTGTTCCATTTTCTTTTTGTTCTTCTTTTGCAAATGAGGCTGTACAGCCGAGGTGTGTACAAATTGGAGACATAATCATGATTTCATTATTTATTTCATCTAATTGAATAAACACAAACCCATTTCGTTCTTGGGTAATCCAACCATCTTCAATCGTTACTACATAGTCTATTTTTTTAGGAAAGGGTCCCTTTTTCAGCTCTTCCATTGGTCCTAAGTTAGCCATTGCACTCGTATTTATATTTTCTGCATCACTACAAGCGGTTAAAGTGAGTGGAACAGCAGACATTGCCATCAAACCAAAGGTTCCCTTGGCAGTATTTTTGAGAAATTGACGTCTGCTTTGTTTTGAATTCAATTCACATTCTCCTCTCATTAAAATCTAATTACAATATATCTTAGCAAGAAAATATGAAGAAACTATGCAATTACTCAAATTATTTTTAATGAGACTTAAATTTAAAACAGTTCAAATAGGAAAATTTAGTAAATATTTTTTGCTGGATTTATTAAATAAAATACAATATAGTTTAAATAGATACCAATACGGGGTATACCTATAATTTAACTAGGATAATAAGAACTATGGGGAGGATTCTTTATGAAAAAATATTTAATAGTTTTTGGCCTTTTTATTATTATACTGGCTGGATGTTCTTCGAATAATGAACAATCTTTAGAGAACGATACTGGTACTCAACAAGAAAAGCAAGAGGAAACAAATAGTAATGAAACGAATAGTGATAAGAAATCAGAAGAACAAGATCAAGAACAACAAGATCAAGTTGAAAAGGAAAAATCCGAAGATCTAACAATTGATGTGTCTGCGTTTGAGATGGGATATGATCCTGATAAGATAAACCTGGAAGTAGGGAAAGAATATGAGTTAATCTTAACAAACGAAGGTCAGATTTTCCATGATCTAACTGAGAATGATTTGGAGGTTCAGGTTACTTATATGAGTGAGATGCCTGAGCACTCATTTTTAGATACAATTTTCGGTTTTCAAAAAGTTTATGCAGAAGGAGATCATGGAGACAAGAAAAATGATGGAATGAAAAATATTCATATGAATGTAAATGCTGGGCAAACAGTAAGTATTAAGTTTATTCCTAAAGAAGCAGGTGAATTTGAATTTTATTGCACAGTACCTGGGCATAAAGAAGCAGGTATGGTTGGAAAATTTATTGTAAAAGAATAAGTCTAAATATTAAAGATGAAAAGATATAAAAGTGCCTAACCGAGAATTGAACTGCCCCCTGTCAAGTA
>NZ_SIJB01000016.1 GCF_009910845.1 Chengkuizengella marina | reverse complement strand
TTTAGTCGTGTGGAGTGTCAAAAATCCTTCTCCTTTATTTCTAAGGTGCAGTGTATATCATATCAGTATATTCCATCTCCTTTCAATAAAATAAATATTTTATTTAATATAATTTCTTCCCTTAATACCCTTGAAGGATATCAATTTAAATAATAGAATAAATTTAAGTATACTAGTCCAGATAAGAAAGGTACGTTACTATGTTAAAAAACTCGAAAAAATCATCACTCTTTCCATGTAAAGATTGCAATAAAGAAATTTCAAGATCTGCTAACCTTTGTCTTCTATTAAATCGCCGACTTTTAGTTCTTTAGTTATATTTTCAGATTCAAATAAAATGGAATGCTCTATCAATTCTCGCTCCTCTATTATTTCCCCTAACTCCAAAGTATCTTCTTCTACTGATATTTTTTGGTATTCACCGTAATAATAGTTATACAACTTCAAATGATAAGTTATTTCATATTCTTCTTGTAAAACCAATGCTTTCATCATATACCTTCTTTCTAATTCTTCTTTTATTTTCTTTAGATAAAATAATCGTTTTATTCTACTACTTTTCTAAAATATCACCATTCCACTTTATAAATTCTTTGATCCCTATTTGATGTTTTTCTTCGTCTAATTCCTCTTTCTTTATTTTTTCTTCATAATCCTGAATCGTATGCTTTGCTAGATTTACATATTTCCCAAACCAATGATGATATTTAGTCCAACTTGTTCCAAAAGTATAAACTAATTTATTCTTCTTAAATAAATTGAATATAGTCGGGGATACATCTTTATATATTTTTACTTCGAATTCATACACACCTAAACCAATATGTGACCTATAAACACTTACCTTATACTTTTCCCCACTTAAACTTGTAACTGGATATTTTTCTAAATACATGCACTGCCTCCCCTCATCCAATAAAATAATTCTTTTATCTGACTTTAAATGATGCCAAAGTATTTAATTAGCCAAATACCACCTGCAATTAATCCTAGCCAAAAAGCTAATCCTAAAATTATATTCAATACAGCCAGTACTCCAAATCCTAAAAATGTTTTTTTACCAAACATACTTCATCCCTCTTTCATTTTATTTTTTAAAACTTATCCGATAAAACAGCTCTTTTATCGGTCAATTTCCTCCATCACTTTATTAAAAAGTTGATCAAATGTAAAATATGTTGAATCAATTTTATGGATCCTTACTTTGTTCTCCGTATAGTACTTATCTTCAAAATCTTCTATTACTTTGTCATATTTTTCTTGTTGCTTAAATGTTTCTTCAATACTTTCCCTGACATTTGCAAACTGAACTTTATCTCTGTTTAATCTAATTTTTAATTCTTTAGGATCGCTAATGGTTAGATATACTAAATCAATTTGATTTGTGAATAATGTTAAGTTTCTACATAGGTTTTCATAAACATTAGAGAAATCATATGACTTATACAATTCAGAAAATACTCTCTCTGTGAAAAATAGTCGGTCAAAAATTAAAGTTTCTTGGATATCTTGAGTTTGGTGTAAAAACATTGCCCAGGAGTCATAGTAATTTTTAATCTTTAACAGTCCAATATTTCCATCATCTTTAAAACCTGTTGGATTAACTAATGTCGCATAATTAATAGATTCTCTCATTCTTCTTGCAAGTGTTGATTTACCTGATCCTCTGGCTCCCTCAAGAATAATTAACTTCAATAAAAACCACCGTCTCTTTCTAATTGAGTTTTATAATTTGAAACTGCTCTCACATAAGGTGAATCATCGACTCCATGGCTACTTAAAAATTTATTTGTCCCGTTGAAGCCCATATTGTAGGAAATTAAAATCTTTTCAAATAAATGCTCATCTGCAGTCACCCCTAAATTCCTCCACTCATTTCTTAACCAATCCAAATACCAAATTGAACCTATGGCATTGTGATAAGGATTAGTCCAATCAACATCTTCTTTTTGAATGTTTAATTCAACAGCAACTATATCAGTCAAAAAATCAAATGTTCCACTTGGCTTATTCCATTGCATAATCCCATAATCTTCGCCATTATCATGATCGGTAATAAAATTACTTTCTAATTTCATAATTGCTAATATCAACTCATACGAAAAATTTTTGTTTATACTATAGTCATAAATTTTTTGTTTTACATCATCTGTTAATGGAACATTATCATATTTTGGAAATGTGAAATCTTTTTCTAAAACTTCGATCTTTGTGTGTTCTTCTTTTTTCTTCAGATCAATTTTACTATTATTAGTATATTTATATTTAATTTGCTTTTTCTCTTCGAATTCAATTAAAGAATTAGCTGCAGTTGACGGAGGATCGCCAACTGCTATGCTCATTGTCAGGATTGAAAAGAAAAGGATTAGTATAAATGTTAGTGTAAAAATAATAATTTTCTCTCTATTCAATATAAAAACTCCTATTTATTTTATTTTTCACTTAAAAGGAAAATCATCATCCGATATTTCAATAGTTTTACCTTCATTAAAGAAAGGATCTTGATTGTGCTGATCATTGTCTTTTTCATTTATGGATTCCAGGAATCTAACATTATCTGCAACAATTTCAGTGACATAAACACGTCTGCCTTCATTGTTTTCATAATTTCGAACCTGAATTCTCCCCTCAACTGCTGTTAACCGGCCTCTACGCAAATAATTTGCACTAGTTTCAGCTAACTTCCTCCAAGTTACAATATTGATAAAGTCTGCTTCTCTTTGACCTTCTGCATTTTTAAAAGAACGTTCTACAGCAATTGTAAATGAAGTAGTAGCCACACCAGATGTCGTATACCTTAATTCAGGGTCTTTAGTCAATCGACCAATCAGAACTGCTCTATTCAAATTATTTTGCTCCTTTCTTTTCTTTTGATTTATCTTTTAGCATGTTACTAAACTGTTCATTAAAATTTTCTAATGATTTTTGATCTAAATGATTAATAGATTTTCCCTTTGATGATATTAAAAACTCATTAAAACTTTTTCTTGCTTTTAAGATGTCTTCATCGTTGTTAAGTATCTGCCATTTAGAAACTACATCATCCAAAAGCTCATCTTGAATCTTTTGGTTTTCTTCTAATTCTTCATTAGAAGTCTTATCAGGATCTTCTCCTGTAGGTATTGCAAATGATCTAAGGAATAAATATTTAAAAGCATAGGTCATAGCTTTACCGACACCTTTATCTTGTGTGTCTACTCCAGTTCCTGAACTTACTATTACTTCGTAATGTCCAGTTTCTGCATCAATAATTTTGTATTTTGTATCTACTGTTGTAAGATTACCTTCTTTGGAGTGAGCTTGTTCAATTGGAAGTACTACTAACTTATTTTTAACTAATTCTGCACGGACTGCTTTAGTTACTTTTTCTTCGGTAATAGCTTTATAATTTGTGGTTTTAAACTTGACCTCATTGTCTTTTTCAAGATATTTTACAGCCTCCATTACGTAGATAATTTTTTGATACAATCCTAATTTCTTATCGCTACTTATATTACTTCACCCTTTCAATATTAATTTATTTTATTTTATTTTACACTTATGCAATAAAATTAATTGATTTCAATTCCAGTCTTACTAAATGTAATTTCTTAAATATATAGTGGAATACCATCACCTCTTTTCGTAATCTTAATCATCATTTCTCATTTACACCAATCAGTTTTATTTTTCACTTATAATACTGTTATAATTTCTTTTTAGTTTTCATTAGTGAAATCTACAAAAAACATCCGTCACCGTCAATTATTTCATATCATTGCTCTTTGATTATATCATTAATGCTATTTAAAGTCAATAATTTATTTTATATTACATTTATAACTCTATACCTTATAAAAAAGAGGATTAAATTAATTTTAATCCACCTTCTTTCACTATTTAATATAAAACTACTTGTAATAAATTATTTTACTAATTAAACATTTTATCTTGAATTATTTTTATATAGTTTGCCTATAACTTTTTCATTTATAAATCTCTTTAAGGGATACCAATTATTTGGATTCATATTATACTTTGCACATATATTTAAGTAATCTTCTCTCTCCAAACTTCCTTTTTCATCAAGAATCTTTTTCCCTTCATATATCATTCCTGATCTTACAATGTTTTTTGCAGTTAAACTACTTTTTTCGTAACCCAATGTTTCTGCAATAGTTTGAATTCTTCTATAAAGAACAATTTTATCAACTTCTTTATTGAAACTTATAGTTTTGGTTAGACTACTCCTTATTAGATAATCGTTTTCAACCAAATTTGTTTTATCAGACATATGTGTATCTGGTAACATATGTCCATTTTTTTTAATGTACACAATTTGTGCAAAAGCATTTTGTATCATGTTCATTGCTCTATCAGAAACATTGACAATTCTTTCATCCCCACGTTCATTTCTTACCTTAATTTCATTTGTATCATGATTTACATCTTTTCTTTGAACATTTCTTATCTCCGACATAGCAGATCCTTGGACACCTTCAAAAAGCAGTCGTACTATAACGTTGTCTTGATAGTTTGCACAATTATCTTCAATCTTTCTAATTTCACTTTCTGAATAATATAATTGAATATCTTTATCTACAAATTGACTAAACCAATCAACATTTTTCTCTGTAAGAAGATTTGTTGAAATTAATTCTTTTTCAATGCACCAATTTAAATAAGATGTAACAATTCTTCCATTCACATGACTAATATCATTTGTTAATGGTCTCAAAGTATATAAAATAATTTCTATATCATCTAAATTTAGCTCATATAGATCTTTCTTACGTTTATATTCCACCTCTGAAGAAACTTCAAAAATTCTCAAATAAATATCTTGAGACTTATTCCCAAGTTTAGTTAAAAATCTTGCTTTTGTCTCAGGATTATACAAATCCAAAATATTAGGATTTATAGTTTTGTCTTGGGATACCTTAAAAAGTTGTATCATAAATAAATACAAAGAACCTATACCTATATCACGAATTTTTTCATGATTAACAAAAAGTCGAATCACCTCTCCACTTAACATTCCATTATCAATAGCAAGCTGCTTAACTTTATTAATCATTTGATCATTGTTCTTTATTTTCCTTAATATAGATATGATATTTTCCTCTATATCTTTACGATATTTTCTCATTTAATGCACCCTTTCAAAATATACCTATTCACTTTATTTATCACATGCTTTTATTATAACATAAAATTATCAAAAATATACCTAAAAAGTTTAAATAGGGTATTTTTTTATAAGAGTTTTAGTAAAAGTACTTTAATAATTCTTTAAATTTAATTTTATTTACTTTTTAATCATTACTAATAATACTCCTTAATAAATATTATCATACTTTTATTTCTGTGTACATTTTATTTTCCAATTTAAATGAAATTATTAGAATAATATGGTAATTATCTACATAAATATTCTTATTATAAACCACTAAGATACCTTGTCAAACAACATTCCATTGAGTTTAGATACTCGATTCCACTGATCTAGCTTATCTAGCATTCTAATAGCTTTCTCGCTCTCTATTTCTTTATGAGACCACCTCGTTAATAATACATCGTAATATCTGTTTAATAAATCAATATACTCCATTTTAATTTCCACCTCTCAATATAAAAAGATCACCCTTTTTAGATGATCTTTTTATTAATTTTATTTTTCTTTAATAGTATAACGTTTCTATTCTTATGGGATCATCCAGGAAGTCAGGTAAGGAGGTTATGCTTAGAAAAAACGAGGGAATTTGTTTAAACTCTTTATTTTCTATTATATCTTTCGTTAATAATTTAACCATAGGTTCATTTACAAAGAAGATATCAAGTTCAATTGTTTTAATAGAATCATAATGATCAACTTTTCCCATACCAAACTCTTCAATTATTGTAATCGATTTCTCTAAATTCTCTGTTATAACATAATCTACTCCATGCTCCCATTCAAATATAAATGTTTTAAGGTTTGCTAATAGATTTGACATGTGTCTTTCCCCCTTTAATTTTATTTGTCACATGTTTCTATTAAGCAAATCTTAACATATATTCCAAAAAAAAGCATCAGTTATTCATGTTCATGAATTGGGCTTGACAAACTAAAGATGTTATGTATCAGGATGTTTTTTCTCTAGTATTTCAATTATATCCTGTAATTTTTTCCTAGTTTTATCATCTATATGTTTAGAATTAATAATATTAGTTATATAATCAAGTAAGCTACTTAATAATAACTCATCTCCATCAGGAGATATTGGCAATTCTATTTGGTTTAAACCATGCTCCTTAGCCCTAGAATCAGGGATAATTCTAGACGTTCCATCTTCTAAATATATAGTATCAGGATGTTTCTTGTAATCTATTAATTTTCTCTTGTTTACAACATAATTTCTATCCACTTGAATGTGATTAAGCGATTTTAAACACATTCCTAGTTCAGTTATATTGACAGGGAATTCAAGAACATCATTATCATTGGTAACAATATGTATTTTTCTTCCTATAGATGTCCAATCTTTTATGTCAGATAGATTTACTACTTTAGTTTTATTATTTTTTGCATCCCATAATGGTATATTTATTAAGAAATCTACTATTGTCATACCACCACCTTCCCTTCTTCATTAACAGTGGTTTCTTTGTTATTTTTTTTGCAATAATTCTTCTGGGGCCTCGGGTTGATGCCATAAAAAAATACTAAGTGCACTAACATAAGTTAATGCAAATAAAGCTAAAAACTTAGATGTATATACAGCTAGTTTCTCTGTCATAATTGTTCACCTCCCTTCAAAATTTTTCTGACTCCCAGGAGCAAAGAAAAGCTTTGGATTGCTATAGATATAGTAATCACATCTGATTGGATAAAATAGCTACAAACTATTATTCCGATTGACGCTATTTTTAAATGCATGTAATACTTCTTAGGCACTCTGCTATGTTTTTCCATATCTAAAGGTGCAAATATCAACATAAAGAATACACTCAAAATTGTTAAAACACCTATCTGATATTCAGACAATGTAAAAAAAGGAACAGCATTAAAAATAATTGCTGAAAATACAGTACAAACCAATGCACTATTAAAATGATATCCTCCTGAAACGCCTCGGATTATAGCAAAAGTTATCATTGATATTGACACTTCTAAAAAATTTCCAAGAGGTATACTAATCAATAATGAAACTATAATTGTAATTATTGCATTTGTTAAACCAATTAAAGCAAATTTCATTACTTCTATACTTACAGTGTTGTACGGTGCCTTATTTTTAATATTTTGGGCTATTTTTAAGGATATAGACTCAATCATCAGTAGTGTTCTCCCTATGTAATGATATAAATAAGAAAGACATTAAAGTAATCAATAATAATAAAGATATGTACAATAGTTTATCTTCATGATACTTTTGTTGATAGTATGTTGATACAGTTACAATAACAATGCTTGCGATTATTGTTACTAAATATGGGAATTTAAACTTTATTTTTCTAGGAGAATAAATCTCTGGGATAAAAGAAAATCCTTTATTATATTTTTTTATTAACTCACCAATGACTAATGCAACTATACTTGTTAAAGTTTGACCAACATAAGCATCAGAATTAATAAATTCTATGTCTAGATGATATATAAGTGCAATTACTGATTGTATTAATCCAAAAAACACATAAGACGATACTCCCATTACAAACGCATAGAACACATGAATATTAAACAATTGCCATATTAACAGGCAAATCAAAATTAATTGAGCAATAGCAGAAAATTCTGATAGTTCAAATCCATACCTCATCGAAGTCGACACAAATAATAACAATGAAATTGAAAATACAATTTGCGGTACATAGTATGAAGGTTGAAATCTAAACAATCTAAACATTAAAAAGAAAAAAGCCATATATTCAATAGATGAGAACAAAAAGAACCAGAAAATGCTCACGATAAAATCACCCACCTTTCATTTTATGTCGCATTTAAATATTATCACACTATACTTGTCATATAATGTCACTGCTTGTCGTGAATAATATTGAAATATTTAACACTTCAATTATACCATTTTATTTTACACTTGTACATGTAATAATTGTAAAATATGTTTTTTTAAAATATATTTATATCAGTGATTTTATTTTGCTCTTAATATTTTGTCATATTTTATCAAATTATTCTGAAATAACAACAAAAAAGCGTATTTTATTTTACGCTTTCCTTTGATAAAAGTAATTATTTATTGAAAAAAAGACATGATCTAATAAATCATGTCTCCTCGCATTGCCAAAACTTTATATTATTCTACTAAGGCATCCCAAAAATCAACTTCATGAGCAATAACGATCTGCTTACCTTTTTTTCTAAGACCGATTGCTTTCTCAATCTTTCTTCCATAGCATGAAAATGTCCAGCAAGGGTTGTTATTATCGCCTACAATCAAATAATTTAAATTATTAACAATATTATTTTTGAAAATACCACCTTTATCTTCAATAACATTTTTAATTTCATTTCTTTTCATTTTACTTGACTCACCTGTAAAACAGAAAACACTATCCCTCAATTCAATATTTGGATCTATAGCGCATATCCCTGAAATTCTCATTTCCTTCTTCATTTCTTCTATATCTACATCATGTATATTTAGTGAAGCAGTAGTATCAATAAAATCAGTGAAAAATGCCTTTAAAAATTTATGCTCTTTCTCATCAATTATTCCATCTTCTAGTACATTTGAGATCATAGAATACACTTCATCGTATGGATATGTAGACTCTAAGTGATCATTATCTATCAACCAATTCCTCAAAGATACTAATTCTTTTTCGTTAATTTTATTATCACTAAGAATTCCATGTAAAATTCCGTGCAAAATTTGAATGTCATGTGTAATAAGATCATAATAATTATTTTCTTTAGAGTATGAATTCACTACCCAAAGCACATCATTAATTTCATCTGTAGATAAAATACCATCTTCAATAGATTGAATAACTAGAGGTATGATCTCTTTAAAAGGATGCATATTCTTATGATCATTCTGAAGCATACACCAGTGTTGCAGCTCTTCAATTTCATTAATATTTAATTTCCGATCAGCATGTATACCTAATAACAACCCCTTGAGAGTATGTAAAGCTTTTTCAAATTCAGCTTTCCCCATATATTTTTTGTATTCCATTATATCCCATCCCAATTTATTCCCATCGGCTGAGAGATTTCATTCTTTTTTTTTAAAATAGCTATAGTCTAATTATTCTATGTAATACAATATAATCCTTTTTGTGTGATGGAAATTTCCATTTAGACTATTAAATAAATTATAATACTATTTAATATTTATAGATACACCATGCTCTTTTGATTGAATGAAGTAAGTATTCTCATGATTTGAACTAATATAACCTACATTAAACTTTTCAATATCAATTAAATTCATTAAAGAATTTGGTATTTTACACTCCCAGTTAATATTTTCATTTTGAAAAGGAAAATCATCGTAGTTTGGATTTTTTGTATGAACATAAACCGCATCAGCCCCAGTATCTTCTTCATGAATACATATCCAAGATTGAAATGAATTTTCATATTTTTCAAGTTGCTTTAAAATATTTTTATATAGCGATAGGTGTGCTTTAATGTGTTCATTTCTTATTTTTTTACTATTATTTCCATGACCAGAAAAATCCAAATGGATATGATAAAAGTCAAACCAATTATCTTCAATATCTAATTCATATGTTTCAACTTTGTTCCATAAGTTTCTAAAATATCGTCTTTTACCTCTAAACTTTTTCTTATTCGAATAATAAAGTTCTTTCAAAATCCCACATCCTTTAACTAATCCCACATATTAAAAACAATTTCCCCCACTGTTGTTGGTTTCCAATAAAATAATTGACTAAGTTCTGCAATATTTAATTCATTGTCATTTTCCAAAGTTATAGTACCTTTAATTTTTTTTATTACCACAGTCTCCATAAGTTCTTTTGTACTCATAACTCTATAGTAGGGGGTGAACTTTCTGCTTAACCACGATTCATCAATGTAGGTAAAAGTAGCATTTTCTAAATTTACCGTAGATGCAAAAGCTACAAATGGAAAATGATTATTTAACAAGACGTATAAATGATCATAACCAACTTTAACTTCTACAATATAAAAGTTATAAGGATATTTTAATTTTTTGAAATCTAATACTTTACCATTTTTTTCGGCTATAATAGAGAAACATAATTTTTTAAATTGTTTCTCATCAATTTCAGGTGGTGGGATAGTATTTGAATCAAAAAAACCAGTTATTCCACTAATTAAAATCATTGAATCACACTCTCAATCCATAAGCTAATCTAAATTAATCATTTCATCAATTGCATCTTTAAACCAACCCCAAAATGATATATACGTTTTTCTTTACTCATATCCAAACGAAGCAAAGTCATTAATTTGTCATTAATTTTTTTAAATTCAATCAAAAACAAACCTCTATAAGTTAGAATTCCTATATCACCTTGATTAATTTCCTCAAACTTCTTTTGGCTTAATACCCGTAACGTAACTTTTTTATTTGAATCATCCAAAAGAAAAATGATCTTAGTTGCATTCATCTTCTCCCCATTCATCGATTTAAAATGATCCAGTTCTTTAATCAATACTCTGCTTTTTACAGTTACCTTCGGATATTTAAAATAAAAAAATGTAAGCAATGAAATAGCTATTAAAGAACCTATAATCTCCATTTTATCCTTTCTTTAATTAAGTATTTTTAAATAACACTTTTTAAAAATTCATATTGCTCTACTATAAAATCCGAATTTTATTGTGTATCTCACACATTCCATTTCAATTGAGAGCTTCAGAATTTGGTACCGTTCGCTTAAAACGCTTTTACTTACTATGAATTTTATCTAATTAGTAGTCTATTTACTAATTCCTGCAATAAAAATTATAATAATAGTTAAACCTAATATCCAAGCAATAGTTTTGTAACCGTCTTTTTTCTCTTGTTCATACCTTATTTGCGCGTATAATTCTTGTGCTTCTTCCGATTTTGACCATTCCCTATGCTCATCCCATTTTCTTTGATCGTCCTCGTGTTTGAAGTTCCCATTTTCATCATATTTTTCTTTCAAAAAAAGTTTCCATTTTTCCATTTGCTCTTCTTTCTTGTTCATTGTATGTTACTCCTTTTGGGTTTCATCAATTTTGTTTATATATTTTTGAGAAAATACTACTCTACTTGACGTATTTAGAAAAACCTAAACATCGTCAATTTATATTCTGTAACATATTCTCAAACTGTATGATAAATCATCCGATAAAATTCTTGTTTTATTCCACATCATTTATATTTATCATATATGAACAAGTTTGTTTTTTGATCAACTACTAACCCTATAGGTTCGGTAATATTTTTGAATTTAATATAATGATATTGGCGATCGTCTGGTGTGTCGACTGTATCTATTTTCTCAATATCATTTTCTCTAATACCAACTTTATATAAATAATCTCTAATTACACACTTCTCAAATTCAAAAGTTGTTCCATCCAAACTTTCTAACTGTGTAATTATTTTTAATTCATTCATATTTATTTCTAAGAAACCACCAATTTCCAATAAATCTTCTCCTGTTATAGAATTTCTATTAAGCTTTCCAGCAAGTGTCTTTTCATTTATATCAAGTTGATCTGCTAGCCATCGGATTGAAAGGGATTTTATCATTAATTCTGCTTTTATATATTTTCCTAGATTCATAATTATCAAACTCCTTCTACTTATTGATTTAAGCGTAACAGAATTAGACTTAAAAATAAAGTATTTTCTTAGTTTTGAAGTATGAAATAAAATTAGAGTTTTATCTGATGATAATTATTAGAATCTGATAATTTATAAAATCTCCATATTTTCGTGAATATCATCTAATGGTAAATCTGATTCTTCATGGATTATTTTTGGCTTTTTTTCTTTTACAGATTCTTTGTAAATAGAATAAAACTTTTTTGTTTTAAGGTTTAAACCGAATGCAAATTCACCTTTTCCACCTTTTTGAGTGAGAAACCCACCCATTAATAAGCATTCAATTTTTTGTTTTAAGTTTTCCTCCATGATTTTTTCTTCCTTTCATCCGTTAAAATCATTGTTTTATGGTATAAACATCATATTCAAGTATCATTATTTTTGTTTTGTTGATCTAACGCATATTTTAGTTTAATACTGGATTCAATAAGCATCTTAGCTTTAGATTCTTCTGATTTATACTCAATTCTGTCTTCCCAATCATTTAATACAGATTCATACAACTCTCTCATATTAAGCTTTTCATCACTTGATATATAGAAGTTCTCAAAGGAAGTACCAGGTTGATCCTCTATCGCGACTTCGTACCGAATATAGTAGATATATCGTGCAGATTGATTAAGATATGGCATTTTAAAACCTTTTTGAGTTAATTCACTAGGAGATAGATAAATGATTTTTTTTCGATCCAAACTCTCCCAATTACCATTTATATGATCTGCTTTCCATTCAATAAAATATTTCTCTACAACCTTTTCTTCCTCTTCCTCTGTTAAACCTTCTAACTTTACATCGGGTATATCAAAAACCTCTTCTATTGTTGAATTTTTTACATTTGTAGAAACATGAAAAATATATTTGGCCATTATGAATTTCTCCTTTTGCATCAATCTTAGTTTTCCTAAATAAATAAAATAAACCAGGTATTTTATTAACTACTCTTTAAAAAAATCCTCACTCGATTGGCTAATTAATGGTTGTATGTATTTATATCCCTGTCTCTTAAATTTTTTAATCTGATTTCTAATATTTCTACTTCCTATTTGAGTTATTCCTTCATCAATCCATTCATTAATTGATATTTCACCTTTTTTGATAATTCTCCATTTCTCTTGTATCCAAAAAACATCGTCATCTTCCATTAATTCGATTACCACATCGCTCGCATCTATAGGTATATAAAAACCGCCTTCTTTTAATTCAACTTCTTTAGCTTTTATTATCTCTTTTATTAATGCGTCAAAATTATGTACTAATCTATTAGGATTCTCATCCATTAACCTTTTAAAAACTCTGTTGTTTTTTAGGTCGTTATTTTCTTTATCTCTATAGCAAACTGCCTTCATTTCTTTAAAATACGCCACATCTTCTCTATTTTTTTCTAATTCCAGTATCTCTTTTTCTAAAGAATCAGCTTCTTCAATATCGATATTAATCCACTTAATCATTGGATTTATTTCATATTTAGGTAAGTTTTTAACATTACTTATAATTATATCGTCGTTCTCAATACAATTAAAATAAAATAACTTACCTTCATTCTCTAATGAAGATATTTCTTTTATACTTTCATTACACTTTTTAAATATAAATGTTTCATAAAAATCATCATATTCTGTAATAAGTAAATTTCCTATTTTGACAAATCCATTATCCTCTATTATCTTAATTAAAGTTTCATCATCATAACCATAACCTAGTGGTTTATCTGGAGTAATTGTAATATCGTTCATTTTTTCTTCCTCTCTTCATGAATTATTTGAATGCCCTAAAATCACTCTTTTATGTAAAAAAGAAGTTATTAATTATTCTTCCTCTGCTTTATCACCTGGAAGAGTCCAGTACTTTATTCCTTTAAATGCACGTTCCAAATCATCCATATCATCACTTCCAAGTGTATTGTCGAATTTATCCTCTAAAATTCTTCTAACCTTCGCCAATCTACGTGCTACTTTCCAGTCGTCTATAAAGTTATTGGTTTCTATTGCATATTCCAACTCTACTTGACCATCCTTTGAAGGAAGATTCTCTCCATAATATGAACCTATTTTATGCAAAGAAATTAGTATCAACTCAATTTCTCTCAATACTTCGATAAGTTCTTCTCCTGAATATGTTATTTTTCTGTTGGAATCTAACAATCTGATATTATCTCCTGTTATGTGTTTGTTTTTTGGTACTCTAATAGATTGTTGCATTGATTCAAAATATTCCCAAAATAATAATTCAAAATTAGGGTTACCTGATCCTGTCACTTCTAAGTGTTGATAAAATAGATTATCCCCTGTAGTAATATCAATAACTTCTACATCTATTAATTTCGAATCATAAATAGTTATTCTTCCCATAGCATTACTTGAAATATGATCAACTCTTATAAAAGAATCCAATGAACCCTTAGATGACTGGAAGATCTCATCTGTTTTAATACCAACTTGTTCAAATTTATTTTTGTTTTCAATCAGCCACTTTTTAAATAATTCTTTCATATTTATCTCACCTTTATTTTTTGAATATAATATTCAATAAAGTTCTTATCAAATCCTTTTATCCAATAAAATCGCACTTTTATCTAATGGAAATAAAAAAACTCTACTCTTCATAACAGTTACAGCTCACTATTTATGGCGGTCACCTTCAAATCTGATATTGTAAAAAACTTCCACATTAACACTCCATTCTTCTATCCTTTTAATAAATCAAATATCTAATATTGATTACTCTTCCAATTTATTGATCTCCTGCTCATATTCATCATCATCTAAATATGGAGATACAAAAGGTTCGACGAAAAGGTTTGATTGCATCACTTTTTCTATAGCTTGTTCACATCTTTGAGAGATACCAATATACATATAATAATCATATCCAAAATGAACGTGAAAATTCGATTCATTTTTAAGCTTACACCATACATGGTTTCTAAGAATAAGTCTACATAAATGGCTAATATCTTCATTTCGAATAACCATTTGATCAGTAACAATGTTTAATAATTCAAGAGTATCTATTGGATATAAATCTCTTTTTATTGTGAAACCTATTTTTTCTAAATGCTTTAATCCAAAATCACAATCCACATCATCATCACACTTTTCCAATCCATTAATCGTTAGCTCCTTTATATTCATATCATTCATAAAATATAATATTGCATTAACATAAGCATTTTCTACTGTAAGATACTCCTCGACAGTTAATGTATCGCCATCAGTATCGTAAAAAGATGTCCATTCATCTTGTTTGGTATAAAAACCATTCTCATCACGAAAAAGAGGGTTATATTTAGTGACTCTCCACCAATACATATAATAATCTCCTTTTGGTTATACATTTATTTTTATTCTTTATTTTAATGTTGGAATATAAATTATTTATTGGTGTAACTCCTAGCTGATACAGAAGGAGAATATATGAGTTCATATTTAAAACCAAGTTCAATCTTTAACTTTTCGTATATTTTTATGCCTTCTTTATTGTGTTCATCTTCAAGTTCAATTCCTCTATCAACTAATGTATCTGTATCTATATCAATCCATTCACCGTAGCGACTTACCCAATCTTCTATTATTTCCAAAAGTTCAGGAGATATTGACAAATCCTCAGGATCAAGATTATAACCACATATTGTACACCAGATTGGATCTGTAAGAAAATCAGCTTCTAATTTTAAATCAGTTGTTGGATTTTGACACCCACACTTTATTTTATCATTCATTCCAATTTCCCACCGCATAATCCCATTCTTTTCGTAAAACATCTAATTTTTTAAATTTCTTGTCATAACTTTGCCTTTGAAGAAGATTATTCAACCAAAATTCTGCTCTTTCATTATCATTATTTTTTATAAATAATTCTATCACCTCTTTAAAAGCGCCATCATATTTAAAATTCTCATCACTCATTAAATTCAATCCTTTATGAAAATAATCTGATGCTTTACTGTTTTCCTCCATATCTGTATATAAAAACCCTAAATAAATATATCCACTTCCTAACTCTTCATTACTAAATTGTTTATTTTGAACAGCCTCTTGCATGATTTGTATTGCTTTTTCTACTTCAGAGAGCGTATTATAAATCCCTGCTATGAATTGATAATCTTCATACTTTTTTATAGGTTTCTTTAATTCTTTCTTTAAGGTTCTTTTAAGAGCAGCATTGCCAAGAGTATCTTCTCTATTGGGAAATAATTTATTCATTAAAAGCTCTCCTAATATAAATGTGGGTATGAGAAACAATAAAATCCTCCAACCGAAGCTATCCCAGTAAATACTCGTTATTATATACATTATTAATAACCATCCAATTGCTGATAACCAATATAAAAATTTCATTAGTTTTTACCCCTATTATTAAATTTTATATTGATATTATTTCAATTCTTTAGATTGTCATTCATTCTTTAACCGTTCAAGATAAAATAATACTTTTATCCAGTGATACAATGGTCAAAAGCCCCACATTGTTTACATATTTCATAATGAAGCAGCGTTAACATTTGTCAGTAGGATTAGGAGAATTACGCATAAAAAAAAGCGTCGATCGTTAGACCAACGCTTTGAAACGAAAATATGTTTAATATTTTAATAGAATGATAGTCTATTAAATTAATATGTAAAGTCAACGTGAGTATCCGTTGCCTGTGATTCTGATGAGCCAGCTAGAGAAATGCCACCTTTTGAAACTGATATATTAAAAAATGATGATGTTAAAGCATGTACATAATGACCATATAAATCAGCAGTATCATCAAAACTATTATCTTGATCAAACGTAATATAGAAATAGCCTCCATGATCTCTAGCAAGTAGATTATCGCCTACACCAGTACCAAATAACTTAAGATCGAACTTATCCGCATAACCATCTGGGTCTTTACTTTCAGCTTCACCATTATTTGTTATGTCAGCAGTATGATATCCATTATCATCATAGTACCAATGTTCTCCATATTCAGTGCCAGCAACTTTATCTACATTATTCCCGTGAGTGATTCCTGTAACATCGGAATAAGCAACAAATGGAGGTTCTAACCATTCATAAGATGTCTGAGCCATATAATCACCATTACCAGAACCACTAATAGTACCTACATATAACCTTTGTTTTATCCAACTATCTCTAGTATCATCCCACGTCCCTAAAATACTAACACTTCGCTTTGCATCTTTCTCTTTTTTTGCTTTTTCATAGTCTTCTTTTGTCTTTTTAATCATTTTTACTTTTTTTACTTTTCCTTTTTCATCTAATGTATATTCCACTTTATGATATTCTACTTTTTCCTTTATAGGTTTTCCTGTTACTCCTTTGAATTGTTTAGAGATATGATCAAATGATTCATCCGACATATTTTCGATTGAATTTGGACTAAATCCAAGACCTCTTAACCACTCTTTTTGTTCATCACTAATTACTGCTTTTTTTGCTTGTTTTTCTTCTGCCATTACATTTGATTGTGTTAAGCCTAATACAATTGTTAGTCCTAATACACTTAATACAAATGCGCTTGATAAAATAATTTTAACTTTTTTTAACATTTCAAACTCTCCTTTTATGAAAATATTAACAATGACTCTTAAATATTATATGTAGAACTATATTTTATCAAGTAAAAAACTGTTAAAAATATAAGTTATTTTAATTAATGGAAACAACCTCTCCATCAGAATTAAGTCCACGAAAAGTGAAATCTGTAACATCAACAGAATTCAAATAACTATAATGTGCTGAATACCCATTCTTTACATCCATCACAAAATAAACAGTTGAATTTTCTTTTACTTCCTCAAGAGGTACAGTGCTAGGTGTATCCTCATTACTAACAACAATTTTTTGGATGTCTTTATCTAAAGTTATTATTGCAAAAATAGTATCATAAAGACTACCTTTGTCTCTCGAAGCCGTCCAAGCAAACATCATTTTATTATCCTCTGTTTGTTTATCTATTCTGTCAACCACTACTAAACAATAAAAAATACCACAATTTCTTTCTAATGATTTTACATAATAAATGTTACTTTCTGTTTTTAAAATAATAACCTTCTTATCTTCAATTTTTTTTTCAAAAACAACTGTTCCACCTTCATTTGGATAAGAATATTTTATTGCGGATGATTCTAAAGCATATAAGCCAAATATAGGTAATATATATATTATTATGTACAAAATTATTAATAATAAAATTGATAATACAATATAACGATACTTATATAATCTACTAACTAGAACACTCCAAAAATTTCTCAAATATATTACTCCTTTCATTGAATAAGTTAATATTAATAGTTTATTTAATACCTCAATTAAAATAAATTCTTATCATAGTTTTTTTTACCTTATGAAATTATAGTATCATATATGTTTAAATTTTTTTAAACCCAGATTATTTATCTTGAGTTACTAAAAAAATAAAAAAGAAAAGAACGCTTTTAACGTTCCTTCTCTATGTTTGTTTTTCACGCTGTCCTTCTTACGTTATTACCAACCTGGGTCAAAGCCTGATGATAATGATAAGATTTCAAAAACTTCATTAGGTGCGGTAACTGATGATACAAGAAAAGCAACGAAAAATAAGGACTTTATCACTCTTGTCTTTTTCATTTTCTTTCCCCCTAAGGTTAATATAAGGTTTCCACTTTATAATCGAGATAAGTTTCTATCTTTTCAATGGTTGAAACATCCATCGCCTCTTTATTATTAGTATGTATTTTCATAATCAACTTTAAACATTCACTTTCTCTAGCGACAAGGTCAATCTTACCATATCGTTTTGCCGCTTCTAAATAACAATTTATCCCTTCTTCTATCATTTTCGTTCGGATATAATAATCTCCCTTAAGTCTAAAATAGAGCGCTAGCTCAGCTTTTTTAAATGGTGTAACGTAAGTAATGGATAGTATTTTCTCTTCCAGTTTGATAATATCTTCAATAGCTGCTAAGTTTTCCGTCTCAAAGTATAGCATGATTAAATGATTCACAACATGTAGTAAAGCGTTATCTCCGCAATTTGGTAAAATCTCTTGCAATTTTGTTACGGCTTGTTGATGCTCTCCATTCGCTGAATGTAATATCGCCTCTATTCCTTTAGCATTGTCGTTCACTTCTGGAAGCGAGAATTCCTTATATTTTTCCAAGAATTCTTTTGTTTGTTCATAATCATCTAAGTAATAATAACTATTACATATAGCAAAAATAGTATTTGCCCTCATTCTAGTTTCCGTAATCGTTTCATTCAATGCATTTATACCCATATCTACGCTATCTTTAAATAAACACAGGTTATAGGCATGAACCGACAATTTATAATACATCACCCCCAGTTCTTCACTAGTAAGGAATTCCTTAAAAAACAAAATACCTTTGCCAGATTCATACGTCGACCGAAGTTTGGAAAAATCATCTCGTTCAATAAGATAGGTTTGCAACATACCTTTAGCAAGATAATGCATGATTCCGTGTGCTCGTGAATATTCAATCATCACTTTATAGAGTGTTAACCTAATAGAAGAATTATCAATATGATCTATTTTATCACAAAGCTTCTCTACTAATTCTAAACTATCTTCTACAGGAAATTGAAGGGCTTTCATAGCGACTTTAGCGATAATAGAAAGATTATTTTTTTCTACACTTTCATTAAGAATAGTGAATAAAACATCGACTCTTTCTTCTATCTCTAGATATTGTTCAATCATTTCTTCATATGAAATGTTTAGTGCGAAGCCTATTTTTTGAATAGTTTCCCATGTTGGGCGTTTAATTTGTCCCGATTCAATTCGTGATATGCTAGCCTTGTCAACTTTAGATAATTCTTCTAATTGTACTAATGTCATTTCTGCTTGTTTCCGATGATGTCGAATGAGTTCCCCTAATGATGAATGCGTTGTGCCAGTAGTAATCATTACTTTTTACATCCTTTCTACATAGATATATTACATGGCTAGGTACTTTGGTTCAAAGACTATCTATTAATTCATCTAATATTTTTCAATAATAATCTAAAATTGTTAATGATTTCTTATTCTAATTATACCTGTATATGCTTTATGTGCAATATATAAAGCAAAAAAACGACGAAATTATTCGCTGCCTTTGATAAACTTGTTATCTCTTGAAGCACCCTTTTTTTAAACTACTTGTTGCGATCCCCATCTAATATAACTTTTTCCCTCACTGTCAACTTCTCTGGACATCAACATATCAAGAATATCGAAGTCAATCCCAAAACGATCATGTATTTCATCATCATCAATGTAGTCATTTTTCATAAATGAATTTAATTTTTCTTTTGACATAATAAGCTGTAGTAAATTTGATTCAATACTGTTACGCTGAGTTAAAAAATGTATTTCTTTTTGTTTTGTTGAAGTATATCTTACAAACCTAGCAAAGAATTGATGGTGTGCAGCAAAATTATACATCAGTTCTACTATTAAAACCTTATTTACAAAATCTATATTCATGCTGCTTGATAGTGATTGTTGGGTGCATATTAGGATTCCATTTTTAGATTTCTTTAAATGTTTTATTATTTCTTTTCGTTTGTTTAAAGTAGTACTCTCACCTGTTATGATAAATAACTCTCGATCTGGAAAACTGTTTCTTATATGATTCCAATATGTATTAACTGTTTTAATATGAGTGCATCCGATGACAACTATTTCATTGTTCCAGATGTTAAGCATGTTGGTCGTTTTTACAGCCTTAGAAGGCTTTTCAAGTGAATGATATTCCTTAAAGGTATTAGGTATTACACATGCCTTTAACAAGCTATTAAGCTGATTTATGATTTTTAACAGTGAATCTTTTCGACTGTTACCTGTTGACTTAAACATGTGAGCTAGTTTATAAAATTCCTCAATAATGACTTTATACAAGGCATTTTCATTTGTATTGAAAGTACACGTATTCTGAATGATGTTATATAATTGTTTTCCACTGACCTCCTCAAATGTTCTTGTTATCATTGTTTTATCTATCAGAGTCTTTAAATGGTTGCTGTTGTAGATATCTTGTGTTTGTTTTCCTACTCCGAATACTGTTGCCTTTTCAGGCGCAAAACATCTTTTAAAGAGTGTATGACCTTTTTTGTATGTAGGAAAAGGTTTCATATAATGTTTTTCATTATGTTTAATGTCAATTTCTTTAGTTCTTTTATTCTCTACAAATATTTCTTGAGCTTCACACAACATATTAATTGAATTGTTATAGAGTAGTTCAAATGATGTGAAGGATTCAGGAATGTTATTTCTTGTACTAGTGGCGCTCATTAACAATTTATATTTAACTCTTCTAAAGCAGTTTAAAGTTGCTTTTGTACGTTTAGAGGATGGATTACATATACCGTCAGCCTCATCGAGTACCATCATAACTTTTTGTGATTGTTGTTTAATAGATTTTTTAATAAAGTGTTGATATTTTGTGAGCATTCCAAAAGTCATAATGACAATTTGACCATGCTTAATGTTATTTATATCTTTTAGTTTCTTAATCCTAATAAAATCAATGTTATAACTTTTTAGGATCTCGTCCCAGTTATTATTGATTGCTATTGCTGGAGCCACTAGATATATATTTTTAATGTTATTATGTTGCTTTCTATATAACATTTGAGCTATAGCACTAATACTCTTTCCTGATCCAGTTCCCCATTGAAGATATCCATAATTTTTATTTAGAATGTTGGCCGTATCTTGTTTTTGAATCTCATTTAATTTGATTGATTCGTCATTATCTCGGTCATATATAGTTAAATCATTCAACCACTTCATAACCTTGCTGTTATGTTCTAATTCGTTTAAAGCTTCACTTTGCTGCTCGTATTGTTTTCTCTTCTGGTTAAATAATTTCCTGTATCTGTTATCTTGAAAAGGGTAATTATTATCTATAATCATGTCATTAAAAGATATTTCTTTTTTACCTTTTATCTTGTTTAAGAGATACTTTTCTTTTCTACTGTATGCCTTATACTTCAAACCGTAATTTGTTTTAACTAATCTAGTTTTGTGTTCTTCTTTCTTGTGCTGATTCTTTAAGATTCGTTTAAGATATGAGATAACTTTATTTTTTGTTATTCGCTTCTTATACCACTCTTCCCACTCCATACCTTCAGGTTGTTTTTGCGTTTTATATTTCATGACATAGTTTTCAGACTTAACATAATACTGCCTTGTGTTTTTGCTTTGTCTTATATCGAATAATAGTTTTTTAACTTGATCATTAAATATTTTCTCTTCATCTGTATAATGATTCTGTTCTAAGATTAATTTATTTTTAACTTCATTTTTAAGTTGTAAGACTGGTTTAACAATCTTGTTATGTAATTGATCTGCTATATCTTTTGTAAAGTGAGTTAGTATAATATTGTTGTCTGTCATTGGACTATATGGCACATCTGTTATATGCTGACTTTTCTTTTGAAAGATCATAATTTTAGTGCTAAAGTTATCAACTCCGACATTTTTAAATGTGTTATTTGGAAGTTCGAACGTTTTAATATGATTAAATCTTTCATTTACCTGGTCAATCATGCCCGAATCTGTAAAGTCATCAGATAGAAAAGAGTCTGGAACAATTAAAACAAGCAATCCTGCAGGCTTTAGAAGTTCGTATGATTTAATCATGTAATAGAGTTGACTCATTATTGTTTCGTGTTTCATTTCAAACTTAATGTTATATGGTGGATTACCTAAGATAGTGTCAAACATAACATCAGGTTTGTAGTTCCTAATATCCTCATTAGAATAGTGTGTATCTGAAAATAGGTGTTTTAAAACTTTATATGATTTAATTTCATATTCATTAACATATACATTTTGTTGATTAGGTAAAAAGTTGATTAAAGATCCGTGACCGCCTGTTAAATCTGCAATCATGTCATATTCTGAAGGTTGAATCATTTCTGTTATAAACTTTGATAATTTAAAAGGAGTGTAAAATTGTCCTAACTCTTCTTTTTGTTTATCCTGCTTGAATGAATGATAGTTGTCATAACTGTTATAGTCTAGGCCATGTAAAGCTCCTAGACCTGTGTAACAGTTAAACATATCCGTTTTTGTTATAGTGGAATCTATTTTGTTATCAATTAGATATAGTATTTTCTCGTTTATTTCTTTGCGTTTGTTTTGTGGAATTTCTATGTTTTTAATAGAATACATTTTTACACTCCTTTCTTTTGTTATGCTGCATTTGGATAATTTAAGTATTCATTACAAAATTGTTGTGCTTGACTGTTATTGTAGAATTCAATATCTACGCGACCATTTTTATATGTTTTGAATGATTTAATCTTGTTATAGTTGATAGTATATTTAGATAAAATATCATGCTGTTTGGATCCTTCGCTTAGTTGTTTATGTATGACATTAAACATGTACATCATCTCAGTTTCATTATTTTCAAAATGTGATAAGGCTTTAAATAATGTATTTACTTTTTGATCGCTCCAGGACAGTTTTGTTCCATCCCAAGTTGCCCAACTATCCCAGTATATATAATCTGTTATAGTTAATTTATTTTTATTTACTTTAACTTTTTCATATCTATATATTTGACTTCTCATATTTTCTTTAAGCTCATTTACTGCTTTTTCTTCAAAAGAAAATCCGTCAAGCTGTTCAAATATTTCATCAATGATATTGTTATATGTTACTTCTGTTGTATATTTTTCGTATAATTCGCCTTTCTCAATTGTTACATTATAGTTTTCAGAGAAATAAGAACATATACGACTGATAAAGTCATTTTTGATTTCTTTTATCCTGTTTTCAATTTTTCGTATGTCATCATAATTGCTAATATATCCACTTGGATCTCTATCGCTTGAATAGCTTCTTTCCCCATATTTTTCATGTATTTCTATGTATTGCTGCAATGTTGTTTCTAAAAATTGTATTGTTTCTCTGTATATTGTTTCTTGAGTTTCACAAAAGGTTTGATCTTCTGAACTAATACGTGAATTGTTTTGAATCTCAATATCATCAAATTTATTGAAAATATTATCAATATTTGATTCATCATCAACTTGTTTAAAGTCAATAATGTTATCTGGTTGAATGTTATCACTGTTATTTTGATTTTCATTATGTAATTGGTATGTATTCATAAAGTCGATAAATTCTTCTTTCTTTGCTTCGCCTGCCACTATGGCGTTATACTCTTGCTCTGTTAAATGTGAAGACCTGTATAATCCAACGTAAAAGTTGCAATGTTCTAATATATGATCTGTTAAAGGTTCATCTTTTAAAGAATAATGTTTTTCTATGTCTACACGGCCGACATATGTTTCATTATCTGTCCAAGTTATTTCGAACTTTGTTTTGTCATATGCTCCGTTATCTGGTGCGTTCTTGGCTGCTGATTTAATTATGTTATTTGCTTCTGTAAAGGTTGAGACTATTGTATTTTCTTGAATGTTTATTGATTCAGACCATATAAATTCAATTGATTTTACTTTGATTTTGTTATCGCTTGTATATTCTATTTTTGGTTGTTCTTCTGGTGTGGTGGTTGGTTCACTGTTATAAATAGTTTGCTCTTCTTGTGGTTGTGGTGCTGCAGGTTCAGCGCTGTTAATGTCTTTTAAAACATTTACTAGGTTATTCATGCCTTCACTTGTTAGATAATTAATAACATCGTCATTTACAGTTAATTCTTTTTCATCAATAATACTTTTTAATTTATATTTATAATCTTTATATTGACTATCTGTTAAATCATTAAAGTGATCTGCGCCTAGCTCTGTTATGATCATCATAGAATAATCTTGGATGTGGTCTGCAAATGATTCTGCTGTTATTGGTTCAGTGTGTTCATTTTCTTCAATAGACTGCAATTGATCAATTAAACTTTTTGCAAAACTTTCTTTTTTATCTGTGTGCCTTGTATACCAAAAACCACGTTTTGACCATCTGAAACCATTGGTTTTTAACAAGTTTCTTGTTTCTTCATCTGGTTTATCTGTAAAATGTAACTCTATGCCATTTTTATCCTCGTTATATTTGTACTCTGCTGTTAAATTACTGTTGTTATGGGTGCTTGTTTGTATGCTGTTATTTGGGTTTTCATTATCTTCATTTGTTTTAACTTCAACAATAGTA
Source organism: Chengkuizengella marina (assembly GCF_009910845.1). Classification (GTDB taxonomy): domain Bacteria; phylum Bacillota; class Bacilli; order Paenibacillales; family KCTC-33759; genus Chengkuizengella; species Chengkuizengella marina. Next base: position 64,886 of record NZ_SIJB01000016.1, on the reverse strand, counting down.
AAGGATTTATTATTTAAATGTTGCTCTAAGTTATCACTATACAGATTGATTGCTTTAGATAACTCTTGAAGCTTTTTCCCTAGTTTCATGAATGTAAAAACTTTTAAACCTTGTAAACTACCTTTACATTCTTCAATTGCTATTAACTTATATAAAGTGTTATCATTCGATTTTATAAATGTTTTATCTATTTGGAACTGTTCCATAGATAAATCTATTTCTATAGTCTCATATTCTAATACTTTTCCTGTTTGATCCTCTAAAAACTCATGGTATTTATTGCTTATAATTTCTTCTAGTTCATCATTGTATTTTAATCTATCATGATAGTCATTTTGATCATATTCTTCTGTTATTTCTTTTTCACATTCTTCACGGAATTCATTTGTTATGTTGTAACTAGTTGAAACATACATATTGCCACCGCTTAATATTTCGCCTGAAGCTTCACAATAACTTATCTCTGCATATTTATCTGTTACTTCTTTTACTTCTTTATTAAGTGGCATGTTATTCCATGAAATAGTTATACTTGAACCCATCGAATATTTGCTAGAACGTACTGAGAATTTTGTATATGGAAATACTTCCTTTAATTCCTTACGAATCTGTTTAGCTACTTGAACACAATCAGACATTTTTAACACCTCCTGTTTTTATTTCATAATCAGTAATTTCAATACTCCATTTATAACTGTTTTTTTACTTCAAATGACATTAAATATATTCATTGATTAATGCCCATTCTTTAACAGATTCATAATCATCATTTGGAGAACTAAACTTTAAATACTCCAAACCTTCTTCTATCAAATCAAACTCTTTTACAGGATTGGAATAAAATTGTTTCCAGTTGCATGCATCTTTTATATTTGATACATTAATTAAATTTAAACTTTGGATAGTCATAGGTGCGATAGAATAGTTATCTATTGTTACAGTTAACCCTTTTGATAATTTAATTAAATTTAATTCCTTGCCGTCTTCACGTTTTAATTTTTTTATTAATTTCACATTTTGGTACATCGTTTTGCCTCCCGATAAAATTAACATTTTATTTAATGATTCATTTATAAAGACTATAAAGATTCTTCATCTTTTACTATTTTTAGTGTTAAAAACTGTTCAAATGCTTCATCAAAATCACAAATATAATATCTACCTATTTCGAGTTTAATATTGGTTTTTAAATCTGTGAGGTAGATATAATATAAATCGCTTTTATAAATTTCCGTTTTATACAGATCTTGAATATATCGCCGTTCGATTACTTCCATTTATAAAACCTCCTAATTATTTGATAAAATTAACCTTTTAATGAGTAAAAGAATTTAATTGTTTTATTCCATTTGTGGCTTCCACTTAGTTTCAAAGAAATCATCTAATTCATAGCCTTTATCTGTGGCTTGAACAAATGGTGTTTCTCCTTCATTTACTTCATGCATATAAAGATATTTCTTTTGAATTAGACTGCTAACAATACCTCTAGTTACTTTTGTTGTTTCATTTATTCCATTAGCTACGTCTGACACCCAAACACTAGAAAAACTATATTCTCCCTCTGTCCATCCATCTATAAACAACCATTCCATGACTTTTCCTTCAAGTGCTGTTAATTCACCGTTTTTAACCATTTCATTAATTTTATTCATCCAATAAAACCTCCATTTTATCGATTGATTTTGTTATCATCAAAACTCTTTGCCGTTATATTTTAATCTGTATATACTTAAACAAACTGTTATAGTGGAAGCTATATAGCCAATAAATTTTAACCATGTGATACCTGGGAACATGAAATACACTAAAAAATATGAGGCTAAACCAGCAAGCAGCATAAGAAAGAATGATTTGTTATTCATCATTTAAAATGCTCCTTTCAATTTAAAATTTATATTTGTAATTTATTTCATAATGATCTAATATATATTTAAGAGTAGGGAAGCCGTACACTCCCCTATCTCTGTACACATTTGATTAACTTTTATCCTTGTCAATTACTTTGATAAGGATTTTTCTTTTGTTATCCTCTGATTTGTAAATGATTGTGTTTTGTTTTTGCTTATTGCGTCTGTATGTAAGTATGTGCATGGTGATGGCAATAAGTGAGGATAGAAAAACTGCTATTGGTGCTAAGATTTGAATGAGTTCCATGTAATCACTCTTTCATGGTGGATTGTAAGAAAAAGATTATAAGCTCAATGTAACCACCTCCTTGACAAGAAAAAAATGAATTGTAATAATTTACAATATTTTAAAGCATAATAAATTTATGCAAGCTGTTTGTAGTTAGTCCCTTTTATGGATTATCATAATTGGGACTTCTTTTTTATCGTGCAAATATTTTAACTGTTTGTTTTAATGCTTCGTTTTCTTTTTCTAGCTGTTCGACATTTTGTTTTAATTCAATGATTTGTTGAGTTTTTAAAATTAACTCATTTAGTAACATGTTAGGTTTAGTTTCTTTCTCCTCCGTTGGAATGTTTTTAACTCTTACAATGATTTTATTCATTTCCCATAACCACCTTTTGATCATTTTATTTTTCATTTGTTGTTAAAAAATTAAACTGTTTTAATAACTCGATTGAGTTCAAGTGATTAAAACAATCAGAAACGTTATTATAGCGTCTATCCTCTTGTGGACAGTTTTAAAGAGTAAAGGCTAGTTATGCTATTGCTAACATAATTTAACGCCATTCGCTAAACGTTTCCAAGTTGGGCATTTAACCCATCCTCACGTTATACCATTGACAACCAAGTGTCTAAGGTAGCATTTGATACTACCCACGATATAACCGAGTGCAACCATTGATAATGGTTAGGTTGCTTCACCAGTTTTTATAAGTGTAAATTAAAATAAATTTAACTTATTTGTTACCTAAATTATACCATGTGGATAAGTAAAAAGTCAAGTAAATAATCGCATAATATCAAGGTTTTACGGGATTTTTTGTGGAATCTATATGTTAAAATTATGAGTCATTAAGTTAAAAAATATACATATATGATATAAAAAATTGAAAAAGTTTAAAAAGTTAATTTTTGATAATATTTAAGGAAAGTTGATGACCTGGATATACTGTAATAAAAAATATAACAGTTTACTAAATAGTTGGCTGTTACAATAGTGGCACGAAAATGACCATATCACTCCCTTTTTAAACTAAAAAATCAATTTAAAATTTTAAATATTGCAATTGAAATTAAAATTTACGATTAAACTTATACAAATAAATAATATTTCTTCAGGGATCATTAAATAGGATATAAGTATAATTATATACCATAAAACTCCCTATTTAGGGGGGGGTGTTTTACATCTATAATTAACAATTAATACCATGAAATCCCCCTAACTGTTCCACTCACCCACTAAAAATTTTTAAAATTTCCAAACTAAAACTCAGTCAATTATTTAACATTTATTTCTAATTTTTACTCAATATTTTTGCAAATGAATTCCATTTTTATATAAATTCTATCGTTTTGGGACTCGTTAAATCCCCAAATTTGGCTATATTTCTTCCTATTTTCTACTCAATTACATACTAAATTACCTCATTTACACCTATTTACACCTCATTTTTAACTGTTTTTACGCTGATATTTCTATTCTTGACTCAACCTTATATAAGGTGTAAAATAAAATAAACTATATATGGTCATATTCTTACTATTTATTCACTTTTATACGTGACCCCATATTTATTTATCAATTTCGAAAGGAGGTGTTACATTGAACAAAAATGAACTAATTGATTTGCTTTCTTACGATAAAGTAGAAAGTAATGTCTTCATGCCTAATGAAATTTTCAATGATTTAAGTAGCGACTTAACTAATTCTTCTCATATTGCTTTTTCATACTCTTACTATTACCTAATCTCTTACTTATATCGCTACTGCAAATACATAGATAAACACTACGATCCTTCCACAATCAAACAAATACTATCTTACAGCAGCACCAATAAAACTCTAGACTACCTAATCAAGAAAAATGGAGTTCTTGATCAACTTAAGTATACCAATACAATCAAAGACTATCCGTTACAATGGAGTTTAGAAGATGGGATTGTTGATTTCATCATGTACTCTGAAACTTTAAAAGAAGCAAATAAGATAACAATGGCTAAAAATCAGAAGGTTAAAAAACCATTAAAATGTTTCTTTAGAGCTGGAGAACAATGTGAGGAAGGTGAATATGATGGAACTTTCTACGACATTTCAAATACACATCTAATACCATTTGAAGTGTTCCTGGAATGTTTCAGTAATAGTCAATTAGGATGTGAAGAATTCTATCTATATGGATTCCTTAAACACTTGAATGATAAGTTTCCTGAAGGAGTTCAACTGTCAATAAATTCTATCTCAGAACAAAGTGGAATAAAACTTACTTTAACAAAGAAAACGTTAAATTACTTAAAGAAATTCAGAATGATTAGTTTATATCCATCAGAATTTTCTATCGGATCTCCTAAAGAAACTTGGAAAGCAAATAAATACATAATCAATAACTATAACAACTTTTCAATAGATCCAATAGAATATAGAAAAAGCAAAGTAACCAAATATGCTTAAATAAATAAAAAGTATGATATTCAACTACAATATAATATTTATTCTTTATTATTTATATAATTATTTAGTTATATATTATATTACTGACGAATAACGTACCTTTTTAAATTAAGAAAAGAAATTAATTAAAAGAAAAATCGATCAATTAATATTCTACAATTGGGCCATATTGTTGAACAAGACATTTAGAAATTTATGTGAAAGTTAGTGGACTTGTAAAAGCAGTGTACTTGAGGCAAACTGGAAAGTTAACACATTACAACATAAAATATTGTATTATTTTTATAAGGAGATTAAAAAAACATTCAATGGGTGGATTGCTATGGCTATATACGATAAAACAATATTAGAATTAGTTCAATTAAATACACATGATGTCAAGAGTTTAACGTAATAATATGGAACATAACCCTATGTAATTATGGTTAATAATAATATTGGGAGGTTGGATATTAAAATATGAAAAAGTGGAAATTTGTTATACCAATGATAGTTGTAATCATTTTGATTTATTTTTTTATTGGTTATAGGCTGTCAGCGTTAGGTGCTGCTAAAAATCATACCTTTCTTTCTAAAGATGCTGAGTTGATGGAGGAATATGATACAGGTTCAACTAGTATTTTTTTATTTGAGAGTGATGATGAAGAGATGTATCGAACCGTATTAGTTGAAAAGCTAGGATTGTTATTTAGAAGTAGACATTCTACTTTTATTAATTATAATTCAGATAACCTTCAAACAGTAGGAGCTATTAGCTTTACAATGGAAAACGATGCTGCTACCTTTTTGAGTATAGTATCAAACAATGAAGAAGTAGCGTATATAGAGGCAGGTGTGGAACCTTATATAGAAAGAAAAGAAATAAAAAAGGGAGAACGTATCTTTTTCTTGTTTCCATTTATGAAACAAATAGACTTTCTAAATCCTATGGCATTTGATGAATTTGGAAACAAACTGTATTATTACGGATACCCCAAAAATACAAATGTATTTAAGAGCGAAGATTTAAAATGGCATAAAATTGAATGACAATGATTATTTTATCCAAAGCTCTACAATAGAAGGGATTATTCTCCACAATATCAGCTAATAAAAGCTCAAGAGATCTTCAGCAATATGGCGCGATTATGGAATAACATGAGTGAAAAATGATTAATATTTTTTATAAAAACTAAGTAGTTAATAACTATTTTAGAATTCATTTTGATCAATCTTTCTTTCAAAGTGGATTCTTTTATTTGTTTTTGATCAAACTTTATTTTAAAACTACAGGAGGCTTTTTTTCTTATAAAATAAGTAATTATCTGTAAAAAATATATTGCGTTATAAAACCGAACGTTGTATATTATAGTTGGAGGTGTATTTGCGCTGATGAAATATACTATTAATTTATTCGGACACAATACGGATTGTATACTATCCATTGAAGATGGAAAACTCGAATTAAAAATTCCAGATGAACATCAAAAAACGATTGAATCTTATCTAAGTCGTGTTTTAACTAACTATGATTCTTCAGGAATATCTAAAAAAGATTTAGATCTGGAAGCTATGGTTAAAAAAGCGATTGAAATCGAGCATAACCTTGGCAGTCATATGAAAGAACCTAAATTAAAGTTACCTTATGAACTAAAACCAGAAGTAAAGGAAAAACTTATTGAATCTGCTTCTATTCAAGATATTTCAGCCACCCAATTGCTAATTAAAATGATTGAATCAAAATACCAAGAAGTTATGAATAATTAGGAGGTTCATTATGGCATACGGAAATAAAGTGAAATTACATTATGATATCCCTGTTTTTATAAAAAAACAATTAATGGAAATCGCAAAAAAACAAAAAATAACGGCTACGGAATGTTTATCAAGAATTATAGAAGAAGAATATGCAAAACTAAAGGAAGAAGATAGAAAAACTATCTTATAAAGATCAAATAGTTAATCTCAAACAAAAGAATCCATTTTGATCAATCTTTTTTTCAAAATGGATTCTTTTGTTTAAGTAAAATTTTCTTTAAAACCAAATTAGTGACAATCCCAATTATATAACACGTTTGAGAAATCTAGTTTTTCTAAATCTTCTTTTCTAATGAAAAAGTTAGCTACTCCAGCATCTCCCCACATGATACCAACATCATCATCAGTATCTATCTGTAATAGCAAAATATCGTGCTCTTCTAACTCTTTATCATCTTCTCTAGGATCCATTTGAGTAAAAAAAGGATAACCACCAATTTTATGTCCTTCTCCTAAGAACTCGTCATTATATAAATCCCATAATTCTATATCGTCTTTTCCCTCTCTGCTTACCATTTGATCTAAATCTACAGATTCACCTAAAAGTTCACCGTTTCTAAAATCGCCAATTGAAACTGGTTCAGAGGAAAGATCAAATGATAGAGCCAATTCATATTCTATTGGAAAATCCACTGTATCCAACTCGTCCATATAAGAGAAATCAGTAATTAATAAAGATTCATCTTTAATTATATTTTGATGGTATAAGATCTTAAAATTTGATTGTTTTGTCATATCGTTAAAGTCTAGACCCATTAGATCGTCTTCTGCTGATATAAAGAACTGAAGTATCCCCTCTTTAGGCATATGCTCTAACGTTGGTATTTCTTTAAAATTTAATTGAGCTAACAATTTCATTGGTTTACCTTCCACATCTTTTGGGTGCTCTACTGTCTTAGGTAAAAAAGGATTTCCAGCAAATTTGCTCTGATGAATTGTCGTAGATCGTTTTCTAGTAGTAATTTTTATTGATGGTTTTACTGTGTTCTGAATTTGTTCTCTGTAGCTTTCTAGTTCTTTAGGCAAACTTAATTTTTGATTTTTAGTCATATTAATCCCCCATAAGTAAAATAAAATAGAGTTATACATGATCACTTTTATATTTCTCATTATCATTTGATTTTAAAAAATATAATCCTTAGAATTGTTTAAATTTTTTTTGTTAGAGCTTGTAAATACTGTATATGAGTTGTTTTACACACAAAGAGATAGAGTTCTAAGTACTTATTTCAAAACATTCGCTATTCCCTCTTTATATCGTCATAAGAAGGCATGGCCTGCATGATAAATAAAATAGTAAAATTAAAATAAATTATCTACATCGATTTTAAGGTGCCTAGGATCAATTCTAAGAGAGATTCATCAGATTAATGGTATTGGTTGTTTTTTAAATGAAAATAGATTTAAACAACCTTTATTTAATTCTGATAAAGAGATAATACAGTGATGCAAAATACATATTGTGAAAAATAAAATAATATTACCAATATTTTTTCCTCTGTGATTTCAATATCGTTTTCCTATTTATCCTCCTATTTACGAACTCAGCAGCCTGTTCAAAATTGTCTATTCCATTATTATTTATATATTCAATCATCATTTCAGTTTGTTCGTTATCCCAATCTGATTGGCCACTAACGATTAAATAATGGATCAATATATTAAGAACCTCATCTTTGAAACCATATTTATTCTTAATCTCTGAGAATAATAATTTTATTCGTTCTGGTATATCTGAATAGAATAAGTTCAATATGTCGATATATGTCTCATTACGTAAAAGAGCGTTGTACTCTTCTTGACTGTAAATATTTTTGAGTATAGTAGGAATTATTAATATGTGTATAAGTCACCCCTCCCCTAACCGTTTATCCACATGTTACCAACATCATTCTAGATCCCATAGTTCTTGTTCTGCTCTACTGAGGTTAATAGCTTTCTCATAACATCTTCTAAATTTACCCACAACATTTTTGATTTCTTCAAAACTAACTACTTGTTCTGAGTTAAAATTAATTTTTAAAACATCCTCTGAAAATTCTCTACATGCTATATCTATTATATTTTCTGAGATTTGTTCAGGAAAATATTGAATTAATAGATTATAAAGTTCTCCCAAATATGATTTACCTAGATATTCGTTCTCTCCTATTTGGATTTTTTTTGTATATTGATACAAAGCTTTTACTATTTGTTTTTCATCTTTTCCTGTTTTGAAAAATTTAAATTTGTCATGCTCCTTATCAATCAATTCATTCATATCATTCAATTCAATCAAATGATTAGTATTCTCTGAAGTAGTCTTTGTCGTATTCTTTGTTAAGGATTTAACAGATTTCGACAAATTCATTTCACGGTTATGTGAATTGGAATTAACAGATTCGTGAAAACCAGTATTATCAAGGGATTCAGGCTGTAAATTGGAATTAACAATTTCGTGAAATCCATTATTATCATTGTTTTCACTGTCTTGTGAATTGGAATTAACAGATTTGTTAAAACCAGTAGTATCAACGTTTTCACCATTGTGTGAAATCGAACTAACAATTTCGTAAATTAGACCATTTTGTTCTTCATTTTCGTCAAAATCTTGTAGTTTTTCGACAAATACTTTTAAAAATTTATCCCAAATAATTCTAATGTGTGTTGTTGGTGATCCGTTAAATTTGAATCTCTTTTTCTCAATTATTCCTAGCTTCACCATTTTTTCAATAGCAGTATCATACTGGCGAGGTTTGATCCTACATTCACTCCACCAATCCTCTCTACCTTTAGCTAACCATAGACTATCTTCTTTTTTGATTCTCAATTTTGATTTTTCAGTATCTTCTGATTTGTTGTTGGACGGTAGATGCCAGTATACGATTTGTGATAGCAGTACCCCAGCAACTAAATCTTCAACTATATCAATATATATTTTCTTTACATCTATTGTATCTCTGGTGGCTTTTTCCCATTGTATGAATTGTTTGATTTGTCCTTCAATTTCCAATATAAAAAACCTCCTAAATTTTTACACACGTTTAGTGCAAAAAATTGGAGATTTTTCTTTGACATTTCATATAAAATATTTTAAAATAAAGACATAAATAATATATAGGAAATGGAATGAAGCATCTCCAACCTATTTACTTAAAAATGTTTCGGTCGCCAAACTTCAGCATTCTTAAGTAAAGATAAACGGTGCTTCTTCTTTTTCTGTTTTATTTGATCTTTTTTACTATTTTTTAACTATATATGTAATTTATAATATAAAAAAACACACATTCTATTTTGTGTGCGTTGAATAAAACTAAACTAGTTTGCGGATAAAGCGTCTATTAAAAATGTATAGACTTATCCCCAATTACTAATTAGTAATTCATCGCAATATCATAATAACATAAATTTACCAACATGTGAAGAAAAAAATACTAATTTGTCGTTTTATCTGTTGATTACTAATAATTACTTAGTTTTTCGACTTATCCTTCACTTTTTTCTATTGTAATATGTATTAAAAATACTATTTTAATGTCATATTTTAAAGGAAAATGTTTTAATTTTCCTATTGCATATCTTAAATACATGTGATAATATTGGATTACAATATAATACATTAATGAAACTAGTATAGTTTTCATCGCGTAAAATTCCCTGTCATTTATGATTGGGAATTTTTACTTTTCTAAAACTCTAATTTCTTCGGTTTCTTTTTTATAATCTTCTCTTCTGTTGCAGATATTTCATTTTGAAAGTTTATATTGTTTGAAAAATTAACATTGTTCCCTCCTGCTTGTTGACTCATCATAAACCTTATAGCTGCTCTTACTTGTTCGGCTTTTCTCATCCTCGGAATATTATTCAAGTAATCTATGATATCTTGATCCATATGTTCATCAAGTGGCAATTGGTAGAACTTCATTAGGAATTCACACTCGCTAATAGATTTAGCCCATGTTTATAAAATCCGTTAGCATTGGCCATTTGACTGTTTGTAGCTAGTATGACATCTTTTTCCCACTCTTCTTTAAAATATTTTCCAAAGTCATCTACTCCCCCACCTGTCAGGAGTAACTTATCAAACTTACTTCGAGTAGTCCATATTTGATTAATTTGGTTTGCCAAATCTTCTGCTGTTTCTCTATAAACACGTTCTTTAATTTGAGCAATATCAACGGAAGCTCTTTTACTAATAATAAAACTATCTTTTTCTTCATTATGAATAATTTGTTTCTCTACTTTAAAACGATTAGCAAGAGCTGAAGTATTTTGTTCATTTATATAATTTGCAATTTGCTGATAACAAGTATGCATTCCAATGTTTATTGTCTGTTTATCGCCTGACTGCCTTTTTAGCCCTTTAATTCCATCTAAATCAGTTGTTCCTGAACCAATATCAACGATGCCAACATAATCTTCTTCATAAGTGTCATCTGATACATATCCATCTTCACCAATATACAAATCTAGTATAGTTCCTAATGGCTGAGGTAAAACTACTACTTGACTGACGTTAAATATATAATCTTTTTCATCAATAGTAATAATGTGACCACCTAAAAATACATTTTTCAGTGCTTCTTCTTGATCTGTTCCTTTTTCTTCGCTTGGACATCCAGTAACAACAATAATATCATCATGTTTTCCTGGTTCTAGTAGTGAAGCCATTATAAATTCACTTAACAGTTGGTATGGTTTTTGATTATAACGATTTTCTGAGGTGTATGTATTAATCAAGTTATTAGCTTTGTCTATATCTCTTCCCCATGCATATTCTTCATCTTTATAATTACTAGATTTTATAATATTAACATCTAATTTCCCTACTCCATCCCACGAGTCCTCTCCAAAGGCATCGGAACGGCAAAAAGCTGAAGGTAAAACTATGGATTTATATTTGGATTTAGCTTTTACATATCCGTTACCGTGATCAATTCCTAAAACTATTGACAAAAGAACCATCTCCTAAACTATTAATAATACCTTATTGATATTACCATTATACACCAATTCATGAATGATTCAATATATTTTTTAAATTTCTACAAATATCTTGTTTATTCGTTATGACCAATTACATCATTCATGAATTAACCATTAAAAACATGCATCCAAAGAGCATTTTTTGATTAAATAATGAATTATTCATGAATTAACCCAGAAAAAAGAAATATCGCATAATAACTTCACGTTATTCCTAACCAAATTTAAATATGTAATAAATATTTTATATAGTAGTAATATATTACTTCTACATATGATATTATTAATAAATTAGTAAGTAAAATATTCAATAAGCTATATCTAATCGATAAATTATTAATAATCAAGTGATTTTCGCTGAGTTGATAACGATTCTAAGCTACTAATAATCACTAATATAGTAATAATGCATTGAATTTAGGTTAGTACTAGATTATATTTAAGTACTAGATTATAATTAATGTAAGAGAATAGAAAAGTTGGTGAGAATATGCTTGTAGAATCTTGGCAAATATCAGAGTTTGCAGAAAAAGTGGGTAAACACTTTACTACAACAGATTCATGGTTTAAAAAGTTAGAGGAAAGACGGATTCACTATATTAATAGGGTAGAGTCTGGTGAAAAAATTTATAACCAAGATGATTTAAAAATTGGACTATTTATAAAGGAATATAGAGATAAGAAATATACTATTGATTCAATTTTTGACTTACTTCAGCACCAAGAAGAAATAAATCTCAGGCCTTTTCCAGAAGATTTTGATTCAAAGGATACTAAGATAACGGATGAGGCACAAATAAATAAATTAAAAACTGAAATTATTGCTAGTATGAAAGAAGTAGTAGCTACTCAGATTGAAGAAGAGAGGAAGAACAGAGTAAATGATTTAATATTACAAAGGAAAATTGTTAGTGTTCTTGAAGGTGAGGCTTCTAAGGAATGGAGTAAGCTACCTGAAAGTGAACGGATGATGAAGGTAGGATTATTTCGAAAAGGGGAGAACACTGAAAAACGAAATGAGTTCATCAAGAAGTATGTAGATGAGAGATATGAAGAGAGAATTAAAGATACCATTATTGATATCAAAAGGATTGAGGGTTAAATATCTTTATGTATCAACTATTATTTCTGTGAATTTTCAAAGATAATCTACCCCTAAAACCTTCTACATGAACTATAGCTACTTTGTATCCATAGTTCATTAAACAAAATTAGAAATACATATTTTATATACATTTCAACTTGTTCTTTCGTCATAGTTATATGATTTAATAATGCATGTACTATGACTTTAAATATGTTAAATAAAATAACAGGCTTGCACCTTAAGCCTGTTTTAGTATTTCTTTTGCATTTTTTGTTTGAATGATACGGAATTCAGCATTTAAATTGTATTGATGTTGTGTGATAAACCAAATCGTAGGAAAGACCTTTTTATTTTTTGGCTGCCAATACTCATTCTTCCATTTCTCACAATTGTAATAATTTTCATATCGTTTTAGTTTTGATCCAATTGTTTTTTTAGAATAAATATTTCGTTGAATTTCCACAAAGAAAGGAGAGGACTTCCAAATCATAAATATATCTGGTTCCATAAATCCTTTTTTATATTTTGGCTCTACAATAAATTCTTTTGGTTTCTCATAGAAATTAATTTCAATGTAAAAACGAACTATTGATAAGAAATGTGGGATTTTTAAACTGTTATATTTAATGCCATTTCTAGGTAAGTAGATATACTTTCGATGATCCTTATTTGCAATGACATAACCTCCTTGAATTAATCTTTTCATCGTCCTATTGCATTGAGTGACTGGATCCTTCAGGTTAGAAAAGTGAAGGTCAATGATATCATCTCGCCCCATAACTCTAAACTTTTCTAAATTATTAATAATTTCTAGGTTACGACTAATCAAATTCTAATGCTCCAAACATAGGACTAGACTCTTGAAATTGATCGTTTTCTTCTACTGATTTATTTTTATATGGTGCAAGTAACCTCTTAGCATTTTTTAATTCAAGGTAGGGGGCTTGGATTTTTTTAATACCATCTAATTTAAAACACATTAAGCCTTTTTGGGTTTGCTTTATATTTGCTGCATCTCCAGATCCGAGAGTTATTCTACTATTAATCTCATCGGAATGTCTGAAAGCCATTCTAACAGTAAGATTATTTTTTAATTTACCGTCTAAAATTGAGGCATCAGGTCTTTGCATAGATAGTATCAGATATACACCTAAAGCTCTACCGATTGCGGATATTTCTTCAATAATCTCCATAATGTCATCTTCTTTTTTTAATAGCGCCACTTCATCAATTCCTAAAAGAATGTATGGGGGAGGGGAGTGCAAATCTTCTATGTTAGCAACTTCAGACTTTTCAAGTAGTTCACCTCTTGTCGTAAGTTCCTTTTTAATTTTTCTTAGAATTTTAATTAATTCGTCAGCATCATATACAACTTTATTTGCAATCCCTTTAAAGAGGTGAAACTCAGATCGCTTTAAGTCGGCAAGATAGATTTTAAGTTTATTTGAATCGGAATGTATGAGAGTAGAGAGTATAGAGCGAAGTTGAGTGCTTTTGCCACTGCCAGTTTCACCAGCAATTAGAAGATGGGGGTATTTAGTCATATCGTAAGCTTCAATTCCTGACCTTGATTGACCAACTAAGATAGGGAGATTCATATTCTTAATTGAATTAGTAATATCATCATAATTATAATCAAACTGTCTTATTGGTTGTTTGTATATAGATAGGATGAATTGTTTCGAATTCATTTGAGTAATCTCTATATGTTCACCGAATTTCTGTTTAAAAAGCCATTCATGTTTTTCTATTATATCTGGGTTTATTCCATCTGGTATATTGAATAAAATGATGATTTTATCTGAAAAAACATTTACTTTCTTTATAGTTGGATAAGTTTTTATCTCACGTTTTTTTGTTTTCTTTGTAATGGATATGTCAGCGATTTTGAATGCTTTAAACATTTTAGATCGAGCTGCGTTAGAAGGGAAAGTTCGATAGGTAGCAATTATTCCAACACAAGATGTTAGTAGTCCCAAAATTTTTAAAGTTAGTAGCATTGAATCACCACCTTAATAAATCAACAATTGTTTTGGCGATGTCATCACTAATAAATGTAAAGAGATAGCTTGCATAGATTCCTAATCCAATTTGAACGGCAAGTAGGCTCCAGGAAAGCAAATCTTTTAAAGTTATCTGAGTACCAGGTTGCTTTTTAACTACTACATAATCCTTTCTCATAAAAATACTTCTCATAAAAATACTCCAAAAGTTCGAGCAACATAACGTACTGCATCCCACCATAAATTAAACGTAATGTACATACATATGACGTATGTTCCAATTTGTAAAAATAACTTATATTTTCCTTTCCCAACTTCTTCTAAAACATCTCCTACTAGATGTGAGACTAATGCGGTTCCAGCAACTGCAAACAGAGGAGTTAAAGAAGCAGACATAGTTAAACCACCTTTCCTTTCAATTCTGAAATTTGTTCACTTTCAACCTCTTGTTGAATAATTTTTAAAAACGTAGAGTAGCCTTCTTCAGTTAGGAAGATTTGAGTGCCTTTTTTCTGTAGATCCATTAACATTCTAACAAACTCAATTGTCATCAAAATCAACTCCTTTTGTAGTATGTTAAATCATATGAGGATGTAAGAATGTCCTATGACTGAATAAGAATATATTTTTTTGGAAATAATAATAATGCAGGGTTCCGTGGATTTGTTTATTTGAAAAGTTAGAGAGAAAGAAGAGGAGGGTAGTAGAAATAGAATGCTACCCTTTTTGGATTGAGCCTAATAGTTCACTTTGAGTGGATCTACTAGAGTTTTTAACCAGTTGTAATAATGCTTCTCTGCTTAGATTTTCTAAAGGAGTTAAATCGATGCTTTCACCTATTGACAGGTTAGGAGAGGAGGGAAGATTACGGTCTTCCTCAAAATTCCTATAATGTTTATCTGTGGTTGAGAATGATTTATGATTTCCTTGTTTTTTAACAGCCTCAATATCTCCATTTGTGATCTGATAAACTTCATTGATACCACACTTTTTAAAACTGTGAAAAGTAATATTATCAGGTAAATCTAATTTCTTCCTAAGCATTATCATCATTGAAGAAATGGTGTTTTTATCTAGAGGGAATATTTTATTCTGTCCTTGTTGTTTAATTTCAAGGAGTCTGTTGTATAAATTCTCTTTAATAGGCTTTCGATCAATCACTTTTCCTTTGGCAGTAATTTGCATAACCCAAGTTCCATTTATATTAGTAACATCATCCCATCTTAATCTTAGAAGTTCATCCTGACGAAAAGATGTAACCACTGCAGTTTCAATTAGAAGAGATTTAATTAATCCTTTTCTAGTTTTTATTACAATAGGAATCATTCGCTGCACATCATCCCAGTATACAATTCCGTAACTTTGAGGATCTCCTTTAATTTTAGAAACATTAAACCAGGCTGATTTTACATTATAATCGTTGGCTTCAAGGTTTTTATATAAACTCTTTAGTGAATCGATTTTTCGGTTAATTGAACCTGGAGCATAAGGTTTTCCATTATTTAAGTCTGTGGCTAATCGCGTTTGGTATTGTTCAATGTCAGAGAGTTTGAATTTTAAATCTGATTCGTCTAGCGATTCTAATTTTTTATTTCTCATAATTGAAAAGAACTGCCTAATATCTTTAATGTATCCTTTGTATGTGTTTGAACTATTTACTTTGCGCTTATTTAAGAAAACTTGTATGTGTTCATAAACTGAGTTGGTTTGAAATAACACTACTTTTTCTTCCATTCTCAAAAACCTCCCAACTTTATATATAGTATATAATAAATTATATCCTATTTAAAGTCAATAAAAAAATGGAAATAAAAAAGATGACCGGTTTATGATCATCTTAAAAGAGGGGGTTAATCGTAAGACATACTTTGAAATTCTCGTGCCTGTGCTCTGCCTCTGGGTGTTCTATAATCATCGATATAAACGGGTTTTAAATTTTGCTTTTTTTGTTTTTTTTGTAGAGCATCATCATCGATATGTAAAGAATTACGTAAAAATAATTTTAAAGCATCCTCAACTACATCACTTTCATTGATATGGTCAACATCGTCTACCTGTGCATTGTGCAGAGCGATGTAAGTTGTTAATACTTTTTCTATACGTTTATCAATCTTAGGGTAGATAGTAGTTTTTTCAGTCTTTTCTATCAACCAATCCATTAATCCCATCTTTAAAAACTCCTTCCTCTATATTGCGCTGTATGTGTGTATGTGAAATAACCTTTTCTGTCGTCTTGAGGATATTTATTAGCAATATAATTCATAAATCCCTGTGAACCCAGTGCATAATCAATAGCTTCGGTATAAAACAAATTGAAACTCATTGGATGTTTGAAGCAAATCACCTCAGCTTCAGCATGTAGTTCTTGCTTTATGCGTAGTTGAAATCTGTGTTTTTTATCCAATCTTGGTTTTCTTTTTTGTAGTTTACTGTCCTCCATTTTTCTCATCACCTCAAAATTTCTAAAAGTTAACTTAGATGTCATGACATCATAGCATCTAGTTTATTGTGATAGGGGGGAGGTAGTGGGGGAGAGGGCAATACTAATTTTTGATTGAAAAAATCTACCTCCATTGCTTTTATATATTTATTGATAGACAAATATCAACGTTGATATCTACTTAGAATATCCATGGCGGATTTAGTTTTCTTAGGTTCCGGCCTTACACTTGTTAAAAAGTCGCTGTTTACTGTTGATTTATAAGTTTGGGAAGAACTTGCTGCTAAAACTTCTTCAACTGATTCCTGTTTAAGTCTAATTAATTCATCGATTTCTGATAATCTAGATTTAATCCATGATAGACCAGTGATAATCGAATAGACTGTCCCAGGTCTTTCGTGATAGTTTCCTTCAAATAGATCGATTGGCATCCCATTGTTAAACTTAGAAAAGATTGATTCATAGTCCAGGTATTCCATCAATAATTCATGACCGTCAAAAATGATTGCAGATCGTATTACTTGATCATTGTCAATTTGCGCAAATATTGAATTATCCCAAGACAAATGAACAGCTTCGGTAAATGCATTTTTACTAATTTCTAATTTTCCTTCAAGAACTGTTGCGACATCAGCTTTTGTAATTATGCCAATTCCTTTTGTTTTTAAAGTGTTTAGCAAGTCTTTTCTATCTAAGTTGCCATTCTTTGAACTTTTTTGTGTGTAGGATGAGATGTCATTAATTAACGAAGTTATAGATTTATTGATTTCTTCATATATTTTGTTTTTACCTAATACCTTGTTCTTAACTTTTTCGTTATCGATTGGAAATACAGCAACGTTTAAATTAGAAAGTTCTTCAAACGCTTTTAAACAATTTAATTGATTTATAACCACTTCACTTTTATCTGGAATAATTGGCATTGCAACAATTGTTTTGTCTAATGTGTTTGATAGCAAATCTATTAGTATTGGACTTATGCCACTTCCTGAACCACCAGCAGTTGAAAAGGTAAGAAAGATTACTTCTAGAGAGGGATGGGAAAAGTTTTGATTAACAAAGTCTACTGCTAGTTCCCAATTGTCTTGCTGCATTAACCTGATTGCTTCATCCCTGTTGTGACCAACTCCCTCACTCCCAACAAGTCTTAGTTTATGTTTTACATTGTCCAAAGCATCTAAATCTTTTTGAGAAAAATTAATGGCTGCAGTAGAAAAGCCTAATTTAGCTGCTTCATCTGCAATATTACCTCCAGCTCCACCTACTCCTAAAATTCCAATCATTTTCAACCCACTCCTTTTAGTGATTGTCTAATTGCTGACAAACCATATTTAGTCATATAAATTTTGTGTTCCTTTTCGCCGTATACAATTTCAATAAATCTAACTGCTTCTAAACGATATATTGATTTACGAAAGTTAGCTTCAGTAAAATCTCCACTTCCTTGCTCTTTGACTCTTCGTTTAACTACCTCATTTCTAAGATCTCTTTTCTTAAAAGCTTTAAATCGCGAATCAATGTCATAGTCATATAAAATACTCAGAATACTTAGATCATCGAAAGTTAATCTTTTTGAAATACTATGAAATAAGTCTTCCATATACACTCTCCTTCTCATTGATTGTTAATATCTATCTTGATATATGTGTATAGTCATTGATACTGAAATATTACAGAAAAATGGTGTAAAATTTGACAAGTGATAAATAAAATGATATAATTCAAGTACAACATAGGGGGTGGTTTTATAGGAGCAGTAAAAATTGACATACATAAGAAAGAATACATACTTAAAAATTTGAATTTATCTGATACCAATGTAGTTAAATGGTTAATATTATTTAGAGATAAGATCGACATTTACTACAAGTCTAATAATGATAATTTTTATATTAATGCCGGCAATGTAAAAGAAGTTAATCAGGAGTTATTAAATACATATATTTACTTGGATCAATTAATTATAGTGTCTGATTTAACAGAGAAACAGAAAGCATTAATTGAACTTTTTTACGAAGGATTTACTTATAGAGATATTGCTTATTACACAAAGACAACTGCTCAAAGAATAGAGCGAAGATTAAAAAGTATTTGTACAAAAATATGTAAAACAAACAAAAAACGATGGATTATATGGACTCATGAAAATTATTTAAATAGTGAGTTTAAAAGGTGTAGGTCTTGTCATAAGAATTTACCTAAAACGAAGAGTATTTATAGGGTTAGATCTGATTTCAAAGGGGACGGATTCTATGGAGAATGTAAAGAATGTGAAAAAAATAAAAGAAAGTGACGAAAAAAAAGCTAGATATGGCTTAGCTATTACCTTACTAGGTATAAAGGGATAGAAGTTATAATTTAAAACAGAAAGAAGATGATAAATAAAATGAAATTAAAGCTCCCAAATGGGGAGAAAATTAAATTAAATACAAGTTTTGAGTATAAAGAAAGGCTCGAAGCTGTGAACAATATATTATTAGATTGGGAAGATTATTTCTATAAAACATGGGATCAAAAAAAGACAAGTGTATGTTTAGAGATACTTTCAAATTATTTATGTATGGTTAAGGATAAAGGTGAAGATAAGAATATAGAAGACAAATACATTTTGTCAAACTATAAAATGAAGAAGCTTAAACGAGGTGATAAAAGAATGACTAATTTTACTGATTTAAAAAGCTATCATAAGAAGTTGTTGGGAATAGCGGAAGAAGATGTAACATGAAAGTAAATACAGTAGTTCCAGTAGACATAAACAACGAGTTTATACACAATGCAATTATATATAAGATAAGTAAATCTTTAAAACAATATATTGTACATAATAAACCTAAAAGGAAAAATGGGAAGTATAATAATTGGACGAACGATGCGAAGATGGATTCGATAATGATAGTTGAGGAAGGAAAGAGACGAAGTTTTTTTGATGAGAAAGGTAAAAATATAACCAATTATGTTACAGTTGAATAAGTGATAAATAAAATAAGTAAAGGGTAGAGCTGATTTGGGAGAAAAATTAAATAAAAAAGAACTTGTACCACTAATTAGAGACAAATTGAAAGAAATTAGTGGAAATGACAAAGTAACAAAAGACGATGCTGAGATGGCTTTAGATTCTGTTTTTGAAGTAATTAAGAAATCTCTGTTAAGAGGGGATAAAGTAGGTATATGGGGTTTTGGTACTTTTGAAATTAGAAAGCGAAAAGCTAGGCTAGATCATGATTTTGGGAATGGAATTAAGGTGGATATCCCTGAACAGTATGGAGTTAAGTGTAATTTTTCAGATAAATTTAAAAAAGAGTTGAATGAGAAATTAAAAATCTAGAGAGGGGTGAAGTTTGTTATAAGGAGTTATACAAATTCAGATGGAATGATTGTAGAGGTCAGCAAAGATCATTTAGATAAAGCAGTAGATATCAAGTTAGCATTACAAGATATCTCAAATAGAAGATGTAATTGGTCTCAGCATCAACAAATGATGGAGGAAGAAGGCTTTGACAACTCTGATCTTAATGAATCTTATCGTTGCATGATTAAAGATTATCAAAAAGAGATAGGAAAATTACACAGTTTACCTAAGCACGCAGATTTAATTGCAAGTAGTAAGCTAGATCGTATTCAACAAATAGTAGGAGAGGTTAGATTTGAAAAGACAGCCAATCAAGATTTGTTGAGGGAAATTAATAAGAACCTTAGAGAATTGTCTCGAACCGCAGTTTTAGCTGACGAATTTAGAAATATACTTTTAGATGAGATGGATTTTAGTGTACCGCATTACGTATATAATCCAGTATTACCTAATTCAAGAAATAAAGGAATATGTATTATAACTGATTGGCATATTGGGGTTGTTGTTAATAATTGCCTCGGAAATAATTATAACTATGAAATTGCTCAAAAAAGAGTAAACAAACTAAAACAAGAAGTATTAGATTATTGCAGATTGTACAGTATCAATGACTTATATGTTGTAGGATGTGGGGATTTTATTGAACACATTTCCATGAGGAAAAATCAATCTCAAGATTGTGAATTTGGCAAGTCCATGCAGATAGCAAAAGCACAGAAATTGATATTAGATTTTCTTGTATCTTTATCTGAATATGTGAATATTACTGCGGAATTAATACCTGGTAATCATGATAGAGAAAATGGTGATAAAACAGCAAACTTTGATGGCGACAACGCTAATGTAACTATTAACGAAGGTATAGAGGATATGTTAGAGTTAATTAACTCTCCAAGATTACAATTCATTAAATCTAAACCTCACCAAACTTCAATTGAGTTAGAGCTAAATGGTAAAAAGTTTAAGTTTGTCCATGGAGATAAACATAAAACCAAAAATAAACATATTTTAAAAACGCAAAGCTCGTTAGATAGAGAATTTTATGATGTATTTGTACATGGCCATCTACATAATTGGTATACAAGAGATGATGACCATGGAGGGATGGTGGTCGGAGTCGGATGCTTAATGGGTCGTAACAATTATAGTAAGGAAATGGAATGTGCTACAGATGCAAGTCAAGGGATGATAGTTGTAAGAGAAGATAGTGCAATAATTCCAATACCGATAAATTTACAAATTATTTAAAATAGGCATGATTCGTGCTAAAGACGTACAAGTAGTCGTTTTAGGCATTAAGGATCGTGTCTTTTTTAGTTGGACAAGGTTTAACTCCTTTCCTTGTCATTTTTTGCTAGAGAGAGGTGGGGGATATGAGTAAGAAGGTACAAGAATATGTAAAGTGTGCTAAGTGTAAAAAGGATAAAGCAGCACCGACAAATTTTTATAAATCGAGTAATAATTTATATGATGGATTTATCCCTACATGTAAGCAATGTTTAAGAAGTATGATTGATTACGATGATAAAGAAACAGTGTTTACATTATTTAAAAGACTGGATATTCCTTTTCATTTTGAATGCTGGGAAAAAGCTACTAATGGTGAAAAAGATACTTTAGGCAGATATTTATCTATGGCAAACGCTTTGAAAGGATTGAAGGGTAAGGGATGGGAAGATAGTGTCTTCGCTGAGACTGAGGAAGCGAAACAAAAAGAAGAAGAGAAACAGCAAAGTGAAAAAATATATTTCGATTCATTAGAAGAAGATGAAGATACCCAGAGAGAAAAATTTCTTGTAACTCACGAAATTATAGATAAATGGGGAGAAGGTTATCAAGAAATTGAGTACCGTTCTTTTGAAAAAAAGTATCATCAATTAAAGAATAATTATCCAGAAAAAACAGCAATGCATACAGAGTCATTACTGACTTATATTCGATACCGAGTAAAGGAAGAATTAGCTACTGCAGAAGGAGATGTAAAAACTGCAAAATCGTGGGGAGATTTAGCTCAGAAGGCAGCACAGGATGCAAAAATTAATCCTTCGCAGTTAACAAAATCAGACTTATCAGATGGTTTAGATGGGTTTGGCCAGCTTGTAAGAGCTATAGAACAGGCAATTGATGTAATCCCAATACTTCCGAAATTCAAAGAGAAACCTCAAGACAAAGTTGATTTTACTCTTTGGTGCTATATCAATTATATAAGAGATTTACAGGGACTTCCCTTAGTGCCTTATGAAGATATATATCAGTTCTATGAGGAAAGAAAAAAGGAGTATGAGGCAGACGAAGGCGGTGATTTCGATGCCTTCATATAAAAATTTTCAATCGAAAAATGCAAAACATAAAAATGATCGTTTTGATGTAAATGAACCTGCTTTTAATCCTGCTGTTGAGGCTAGAGGCATTCAGGAGTCTACCAATTTTGAAAGAAACTTAAATAAATATATTGATTTTGTTAGCTGGGCAAGATGGAATCCTGACTTGTGGTGGGATCTGATAACGCCTGAAACTGGTGGTATTAGATTAGATATGGATCAAAGGGTGTTCTTTAGGAGTCTAGCGAGGTTTATTTCAACTTATGGCGTATTCCCAAGGGGATATGGAAAATGCCAAAGTGGAGATACACTTTTATTTACAAATGAAGGAATTAAAGAGTTAGGTGAGTTTTTTAATTTTGCGAGCCATGGAAAAGAATTCTATATTTCATCTAACATTAACTTAGTAAACAGACATGGACAGTTAGAAAGTACTAATGCTGGAGTTTACAGTGGGTATCAACCTACTAAGAAAATTATAACTGAGGAAGGGTATGAAGTTGAAAATAGCTTAAACCATCCTTTATTGGTTATGAACAAGAGAGGCTGTTTAGAATGGAAAATTTCTGAAGATATCGAAATTGGAGATTATTTAGCAATAAACAGAAATAATGACGTTTGGGGAAATAAAACTGATTTAAATATTGATATGGATAGCTATCTTAATGATTTTAGTAATAGTAGTAGATGGAAAGTTGAAAGAAAAAAATGCAATATAATTAAAAATTTAGATGAAGAGTTCGGACTAATACTTGGATATTTGATAGGTGACGGATGTATAACTAGGAATTATTCAATTTGTTTTACGAATACTGATGAAGATATAGTAGAGAATTATAAAAATTTTATGGAGAATCGTCTAGGTGTAGTTGTCAAACCTAAAAAAGATTATCCGATAGACTACTTAATAAATAGCAGATTTGTCCGTGAATATTTTAAACAAATTGGGTTGGAGGTTGCTGACTCATTTAATAAAGAGGTTCCTAAGTGTGTACTTAATGCTCCTAAAAAAGTAGTTGCTTCATTTATAAAAGGTCTATTTGATACAGATGGAGGTCTATCAAACACATATATAGAATACTGCACTGCGTCTAAAAAATTATCTAAACAGATTCAAACAATATTATTGAATTTTGGTATTATGTCTACGAGAAAAAAACGTTATAACAAACAATATAAAACTAGTCATTATAAAATAATGATATATGGGAAAAATATGGACTTATATTTAAAACACATAGGATTTTCGTGTAAGAGAAAACAGGTAAAACTTGTTAAACTATGCGAGAAAAAGAGAAATCCTAACAAAGATGTCATACCATATCAAAAAGAGTTGATAAACGAATTCTGTGCTAGTATAAAACACAAAACTAGTTATAATTACCGTATTAGAGACAAGGTGTACCATGTTCTCAAAGGAGACAACCAGTTAACCTATGAGAAACTAAAATATCTGATTTCGCTCGATGATTCTTCAGAATGTAAAGGATATGAAGAATTAGTCGAGTTTTTTAATTTAAATTACTTTTTCTCCAAAGTCTCAGATATAAAAAATAGTAATAATCATGTTTATGATTTGTCTGTGCCAAACAGTAATTCTTTTATTTCAAATGGATTTGTAAGTCATAATACACTGTTGGAAGTAATGGGTATGTACCATACAGCTATCTTCTTTCCTGATATTGAGTTGTCGATGACTGCACAAACTAAGGAAAATGCAGCAAAGCTTGTAAATGAAAAACATAGAGAAATTATTAAATTTTACCCACTAATCTCAAATGAAATCACCAGTTATAGATATAGTAAAGATACTATTGAAGCGAATTTTACATCTGGTGGACGAATAGACACACTAGCAAACAATCAAAGTTCTAAAGGGCAAAGAAGAAAAAGATTAAATGTTGAAGAAGCAGCACAGTTAAATGCTGCTCTTTTTGATGATGTGCTTGAACCTGTAGTCAATGTTCCGAGAAGAACTATAGGAAAGCAGGCTCTTGTTAATCCTGAAGAACTAAATGGTCAAATTAATTTCTTTACAACAAGTTGGTTTCGTGGATCTGATGAATACGAAAGAAATATAGAAATGGTTAAAGATATGGCCGAGTTAAAAGGGAAGATAGTAATTGGATCAGATTGGCAGTTAGCTTGTTCATATGGACGTGGAGAAACGAAATCTCAGATTTTAGACAAAAAAGCAAGGTTGTCCCCCACATTTTTTGCCATGAATTACCAATCTAGGTGGGTGGGTGCAACGGACGGGGCCTTAATTGATATGAACAAAGTTATGGACTTGAGAACATTAGTTAAGCCCGAACTAAAAGGTGATGGAAAATCTGAATATATAGTATCAATGGATGTAGCGAGAAGCGAGAGTCAAAATAATAACCAATCATGTATAGTTGTTTTTAAATTAAAACGAAACAAAAACGAGAAAATAACTCAAATAAAGATAGTAAATTTAATTAATCTACCTAATGGTTTAAATTTTACTGCACAAACGGTTGAATTAAAAAGGATAAAAAACATGTATAATGCCAAAGCAGTTGTTGTTGATGGAAATGGACTAGGATCTGCGATTGTTGATGAAGCTCTTAAAGAAACGACTGATCCTCTCACAGGGGATTCATTGGGCTGTTGGAATACTATTAATAATGAAAGAGAGCCTGAATTAGAAGGTGCAGAAAAAATACTTTATGATTTACATGCTCAAGGCATCAACAGTGACATTATAATTAATTTTATCGATATGATCGAAAGTAAGAAGCTTCAATTATTAGAGAAAAGGCAAGACTCAGGTTACGATGTGTCAGATGCTGACTATTTTAAGAACAACGTTCTTCCTCATTTGCAAACTGATTTTCTTCTTGAAGAGATCGCGAATTTAAAAATGAAAAAATTACCTAGTGGAAAATATACAGTTGAAAGAGTGACTAAGAAAATTGACAAAGACAGATACAGCGCTCTTGCTTACGGGTTATGGTATATTAAACAATTTGAAGATAAAAATACGAAGAAAGATAAGAAGAAACTAATATTTTTATATAACTAAAGAAAGGAGGAAATGATGTCTGAAGTAGTTAATATTCAAAAGAATAGTACAGGAAAAGTCATTACTGCAGAACTAGCTTACACCCCATACACTTCTAGCTACTATGATTTCACTGAAAGGTTTGAGGAAGTAAAATATACAACAAAAAATATACGAAAATTACTTTCTAATCATGTAAAGAATGCAAAGCAACTTCGTGAGACATCTGATTATCTCTATAGCACAAATGGTATTTATAGAAGGTTAGTAGACACAATTAAGAATTTGGCTTCAAACGAGCATGTGATTTTACCCCATATCAAAAATAAAGAAAAATTCGATGAAGAAAAATTTAAAGAAAAACAATCATCTGTTTCTAATTATTTATGGAATTGCAATTTCGAAATTACTCTAGAAGATATATTTTTTAAACTTGTGAAATATGGTAGATATTCAGCATATGATCGTGGAAGTTATATCCAACCACTTCCATTAGACTATACTAGGATTATAGGAATTAGCTTCGATGGAAATCCAATAATACAGTTTGATTTTAGATATTTTGATAAATTCCAAAACATACGTGAAAGAAATATGCAACTTAATGGTTTTGATTCTGTTTTTAAAAGTTTATATATGGATTATAAACGTAAAATAGACAATCCAAATGAATTGATATCAGATGAATTAAATTGGAGAACACTCCCGTCGGATAAAACTTATACATTGAAAATAGGATCTAATTTAGAAAGCAAAGAGGGTATCGGAATGCTGTTTGGAAGTATAGACGATATCCTCTTTTATGATGAGATTAGAGAATTAGATCGGGCGATTATCAGTTCTCAAAAGAGAAAAATAGTTGTTCAACAATTACCAGTAGATAAAGATGGAAATTCAATTTTAGGGGAAGAAGAAATAAATTTATCACACAATAATTTGAAAAAATTATTACCACCTAATGTTGGTTGCTTAACAGTGTTAGGCGGTACTAAGTTTGAAAATATCCCTTTGGAATTGTCTGGTTTAGAAAAAGGAAAGATGAAAGAAGTTCAGGGTGATGTTTTGGTGTCTGCAGGTATTGGTGAAGGCGCATTAAAAGGTGGAAATTTTTCTACTGGAGTTTTAAATATTGATGTTATCTCAAACACCGTAATGAAGATTATGAAACAAATAGAGTCCATATGGTTGAATAGGAAATTTAAACAACTTACAACTGGAGGTCAATATCAGTTTAAAGCTCGTTTTTTAGGGATTACTTCGCAAAACCGTGAGAAAATGATTAAGATTTTTGACGGTTTATTGGATAAAGGAGGTTCACTCTCTCCTAGTATTTCCGCCAGAGGGTTTAATTTAGAAGAATACATGGATATTTTAACAGTTGAAAACAATCTTGATTATAAAGATAAATTCGAAGCGTTAGCAACCTCTTTTACAACGTCAGCAAAAGACGTAGGTAAACCAAATGGCACAGGAGAAGGTGGAGAAAACACAGAAAAATCACAAAGTAATGGGGGTAATTTTAGCCCGAGGCCTTCTGCTTAGTTTAGAAAGGAGGTGGAATATTGAAAAATAAAAGATTACTTTTTAATTCAACTAAAACTATCTTAAATGAATCTAATTCGAATGACTTATTTATGGAATTAGATATTTTGTTGTTGAAAAATTCGCCTAATCTTAATGGTTATTTTTTTCAAGAAGATTTTATAGATGAGATTGTTGAGAATCAGAAGAAATATGTAGGTCTTCCTATTGTTGTTGATGCTGAAAAATTGATGTCCGAAGACTTCTTAAATTTGAAACATAATTATTCAAAAATTGTAAAGAAATTTTATTCTGAACAAATTGGATCCTATGTTTCTTTTGAGAAAAAGTATGATTCAAATAATATAGCAGAACTTCATGGAAAAGCGAGGGTCTCTAAAAGAAATGAAGATTTAGTTACTATGTTGATGGAATTATATCAATCCCCTATTGGATTAAATCTGTCTGTAGAAGCATTTGTATCAGATTATACAATTGATGAAAACAATCATCTAATTGTTGGTGCCAGTCCCAATAATCACTTGATGTCAGATTGTATTGTAAGTTTTCCTGCTGAACCAGAATCTACAGTTTTAAAATTAGCTTCAGAGTTAAATGATTCATTGAAAGGTGGTGATAAATTGAGCAATAAAACAGATATTTTATCGGATGATAAAACGAAGAACAATAATAAAGAAGGAGTTTATAATATGGAAAATCAAAATATAGATATTAATAAGGTAATTGAAGAAAATAAATCTCTATTAATTGAAAGTGAAAATCTTAAACAACAGGTGGAAACATTAACATCGGAGAAAGATGAAGTGTCAGTAAAACTTAATGAAGCAAACGAAACTATTGTACAGTTAGGAAAAGAGAAGGATACATTAACAGCAGAGGTTAAGGAACTAAATAAGTTTAAAGATAATGTAGTTGAAAAAGAGAATAAAGGTAAGATTGAAACTTTGATTAACGAGGTTAAAGTAAGTTTAAGTGAAGATGAGTTGAGTAAAATAAATCAAGTGGCTACTGAAAAAGAGCCAGAGAAGGTAAAAGCTCTTATTAACGAAATTATGGCTGCTAAATATAAAGAAAGAATTATCTTAAATAATAATAAGAATAAAGAAAATTACTTCTCTGTTGATGATCAAAAAGATTTAGGTGGAGATCAATTAACTCAATTCAACATGTAATAAATGATAAATAAAATAAATAAGGAGTGTTATTTTAATGGCAAATAAATATGGAATTTGCAGATTAGATCGTATTTCTGGAACACCAGATGGTCGATTAAAAGCGAAAGTAGATTTTGAAAATGGTACATTTGCAGTGCAAGATGAGGTAAATGGAGAATTGTTGGCACCTACAGCAGTTACAGACGATGTGGTACTAGTGGCTTCTGTAGCTTATCAATACGACTCAATGAATGAAGGTGACTTTGTTAATAAGGCTGGATCAAATTTACATCCGCGTACATTCACATTACCAGTAGGCGATCTCTTCACTGTAACAAAAATAGCATATACAGGTGTAGCAAATGCAAGGGGAGACTTCGATTCTATTGAAATTGGAGATTTAGGAACTACTCCTACTGGAACATTAGTCTTAACTGCTCCAGCAGATGTTCCAGCCAATGCAACTACTGTTGTGGAAGTTATTGATAAAACAACATTGAATGGTGATAACGCTGTTCAAGTAAAAGTTAAACAATAAGGAGGAATTTTAATACATGATTAATGAGAGAATTTTAAACTGTGCTGTTGATACGGCACTTGGTAGAAGTACGAATAAAGAATTTACACCTGAACAACGTGCTGACGGTATGAGTAAATACCTAAATAAATTAGGAGAAAATTATCGTCAAAATTACATCTTAATAAATGAAATTGTTGAGGAAACAATTAATCAAATATTACCGATAAAATTAAGAAATGCTCTTGGCATCTTTGCCGATGTTGAAACAGTTGCAGACGGTGTAACGAAAAAATGGCATGTTCCTAATGGGAAAATCACTTCGGCTTACACTGCTTTAGGCGTTGAACAACCAAGGCAAAAAATCTATAATGGTTCCCTTACTACCATGACTGCACCTATTGGTGGAGCAGTTTATGTTGAGTACGAAGATCTAGTTACAGGAAAAGTTGATTTTGCAGAATTAACTATGAAATTAACAGATTCTATTATGGACAAAATATATGCCGGAGTTCAAGATGCATTAATTGGTGCATTTGGAATGACCAATAATGCTAATCGTTTTGCCGATAGTACTTTTAATCAATCAGAGTTTGATAAATTAAAAGGGACAGTACAATCTTATGGCAGACCTGTGATTATTGGCACTGGCGTGGGACTATCTGAAATTTCAAATGGCCCTGGATTTGATTGGAATAAGACTACCGAACAAGATAGACTAGATATCAGAAATATGGGACACGTTGGAATGTATAAGGGTAGTGGCGTGGTAGAATTGCCAAATACATTTGAGGATGAGACTAACAATGCAAAAGTATTAGATGATGGTTATACCTACCTTATGCCTGTAGGCGGTGATAAACCAGTGAAGATAGTTTTAGAAGGTGGTTTCCACATTAAAGAATCACAAGGTAAAGATTGGTCTTATACAAAAGAGTACTACCGCAAGGCTGGAATTTCAGTTTTAGCAGTTAATCACATGGCGCTATACGAAAACACATCATTATAATCGATAAAGACTAAAGGAAAGAGAAATTGCTCTCTTTCCTTTTAATATTCAAAATGGAGGTCAAGAATGGCAAAGAAAAAATATAAAGTTGTCAATAATATGCCTAATGGAGCGCTAGGAATTGTAAAATCTGATGGTAAATCTTCTGTCTTAAGAAAACCTAGTACATTTACTCAACTTGATTCTGAAGATATTTGGCATATTTTTAATACATGTAAAACAATTCAGAAAGGTTACTTATATATTGATAGTCAAGCAATGAGAACTGAACTTGGTTTAGAGGAAGCAGAATTTGTTGATATAAATGCTTTAAGTCGTGATGATCTTAGAGAGTATGTAAAAGGGTCATTAGATGATCTGAAAGAAGTATTTCAAACTAACTTAAGCGATGGAACAAGAGAAAAAATTGTATTACTAGCTAGAGAAGAATACAAAGAAAATAGCCTTGATGCTAAGAAAATGAAGTTTATTGAAACTGAAACTGGTCAATCAATTGCAGAAGTCGATGGATCTGATATAAAAAATGTAAACGATGTAAAAGAACAGAAAAAAGCAAAGAAACAGACATCTAAAAAAGAAACGAAGTGATAGCTTATGGCTACACAATTAGAGGATATTTACGATGTATTCTATTCATTAGTAAAAATTGATTTAACAAAATATCCAGAATTGGATGTTAATGTGGAATCAAATATAGTTGAAGCATATCTAAAGTCAGCATTGTATGAGTATGAAGAAAATTTAGGTCAAACACTAACAATTGATGGAGAAAGTATAGTAGAAGAAATACCAGTTCATCACAACAGAATTTTAGGTCGATTGATTTATAAAAACTATCGGGAAAGAGAGCTTAGTGAGTCTCTACAAATTGCAAATCATTTCAATAAGAGGTCTGAGCTTGAGGTAACTGGCATACAGTCCAAGATTGTAGCACTAAGAGAAATGTTGACTAATATACAATCAGAATTAAATCGATCATTCACGCGGAATATCATGAAAGGTATTAACTGATGAAAGACTATAGTTTATGGATGTCGAGTGGTCGAGATAACGAGGAAATGGTCTTTGAAATGTGTGAGAAATCCTATGTGAAAATAAATCAAGCTGATTTCGATTTTGAATGTATCATTAATGATTCAAATGATTGGCAGAAGAATGTAGATAAAACCATTCTGATTCGAAAAGATGTATATGATATTAAATATGGTGATAGTGTCAGTTTTGAAGATCAATCATATCTAATTACTGTTGAAAGAGAAGATAGGGATTTTTATTGGTCGGGTAAAATGACTAGGTGTAACAATAGTCTAACATTGATGTCGGAAGTACGAGCAATCGTGGATTATGACGATGTAGGTAAACCAATATGGGACACTCAAAATATCCCAGTATTTTTTCCTAGTATAGTAAAGTCTAGAAATGGGCTGGCAGATTCGGATATAGACAGTAAAATCAACATTCCTGATGGCAGCCTTCTAATTGCAATAGGATACACAGACCATGAAGAATTAAAATTAGATAAAGAATTAGCAATGTACAATCAAACATATAAAATAACTCATTTAGACTACACCCAAGTAATTAATAATACGGGTGTTATTGTCGTGCAAGCAGATTTGGTGGTATAGGTGGTGATGTCATGAAAATGAGAGAGAATATGAAAGATTTGTACCGACTGTTCACTACGGATGAAACTCTTTTAAGGCTGCTTTACTATAAACCTACTCATGGAAATGATGATCCTATAGATGAGAGTAAGCCGAATATTCTAGATATGGATGTTAGTGAGAGATGGGGAATTATTGAGGATAGGATTAAAACTACTCCAACATCAGAAAACCTAGATAAAGAGGCTAAGTGTAGGCTTTTATTTTATCCAGGTAGAAGATCAAATACTGATAATTACTACTTGGCTAATCAAGAGATATATTTTGATGTGCTGTCACACTTTAATTATGACGGAAGAGATATGAGGCTGTCTTGGATTTGTGATCATATTAACAACTTAATTTTTGATAAGAAGATCACTGGAATAGGCAACGTATTATTTGAGTCAGGGCAACCAATAGAAGCTCCTGAAAGTTACATTGGGTATCGGTTGAGATACAGTATTGGAAGTGGTAAGAATGGAGTCGCTTAGGCATATATTAGGCAAACCTAGTCATCTTGACGGTGTAGGACAAATATACCCCATCAAATTGAAAGACTATGATGAATTTGTAGAATGTTCATACCTCTTACAATATTCTAAGAATAACTTTGATGAAAAAGTTCATCATTTCCCCTTATTGGATTTAATAGTTTTCAGTAGTAAAGACAGTAATATAATCAAAAGGTTGGAAAAGTTATTTTCACTTATAATTCAAAAAGAAGTTAGATTTACAAGTAATAATGATACATACGTATTTGCAATTGACGAGATTCATCGAATTCATAGTACAAACTACGATGAATTTAGAAAACTGGCAATGACTCAAAATTTAATTTATGAGCCTAAAGTTTATAAAAATGCTTTAGTTCAAGAGTGGGCAAATGAAGTGTTGCAGGCTAGAGCAAAAGGTAAAGCGAATATCTTAATGGAAGATATGATATCAACAATATCCATTACTGCAGGAAAGACTTATGATCAATTATCTGAACAAACAATTTATCAAATACATTCTGATTTTAATAGGATATCGAAATCAAAGGATTATGATAATGCTATAAGAATGAAATGTGCAGGTGCTGAAAAAGTAAGTATAAATCACTATGCAGAAAATCTTAAATTATCAGAAAGTCCGTACGATAATTTGTTTGTTAGTAAAAGTAAATTAAATGGTTTAAATCACGCGACTAAGTAAAGGGAAAATTCCTTTGCTTTTTTTTATTTTAAAGGAGGAAAAAAATTTGGGAATAATAGCAGATGTTTTTAAAGTCTTATTGAAAGATAAGGCAACTGGTAAGATTTTTGCGACAACGACTTTGACAGATGCAGGCCTTGCAGTAACTGTTGGTGAAAATGAAGTTCGAGGAGGGCAAGGGGATCCATTAAGAGGGATTATCCATTCAAATAGAGATATTGAATTAAATTTAACAGATACAGAATTTCACTATGATTGGGTAGCAATGAAAGCTGGTAAAGATATAGTAACAGGTGCAGGAGTTGCTTATGCTTTTCCTGAATGGTATGAAGTGGGCAGCTCTTCCGATATTAACTTGAAGAATACTCCATTATCTGACAGTGATTTAGTGATATTTGATTCTGATGGAAAAGAGATTGATACAGGTACTCTCTCAGGTGAAACTGTAACATTTGCTAGTGGGGTTAGTGAAGGTGATAAGGTAGAAGTTAGAACATATAAATACCAGACAGATGCCAATACTGAAACCATCGAATTCGATACAAATACCTTTACTAAAGGTGTTGAGGCAATTTTAGAAACTTTAGAAATTGATGAGAGAACTGAAGCGCCATTAAACCTTATTCAATTTCAATTTGAAAATGCTCTACCAGATGGAAGTTTTTCCATTAGTACTCAATCTGAACGTCAGGCAACTTCAATGGAGACTAAATTAAGAGTTGTTAAACCTAAGACTTCAAATGTACTTGGGAAGTCTTTACGAATCCCAATTGCTGCATAAAATCTTGCAAGGGTAGATCAATTATGGTCTACCCTATTTAATTTGCCAAATAAAATTAATGTTTTATCGGACTAAAATTTAAAAAGGAGTGATTAAAATAGCTAAAAAATTATCTTTAACAGATGTAAATAAGTTAGATAGTAAACTGAATGAAATGAAAACTATTTATCTAAATGATGGTGATTTTAAGCTTGATGTATATATCAAGTTTAGAGACACAAAGATTTCTAGGTTGCTTTTAGATTTTCAAGAAGCATTTGAGGTATTAAGAAAGGAAACTGTAAGTTACAATCAGGTTCAAAATATGATGTTGTTGAGTCAGATGTTAATCCTTAAACAGTTTACTAATTTAGGATTAGAGAAATTAGATATGTCCAAAAAAGAAGATTTATATAAATTGTTTAACATAGCTGAAAAGCTAGTGGATACTGGAATTTATGAGCAAATATTTGAGCAATTTGAAAAAGATGAATTAGAAAAGATTAATAAAGCAATTGAACAGTCGAATCAGATGGGTAAGCAAATTGGAGAGATTATGGCTTCTGCAATTAACCATGAAAAAATCAAAGGTGAGGACAATGCCGAAGGACTTCACTAATTTAGGAGACTTAACAAAATACCTCTCAAGGCAAATAACAGAATCTTTAAATGATAATGTCGCTAAAGCAGCAGTTAAGACTATGCAAGAAGAGATCGAAGATGAAGTGTATGATGCTTATAGTCCAAAAGTATATGAACGGAAATATTACCAAGACGGATTAATTGATGAAGATAATATTGAAACCAAAATGATAGATGCTAAAACGTTAGAAATTCAAAATGTTCGATCAGATGGCGATAAAAACGTAGCTTACATTGTAGAAACGGGTGAAGGCTACACTTATGATGTACCAAAAGAGCTAACAGACGGTCGTCCCTTCACTCAAGAAACTAAACGTAGGCTAAAAGAAGAGGGTATTGCCAAACAGGCAATGAAAGATGGGCTTCATCAACGCGGTATGGATGCTAGAAATTAAGTAGGTGATGATTATTACTAAAATTAAAAAGAACATGTTAAGAGAACGTGCTAAGAAATTGCCGGCAGTAACTGATGAAATGTGGAGAGAGGTCAATGAGGATTTTAGAATCATTGCAGAAGAATTTGTTTCTGTACAAGACTTCTCTCCTAAAACAAAAAAGCAATATAGAAGTGCATTACGTCAATTCGGATATTATATATACAGTTCAATGAATAACAAACCTCTTTACAAAATAACTAAACGTGATTTTTTAAGATATCGTAGCTTTCTTGAAGATCATGGTTTATCCTCAAGCTCTAAAAAATTTAAACAAAATAGTGTTTCAAGCCTATGTAATTATATTGAAAATGTAGTTGCTGATGAAGATGAGAATTATACGAGATTTAGAAACTTCACTAGGGGACTTCCCCCAATTCCCAAGAATAAAGTATATGAAAAAATTAAAGTTACAAAAGAAGAGTACGACCTTTTGATGGAAATGCTGGCCGAAGATGAAAATTATCTTGGCATGGCGTGGTTAGCAACTGCATTTAGAGTAGGAGCAAGAAAGTCTGAAATCATTCAATTTAAAACTGAAATTTTGGATTACTCTATTCCTGAAAATCAGAGTTATGTTCTCTCTCACACTATTCGAGGTAAAGGAAAATCGACAGATGGAAAACCTTTGCAGTATATGATACCTTTAGATGTCTTACCTTACTTAAAAAAATGGGTAGAAGTTCGTGGATACGATCACGAATACATCTTTACAACTAAGCATCATGGTCAAACAAAACAAATGTCTGCCGACTGGGCAGATGCTTTGTGCGATACATTATCCCATATCTTAGGAAGAAGAGTAAATATACATATATTTAAAAATTCATGTATTACACATCTATTAGAATCTGGAATCGACATGAAATTAGTTTCAAAATATGTTGCTCATCATGAAGATATTTCTACTACTCAAATTTATGACCTTAGAGACTTCGAGGAGGAGAAAAACAGAATATTTGTTTAATCATTTAAAGAGGCTTCATTGCCTCTTATTATCTTTTTACTGAAATTTGGAAACACTAATATCTGTGACAATTGTGACAAAATGTTATGGAGTGAGTGATCAATTTGAAAAGAGAAAAATTTTGTATGGTTTGTGGTATGGCGTTTTTTGCCACTAGAAGGGATGCAAAATATTGTAATGATGTTTGTAGACAAAGAGCTTGTAGGGATAAAAAAACAAATAAAAATATTTATGAATTACCTAAGTATCTACGGTATAGAGTAGTTTATTATAAAGATACTTTTATCTTAGCTGAAAATGTTAAAAATCATAAAATGAGAGAATGGATTGATTCTGAAAAAGATTTTTATCGAGTTGAAGAAAATATGAAGCAATATGAGTCAGTTTTATTTATTTGCTACAGAAAGATTGATATGAGTAAAGTTATGAAAATAATTAACGAATAGATTTAGACCGATAAAAGAGGAATTTTATTGGAAAAAACAGCCCGTTAACTTCAATATATGAAAATGGGCTGTTCAATAGTAAGTTAATTAACCACGAAATTAATTAATATTGGAAATATTAATGCAAATAATATAAAAAGAGGTATAAATATTACTAAGAAACTTATT
The DNA here is from genome assembly GCF_009910845.1 of Chengkuizengella marina. GTDB lineage: Bacteria > Bacillota > Bacilli > Paenibacillales > KCTC-33759 > Chengkuizengella > Chengkuizengella marina. The sequence goes on along the minus strand of NZ_SIJB01000016.1, from coordinate 28,832 downwards.
ATTATTGCACCTAATGATCTCCAAGATGAAAATTGATGAGCTTCAGCCAAACATTTTATAGTCGTGAAAATAGCCCATATCGCTATAATTAAATCAAGTAAATTGAAAATAAACATTAAATTTGTAAGCGTTGAACTGCTATAAATGCTATGTGCATATTCAGTAGTAAAATTATTAATTCCAAATAATAATAATGAAGGTATCCAAATAAATATCAATGTATAGACATATGGAATATAAGAATAGGCATAGGCATAACGGACTTCTTCAGTGGTTCCTCTACCTCCTAATAAACTTCCTGTCCATCGCAATAATAATGGAACTATGTAATAAGCAATAGCAGTAAAAAAAAGTGAACCTATAATATAAGTAAATAAAATTGAAAATAGATTCATTGTATCACCTGGTTCATTTGAAGCCCCACGATCTAAAGTTGTGACGAGTATTCCTAAATAAATCAACAAAAATAATTTGCCTGGCTTAGTATCTAATACATATCTCATTGTTTTTCTCGGTTTTAACCAAATCGAAAACCAAGGTTTAATATCATTTGTTTCTTTTTCATCTCTTTCATTAATATCTTTGAACTCATTGTTTTGTGTATCCAACTATTATTTCCCCCCAATTAAAAAATAAAAAACACCTCTTATCCTAAAATTCTAAATATACCTATTAAGTGGATTTAGAATTTTAGGATAAAATCATAACACATTTCAAAAGTATCGTCGACAAATTTCGATACTTTTTTTGTTGTGTAAAAAAGGAGTGATACATTGGTAGATAATATAAGAATACTCATTGAGGCTGCATTAAAAGAGAAGTCGATGGAGACGATTGAGAAGAAGTTAAAAAGTTTGAGAACGAAGTTTGATAAACTCGACATTAAAGTTAACCTGAATGGAATATCTGGGGAGCAGCTTAAGCAGTTAGCTAGCATTGCAGATAAGTTTAATCAAGTTAAGAAAGAACAAACTAGAATTATTAAAGAACATGAGCAAGTTGTTAAAAAAGAGAATGGAACTATTGAGAAACAAAAGGAGATTACTCTTTCTAATGGTGAAATAATCACGAAGTCTAAAGAATTAATTGATGAAAAGACTAAGATCGTTGAGGGACATACTAATGCTGTAAAAAGAGATAATAAGGCTCTAGAAGAGCAAGGAAAACTCATTCAGCAGACACAAAAATTAGATGTAGAAAATAACAAGCTAAGTTCGACTGAAACTAGAGAGAATGACAATGTAAAAAGCACTACGACTTTTAATAACTATGATGAAGTAGTCGGAACAAAGATTGTTGATAATCTCAAGGCTAGAGAAAATGAAACCAAGAAGTTGACACAGGCTAAGAGAGAACTTAGAAAAGAATTAATTACGCTTAAAAATAATGGGCGAGTTTCTAGAGATGAACTGTTGAAGTTGAATCGTTCTATTTCGATGAAAGATTCTAATGCGGAACTTGATAAGACTAGAGAAAAGATTAAAGAACTTCAAGAGATATCTAAACGTGGGATTCTAATTGATCAAAACAATCAACTGAAAAGTAGTAATATAACTGAAGAAGAAATTGAGAACACATTAAAATTAAATCAAGCTTACAAAGATAGAGAAATTAGAGAGATATCTTTAAATAGAGTTACAGGACAATGGACAGCCTCATTAAAAGAGAATGATAAACAGAATAGAATTATCAAGGGTGCAGTCGATAAAACAACGGGTAGTTTGTATAAGAATAGTGAAGCTTTGAGAGAAGTTACAGCGAGAAATTTAGGGTTTGGTGAACAATTTAAAATTGCAGCAGCTCGTATTCCTATCTGGATGGGAGCCATGACAGCGTTTTACTTTCCTATCCGTTCCTTTCAGCAAGGGATTCAATATATCTACGAAATAGATAAAGCAATGACCAACCTCCGAAAAGTCACCGATGAAACAGAGGAGACTTACAGAAACTTTGAAGCAACATCAAATAAAGTTGCACAAAGTCTAGGTGCTATGACTGTAGACGTAATCAATTCTGGTACAGAGTGGGCTAGATTAGGCTACAACATTCAACAGGCTCAGAAGTTGACCGAAGAAACCATTATATATGCAAACGTTGGAGACATGGAAGTTGAGGATGCTAACAAAGCATTACTATCTGCTATCAAAGGTTTTGGCATTGAGGTTGATGAACAGGGTAAAAATGTAAGAAAGATAATCGATTTATACAATCAGGTAGGAAATGAGTTTAGTACATCTAGTGCCGGGCTAGGTGAAGGACTAAGGCGATCAGCAAGTTCATTAAAAGAAGCAGGAAATACTATTGAAGAGTCAGTTGCATTAATAGTAGCTGCAAATACAACTATTCAAGATCCTGCAAGCGTAGGTACAGCTCTAAAAACAGTATCAATGCGTATAAGAGGTATCGGAGAGGAAGGTGAAGATCTTTCACGTTTAGTACCTACTCTAGAATCGTCGTTCAAAAATCTTGGATTGACTTTAAAACAGGATGAAAACACTTTTAAGTCTACATATGACATCTTTAATGATTTAGCAACAGTTTGGGAAGATTTATCAGATTTTGAACAAGCGAATATAACTGAATTAGTAGCCGGTAAACGACAAGGTAACATCATTGCATCCCTCCTGGCTAACTGGCAAGATGCCACAGACTCTTTGGAAGTTGGTCTTAACTCGGCTGGATCAGCAGCAAAAGAGTATGAAAACTATTTAAACTCAATGGAAGCAAAGGTTAAAGAGTTTCAAAACGCTACGGTTGGTTTTTGGCAGAACTTTATCGATACAGAGGCAGTTAAAAACTTTGTAGAGTTTGGTACTTCAACTGTATTGTTAATGACCAAGTTAACGGATACATTTGGGAGTGTAGGTAGTGTGGCCGGTGTAACTACCACTGCTCTAATTGCATTTAATAGTACTATTAGAGCATCTACAATTGGTGCTTTTGCAACTCAAATAGAGAAAACAACATGGCATATGAATTTATATAAGAATTCAGCTATAGCTGCAAGATTTGCCACAATTGCATTACAGGGAACCATGACACTCGGTTTAACGGTTGCGGTTGCTGGTTTGGTGGGGGTAATATCCGAATTTACCGGCAATGTTGCAGAGGCTAAGCGAGAACAAGAGGAATTTGTTAGATCAACTAAAGATGCTTATCAATCCTTTGAACAGAATTACAATAAACTAAAAGATCTAACAGAACAATATGAAATATTATCTGAGAAGTTATCTCTTTCATTAGAAGAACAAGCTGAATTAAAACGAGTTCGTGAAGAGATCAATGAGATACTACCTAAATCTATCAAGTACTATGACGATGAGGGAGAGGCTGTATATGCTACCTCAGAGGAAGTTCGAGAGCTAACTGAAGAATATCGCAAGTTAAATCTTGAACGTGCAAAAATAATATATGGTGACTCTCTGAGTAATATCGATGGCGTTACTGATACACTATCAGAGAATTTAGAGAATCAGAAAAAAGCTATTGAAGAGTACAATAAAGCAGTTATAAAAGAAGAAGGACTAACTTTATTTAAAGATTTATTCTCTAAAAGCAACCTTAGTGAACTAGAACAAGGTTCTCAAGAGTATATGAATGAATTAAATAACCTTTTAGATGATTTAAAAACAGGTGTAGAAGGATTAGTTTATGAAAAAGGTTTAGATACTGATCTAGCGAAAGAACTCGAGAGTGATATCAGGTTCGACTTATTTGGTAAGAAGAAAGATATAAAAGATTATAGTAATTATATTACTGAGAACTTACAACAAGCAGAAATAGCAATTGATATCTTCGATGGCAAGGTAAATGAAACTGGCCAAAAAGTAAGAGAAAGTCTTGATACGTTAAAGAAGCCTTTCTATGAATTTACAGATACACTTGATATAGAAGATGGCACTGTACAAAAGTTTATTGAGTCGTTCGCTGAGAGTTTTGTTGAGGTGAATGAAAAGGCGATTCAAGAAGACTTTAATGGAATGCATAGCTTGTTTAAAAATGAGATAGAGAAGATTTTACAACTCCAAGAAGGTGAGCAAATTGATCTATCCAAGATATATAGTTCTTCTGGATTGAAAAATATTAAAGACGAATTAAGCGTTTTGGAAAGATCTACAAAAGTGCTTTCAAAAACATTTGAAGAATTTGAAACTCAAGTTGAAGAAACAGATGAATCATTAAGCGATCTCCCTCTAACGTTAGCAGAAGTTCAAGAAAACGTGTCGCAAGTAAAAGAGGAAATGAGCTTATTAAGACAGGCAGAAGAAGAGATTAATGATGAAGGAAAACTGACACAGGATACATTAGATGGGCTTGTAGCTAAATATGATGATTTTATAAATGTCTTAGGACTAACAAATGATGAGATATTAAACTTTATTTCCGCTAAAAAAGAAGAAAAAATTGAGTTTATAAATGCGGAAATAGAGAAAACAAACACAACTATTGAAGAGTCGAATATAAGATTACAAATTCTTCAAGCAGAATATGCGATATATGAACAGCAATACGCAAAGATGGAAGAGATGTCCAATAAAGGATTAATATCAAGTACAGCTGTAGGTGCGATGTTTTCTGATATGGTAGATAAATCAGATCAGATAGATGTAATAGAACGTCAAAAAGGACATCTAGAGTATCTTTTACAAACAAGAGATAATCTCTTAAATGGAAGCACTGGTACTTCCTCTAAGAGTTCATCATCCTCTAGTAGTGATCCTCTTGAAGAGGCATATAAAGAAGAACTAAGTTATATAAAATATCTTACCGATAAACATAACTGGTCTACTGAAGAACAGATCAAAGCATTAGACAAACTTCAAAAATCTCATCAAGAATATTTATCTAAAAATAAAGAAGCTTATCAATCTCTTGATTTAGAACTAACTCATTTGAATGAAAACCTTATGAATGAAAAATTGCGTCACTCTAAAGATTGGATAGAACAAGAAAAATATTATAATCGTCTGTCACTAGAGCAAGAATTAGCTGCTTATGAACGTGTACTAGAGACTCATAAAGAGAATGCCGAGGTTCGCAAAGAGATAGAACGCGAGATTTTCAGAGTTAAAAATGAGTTAATTGACAAAGAAATAGAGCTTGAAGAAGAAAAGCAGCGTCAATTAGAAGAAGGTGCCCAAGAACGTCAAGAGCAATTAGACCAGTGGCAAATTGATTTAGAAAGTGCTGTCAGAGATGCTGTAGAAGCTATGAAAGATTATTACAGAGAACGTCAAGAATATGAAGTTGAAGCTATTGAAGAAGAGATTGATGCTTTTAAAGATGCCCACGATGAAAAGATGGATCTGCTTGATGATGAACTTTCTAAATACGAAGACATTATCAATAAACAACTCGACGCTATTGAAGATCAAGAAAGCGAAGATGACTTTAACAAGAAATTAGCTAAATCCGAGGGTGAAGCACAAGAGATAAGAGGTAAAATTAATGAACTTTCACTTGACGATTCTACTGAAACTAAAGCTTCTATATTAGAACTAGAAGAAGAGCTGGCTGATAAATTAGAAGAAATTGAAGAAATGAAACATGATCGAGAAGTTGATCTAAGAAAAGAAAATCTACAACATAATTTAGATACAAAGAAAAAGGAAATAGATGCCGAAAGAGATGCTGCACAAGAAAAGTATGAGATTGAATTAGATGAATTGAATCGTAAGAAGGAAGCAGAGCAACAGTATTGGCAGGATAAGATAGATGATCAAAGATATTATAATGAGTTAATAGAAAAAGCTAATAAAGGGCATGTAAATAATCTTCTATCAGAACTTGATCGCATGAGCGATTCAGTTAAAGACGACATGAAAAAGTTAGGGGATGTCATCGAGGGTAATCTAATTGATAAACTTGATGAAGCAGCCGATAAATTAAAAGAAGTAAATGGAGACAAGCCTACTAGTTCTAAGAATAGAAAAAGTGCAGAAGAAAAAGCATATGAAGACTACATAGATAATAAAGTTGAGTGGTACAACATTTATAAAAGATATGGAACTAGTGACTCAGATAGGCAACAAGAATTACATGAGGAAAACAATGAGTATCGCGAGGAATATGGGTTTAAAGATTATTCTATAGATGATCTAAGAGACATGGGATACATTGCTAGCTTGGATACTGGAGGATACACTGGCTCATTTAAGGGTGGAAAATTAGCAGTACTCCACGAAAAAGAGTATGTTTTAAATCCCGATAACTTCGAAAATATAAAGAAAACTGCAGAAATTGCAAATTCGTTAATTAGACAAGCGCCGATCCCCAAATTTCCAACAGGCACTATTAATAACAAGAGTGTTGATAACACGAAAACATTAAGCATTGGAAAAATGATTCACGTTGAGAGAATGGATAACAATACAGATATTAAAAAAATTGCAAAAGATCTAAACAAAGAACTGGCGGCAATAGGATTTACACTCAAATAAAAATTAAAATTCTTGAATGGCTACTACAACATCATTCTCAAAATAAACATACTTATTGTCATCATATACCCACTGTTCATCTGTTCCTGATGTTGTAGTGGTTGTATTTATTTTATTTGGCTTTCCCCATATTGTAGCCAAGACCTCATCTTTAGTCATTCCAACGACAGGAGGTCTTACTTTACTGCCCTGTGTGACAAGAGTTTTATTAACTTCTTCAGCATAAAACCCAATATAGTTAGGAGAGATATTAGATAATCTCTCAAAAGCTGAATTTTCATAACCGTTTAAAAAGTCATTTAATGCTCTAACATAGTTCAATAAAGCTTCCTTTTCGGAAAAAGAAATTTTAGAACTAACATACAGGTCAGTAATGTACTCAATAGATTCATCATGCTTTGCAGAAGATAGTAGTTTTTTGAGAGAAGCTGTTTCATCTGCTAATTTCAAAGTAGACTCTTGTATATTTTTTTGTTCTTTTATCTGTTCAGGGATATACTCTTTAAAAAAAGACACGTCATCTTTGATATCTCCATCGTATTGAGCATCGATTTTTTGCAGGGATTCAAGACTTGATTCGAAATCTCCCTCTTTATAACTATTCCAGGAGTCTAAAAGTAATTTTATAGTTTTCGTATCCTTGTAATCATCAGGAATTTCATTAATTAATAGTTCAACTTTAGTCCAATCTTCTATGCTTGTAGAAAACACAGCCTCCTGATACTTTTCTTCTATATCACTAACCTCTGTCGTAGTATCAGCACTACAACTAGTTAAAATTAAAGATAACATCAAAAATAAAATTAATTTTTTCAAGGGGATCACACCTTTTGACAAAGATTTGTTCATAGTTATGTGTATATATCTATAATGAAAATTATACCAAATAATGAACTAATTCTATAGTATAAATAGTAATTTTACGCTGATGTGACAAAGACTTAAAACCATTTACTTAAACAAATCTCCATCTCCTTAAAAGAAAAATAAAATTAATTTATTGACTACTGGAAAATTTAGTGATATAATACCCTTAACATCATGAATCGGTTAAGAGGCATTTTTTTTATTGGTCAAAAGTGTAAAATAAAATTAAAAGGAGATGAAGATTGTTTGAGTGAAGTTAAAATGTTTAATCATGAAGTATTTGGTGAATTACCAGTAATTGAAGTGGAAGGAAAGAATTACTTTGGGGCGAATGAAGTAGCAAAATCATTACAGTATGCAAAACCTCATAAAGCCGTTACGGATCACTGTGATGAAGCTGGGGCCCTAACTTGGGGCGTCAGCTCTCCTACAGGAAAAAAGTACAAGAAATTCATCACAATTGGGAATGTTTCGCGATTAATAGTAAGTGCAGCAAAACAAAGTAAAAATCTAGAGATTCGAGAAAAAGCTAAGGAATATGAAAAATGGATATTTGATGAAGTGTTGCCGTCCGTTCATGAGCATGGAGCGTATATGACTGGCGAAACTCTAGAAAAAGCACTTACTGATCCAAAGTTTCTTGTTCAACTTGCTACTACATTAAAAGAAGAAAAAGAAGCTCGTATTCAAGCAGAAAATAAGATTCATGAGCAAGAACCTCTTGTAAATTTTGCTGAAAGCTGCTTAGAAAGTGATGACAGTGTTCTAGTTCGAGAAGTAGCTAAATTGGCTACAGAAAAAGGTATTAAGATTGGACAAAATCAGTTGTTTGAAAAATTGCGTGACTGGAACTTAATAATGAAAGATAAGACGGAGCCAAAACAGGGCGGAGTTAATAGAGGGTATTTTGAAGTCTCGCAAGGAGTTAAGGAGATTAATGGAGAAAAACGTTTGTGTAGAACAACGAGGGTTACACCTCGTGGACAAGTTTACATAATTAACAGAATTAAAAAAGAACTTGAGATGGCAGTTGTGTAAAAACGTAGTTTTTTAAATTAAAGTGTAAAATAAAATAACTATTTTATAGGAGGGATTATCATAGCCAACTTAATCAGTTTTGATAATTTTAATGTAGAGTTTTTAACAAAGAACGATGTGAATTTCGAGTTTGATGGAGAGGCTCTGCTGAACGGAAAACAAACAGCAGAATTGTTGGGATATTTAAATACTAGGGATGCTTTAAGTAAACATGTAGACGATGATTTGAAGTATAAGGTTAAAAATTCAGATGTCGTAAATCGCGACTTCCGAAAATTAAATAATGCTGGAGAGACATTTATTAGCGTGGATGCTGTAATTGACTTAACTTATAAAAGCCAACTTCCACAGGCTGTTGATTTTAGAAAAAAGGTAAGAGGGATGGTTAAACAAGTTCAAAAGACAGGTAGATATGATGCAGTAGAAAATCAAATTATGGAAGTAGAAGATGAAAGAGAAAAGCAATTAAAACTAAAGTTATATAAGTTGGAGCAACTACTTGAAATTGATCCTAACGATAGACTTATTCAAATTCAATTAAAAGACGTAGAAAAAGATTTACTTTTACATAAACAAAATAAGAGACTTGAACTAGTTGAAGAAAATATATCCTCACTAACTGAGACAGTAGAGAGCGTCAAAGAAGAAAATAAATTGATAAAAGAACAGCAAATGTTTGTTTGCAATAGAACTAATTTTGATGAAAAAATCAGGATACTTGCTAATAAATATTTTGGAAGGAAGATTCAAGATGCATACAAAGAGTTGTTTTCAAAAATGAAGTTATTAGGTAGTTTTGATGTATACTCTAGAAGAAAGAATGAATGGGAAAAAATTAATGCTGATCGAGCAAAAGAAGGTAAAAAACCTTATAAACCTTCAACTTTAAAACAACATTATAATTTCTTAGATGTAATTGATGATTACAATAAATGGGAGTTAGCTAGTGAAGCATATAAGACTATTGAGACTGAGAGGACTGATCTGACGCTAGTTGGTTGAATTCTTTAAAAAGTGATAAATAAAATAACTATCTGGATAATAAAAAGCAAAGTCGTTTTTTAGTCGCTTTGCTTTTTTGCATTTTGTTGTTGCTTAAGTAATCTAAACATTTTTAATTGTTCTTGGAGGTGATTTGCTTCTTCATCCGTTAAGGGTTGCTCGATGTCTTTTATGAATAAAGTATTTTCTTTTTTGGTTGATTTTAAAGATTTTAAATAACTAATATCTTCGACATCATTTATAATATCAGACGTAGTTTCATTAGATAGATTATAATCAAGAAGATATTTAGAGGATCTGCCTAAAAGGTAATCTGTCGAAACATTAAAAAAGTCTGCAATTTTTTCTAGAGTTTCAGAACTAGGTTTTCTCTCTCCAGATTCATATCGAGAAATTTGAACGCTGCTAATATTTAAAAATTTAGATAGTTCTTTTTGGGAAACATTATTTTGCAAACGCATTGATTTTATTTTCATACCCAGTGAAGAAATAAATATCCGCCCTCTCTGCTTATAATATTGATTTTATTATATACCTACACTAAATAGTTATAAAGAAAAATTTAACAATTATTTTAAATATAAGCTTGACCATACCTTCTAGGTAATGGTAATATAAGGATAAGTTACCTATAAGGTAAATAAATCTATTACATTTCAATACAGTTCACTAGAAAGGAGTATGAGTATATATGTCTCATCAATATGAAGCATGGGAATTCATTCGAGATCATTCGTCATTACAAAAAACAATCAACATTGCTAAACGACATCTTGAGAAAATGAAAAAGGCGCAATCTGTTGCAGCAGATATACACCTTTGATAAAAAATATCGGTAGCTTCATTTTAGCATAAGTGAAGCAAAAGGAGAAATTGTTGTGAATGATTTAAGAGCATTTTCATTTCAATGGGAAAACGGTGTCGATTATGTGATAACCAGAACACTTAATGAAGCATTTGGAATTATTCATACCGAAGGTATGGGATATCCAGTATTTTATGAAGCAATTAATACATACGAATTAGATGAGTTCAAAGAAAAAGAACCGGCTTTATACGAAGTTTTAAATGATATTAATCCTGGTCGATTGCATAATACGTTTTTTAGTTTAGTTAATGTAGAAGAGTTTGATTATTATTCTGTGTATAATACTTATACAATATAAAATATTTTGACTCCTCAAAGTTGTGGAATCGGCCTTTCACAATTTAATAAGCTGAGGCACTAACTTAGGGCGGCAGCTTATTGTATAATAATATTATGGGTATCTTCAAACTGAGGGTGCCCACTTATTATTAATACAAAAGAGGATGATTTTAAATGATAGCTGATGTAGAAGCTTTAGTAAATGCGGGGATGTGTACATATGAAAAAAATTTTAATAATAATTTCTATAACTGTACTTATTAGTAGTTGTTCAAATAAGTCTGTATCCGATGAAGCAATGGATGAGGCAATATATAAACAATATACCAATGAATTGCAATCACATTACTATTCCACAAAAATACATCAATATGAAAAGATAATTGAAAGTATAACATCCGATAAAAGTGAAGATTTTACAAGGGGAATGGCGGAAACTTATAGAATGGAAAATAAACTTTATTTCCCTGTCCGATTTAGAGAGAAGGTAAAAATTCTTTCAGAAAATGATTTTGAAAACTTATATAACTTATATAGAAATATGGATTCACATGCTAATAAAATAGTTAATGAAGATATAAATAATTCTATTGACAGCGAAGAATTAAGTGAGATAATCAAACTTACTGATCAGCTACGTGGTTTAGATCCTTATAAAGAAACAAACCAAACCATAGAAAAAGTAAAAGAGTTAAATGAAATCTTAGATAATATCGTTAAGGATTAAATTGGAGAAGGTGAACCAAATAAAAAAGAAAATAATAGTCATAATTTTATTTACATTAATTGTATTGATTGCAACCTTTATTATAACTAAACCAGATAAAAACGATTTTGTTAATTGGTTTGAAGATGAATATGATATTAAGTGCTATGATCCAAAATGCGACACAATTATCTTAAAATTATATTATGGTGAAATATCAAAGAGTACAGCACTTGTTTTGGAAGAAGAATCGTATTCTAATGGGCTATTCAACATAAAATTATCAAAATTATACAGAGGTCTAGATGATAGAGACGACTCTTTCTTTATAGACGTGGAGGGTTCTTTAGGTAAATTCAATGTAGTTGAGCAATGGGAAAAAACTGGGAAATTAAAAAAATCTCTAAAATAATGGGAGTAATCTTGTGCGATAAAATAATAATTTTATTTGGATGACGAAAAAACAGCTAAAAACGGCATATCTATCGACTTACTTAGTAAAGGAGATTAATTAATTTTAGTCTCTTTTTCCTTTTGATCGTGCTACAAGTTCCAATAAAATATAGATTTTAAAGTGGAATATAATTTTGACACAATAGTTATGATTTGCTACTATTTTAGTGTATCTATCAAATAATGGTATAATATACTAAACAATAGGGAGATGAACTAATTTAATGAAAAAGAAAGTTGCAGCAACAATACTGGCATTATCACTAGTAATTCCTTCAGCATTTGCATCTACTAATAATGAAGTCCCAATAGTAGATCGTCCATCAAATGCTACCCCAGGATTACCACCTGTACTAGTAGGGCCGACTGAAGAAGAGTTGAAAAGTAAATATGGAATAACTACTGAACAGCTTAAAAAAGCAGTAGAGTCAAGTAGCGAAAGTAGCAAAATGAAGAATTCACCGCAAGGCGCTGTTCCTCCTGAATTGTTGGATTTGGTTGAGGTTGAAATATATCCAGAGCCTAAAACTATTAAAGTGTCTATATATGATTTAAGTAGTACAAAAGCAGAAATAAGTGGCACATATAAGAAAACTGTAACTGTAAATTTTGAGACTTATGTTAAAGATGTATTGCCAAATGAGTGGAGAGCTGATTGGGGGAATTCTGCTAGTGGGAAAAATTCGTTAAGAGCAGGGGCACTAGCAGTAAAAACTTTTGGATGGTTTCATGTAGTAGATTGGAAGAAAGATCCTGATCGTGGAGCACACGTAACAAATGGAACTAAATCGCAAGTATACATAGCAGGTTCAAGAAAAACAAATACAAACGCTGCTGTCGATTATGTTGATGAAATGGTTATAGGTAAGAGAGATAGTTTCGCAGGTAAGCTTTATGAAACTGGCTACAGAGCCAATGCAAGTGATAATGGAACACTAATGTCTCAATATGGCTCCTATGATATGGCGTTAGATGGTTACTCTTATAGAAAAATAATCGAGCATTTTTATCGGAGTTATGATTTAGTGGTTAGAGATCAAACTGTATGGGTTAATAGTGGGTTGATAGATTGATGAACATTAAAACTTATATCTATATGTTTTTAATACTGTTCCTGTTAATTGTGGCAAGCGGATGTGGAGAAGCAAAAACAACTGGAGACGAAATTACCAGTGATAAAATTGAAGAATCAGTTGAAGAATCAATTGAAGAAGAATCTGATCCTAATAAAAAAACTGGGATAGTAACAGGGAGTGATGGAAAAAGATATATTTCAAAAGAAGGATTGAACATTATTACTTCCCCACCATTAGAAGGAGCTGAAGCAGTAGCTTGGCAACACTTTAAATTACGTGGAGAGCAAAAGTACGATGAATCACTAGAGTTAATGACTGGATTTATAAAAGAAGATAGAGCCGAAGGCTATGGCAGAAAGTTACATGAAGAAGTAGTTGGTGCTAAATTTCTAAGAATGTCTGATATCACTAGTATTGCACCAGAAGAATCAGAAGTCGAAGGTGCTTATGATTATCGAGTTCTATATACTGAATTAGATTTTAGCTTGCGTGGAGAAATAGATCCAGAGAATACAGATATGAGAAACGGAAAAAATCATTATGCTGTCCATTTGATTCAAGAAAAAGAGGAATCTGATTGGAAAATCGTACTCTTAGGAGGTAGCCCACCTTTAGAACAATAATGACACTTTTCTAGCGAAAAAATTGCGTGCTACATGTCTTCTTATAATAAGATCGTTCTAATGGACGGTCTTATTATACTTTCAATAATAAAAATAGAGTGTGGACATTAGCAGATTATGGTATAATATAGTCATATAATATCTATTTCTACATACATATATCCTAAATGCTAGATTTAGGAGGTATGTGAGAGTGAAAAAAAACAGAAATGTAGGAATTGGCTCATTTAAGCCTTTGAAAAAGATTGTTAAACCAGGTGAAGTGTTGGGTACAAAAACTTATTATACTGAGAGTGGTCAGAAAGTTAATGTAACAGCAATTAAAGGAAATGGTAAAATAAAGGATTCTAAATCAAGTTAATGGAGATCATTTTTTAATGAACATGAAAGTTATCAAATGGAGTGCGTTGCCAACATTGGTTGGTGGAGGTTTAATTATTTTTTTTAAAGAAAGTTTAAAATCCATTTTGGCTGATCTCCTCAATGTAATTCATCCAATACTTTATTATTTAGTCTCATGGATTTCGCACTTAGAACCTCCTACTATAGAAAACAATATAATCTCTTTTTTCTCTATATTAGGGATTGTAATCATAGTATATCTACTTATGGTGGGTATATATACAGTCTTAAAATCAGTTTTTTATTCTTATTTTTGGAAAAAAGAAGTTATAAGTCAAAGTGTTTTTGGAAAAGAAGTAGCTGCGGTTATCAATGCTATAGATCATCAGCACTCTAGTATAAATGTTAATGATAAATTGGTTACTCTAATGACTAGAGTACACGATAGAGTAAAAGAAATTTTTAATTTTGATAATGGTAATTTTCAAGTTCTCTGGATAACACCAGATGATAGTGACGAGAATGGTGAGGATTTTTTATTAACTTATTTGGAAGATGAAGTCGTTGATTCTATTACAACAAACGCCTTAGTTCGCACATGTTTAATACAGAATGATCCAAGATTTGTATTAAAATATGTAGAGGATATCGTCCCTTCATCACAAGAAATACAGCAATTTGCAATTGTTAAGAACTATGGTAAATTTAGATTGGGGCTTGCTATAATAAGCAAGGAAAAGGAAGTTTTTAATACAGAGAATATAGAGCAGTTTAATGATTTGACATCATATTTTCTTTTATTAGGTTTCAATACTAAGTTTTGTGAAGAAATTAAAAATAAAGCTGAACAAATTAGTTAAAGGAGGTAATATCATGATTAGAAATGAAAGAAAAAACAAAATCTCAACTACTAAAGTTAAAGGTATAGGGAAAATCGCATATAGTACTTATAATCAAGGATTTACCCCTCTTAAAGAAATCATTGTTAAAGAAAAATCAGAGGCTAAAAGTTATAATAAACCAATAGCAAAATAGAAGATCTCATTCAAGGGATCTTTTTTTATTGCAGGAGGTAGAATGTTAAAAATAATTTTAGAATCATTAAGTAGGAAAAATAAAAAAATTTCATCAACAATGATAGAGCTAAAAGGCGATATTCCTTCAGGTGTTTATAATGAAGGTTTTGCCCCTCTGAAACATGATATGGTTAAAAAAACAATAGTTAAGTAATTTTTTAGATTTAAAAAAGACATTTAATTGTCTTTTTATTTCAGTTAATAAATGATAAATAAAATAAATATATCCAATAAAATTAGTCTTTTATTGGATGAAAATCGGAGGTGATAAATTGGATTCAACTTATTTTTCCTATAATGGAATCAGAAGTGAAACAATGGGAGTGCAGTTAGTTAAAACAAAACCAGGACTTATTGGCGAACCTTATTTGCCGGATAAGGAAATAATATTAGAACGAAACATTGGCGAACCCATTTCATATATTTATGGATACCAGGACAACCCTGCAAAATATAAAATCACACTTACACTAGACGATGGTTTATATTGGACTACCGTTAAACGAAGAGAAATAGCAAGGTGGCTAGATTGTGGTAAGTTTGCTGAATTTTACTCTGTTGACGATGTTAATAAATTATACTTTCTGTGTCTAGAAGGTGATAGTGAACTTATAACTAATGGAAACCAGCAAGGCTACGTTGAACTAACCTTTCTTAGTATCTCACCTTATACATATACACAAAAGTATCAAAAAATATATGATTTATCGGATATATCAGAACCAACAACAATTGAATTTGATAATCTAGGTGATGTCTCATTGTTTCCAGAATTAAACATTCTAAAATATGGTGATGGAGAACTCCAAATTACAAACTTGTCCAACGAAGGACGGGTTTTTTTGTTCTCTGAATTATTTGACGGAGAAACAGTGAATATGGACAATAAAAAACGATTAATACAAACATCTGATCCTGATTTATATAGGTATGATTCGTTTAATATGAACTGGCTTGAATTAGTATATGGATCTAACAAATTGGAAGTTAAAGGTGCTTGTAAAATTGTTTTTAACTACAGATTCGCAATGAAAGGATGATAGGAATGCTAGCAGTAGATTTTAATAACGAACCTGAAAAAGTTCAGCTTTATTTATGCAAGCCAGACCGTACAACAATTGCAGTGCTACATGAGGCAAGAGACAGAAGAATCACATTTAACTACGGTGGGGTTAGCCAACTATCATTTACTCTCCCAACTAAAATAATGCAGGATTTTGAGCCGATAGATAATCCTCATATTCCGTTGATTCGCGGCGATTACTTGATTCGATATGAAAAAGGACATGAAAAAATCTATTTTATAATTACGAATCCAGAAGTTAATACATCAGATGGCGAAGAAGAGAAAACGGTCGAGTGTATGGAGTTGCAGTATGAATGGAAAAACAAATTAATTCGGAATTACACTGGGACAAAAAAGTTATATGACTCTTCAATTGATGATGATGGTGTCTTGAACGATACATTGCTTGCAAAAACAGACTGGAAAGTAAAATATATTGATCCCAGTATTGAACTTAAATATAGGACGTTTGATGAAACACAAACGGATCTTTTAGAATTTTTCTACAATAACTACGATAGGTATGGAGATATAATTCCAATCATCGATACAATCAATAAAGAAGTTTCGTTTTACTTTTCTGAGAATCTGGGTGTCAATGAAGGTTTAACAATTGAGCAAGGCAATTATCTCAAGAGTTTGAGTGAAAATGAAAATTTTGATGATGTCGTAACCAGGCTTTATATTTATGGAAAAGACAATATAAGCATTAATTCAAAAAATCCTACTGGTGTTGATTACATTGAGGATTTTTCTTTTTATATGTATGGATTTGAACGTGATGAAGAAGGTAATGTGATTAGTCATAGCCCTTACATGAGTGATGAATTGTGCATTGCTATAGAAGAATATAACGAGCTTTTAGAATCAAAAGATGGTCAATTTACGATATTGCTGGATCAAAAATCTACGTTACAATCTGAACAAACAACTTTAAAGAATGAACTTTTCGAACTCGAAACTGAACTAAAAATCATTGAAGACAATATAGATACTGCAGTTGCAGTTGGGGATGATTTAAGTGACCTTAATGAGCAAAAGGCAGAAAAAGAGAATCAAGTTGTTGATAAAGAAGATGAGATTATAGCTAAGCAGGCAGAAATAGAAAATGTAGAAATACAAATAAGTGAATTGCAATCAGAAGTAGCAGTTGAAAATAACTTCGCGGAAGAGTTAATTATTGAAAGAAACAGGTTTATTAAAGAACAGGTTTGGCAAGACAGCAACTATTCCTCTGCTGACGATTTATATGAGGAAGGTGTTGAACGATTAAAAAGACTTAGCCAACCAATAATTTCATACGAAATAGATTCTATTGATTTTCTAAATGCTCTAAACACACCTCATGATTGGAACAGATTAAAATTAGGTGGAATTATTACGGTTCGATATTCGAATCTAGGAATTGATCTGAAGGCAAAAGTAATAAAAATTGAACACGAGATTGATGGAAATAAATTAAAGCTTACGATTGCCAATCATAAAGATATAAAGAATGGATTTCTTAAATTTGCAGATTTACTTCAACGTGCTGTAAGTACAAGTACAACCGTCGATATGAGTAAATTTAAATGGGATCTAGCAGAAGAAACAAATACAGAGATGAGACAACTATTAGAGCAAGAATGGGATGCCAATAAAAGAGCAATTTTATCGGGTAAGGATTTAAACTATTCTCTTGATGAACGAGGATTAACATTAAAGAGTCCTGCAGATGATTTAAATTATTTAAGAGCCGTGCATAATGTTTTGGCCATAACGAATGATGGGGGAAATACATTCAAAAACGCGATTACATCTCAAGGCGTTATTGCTGAGAGGTTGTGGGGACAAATTATTGCCGGTGAGAATCTAACGATACAAAATGAAGCAGGAACTTTCACATTTGATAAAGATGGTGCAACTTTAGATGGTGCAACGTTAACTATTATAGGTGGTTTGTCTGAAGGCAATCTGGATTCTGGATTTGTTGAGAGTATAAACACGCTACAAACAGAAATAAGTAAATTTTCAGATGATGGCTTTATTCAATTTGCAGAATCTGAAAATTTAAAAATTAATTTAAATCAAGTCAAATCTGAGTCAGTTGATTTTATTGATGCTGCAAATAAATTAGAAATAACAACTGAAAAAACTAATTATGAGAATGCCCTGACTACACTTGAATCTGAAATAAAAAATTGGATCGATCAAATAAATTATCCTATGGTAGTTACCGAAGAAAATAGAATTAATATAAATAGCAAGTTTGATGATGTACAAAATAAAAAATCAAAATTAATTAATAAAATTATGTCTGTTAGAGAGCAAGCAGCAAAAGATTATACTGATGCTAATGGTTTTCCCTTTGATAATTGGGAATACTCAGATACGACATTAATAGATGGCGGACAAATTAAATCCGGCACAATTGAAGCAGAAAGTATACTGGCTGGAATCTTAGTGGGATTTACAATTAAGTCAAAAAAGAACGATCAACCAAACAGGGTAGAAATAGCAGAAGATAAAATAGAAATCATTGGTGAAGAAGAATACACTCGAATTGCAATTGAGGCAGATCCTCATAGTATAAATTTCTATAATCAAGATAGTAACGGAAATGAAAAGAAAGTACTTTCAATGTACTCATCATATAGTTCTGAAACTGGGTATGAATCTGCAAGTGTAATGTCTTATGGGAATTACTCTATTTCTACTTATAAAAACGAGGATACAATAGCTCCGGGAAGCTTAAGATTGCATTCTAGTGGTAGGTTATCGCTTTTTTCTGAAGAGCCAGCATCAATTACAGGAGTGGGGAGTGTGTCTATAAGTTCTGGAGTAGGTGGAGATCTTTTTTTAACTGGGGACACTACGCTAATTGGAGATTTCTTAGCCATTGGAGGAACTAAGAATGCAGGTGTTCTTACATCTCTCGGATATGTAGGGGTTAGTGCTTATGAGACAGCAGAATATTATTTTGGCGATATTGGTAAAGGTGAAGTTTCTAGTGGAGAATGCAGAATAGATATAGACAATTTGTTTAAAGAAACTGTTAATACAGAAGTTGAATATCATGTCTTTTTAACGGCTTATGGAAGTGGAACTATTTATTTATCAGAGAGACATACAGACTACTTTATTGTGAGGGGCGATGACATTCAATTTGCGTATGAAATCAAGGCAAAAAGAAAAGATTTTGAGGACTACAGATTAGAAGTATATGACATTTAGAAATGTGGTGATAATTTGCTCTATAAAGTGTTGGTGAATAACAATGGACAGATAATAGAAAAATTTGTATCTGCTGAAGAAAAAATAGAAATCGATAAAAATAAGAAGAGACTAAGAATTGAAAAAAATATTGTTGAAAATATTATAAGGGAGGATGAGGGGACTGAATAATAAAGTAGAGTCTTTAGACATTATTGATATACTCTTAGACGAAATTAAATCGAAGTCTAGATCTGAAGCAATTCTTAAAGCACAGTTAAAGCAACTAACAATAGAAAATGAACGACTTAAAAAGCAAAAAAGTAATGATAAAAATAAAAAATAATACCCGATAAAACTAGACTTTTATTGGAACAAACAAAGCATCTCGATTAAGAGGTGCTTTTTGATTTGCAAAGAAAAGGAGATGGCAGGTTGAGTTTTGAATACAATGATCCAATTTTAACAAAACGCAGAGCTGGTACTGATGATGATCCATACATAGACATTAGTGAATCGGTGTTAGTTGTAAATTCTAAAGCACTACTTAAAGAAATTCCTGATAGATTTCATAAAGTTAAAGTTACTGGGGACGCAGTTGAATGGGTAGAGAAATCGAGTGGTGAGCTAGATGAAAATCAATTCACTATAGATTATGTATCGAATATAGTCACATTTCATAGTTCCAGGAATGGATTGCAATTAAATTTCCAATACAAGGGTACTGGCCTACATTACATCCCATCTACCATGGTATACACCGAACAAAATGATGGGGAAGTCGTAAAGACATTAAAAGGTGATATAGATGAAATTTATGAAACTCTAGATAATGAAGTTGAAAATGTACAAGAATTAAATTCGGGAATAGCAAAAGAAGAAGACAATCGTGTGACAGCAGAAGAAATTAGAGAACGACAAGAACAAGAACGTCAAACAAATACTGCTGAAGCAATCGTAAATACTGAAGCAGCCACAAACAGTGCTAATAGTGCAGCCACTACCACTAAATTAAATTACTTGAATCCAGTTGACAGTTTTGCAGATATTGCAATTACTTATCCATCTCCATCGTTGGGAGATGTAGTCCAGGTAAAAGATACAAATGATTGGTACAGGTACAATGGATCTGAATGGATTAATATCCATTCTTTGAATTTAACTGGATATGCAACGACGAATGCTTTATCTACTATCGATCATGCCAAAGCTGAAATAGTACGTAATAGTATCCACTCAGGTTTTCTAAATCTTTCAGAATTA
Organism: Chengkuizengella marina; assembly: GCF_009910845.1. Classification (GTDB taxonomy): domain Bacteria; phylum Bacillota; class Bacilli; order Paenibacillales; family KCTC-33759; genus Chengkuizengella; species Chengkuizengella marina. The sequence continues at coordinate 8,541 of NZ_SIJB01000016.1, read as the reverse complement.
GACTTATCAGAGCCAAATAAAATTAAGATTTTACAGGACACTGTTGTTAATGTTAATGGCTATTTAAACACTATTTCAGCAGGAACGATTATAGATTTACCACCTGCACCAACGGAGGGAATACGTGAGGATCTTGTTTTCTTTGAAACATACTTTCCTATAGAGGGTAATGGATATGAAATGAGTTGGAGGTTTAGAAGTGTTGCAGGGGTTGATTTTGAAACTTATTCTGAAGGAATTTTTGATCATAATATCATTAATTATTCAGAAAAAAATGAGTTAGTTAAACCACAAGGAGGAAACTCTGAACCTATCAGTCCAAACAATGCCATGTATATGTTTTTTGGTGAAAGTATATATAATAACCCACATGCTACTACACATCATGATTCAGAGTATTTTTTACATTTCAACGATCTAGGAATGTTTATTGCTGGTAATGGTTCTGATACTTCAAAAGATGCCTTACTCACAGCAGACGGCTACGTCTATGCCATCCCTATGTTTCGTATTAAACGTAGAAACAGTGGAGGATATAGCGTTGAAAATACGAATGGTGCTAGGGAGTATTATGTACTAGATTACACTTTTTCCCCAACATTAAATGATAATGAAGTAAGGCAAATATCTATAGCAGAATTAGATTATGGAAAAGTTGTGGTTGGTGATACTTGGTACTCTAATGATACAACTTGGGGGTTTAAGGTCTTATCTAAAGATGGAACAAACAAAATAACCATAGAACATTTTGGCAGCAGTGGTGTGACTGATGCAAGAGGTTACATTTACACCTCAGACCGACCAGACAATCTATTTTCCAACATCATAGATCAACGTGACGTCATCGACCTACGCCACAAAGTATCCCTTACAAGTGTAGATTACAACAAAGTTATGCAAGAAGAATTTAATCGTTTGCTAGAGGGTAAAAACGGAAATGTCGACATGAAAAAAGAATATTTTGGATTGGAGAAAGCTCCTAGTTATGTTGAACCTGAGTTGCAAGCTGTAAAGGTGTTAGGTAATGATGGGATTACTAGGGAATTGGTTAATTTAATAGGAGTTCATGGAGATATCTCTAAAAATGGAATAGATGGATGGATCAATAATGGTTCTAGGTCTATTTTAACCTTAGAAGATGATTTAATAAAAGTTGAAATAAATGACGATATTACTGCAACTGCTTATCATGCTAGTTATGTAGTAAATGAAAATTCTTATTATCTAGTTATAGCACAAATAAAAAATGGGACAGCAACAAGCACAAAACTATATGTAGATGGAGATGTTGTTAGTGGAGACTATAGAAGTAGTGCATTGGTAACTGATTCACAGTTTAAATATTCATATGTAAAATTAGAACCTGATAGTTTTAAAAGTGATGCAACTCGTATTAATCCCCATGTTTATATTAATGGCATAGACGGCGAATATGGTTACGGTAAAGATTTTGCAGTATATGAAATAAATAAAGAAACCTACGATAAAATAGATGTTGACCCTGAATTCACAGGTGAGGAATTGGTGAAAAAACTCCCATATGTGAATAATTATCCTAATATTGTTGAGAATTTACTTAAAGACCCACTATTTAATAATGTCGACACGCTTAGTTCCGATTTTAGAAATTATAATGCTACTGATTATGACATAGTAAATGATATATTTTATATTACGAATACAAAATCACAGCAATTAAAAGCAACCAATACAGGAAATACTGGTTATAATCCAATGAACAAAGGGACTTATCTAGTTCTTAAGCACATAGAAGGGATAATATACACTTTTTCGTTCTATGGAAAAGGGTGGGAAGATAAAAAATCAATTGATTATTATAATAATGACAATCTATCAATAATATCTTCTAATAAAAAATCTTTAGAAAATGGGTGGATTAAATATAGTATTACTTTTTCGATACAAGGGAGCGATGCACGTTTATATATCAGACCTAATGGAAATAACACTTATGATTTTACAGCTTATATAAATGCACCAAGTCTTTCCATAAGTGAGCAGCCTAATCCAGTATTCGTCCCACATGGAAAATGGTACGTTCCATACGACTACGCCAACGGAGAAATAAATACTAGATTCGATTTAACCGACCAAAAACGCATCCTATCCGATGCACAAACAAGTCAAAAAGTGTCCGATAAAATAGAAGTTTTATCTAATGGACATTTACCACATATAGAGGTTGCACAAAGTGTTGAGGGTGAATGGATATCAGGAGATACGATTAAAATTAATGGTTATGATGGTATTGTTAGTGGTGTGATTGATGAAGATACAGCATTAACTAAGATTATTAGCTATGCAGATGGTCAAACTCACAAAGATTTAACTGTAGACTCTACAAAATTCACAGTAACTGATGTGTCGAAACTCTCCATAGGAGACACTTATAATCTTTGGCAACCAGACTACGAAATAGATTATAGTTTAACCATTACTGTAATTGATATAGACGTTGACAATAATATTGTTTCAACGGATGTAGAATACAACAGTTCTGACATAAGCACCTATTGGATAGTAGAAACCACAGCAGACACATCAACTCCAAAGGTCAAAGCTGATGGTATCATCGGAACATGGACAAATCTAGCAACAAGTGAAGCAACCTATACTATAGACACACCGCCAAGTGATAATACAGCAGATATTTTGATTGAGTATAGTATTAACTATGCAGGTGGAAACGGAATTGAACATGTACCAACTGAAGTGCTGGAAGGTGAAGTGAATAAGCAGAAGTTAGTTAAATCTGATGAGGGTATTGTGACGATTAAGGCTAATTTTGAGGGGAAATATGGTGGGGATACGGACTTAAACCCTCATATAACAAAGGCCGTTGGAAATGGTGAGCATTTATACAGTCCTGATGAATTTACACATGAGATTACGGATATTAATTATAGAGAAATAAGTAAACATGATAATATATCATATGATTCAGCAACAGAGATAAATTTAAATCAAACTCAACACATATTCTCCTTCAACATCATCCGAGCCATCACCGACAAACTAGGCGAAGGTTTTTTTGAAGGTTGCGTGACAATTGAAGATAAGGTGCAAAGATTGAAGGATAGGATATATAGAATAGCATGTAATTGGTGGGGATATGGTTGGAGTCCTAGTGGGAATAAGGCTATTTTAAGTGGGTGGAGAAATGATGATAATTCATGGTATTTTTACGAGCCTGCCACTCATACAAATAGTGCTGTAACAAAAATTGATTTTACTGTAAATATGAACAATCATCCGCAATATATTGATGATAATGGTTTTGCCCACTATCTAACCTACACCGATCCAGCAGTAGATGTAAAAACATCACTATTATTTCCTATAGATGACACAATTGAAACAGGGGAAGAAAGAACGTACATTATTTCAGAAAATATAAGAGACTATGTGAAAATAGGAGATTATCTTTCTCATACGGAATCTGGTGAAAATCTTTGGAAAGTAGTTGATGTAAATGGAATCCAGTTTACTTTAGAAAGAATTAATGATACAGCAAGAGTCACAGCAGGCCAAGAAGCTATTTATGATTTTAAGGTAAAATCTACCATCTATACAGATTACGTTGAGTTGGAAATCCAAGTCGATGTATCCGAAACAGGATATGATGTACATGTTCCAGAAAATGAGTTTCCAGTGATGACTGAGAACCTTTTGACAACGAATCAGGCATTTCCTGTGGATGTGAAAGGATTTTATATTTACGATAATAGCTCTTATGTAGATGCAGTTGATAAAGGAGTAATAGAAATTTCCTATAAGTCGGACGGAAATGATAATGCTATTATCGGTTTTTTGAACTATATTGACAACCCTCCTTTAAATGAATATGTGACATATTCTGCGGTTATAGAAGCCTTATATGATGAAGAATTTCGCTATTCAGTTAATCTTTATGACAATATAGCAGGCTCTACTGAAACGCAAACAACTATGAAAAAAGGAGAAAAGCGAAGAATATATGTTACTAAAAAGTTTGATAAGAATAGTACTGCAAATTATTTCTATTGTTGGGCGCTTAATAAGGAACATATAGATATACCTGATAGAACACCTATGTTAAGATGTTCTAATTTCAAAATAGAAAAAGGCATCAATCCTAACCCAACATGGACACCAGGGCGAAAATCTAAACCCACGTTAAACTATTTGGGGAAAGTCGTAGGGGATGATATTAGTGTACCGCATAAAGCATACAATTTAGAAGCGACAGATATCACAACCCTAACACCTTCTGATTTTGTAACTGAATTAACAGATTATAATTATAATTCTTTATCTAAAATGGATGGTAATTTACTTAGTAATTATGTTACAAATGATAATTCGTATAGAGCCAATTTATTCGAATTCGACCTATCCCACTTAGGCTTATCTCTATCAGAACTAAAAGAAGTTATCCGTAAACTCACCGTTTCATGGACTGGATACGGTCAAGGTGATGATGGGAGTGGTGGATTGGCTTATGGGGTAAAAATAATGTATTGGCGTAATGATATAAGCTCTTGGTTTGAGTATTCAGGTGGTTCAAACAATTCATCAGTTCCTAGCACAACAATATCTAGCTTAGGGGATGGAAGTTCAGTAAATGTTACCACCAACAACCAAAAAGTCTATATCCTAGTCCACAGTACCCATCCAGCAGGAGTAAACAGTGACAGTATAGTATACACCGACTACATCAAACTAGACGTAGAACTAAGCGAAGAAATAGACTACGTCAAATCCAACGTCATCAAAGTCCGTAAAGAAACAAAGGAGATAAAACTAGAATATCTCATTAGAGATTACCGCACAGGAATAACGGATAGTGTGGCTCTTTGGTATGACCATGTGCCGTATCAAGGGTTAGAAACTAAAGAAGGTAAGATATTAACATTGTCTAATGATTTGGTTGTGACAACTAGAGGAACAGGGGATATTCATCATAGGGAGTATACTGACAGTGAATCAAAAATCAAAATCCTTTCACCTATACTCCCTAAAGGAACTGATGTATTTGATTATTTGCTTTTGAATGAAAAAGTTGAGTTAAAAAATCATTCTAGTTATGGTAATGCAGACATGCCTTTTATTCATATTCCAATAATTAATTCTTGGCTTAACTCTCAAAGTGCAACTATTGGTTCCATTAATAGCAGTTTACCAGCTTTCATTGGTCAAGATTTGGCATATCCAATCCCACATTTAACTATAATTTTTGGTCTTGTAGTAATAAATGAAGAAATCTATTTACGAGTTAGAACACGTTATGGGAATGATGCAATATGTATCTCAGGTGGAAGTTCACATAATTCAGAAGAAGCAGATTACAAAATTACAGGAAATCCACTAATCAAGGAGGTGTAAAATGGATACTGTAATTATAAGCATAAGCACTAACAAGGTTGTGGGACTCAATCGAGATCCACAGCCTTTTGAATATGCAATCCAAAATGTGTACTTAGAAAATGCACAAAAAACAATCTATAACATTGAACAGAAACAAAAGTTTGACGAGGAAGGTAACGTTTTATACTTGCTTTCTCAACCTCAGTTAGAAGTGAATGAAACAATCACTAAGATAATTGAAACTACTGAAACAACGGATGATCCAGTGACGAATATAGAGACAATTCAAATACCTTTACTAGATGACCAAGGAAACCAAAAGACATACGAAAAAACAGTCAAGGGCGAAACTATAGAATTTACCGATGAACCCGTCATTGAGCAAGTGTGGAATGAAGAAACCGAGACATACGATGATATTCACAAAACGGATGATGAAGGAAACCTACTCTATTGGGGGCAAGTCCCTACAGGTCAAATGATTCCACTCTTTACTGCCGACCAAGTAGAAGTCCATCAAATGGATGATGAGGAAAACCTACTCTACTACAAAGAAATCGAGGAAACTATAACAAACTATGAAGATCAAGAACCTCTTGAAATCACCGAAGATCACGAAGAATGGACAGAAGAATTAGAACTTGCATATGAAGATATTGAGGTTACTGAAGTAATCACTTTTAAAACTCATATGACTAAGTTTACTTATGATGATGTAATGGATATTAAATCTAGACCTGTACCCCTTACAACGGAAGATGAACTTGAATTACTAAAAGAAGAAAATGCAAATCTCATTTTTGATTCTTTACAAAAGGAGAGTCAAATCGAAGAGTTAGAAAGTGAAAATGCTACACAGTTTCTTGATTCACTTGAAAAAGAAAATCAGATTGAAGAACTAGAAAGTGAATTAGCTGGACTTACATTATCACTTGTTGAGGGAGGTGTCATTTAATGGATTGGAAAAAGATTGTTGAGCGATATTATCCGAAGTATTATACCATTGACCAGGTGAAGGTTTTTGTTGAGAGAGAAAAGATTACTGAAGCTGAGTTTTTGGAGATTACAGGTGAAGAATATGTAGCTTGATTCGTTCGATAAAATACCGATTTTATCAGTCGCTTTTTTTCAAAGAGTGGCTTTTTTTCGCTACTCTTTTTATATAGATTTACTATGACCATAAATTGGAGGAATTGATTTGAAATGGATAAGCAAGATATTGAGAGACTGGCAAAGTTAGAAGCTGAGATTAAGGCAATGCGTGATTTGATAATGAAAATGGATAACAAGCTAGACACCTGGAATAAGACTTTTATCCCTAGAGATGAGATTAATGAAATGTTCAGAAGTCGAGACAAAGAGATTAATGAATTAACACAAAATTTAGAGAAGTTTAGAGAAGGTTCAACAACTAAATGGGAGCAACTTTGGTCAAAATCAGTTTGGTTTTTAATAGGGATTTTGGGTTCTATTTTAACGATATTACTAAAAGAAACACTTGGTTAGGGAGGATTTAAATGAATAATTTATTTGATAAGGTCTTTTCTGTTGATGAAGTAAAGGTTAGTGCATTAATTCTAATATTTTTAATTTCATCATTCTTCGGATTAACGATGTATGTATTAGATGGTGATATCTCAGATAATTTACTTACTTTTATGAGTACTCTGATATATGCAATAGCAGGAATAAATGCTTTTAACATGGCTAAGGAAGCAATAAGTGGTTTTAATAAATCAAAAAAAGAAGGAGATAACGATATTCCAATTTAAAGAAAGGGATGATTAAGTTTGAGTTTCAAAATGAAATATTCAATTAATAAGAAATACCTCACTTCTGGCACAAAAAGGCGTTCAGGAATCAAGATGCCAAGAGTGGGGTTTATTGTTGCTCATGATACTGGAAATGATGGTTCAACAGCTTTACAGAATATTAAATATTATGAGAATTCTAGAAATATAATGAGTGCTTCTGCTCATATTTTTGTGGATCACACTGGGATTTATGAGTGTATTCCAGCATTAACAGGAACACCAGAAAAGGCGTGGCATGTTCAGTATCAAAAAACGATGGATAATCAATTATTTGGAGACGATGCCAATGATATTGCTATCGGTGTTGAGCTTTGCTATTCATATAAACGAGGAAATATCAGTAATGAAGAATCTTATAAAAGATATGCTTGGATACTAGCTTATATTTGCTACAAATTTGGATTGAATCCATCAAAAGCTATTGTTGGACATCATATTTTAGATCCTCAGAGAAAAACTGATCCCCAAAATTCACTTTCAAAATTGGGAAAATCTTATGATCAATTACTCAAGGATGTAATCAAGGAATATTATGAATGTTTATCTAAGGAGGAAGTTATAATGAAATTAAAAGATTGGGAAATTAATTTAGCACATCAAGCTATTGATAATTTGAATAAGAAAGATTTAGTAAATAACGCTGAAGATTGGAAGAAGAAAGTTTCTGAAAAACCTCAAGATGTCATCAATGATATGCCTTGGCTGTTCTTCGTCATGTTAGATAGATTGAGTGATAACGATAAGGAGGAGAAATAATGGAAACAGTTTGGATTATATTAATTAGTGTTGTAATAATTGTTATTGGATTATTTTTATATCCATATTTGAAGAGTAAAGGTTATGTAACCCATGATTCTATTAAATTAACAGATCAACTTTTATTGTTTGTAAAGATCATAGTAAGTAAAAACGTTGATGTTGATAATAAAGAAAAGTTCGAGTCAGTATTCGATGCAATTCGAGATATTATATTGTATGCTCAAGATGTTGATGAAAGTGAAGATTTAGAATATATAAAACAAGAAACAATTACAGCTATTATTTCTAGATTAAAGTCTTTAGAAGTTGAGATTGATTATGAGAATGAGCTTTTGATTGAAATCATTGTTGAGAATGCTTTGGGGTTTGAGGCACGAGCGTAATATTTAATCTACTTTCAAAAAATGATGTCAGGTGCAAAGTAAACTAAATTTTATTTTAAATAAATAATTAAGGAGGAAGAGAATTTGAAAAATTCTCTCTTTTTCCTTTTTTTATTTACAGCGTGGGAGTGAAATATCATATACTTTTCGGCTTGGAAACCCACTCCTTCAGGGGTGGGAGGAAAAGCAGTTGCCTTCTTTATTTTTTCGCTATTTAA